>NZ_JAKTTI010000009.1 GCF_022427965.1 Fredinandcohnia quinoae | reverse complement strand
GTGGTGTGAGAGGGTCGAACGAATCAAAATTCCGATTCGTTCACTCTACTCGATTTAATGATCAAAAAAGAACCGCTTCTGTCATTTATATCCGCTTCGTTTTTTCATATCATTATCCTTTCCATCTATCTTGTCCCGCTTCTTTCCCTCAAACATTCATTATTCAAGTCCTTCCATCCTATACTCATGCTTTTTTCACTCTTTTTCACTGGTATTACAAACGGGCTTTTAATCGGTCATTTATGGCTCCCTTTTGAGCTTATACTTTAAAGACCATCGGTCTATTCCAGTAGTATCAAGGCTTTTAGGCATAGAACAGACTAAGACATTCAATCTATTGTCCTGCTTCATTATCCGATATAAGATAGAATATATAAGCGATTTATGACTGCCTCACATGGATGTGCTTAACCTTTTCCACAAGCACCCCCGTCTTACGCTTACCTCAAACAAAACCTCATATTAAGGAGACCTCAATATGTCTAATCAAACATTTTCCCAACAAATTAACGAATATCTTTGGATATCGCACAAATATGTGATTGATTCTTATAACTTGCTTCTCAAAGAAGATAATGAAGATTTGTACTTGTACGGAGTTACTACACTAAATGATGCATTATTCTCACTTCCTAATCTGTTGGATGATTTCAAATATATTACTAACCCAAATGATGAAACTTGGCACAAAATATGGGAAAAGGTTAATGTAGGCTTAGGCATTATCGTGAAAAGTCTTGAACTATTTTCGGAAAAAAATCCAGAGGATATAAGGATTTTAGAATATCTTTGGTATTTATTTGATAATGCCTATTATAAGATTGAAGAGATATTGGAATGCAATTTTGACTTTGATTATAATTTCAAAGAAATAATGAATTGGATACAAGAGCTACAAAAAGACATTATCTGCTTCTGAGGATAAGATCAATCAGCGAGATATTGATATCAAAGGATCGAGTAGCGTACCATCGGTACGCCATTCGGTTCTTTTTTGCTTATAAATAGTGTGAATAGGAAGAAGCGTGAGGAAGGTTTGGGTTGAAAGGGGGATAAGTTGTGAATAACGGAATTGAAGCGGGAAAAAGGGAATGGGGAAATGTGAGATATCAACAAGTTATACACAAAATAGGGCGATCAAAGAGTAAAAGTGGGAGGAAGATCTTGAAGAAAAGCCTGAAAAGGCTTGAAAAAGAAGGGGAATCAACCCTTTTATCCTTATCCCTTACCTCTATTTTGGACAAACTTTTTTATCTCTGAGACATTGAAAATTCGGTACAAGATTGATCAAAAGTGGGAGAAAAGGCAGGACAAACTTTATTCAATTAAAAAAGATGGGAAAAGGGCGTAAGGGCAAGCGGGATAAGGGATTGTGCTGAAAAAAGCGGGTGGAGGATTGCCTAAACTTTTTTATGGCTGAACAAATTTGTGGATTTGAAAGAAAGATGTACCGTTTATAAAAAAGATGTACTGTTTTGAAGAAAGTTATACCGTTTATAAAAAAGTTGCACTGTTTTACCCCTTTGGATAATATTGTCTAAAGGGGTGTTTTTATGTCAAAAAGAAAGAGAACATCTAAAAATGAGAAGTGGATTAAAGAAGGCCGTGGCTCAGGTACTGGTTCAGAATATAAACCATGGCTAAAGATTCAAGTATCTCCCTGTCTTATTCTTCTTCCCCACGCTAAAAAGTCGGTACCTACTGCTAAATAGTTGGTATCCAAACGGCAAAGGAAGCGGGAATAGCAACGGGCAGTCTATCATGTAATCAATCGTTATTCAATCGGTTTTTTTAATCAAAATTCGAGGCTGGGTCCATTAGTGATCCAGTCTTTTTGTTTTGCTCATTATCTGTCCAATCCCTTGACCAATAAGGGATTCAATCGTTTTCTCCAACAAAAAATCCGTAGGATTTCCAATCTCTATTCAGTGTGTTTTCTAACTGTATCACCATAGCAAAATTGCTACACATGCCATCTTTTCTCTTGATTCTTACCTCCATTACCGGTACAAACTCTTTAACATTGTCAAAATATTCGATACAACCCGGAGCAGAAAAAAGAGGTCGAAAATGGGGGTTTTGGGGAAGAACTTAATAGCAGAATGGAATGAAGAAGAAAGGCGAGAAAAGAGGGGTGGGGCTTAGAACGGCAAGGGTTTGAGGGGAGTGAGGGGGAGAGGAAGGCAGGGAAGGACTTTTTGGCAGGGGAATATCAAGATGTATCTTCACTAGGTCGCTCAACCCGTTTAAAAGGAATAAAAACAAACAGGCAGCATGAGTTTTTATCAGATTTGGAACGAAACTACTTAAATATAACTGAATTCTCAGAATCTATTATTGATATTAAAAAATATCTTTCTTCAGAGATAAAAATTGAAGGATTATCAGACAACGATACTCCTTCGATGTTGCTGACTTATCGAAATCAATTATTAAAAGGAATGCAACAATATCCAAGTTATTCAAGAACTCAAATTCGTAAGTGTTTCCCAAAAGAATATACATACTTGTATAGTCACGATAAAGTGTGGCTGTTTGAAAAGTTGCCTATAATTCAGGAGAAGAAGAATAACAAAGCAATCGTCGATTGGGCATCACGTGATCGAGAATACTGCTCTAAAGTAGAGAAGCTTTACAAGGAGTTAATCGAGCTAGATAAACCTGTTCGAATTACAATCTCGAATATTGGAAAACGACTTGAGATATTATCAAACTTGGAGAAACATCTTGATAAACTCCCCCAGACTAAAAAGCTCCTATTTGAAACTACGGAATCTACTCAGCAATTCCAAATCAGACGTTGTTGTAAGATTATTGACCGAATATTACAGAGGCAAGAACCAGTTGTATTATGGAAAGTACAGCGTATTGGCGCTGTTAAGTCACATCATTTTCATGAAATAGAACCGTATTTGGAAAAATATTTACGAACGAAACAGGAATGAAAATTTATGAGCAAACAACAGGTTAAAATTGCTTGGCCTTTTGCAAAAGGTGAAAAAGCACAACTGAAATGGATTAGTGAACCATTTCGATATGATCATATATGATGATTAAAGCTTATTTTCGCTCACAAGGCCGTACAGAAGGTATATTAATGGATTGGGGTACATTATTACCATGCTTGGCAATCCAACATTTTTATACTGACGGCATCATAACGGCAAGTAAAGCCCCTGAAGGTGTACAAGAGATAGATATGACTATTTATCCTAATAAAGTTAAATATCACGAACGCCCTTGGTCTATTCTTTATGAAACTGACGGTTCAAATAAAGTTGTAAGAGAATATACGTATAATGACAATGGCCAACCAGCAACGATGACAACGAATGGACAAACCTATTATTATTTGTATAATCAACATGGTGATGTCATTGCATTAACTGATTCTGTCGGAAAAGTAGTTGCCTCATACAGCTATGATGCATGGGGAAATATCTTAAGCCAATCAGGAACAATCGCAGCGGAAAACCCTTACCGTTATGCAGGGTATAGATACGATGAAAATACAAAGTTGTATTATTTAATGGCTAGATATTATAATCCAGATACAGGTGTATTTTTATCGCAAGATCCAGACCCTGGAAATACATTTAGTCCATTAACTATGAATGGATATTCATATACAACAAATAATCCAGTTATGAATATTGACCCAGACGGCCAAAGAACTATGCCGTTAAAACAAGAGAAATTTATACCAGGTGGTTACGGTACTCCTAAAGGTGGGAGTTTTGGTGGTGGAGGTAAATCTAACAGTACTAGTAAAGCTATAAGTTTGCCTTCATATAAAAAAGTAAAAATTGATATGGAACATATTATGTCAGGGCACTCTAGAGCAGGCGGAAGAGCTACACAAAGTGGGATGAAAGACTTATTCCCAAGTAATATGAATCAAAAGCAAATAGAAAATGCGATTAGAAATGCTTATCGAAATGGAAAGAGGGTAAAAACACAAGGCGATAGAGTAAAGGTACATGGGAAAAGTGGTGGGATGAGGATAGAAATGTGGGTTAATACCAAAACTAAAGTTATAGAAACGGCGTATCCTATGTTTTAAACGAGGTGAATATTGTGGATTTGGTAGAAATTGAAATGAACATAGATTTAGATACTTTATCTATAAATAATCGCAATGTTATTACCGGTGAAATTTATTTTTCATTTAATGGCGAATATTTTCCTGAAAGAGGGTGGAATGACTTTATTGTCGTGATATTAACTTGGTGGCATACTGCACTAATAAATTTAAAAAATAGTCGCCAAAATGGAATTGTTCAGGAATTTGATTTTATGGATGGACCATTATTAGTACGAGGTTTTAAAATATCGGATGATATTATAGAATTGCGATTTATTAGGAAAACGATAGGCTCTGAACACATTTTTTTTACATGTCAAACTAGTATCAATAGTTTTAAAAAGACTTTATTAAAAAGAACCAAACAGCTATTAACAGATATTAAAGGTAGAAATTGGAAGTCGGGTGACATTGAAGAATTAGAGAAATTGTGGAAAATTTTAGGTGAATAAATAGTTACTCCAAAGGTTTAAAATTTACCCTATAGGTAGACATTTAAAAAAGTCTACCTATAGGGTTTTTGTATATGAGTTCCTACTGGTAATTGGTCACCTTCTCAACCTTTACCTAAAAAAAATGGTGGTTATATAGACAAATTCGGAAATGTTTGGACAAAAGGTCAATCTTTTGAATGGGATGTTCAACTTTCAAGAACAGGATAAAATCAATTAGGACATCTTAGTAGGGATGGGTCACATTTAAATGTGTCATTAGATGGTAAAATAACTCATAAATAGGTGAATGGTAATGTTTATTAGGTTATATGTAAATGCAAATAGTGAGCTAGAAGCAAATTTAGTTTTAGAAAAAGTTCTTAATATTTTCCAACCTATTTTAAAGAGTAAAGGAGCCCAGAAGGTAGAACCATATTGGAAGATTGAAGGAGTATACATTGTAGAAATTACAATGTTAATTTCAGATCGTAAAACCCAAGGGGAAATAACTGAAGTTTTGGAGAGGATTTCAGATAATTGGACAAGGTTTGGAAGTCCTGTAACTGAACTTTTAGCCTCTGATACAACTGAAAATTGTAATTTTTTATTGGATGGACTTAAAATGATAAATATTCATTTTGAGTGATAACAAAGCCTTAGGAGGCAGTGTCTCTTAAGGCTTTTAATTTTAGTGGGGACGTATGAAGAGTAATCCTCTCCTTGCCTAGAGATTAAAGCTAACCCATGAAATCGCTGTATGATACTTAAACAAATTAAAAAGGGCGTACAATTTTCGTGAAATATATGCCCTTTTTAAAGTATCTTTTCGCATGAAAATATTTAAAAAATCATCAGTACCACCATATTTGACTGAAAAAAGTTTTTCTTCGTTTTCTCCGGCTGTCGTGTATTTTTTACTTTTAGCTATCCGGCGAATAAAGCGAATAACTCACTTTTTGTAGCTTTGAAATAAAGACGTACTGTTTATAAAAAAGTTGTACCGTTTTAAAGAAAGTCCTACCGCTTGTAAAACAGTTGAGTTTGAATTATCTATACTTCAATTTTTCCTATTGAACTAACGAGGGAGGCTAGTAACTAAATAATTTTATTGGAAAGATGAATAATTATGTTTAATAAGATTCTTGTCGCTCTAATAAACTTTCAGTTAATACATTAAAGCCGTTAATGACACAAGTTTGCACAAGTATTGGTCTTGGTATTTTAGTAATTAAAGAAATTCAGCATTTAAGTTTAAGGGGTGTAGGATCAAAGCTAATGCTTAATTTTTTTACGACCCTAAGCAATACTATTGGCATTCTGTGTTGTTTCACTGGAGTATGTGGACCAGTTTATTTTTTACTTTTCTCTTTGGTCAACTTTTATTTATATTTCTAAAAACTAACTAAACTCCAAACTGTTTTAAATGATGGTCTAGGTGCTTGTATATTCCTATTCCCCATTGCTCGGAAGTAAGTTTACCGAAAAATGGATGTGGATGAGTCGTACACTTCTCTGGACCATTATTTTGGGCTAATGGCTTGTCGTTATAAAAAATTGGTTTCACAAAGTTTCCTATTAATATTCCTAACCAACCTCTCGCTGGAAAAGAATGTCCCATTGCAATGTCTTGAAAGGATGAGCAATGTGCTAGCATTTGGGCAACACCCATTTTACCCCATTGGGGTTTTGAATTTGAGTTTAATATGTCAATACGGTTTAAAATTTCCTCTGAATGCAATTGATTAAAAATATTTTTCATTTGTGCATCTCCCTTTACCAATCTACCTCTATATCGCCACAAAAAATCCATTTATTCTGTTCTGCTTCTTTAGATAGCAATTTTCTCAAAAATCTAAAAACAATAATAACATAATAATCCAATTTTGTTCGAAAATCATATTCTATTAAATGGCCGTTGAAAAAAAGCTAATGGCGATTGTTCAACTAAACTGCACCGTTAGTACAATAACTTCAACAAAAATAAGCGATAATCCTCTTGGACTATCGCCCCCGTTAGTTCAATCAGAAAAATGCTTATTATTTAGCTACTTAAGTCGATAAGTATCCATTCAACCGCAGTAAACACGTTGTCGGCTACATAATTGACCTTCAACTTTTCTGAAGTGCTGTTGGATAACTCCTTAAAGGACTTCAAACCTCTTCCAGTTTTAACTAATATTTTTTTTGCACCAACACTTTCAGCAGATAACATATCACTTAATCTATCTCCAATAATATAACACTTATTTAAGTCCAAATTATTTTCTATTTTAGCCTTCTCTAATAGAGTAGTTAGAGGTTTACGACAATTACAATTATCCTCTGGTTTATGAGGACAATAATAAATTCCTTCTAAATAAGCATTATTTTTCTCTAATTCTTTCTCTATCTCTTTACACCCTTCAAGAAAGGTCTGTTCAGTAAACTTACCCATCCCTATCCAACTTTGGTTAGTAAAGAGAAAAACCTTTAATCCTTTTTTATTAAGGAGGTTAATAGCTTTAGCCGAATATTCGTAAAGACTAAATTCTAAAGGATGAATTCCTCCACCATCCCCACCAATTGTTCCATCACGGTCTAAGAATACTCCAATCATATGATTTACCACCTTTCACTCTCAAACATAACCTAAAAAACTTTTTCTTTAACTATTCTGCCCTGTTAGTTTAATACCTTCAACAAAAAGGTGCATTAATCTTTCTTGGATCAACGCACCCTTTAGTTAAATAGTAGTCCAATTATTTATTCAACTGCCAATAAAGCATACCGTTATCTCTCTTTATTTTTGTCATCTTTAGTTTCTCTAACACTTTAATCGAAGGGGTATTATCCTCAAAACATTTAGCCATTATCTTATTTACCGAATCAGAGTTAAACGCCCATTCAATGATACATTTTAATCCTTCTGTTGCATAACCTTTATTCTGTTTTGATGATGTAATACCATAACCAACTTCAACTGATTTTTCTTCGTTAGGTTTACCTTTAAACCCAATATCCCCAATAATTTTGTTAGTTTGTTTATCAATAACAAGCCAAACACCCCAACCTAAAACAGATGTATCTCTTTTTAATTTCTCAAGATACATTCCAATATGAGGACCAAGTTCGTATTCTTTTGTTGAATAAGTTAATAATGACTCAATAGTACAAGGGGTAAGCTTTAGTCTCTCCGTTTGTAGCTCCATATTTATTTCCTTTCTCCTTTTCCATTTCATGCAATTGTTCAATAATCCTGACTCGTTAGTACAATTACTTCAACAAAAATAAGCGATAATCCTTCTTAGATCGTCGCTACCCTTTAGTTAAAGAAGAAATCAATAATCCGTTGCAATAAAAAAGCTAATATAGATATTGCCACTACATCAAACGCAATCTTTTTCTTTTCTCTGGTTTTATATTTTGAATCGAAAAGTAATCTATAAATGTAAAAAACAGTAAAGATAGCAAGTAGTTCAAGGAAATTAAATCCCATTTCATAGCCCCAATTCTTTTTATTACTGTATTTCAACGTACACCCAAAATTTTCCTTCTCCTTACTAAACAAACCTGCCCAATGCATTTCCCAAAATTCTCCTGTTTGATGTGTAGATTACTTGAGAATTCTTCAACAAATTTATGTTTTAAACTATCCAATCTAGGATCTACTTCAATACTTCTAAAAGAATTTAATTCATCCCTATAGAAGGAAAAGAGATCATTGACCGATAAATCTAAACTCCCACATAACCTGCTTATAAATAAGTCTAAGATTGGCCATTTGTTGGGGAGGAAGGATTAGGAAGTGAGTATCCGTATTGGGTATAATAATAAGATTAAAAACTCATCTATATGTCATCAAATTGGTTCAAGCGGAGAGAATAATGAAACAAACAAAAAGAAAAAATTCCACGAAAGACATCCAGCGTTTTAGGCATTGTGTTCAAATTAAGCTAATATTGATTTGAAAGGCGTTGGAAAAAGTAGATATAAAAAATAGGGGATGCAAAGCAATGAATGAATTTTATAGTGCGTTAACATATGTAAATAAAATGTTTTATGAACCCAATCACTTAACCATAAAAGCTGTCGAAGAAGAAGCTCAAAATTCAGATTATGGGGCTGGTATATTTCAGCTAAATTCAAAATCAATTAGATTTAGAGTCGCAAAAATAACACCAACCAAGATAGGACAGTTTGTTGCTTTTTGGGAGAAGGATGGGGATAATAAAAACCAAGCCTATTCATATGAAAAAGCTACTGATTTATTGGTTATCAATACTTTTACTAGAAATAATAATTTTGGACAATTCGTCTTTCCAAAAGAAGTACTTGTAAAACAAAATATCATTAAAACAGCCATTACAAAAGGAAAAATGGCAATTAGAGTTTACCCTAGATGGGAAAATCCCACTAGCAAACAAGCTATTGAAACACAGAAATGGCAATTAGAATACTTTGTTGGGATGAACAATATAAATAGTTTCCCAATACAAGAACTATTAAAGCTATACTCTAATTAAAATTGGATATTTCTAAATGTGGTTTTAAAATAAATTTCGATAATTTAAAACAAAGTATTCCATTTTTGTAAACAGGTGCTTTTGTTGAAGAATGAACGAAAAATGATCAAATTTTATTTTTTATAAAGATTGATAATTTATACTAAAGTTTGATTAAAAATCCTGTGTTAATTTTTCTACGCAGGTTTTTTTCTTATTCCACAATAGGGCCAAATTGTGGAGTAACTCATTTTAAAATTCAATAGATATTTATGAGTAGGATTGTGAATAAATGTAATATTATCAAAGTAGGTTTATAGAATAAGGAATCGTAAATAACATATTTTAAACAAATTCATCCATTTATTTGTTTTTCGTGTTATCATTTATTTACCGACCGGTAAGTAAATGATGAGGTGATGATATGAGGAATAGGGAAGAAACATATGGTCTTATTGTAGAGTCAGCTTATAAAATGTTTGCGGAAAATGGATTTGATAAAACGAGTTTATCCATGATTGCTAAAGAAGTAGGCATTTCAAAGCCTGCGATTTATTATTATTTTGACTCGAAAGAAAAACTAATTGATGTTCTATTTGAGGAAATTTGTAAGGAAATTGTGAACCAATATACATTAACGGTTGATGATTTGACAGCTACTAACTTTGAACACTATCTGCTGACCATTGGTTTTGAAATGATTGAGGAACAGGAAAGAGATGTTAATTTTAATAAAATATTTAATGAGTACATCCTTTTAGCAACAAGGAAAGATAAATACATGAATGAATTAAATAAAATACAGATGGGTTATTTTGAAAACTTTAGTAAGGTCATGAATCATGGCGTTAAGATTGGTGTCGTTGACGGGGAAAGGATAGAATCTAAATCTAATATGCTTGTAATGGTTATAGATAATATCGGTAATTTTATACTGACAGGGCTAGAATTAGATTACAAGACGATATGGGAAGAAGCCGTGAAAAGTGTGCTTAGAGGTGTAAGAAATGACTAAACATCAAATTACAAATGGGCGGATAGAGGGATTGGATTTTGCTAGAGCCTTAGCATTATTTGGAATGTTCGTTGTGAACTATAAAGTAATCGTGGAGGCTGAGGGGAATGGATCAGAGTGGTTAATTTGGTTTACAGAACTTTTTCAAGGAAGAGCATCCGCAGTTTTTGTTTTGCTGGCTGGAATTGGAATATCCTTAATGACTAAGAAAGCTAGAAATGGAGATTCAAATATAATAAGGATAAGTAAGAAAAATATTTGGAAAAGATCTGCTTTTCTATTTTTATTAGGTATGGTTTTATATGTTGTAGGTTGGACTGGAGATATTCTACATTACTACGGTGTATTTATGTTTATCGCTTCATTTTTAATTGCTACTTCTAGCAAAATGATTATTATTATTTGTTCCCTTTTTGGCCTAATTGCACAAATTATGCAGGTTACAAGTAACTATTTAAAGGGATGGAATCACGATAGACCATTTATAGAGTACACAGACTTTTGGACTATCGAAGGGTTTATGAGAAATTTATTGTTTAATGGATATCATCCTATATTTCCTTGGATCTGTTTCTTTTTATTAGGTATGATAATAGGTAGACTCGAATTGACAAATAAGAATTTAATAAAAAAAATGGGGAACATATCCTTTTTACTTTTACTATTTTTTGAAATTACATCCAGAGTTCTTCTCCAATCCTCGCTAAAAATACTAGATTTAGAAAGTGCAAGTTATTTATTTCAAACAGGACCCATTCCTCCTAATTTATTCTACCTAACTTCCAATGCTTCTTCAGCTGTACTTATCGTAGTCATTTCCATTAATGTTACAAGGAAATTCTCGGGGAATTGGCTGGTGAAGGCCTTAATTAATACGGGTCAACTATCATTAACTCATTATGTAAGTCACGTATTTGTTGGTATAGGGATATTGGTTTTATTAGGTAGATTGGTAAATCAGACACTTGAATTATCGCTGATATTTTCCACCTTGTTTTTTGTAGGGAGCATGTTGTTCTCAATAATATGGAGAAAGAAATTTAAAAGAGGCCCAATTGAATGGATGATGAGAAAGCTTGTAAACTAAAATGAACTTGTATTTTGGACTTTTTCAATCAGTGAATAGTAAGGTGCTAATGGGACAGAATCCATTTTGATCAATATTTTTTTCAAAATGGATTCTTTTAAATTGTTGAAAAATGCCGGTTTGTGAGTTTTTTTGATCGAACATTATTCAAAAACAACACGAATTTATCTCCCTGCTTTATAGTTGGTATCCAAACGGCAAAGGAAGCGGGAAGAGCAGCGGGCAGTCTATCATGTAATATCAATCATTATCAATCTGCTTTTTTAATCAAAAACCAAATAAAATTCGAGGCTGGATTCAATAGTGATCTAGTCTTTTTGTTTTGTTGTTTCTAATTTTGTTTATCATACAGTTTCACAAAAGTAACTTTCACCTTAAACTTTTCTGAAAGTAAAGTGATTTATTCTTATGAATGGGAAACCTAATATTATGCAAATAGCAAAATGGAGGATTTTAAAATGATACGGAAAAAGGTTGGTAACTATTTATTAATTTCAGGTATGATAGTCCTATTTTTTGGAATATTTATTTACCCACATAAAGCCATGTCAACAGGATCCAATAATAGAGGAACTTTCACATCTTCCTCTGAAATAAATAAGGACAATACTCTTTATAGAAAGATTCAGATGTATAGTGATCAGCATAAAATTGAGCCAATTGACGCAAAGGTAGACAGAGTATGGAAAGCAATACCCGGATATAATGGGCTGAGTGTAGATATTAATGCCAGTTACAAAAAGATGAAGAAAAGCGGTGAATTTGATAAAAATAAGATTGTTTTTAAGGAGGTATCTCCAAAAGTCCATTTAGAGGATTTGGATCCTGAACCGATTTATAGGGGCAATCCACAAAAACCGATGGTGGCTTTTTTGATCAACGTCGCCTGGGGGAATGAATTCATCCCAGGAATGCTAAAAGTTTTAAGTAATCACGAAACAAAGGCAACGTTTTTCTTTGACGGAAGTTGGGTTAAAAAAAATCCTGAATTAGCCAAAATGATTAAGGATGCTGGTCATGAAATTGGCAACCACGCATATAGTCACCCCAATCTTCAACAGCGTACCGAGGCTGAAACAATGGCAGAACTGAAAAAGACAAATGATGTCATTAAAGAAACTCTTGGTATAACACCCAAGTGGTTTGCCCCGCCAAGTGGGAGTTTTAATCAGGTAACCATTCAAGTAGCTAACCGGTTAGATATGAAAACCGTTATATGGACGGTTGATACGGTTGATTGGAGAAAACCCGCAACATCGGAAATGGTTAGAAGGGTTGTTTCGAAGGTAGGGAATGGATCAATGGTTCTAATGCACCCTACAAAGCCAACGGCTGAAGGATTGGATACCATGATAATGGACATAAAAGCAAAAGGATACAAGCTCGGTACTGTCAGCGAACTTATGAGTGAAAAGCGTGTAAATTAATTAGACAGCTAAAAAAGAGAAAGCGGATATAAAATGTGTTCGAATAAGGGTGAGATTATCCAAATGAATGAAAAGAAGACGCTAAGCGAACAAGAGTGGGTTTATAATTATTTACAAGATAAGAAAAGTCCCGTACCTCTAGTTATAGGCACTAGAGGTACCTGGGGCATAAATGGTAAGATGGCTATTATCTTAATCGCTTTTACAATACCGGATATAATGGTTTTTAGAGAAATGCATAACGTTGTAGAAAATCCAATAAGAAAAGTAAAATATAAGAATATTGTCTACTTTGCTGTAAATATAGTGGAGAAGAAACAAGTCGATTACCTTATTAACTTCTGGAAGGAAAACTGATATAAAACCTATTGTAAAAAGTCTAACAGCATTACTATCACTATGCCCAGAAATTGAGTATATTTCCACGCTCCTTTTTATCCCGTTCAAGATTATTTCAAAAAGCTGTAAATTTATCAAACAAAATAGCCAGGTGATTTCCCTCCAGATAAAGGGATATTAGGTTATAATCCCTTCCTCTAGGTTCCTCCATAGGTGATGAGCCTCTCTGGCGATATGTTCCAACAAATCTGGCGGAGATGTTGTGACTGCCGCACAACGTTTAATAAGGTCATCTAATTCTAATTTGAATGCTTCAAGATCCTTAGCTTCCTTAATAATCATCTCCCTAAAGGTTGTTAAAACTGGTAGCATTTCATTTCGGGGTTTACGTATCATTGTTCTGAGTGCGGTTGCTTGCATTAATAGCCTTTCAAATTTTTGCATCATTTCTGTAACCCTAAAGTTTAAGTCATAATTCGATATATCTAAATAGTGGCGTATATAGCCTAGGTGATCTGCCATTTGTCTTAACCAAAAGACGGTTTCATGTATAGTAGCATCTGCCACTGAGACTTGACCACCACTTTGAATTAATTTAAAGACCCTTTGGGACTCTTCAGCTTCACGTACCATGTGATCGAGAAGGGATACTGGTGTTGAAATGATTACCTCACAGTGTAAAGATTTATCCATTGTATAAGCGAGCAAACTGTGAAATTCACGTGTCGCATGTTGGGCCTCGTGAATCAGGGTACCGAGATCGCCTTGTTTCGCCTCAGCCTTTTTCCATATCGCTCCTAGGCGATGAATGTTATTCATGTTTGCACGGGCTAACTCTACTTCATAATGGCTTATTTCCCTGTCAAAGAATCGACCATGATCATAATCGTTACGTAACCAAAAGGCAATAATCCCATAGGCATCTCTTTCATAGTTATCCGTATAACCCATAACCTACACCTCCTAATTATGCGACCCATTATTCAAATAAAGCATGTATCAAAATTAGCCAAAAGTCCCATCAATGAGATTATATTCAGGTTGTGAAATCATTATGTTAGTTCCTAAAGAAGTAGGTCCAGAAGTTAAGCATCTTGTTAGATACATCCAAGCTTTTTAATCAAACTTTGGGTTTTAATTTATAGAAATTGACTATAAAAGCTAATTTTCTGGCATCATGGGGTTCATACAGAATTTTTATTAAAATGATGGAATTTAATCAGAAGAGTTTTTCCTTTTGAAGATGCTCAAAAAGCAATGGAATATGCAGAAACTGGTAGGGCTAAAGGGAAAATAATAGTAAAAATCATTTAGTTATAAGAGTAAAGAGTGTGTGAATGCAAGAGTCTCTTGATAATGATTTCTTAAGCTAGATTTTTAATCAAAAAATCAATAAAAGTTTGGGCTGGATGCCTAAAACAGCGAAACGATTGAATCCGGATCGCTGTTTTTTGTTGTGATTATGACTGGGTTGGTGCTTTAACCGTTTTGGTCATTTGACGGATCGCTCCGAGATGGTACGCTGAGTGTGCCAATGACCCTAAGATTCCATATGAGGTCTGTTCATCTAAGGAAGTGAGTGAATGAATGTTTTCAAGAAGTGTAGTGTATTCGTTTTGAAGATTGGCTTTAAATCTTGACCAGGTGTCTTCATCCACGGATGAAATCTTCCATGATTCCGACCAATCAAGATCTGGTTTTTCACCCTTCATATAGGTGTTCACCATCCACAAATAATATCTGGTATGATCTACGTGTGCTGCAAGAGTGGTACCTTGGACCGGGATGGATGCTTCTTCTGCAGATACCCTTTCGAGCGTGCCGAAAATACCGCTTCCTGGCTTTGATTCAGTGTACCAGCTTCCATTCCCACCAGGTCCATCAAATGTTTCCTTCAACAACACTTTGAAAGATTTCTTTAACATATCGTTCATCTCGTACCCTCCAAATTTTTGATAAAAACTAGAAATTCCCTTTATAACCATCTAAAATAATTTAGATGGTTAAAGTTTAATCGAGTTGGATTTAACTGTCAATATAGTTTATGATGGTTATATGAAATGAAGGAGTTTTTACAATGTCTGAAACAAACAAATATATGATGGTCGGCGAGCGGTTATGTCTCGATTTCATAAATACGATCAGTTGGCGAGAGAGTGAGGATAAAAGGCGGGATTGGTTTACGAGTTACGATAAACTAGTGGACTGGAGTCTCCATGCTGGAATAGTAGAGGAGAAGCAGGCGCATCTCCTCTTGAAAAAATCTGTACTCAATCCATCAGAATCTGAACAGACTCTTAGGCAGGCTATTCAACTGAGGGAAGCAATATACCGGATATTTTGTTCTTTCACAAAAAAGGAATTAATAAATCCAGAGGACCTGACAAACTTTAATAAAGTGATGCGTCATTATTATCAACTCATGCAGCTTGTACCGATGGAGAACGATTATTCCTTGCAATTTGATATTTCAGAAGGTGCATTTGATAGCATGCTTCCTCCAATTGTCCAGTCTGCAGTGGATATTTTGACGTCTGAGCAGGATCTGGGACGTGTTAAACATTGTGAAGGCGATCCTTGTGGTTGGCTTTTCTTCGATACGAGCCGTAATCGGAGCCGTCGCTGGTGTTCGATGGCCGACTGCGGAAACCGTGCAAAAGCTCGACGTTTTTATCAGAACAAGAAATAGTAAGAGTGATTGATGGTGTTTTTTCTATAAGTGAAGTATTTTTGAGAAAATAATAGTTGATGATTAAAGATAGTGAGGTATGAAAAATGATTGCAAAAACAGAGGAAGACTTTAATGGTTTGAAGGAAATTGGCAAAATTGTTGCCTCTATTAGAGATGAATTAGTACAAAGGACAATACCTGGTATAACGACTAAAGAGCTTGATGAAATAGCCGGAGAGATTTTTGAGAGAGAAGGTGCCGTTTCTGCTCCAAAAAGTGAATATAATTTTCCTGGCTATACTTGTATTAGTGTTAATGAAGAAGTGGCACATGGAATTCCGGGAAGTCGGGTAATTAAAGAAGGAGATTTAGTAAATGTAGATGTTTCGGGCTCAAAGAACGGTTATTTCGCAGATACAGGAATCTCATTTGTAGTAGGCGAAGGAGAAGAAGTATTAACAAAAATATGCGACATTGCTAAAAAGGCATTTGAAGCAGGTCTTAAGAAAGCAAAACCTGGTTCCAAAATAAGTGGAATTGGAAAGGTAGTATTCCAAACAGCAAAACAACATGAACTAACGGTTATCAAAAACCTTACAGGACATGGTATTGGACGTACAATACATGAAGCACCTGACCATATATGTAATTATTACGATCCATCGGATGATGAATTATTAAAGGAAGGGATGGTTATCGCATTTGAACCATTTATCTCAACCTATGAAGAAGAAGTATACCAAAAGGAAGACGGCTGGACCTATGTTACAGAACAAAGCTATGTAGCCCAATTGGAACATACGATTATTCTTACTAAAAATGGTCCGATTATTGTCACACTTTAACTTTATTCAGTAGGGGTTTAAACCCCCACTGAATAAAGTTAAAGCCTCCGGCGGATGCCTCAGATTTTTAAAGGAAGCTTTTCGAGCAAGCTCGAAAAAATCTGGGCGCAAATACGCCAAGGCGCATTTGATTGAATTCAAGTGGATCCTTCTAAGGTTGATTCCCCAATGTGGAATCGCCTTTTTTTTGTAAACTTAACGAATTGTAAATGAACAAAAAAACATTTGCAATTTTTTATTTTTATACTAAAATATAATTAAGTAAAAAAATATTTAGTAAAAAACATTTTACTAAAGAAGGGGATTTTGAAATGAGCCTATTGGATATTTATTTACAAAGGAATGGTAAAAAACGATACGATGTATTCAAACAAACTGGAATAAGTCAGCAAATGCTCTCAAGTGTTAACAAAAAAAGTGTCAGCAGTTATTCAGTTAAAACACTTCAAGCAATAGCAAAAACAGTAGAAAAAAGTGAAGGAACTGTGCTAGATGAATTATTGCTATTAGAGAACGAAAATGCTTACTTTGAAGTTTTTAATGCTGAAGAATTATTATTCGCATTTAAAAATAAAGAATCGTATATTCTAATCAAAGGTGAATACAAAAAAGAAATAGATGAATTAGCTAAGTCACAACTCTCAGATACAGAAACATTAGGTTTGGAATTAGGTTCTGCTGGACTAGTAACTGTTTTGGCAAAAGTAATGCTCCAAATAGCAGATTTATTCATTAATAAAGATGATGATAAAAAGAAAATTGAAAGCCAAATCAGTAAATATAAGTTTATAAAGCTAAATGAAAATGAAATCCTATTGTATCTCCGTCAGTTAGACTATTAATGATAACTTCAATTAAATCGACAAAGGGGTTAGAACTTGAAAATAAAAGAATTTACGTTAACTACTATTTTTTTATCTATTATACTTTTATGTGCCTTCACGCCATTTGGATTCCTACATTTAGGTATAATTAAAGCGACTATCATTCATATTCCAATAATTATAGCTTCCATTATTTTAGGGCCCAAAATAGGTTCTTTCCTAGGATTTGTGTTTGGAATTACTAGCATTGTATCAAATACAATCGCTCCAACATTATTATCCTTTGCATTTTCTCCAGCAATTCCTGTTTTAGGAACAAGCCAGGGTAGTTTTTGGGCACTATTTATTGCAATCGTTCCAAGAGTAATAGTTGGTTTGATCCCTTTCTATATTTTTAAAGCTATTCATAAATCTAAAACAAAGGAAAGGTCCAATCAGAAATCAGCTTTATTTCTAACCGGGCTACTAACAACTTTTATACATACCTTTTTAGTGATGGGTTCCATTTCATTATTATTTCAGGATGCTTATGCTCAGGCTATGAACGCAAACAGCACGGGTGCCATTTTTAAAGCGGTTTTAACCGTATTTTTTACAAATGGAGTTGTTGAAGCAATGCTTGCTGCAATTGTAACAGCAGCAGTAGCTCCGCCTCTATTAAAGATATCAAAAAAATAAATAGAAACACAACATCCCCCTCTCCAGTTGTAATTGGCAAAAATGTTTGGATAGGTTCAAATGCATAATCTAAATTTGAGGCACTAAAACACTCATATTTTTTGAAAGGTGGTTCATGATGTATATTCCTAAATACTTTAAGGTCACCGATGTTAATGAAATTATGGATTTTGTTCAAAATAACTCTTTTGGTACACTAGTCACAACAGAAAAGGGAAAACCTCTTGCTACTCATTTACCGTTGGAGTTACATAAACAAGGAGATGATTATTACATAACCGGCCATATGGCTTATGCGAATCCTCAATGGAAAACGTTCGAGGCAGAAAATGATAATGTCCTCGTTATGTATCAAGGTTCACATGCTTACATCTCATCATCTTGGTATGCACACGAAAATGTACCAACATGGAATTACCAATCTGTCCATATATATGGAACAGCTAGTATAATGAGTGAACAAGAGCTGGAGGAAGACCTTATATTATTATTACAAAAATACGAAGGACATCGTAAGTATCCAGTATTATGGGAAAGCCTTTCTCCACAAACTAAAAAACAAATCAAAGGTATTATTGGATTTAAGATTAAAATACAGGAAATACAAGCTGCATATAAATTAAGTCAGAATCGAAATGAAACGGATTATCGTAACATCATTAATCAATTACAACATGAAGGAAATCCTAATTCGAATCAAATGGCAGAATTGATGGAAAAGAGAGTTAAAGACCATAACCAATAAGGGGGAAGTAACATGACAGTAAGTGATAAAAAGGAGCCAACACAAGATCGTGAAGATCTACTCAGAATATTAAAATTTCGTTTCGAGAAAAATATGCACCGCCATAAAGATATTGAATGGGCTAAAGTCCAAGCAAAGCTAGATGCGAATCCAGATAAACTATGGTCGATTAGCGAAATGGAAATAACCGGCGGTGAACCGGATGTTATTGGATATGATCAAAAGACGGATGAGTACATTTTTTATGATTGTTCAGCAGAAAGTCCTAAAGGTCGCAGAAGTGTTTGTTACGACCGTGAAGCACTGGAGTCAAGGAAAAAACATAAGCCAGAGAATAGTGCGATGGATATGGCTGCAGATATGGGCATCGAGATTTTAACGGAAGAACAATACAGAGAGCTACAGAATCTTGGGAATTTTGATATGAAAACGTCGAGTTGGGTGCAAACACCTGCCAATATTAGAAAACTCGGTGGGGCTATCTTCTGTGATTGTCGTTATGACACTGTCTTTGTGTACCACAATGGAGCAGACTCCTACTATGGAGCTAGAGGATTCCGCGGCTCACTAAGAGTCTAGATTTTGTATAGAAAGCTAAATTTGAATTTGAGATATGCGTGAGAAGTGAGTAAAGCATAGTGAAGCTATGGGAGGGGATAAAATGCATCTATACCGTAATGATTCCATGACATTAGACGAATACTTTCAAATTCGAGAAAACTCCGATGTGCTGCTTGAATATATTGATGGATTTGTCTATATGTCACCATCACCTTCAACAAAACATCAAAGAATAACCAGAAACCTAGAGTTCAAACTCGTAAATTTTCTTGAAGGAAAGCCTTGTGAGTTGTTTCATGCACCATATGATATTGAATTGAGGAATGAAGTTTTAGAAGGAACCAAAATTGTGATACCAGATATCAGTATTATATGTAATAAAAGTGGCTTTACAGAGGCTAGATATGTTGGGGTACCCGACCTAATCATTGAAATCTTAAGTCCTTCCAATCAGTCGCATGATCTGATTACAAAGTTAAATCTCTATATGAATTACGGTGTCAAGGAGTATTGGATTGTTAATCCGATGTTGGATGCAGTATCGGTATACGCCCTCAATGATAAAAATATGTATGAACAACATGACATGCAAATAGATAAAGGTGAAGTTACATCCAAATTGCTTGAAGGTTTCCGGATTGATTTGGCATATATTTTTAAAAACTAAAATGAGTAAACACCTGTATGTATCTGTACTACAAAAGCGGGGGATCCAATCCTCCGCTTTTGTTATTGAGCAATGGTTGAGTCAATGAAAGGTCTTCTTTTTCCTCGCATAATTCTGTATAATTGTTATTACTTATCACCAAGGAAAATTCGGATAGGTGAAAGGGAGAGAACGAATGGCAATTATTTTAAAGAGAAAAATAGTAACGGCAATTCTTAGTTGTTTTCTATTTGCAATCATTTTTTCAATACCTAATGTTTTTGATTTAAATCTATTTTTAAATTTATTCTATATGAGCTTCATACTTGTAATTACATATGGTGTAATTACCTCCTCCATCAGTGATTGGATAAGTAATAAGATTTTCACTTCAACTTATGCCCGTGAAATTACCTCCTTTGTATTTCATTGTTTTTTCGGTTTAGTGTTTTTATTATTTAGTTTGGCAGCTGCAATTCTTTTTTTCGTGGTTGATCGGTTATTAAAAAAAGTAAAAATAAGATGGTGGGTTGTTTTGATAGGCCTATTAGTTGTCGCGTTGGTATTTATAATTAATATCATTTAAAAATTAAAGATGATTGTATAGAAGCGAATATTTTGCTATTATTAAATTAATTATTTATGAAATGGAGGTTTTCCTGTTGACAGCATCAATGAGATTAAGATTCCCACTTTCAATCGTTAATTGAATACGTTTGAATGCTCTACCTACGTTTAGAGCAACGGGATTGGTCTGTCTATTTTTAAGGAAACCTATATGTAACGGTTATTTGAAAAGAGGGGATGAATTTTCCCTCTTTTTTTGTTGTCTTTAAAAAAATATGAATAAGGATTGGTACGATGTTCATAAATGTAGGTGAAGCCTATTTTTGAAAAAAATTGATTAGAAATGAGTTGTTAATTAATGAACATACAAACTAACAATCTTAAGGAGAATTGGTTGAAAAATATTATTCTCTTTTTAAGCAGTCAGACGATATCACTTTTTGGATCGTCTCTGGTTCAATATGCAATAATGTGGCATATTACGTTAACAACGGAATCCGGTTTGATGATGACGTTGTATATCATTTGTGGTTTTATTCCGACCTTTATATTGTCACCTGTGGCAGGGGTTTGGGCAGATCGATACAATCGAAAAATGCTAATTGTATTAGCAGACGGACTCATTGCAACGGCTACACTAATCCTTGCTATACTCTTTTTAATGGGTTTTGATGCGATTTGGCTGCTGTTTGTGATGGCAGCGATCCGTGCTTTTGGTACTGGAATTCAAACACCGGCTGTTGGTGCAATTTTACCGCAAATTGTTCCAAAGGAAAATCTGACGAAGGTGAATGGAGCAAATGGAAGTATTCAAGCAGTTATTATGTTCGTATCACCGATGGTTAGTGCGGCCCTGTTATCATTAGCTTCAATTGAGATCATCTTTTTTATTGATGTGATTACAGCTGCGATTGCAATTGTAACTTTGCTTGCCTTTTTAAAAATCTCTGTACATGAGAAGGCAGCAGAAAAGCAACAAACAAGCTATTTTAACGATTTCAAACAAGGCTTACAATATGTGAATAACCACGGTTTTCTAAAGCAATTCTTCATTTTCTTTGCAGTCTTTTTTGTTTTAATGGCGCCAGCAGCATTTTTGACTCCACTACAGGTAACACGTACCTTTGGTGACGATGTGTGGCGACTGACTGCTATAGAAATTGCCTTTTCCATTGGAATGATGGTCGGTGGTGGGATTATCGCTACTTGGGGAGGCTTTCAAAATAAAGTAAAAACGATGGGCTTTGCAAGTATTATTATGGGGGTTTGTACATTTGCACTCGGTATCGTTCCGATTTTTTGGGTATATTTAGCCTTCATGGCCTTTTTCGGAGTCGCAATGCCTATCTTTAATACACCTGCTACCGTTTTATTACAGGAGAGAATCGAAGAAGATTATTTAGGTAGGGTTTTTGGTGTAATGGGGATGATATCAACCTCGATGATGCCACTTGGGATGCTTATATTCGGTCCAATTGCAGATTTCATCAAAATCGAATGGCTCTTAATAGGAACGGGAGCATTCATCATTATACTAGCTATTTTCTTAGGTCGAAACAATGTACTAGTAGAAGCAGGAAAGCCTGAATTGAAAGAAGCATAGTTTTACAAAAGACAGAAGGAGCGAATCTCATATGATTTCGTTCCTTTTTCTTTGTATATCAAGAAATTGTTGAAGTATTTATTTTTAGTAAATTCTCTTGATTTTAACATAGATACTCACTGCGTTGATCTGTTAAAATATTTAAATAAAATAATAGACTATCGAGGGTTTCCCGACAGCCTGAGAATTCTTTTAGGATTCTTTTTATCTATTTATCTAATTTTAAAAGCAGTATTAGCTGTATAGACACTTACACCGTAATAATTGGCAGCATCTATAAGGTGAGTATTATAAATGACTCTTCCAGTTCCCTCTAAATCGCCCAGTTGGCTAATTAATCCTATTAGTTCATTGTTTTCATTAAAAACAGGACCTCCACTATCACCATGGCCTGCAAATACGCTATTAGAAGTTAGTTCCCTTTTGAAGTTTCCCTAAATAACATATTTGTCGCCCATCTGCCATTTGGAAGATTTCCAGACTGGGTGATTCTCACTAATCCAAAATCAAAAGGTCCACTTTCTAAATGGCGCTCGCCCACAGCAGCGTTGTATTGACGAAAAAATCCATTTTCATTAGTCAAACAGTGACCTGCGGTAATTATAAAATAATCAGATCCTTTATGTCCAATACCACCGATAGTACAAGAACTACCGCTAGGAAGCTTTAGTCCAATCCCAGCACCTAATTCACTGAAATCAGAGAATCTTGTTTGTGTTGTTAAGGTATTACCAAAATTCGGTTCTATAACAGTGGTGCTTGGAGCCTTTGAGAGAGGTTTTGGTATAAATTCATATTTTGGATCGATATCAAACTCTATAAATCTTTCTCCATAGTCATTATATAGTTCTATTATTTGTTGCTTTTGCTCATCATTAAGAGTAGGTGTTTGTAATGTAAGACCATTATGCTCTTCATTCATGGCAATTTTAGTATACTTTGATAGATTCAAATGTTTGGTCTTTTCAACAAATTCATCTTGAATTGCATAAAGTTCAATCTCGGAAAATCGGACACTTTCAATAATTATATTCTTTTCATCGGCAAAATCAGCATACAAACTTGAAACAATTTTAGTTGAAGGTTTCTCTTTAAATTGAACTACTAAAACACCGTGTTCGTTGAAATAACGGCTACCCAAATCTCTAAATTCTTCGTTTGTTAAATTGTGTGCCTTTAAAATAGCATTGAACTTATCTTCATTTTCTTGGTGTAAAGAACTTGCTTCAACTGTACCTAGTCCAAATAAGGAAAATGCAGTCAAAGATAAGGCTAGTACCAAAGATCTTTTCATTAACTCAATACCTTCCCTTCTTTATTATTTAAATATCAATTACCCTCATTATACACACTATTAGGATTATATGGTTTAAATAACGGAAAATAGTAATATATGACTATTTTCAAGGGAAACACTAGAAACATAAATTCTGTCGAGTCCCACTTGATGGAATAAGTGTGTGTTGCTTTTTTTTGAAACCTTTCTCTTAATAATACATATATAAGTTAAACGCAGCTAGGTAAAGCGATGATTCAAGAGGCTGAAGTAACAGTCTTAGAGAAGAAAGTACACTTGAGGAGTTAGGTTATGACGATCCTCTTGATTAGGAAATACCGGAAGATATTCCGATACCTAAGCAGGTTTGGAAGGATTAATGAGAACGGTGGCCTTGGAAGAAAAAAATCATGGCATATTAGTAAATATGTTTGATCAAGGGAATTTAAAAACAGAGCAAGACCCTAATGGAGAAGGTAATCCAACTATGGTCGTTGATGGAGTTGTGAAGTGGGCAACCTTATCAGCAGATGGAATGAATCGACAGTTTATCAGAGCTAACCAATAAAACAACACAGTATTCCCACCAATGGTAAGAGCACATATAAGTAAAGTTGTCGTCGGATGTCTTATCAAGGGTATATGAATAATACATTTAGTCGAAAATGATAGAAGCTTGGTGCTAAAGATTTTTTTCGCTGTCTTTTTAGCAAATTTTTAGTGGAGGGTCAGGTGAGAGGATGAAACTATCTTATTTAACTGTTGAACTAATTGTAGGATTCTTCCTCCTATTTGTAATTGTAAAGATACTTGGTAAAAAAATAATAAACCAAGTTACACCGTTTACATTTATTGCTTCAATTGTATTAGGAGAACTACTTGGAAATGCCCTATATGATGATAAAGTATCCATTACTCATATCATCTATTCGGTGACCTTGTGGGGCCTGCTTTTATTTACGGTTGAAATTCTTGGACAGAAATTTTTGAAGCTACGTTTGATTTTCGAAGGAAAACCATCCGTATTAATCCGAAATGGTGTTGTGAACAGAGACCAATTAAAGAAAAATCACATGAACTTGAATCAGCTACAAAGTCTTTTACGTCAATCGGAAACATTTTCAATCCGCGAGGTTGCCTATTGTTATTTGGAAGCAAATGGATCCCTTAGCATTCTAAAAAAGTCACCGAAACAAAAGGCCCAACAAGAAGATCTTAATCTTCCACCCAAATCTGTTTATGTTCCAGTAACGATTATAAGGGATGGAGAATTATTAAAAGACGAATTAGTTGAACTAGGACGTGACGAAGAGTGGTTAACACTCCAACTTCAAGCAAAAGGAGTTGCCGATTATCGAAATGTCTTTATTGCAGAATGGCTGGAAGGTGATGGGTTATTCGTCCAAACCTTTAAACAGGTGACTACATAAAGCATGTGTTGCAATGAAAATAAAAAAATGCTTCTAATCCAAGTAAGTGATAATAGAAGGATTTTCGTTAACAGGTAGACTGTGTATACTTAACGTACACAGTTTATTAATTTTTCTTTTAGTGCATGTTCAAAAAGGAGGAAAGAGATAATGGAGAAAATTAGAGTTGGTGTAATTGGCTGCGGCAGTATTGCTCAGCATCGTCATTTACCTGAATATGTAGCAAATAAAAATGTGGAACTTACTGCGGTATGTGATCGTAACTTGGTGCGAGCAAATGAGATAGCTGAAAAATACGGGGCTCATGCATATACGAGCTATGAAACATTACTGAATAGCGGTAAGGTAGATGCAGTCAGTGTTTGTACGCCTAATTATCTTCATGCACCGATTTCGATTGCCGCATTGGAAGCGGGCTTACATGTGCTTTGCGAAAAACCAATGGCAACTTCGAAAGAAGAAGCGGAAGCAATGATTGCTGCAGCAAACGCAAATGGGAAAAAGTTAATGATAGGCCATAATCAACGTTTTGTGCCATCCCATCAAAAAGCTCGTCAGCTCATTCAAAGTGGAGAAATCGGTAAAATATATAGTTTTCGGACTTCATTCGGCCACGGCGGTCCGGAAAGCTGGAGTGTGGACGGAAAAGAGAGTTGGTTTTTCAACAAGGAAAAAGCATTCGTTGGGGCAATGGGTGATTTGGGTGTCCACAAAGCAGATTTACTTCGATATGTGTTAGGTGAAGAAATCGTTGAAGTCGGTTCATTTGTGGAAACGAATGCAAAAGACTTTGCTAATGTAGATGATAATGCGGTTTGTGTCTTGAAAACTGAAAGCGGTGCCATCGGGACACTCGCTGCAAGCTGGGCATATGTCAGCAAAGAAGATAATTCTACAATTATTTATGGAGAAAAAGCAATCCTTCGATTAGAGGATGACCCAACCTATTCATTGGTCGCACAGTATACGAACGGAGAAATAATAAAATATGAGCTTGGAAAAATACAATCAAATGCTGAAGGTGGTCAAAATAATTCCCAAGTTATTAGGAAGTTTGTCGATTCGATTAAGAATGACATTGAACCGTCAGTACCAGGTGAGGAAGGAATGAAGTCATTACAGGTTATTTTAGCGGCGCTTGAATCAAATGAAACAAAGCAAATTGTGAGAGTGAAGAAGTGATGAAAAAACTTCGCGTCGGAATCATCGGAGTTGGCGGTATTGCACAGGCAAGGCATATCCCTGCTTTTTTAGAGTTAAGTGATGAATGTGAAATGATAGCTGTCAGTGATGTAAATATCGAGCGGGCAAAAGAAGTAGCTGAAAAGCATAAGATTCCTTTTGTTTTTGAGAACTATCAACACCTTTTTCCAAAGGTGGAAGCAGTATGTATATGTACACCCAATAAGTTCCATGCTGAAATTACAATTGCTGCTTTTGCAGCGGGTGTCCATGTTCTATGTGAGAAGCCGATGGCACTTAGTGCTGAAGAATGTGAGGCGATGATCGCTGCTGCTAATAAGGCGGGAAAAGTATTAGCGATTGCTTATCATTATCGGTTTATGAAAGAAGCCCAAGCAGCCAAAAACGTTATGGATGAAGTAGGAACTCCTTTGGTAGTGAGAGTTCAAGCTTTAAGATGACGCAAAGTACCTGGCTGGGGTGTTTTTACAAATAAAGATCTTCAAGGTGGCGGCAGTCTGATTGATTTTGGTTGTCACTTAATGGATTTAGCTCTTTGGCTGATGGGCAATCCGAAGGAAAAGGCAGTACTAGGGACTACATATAATACATTAAGCAAAATACCAAATCAGGTAAACCAATGGGGTACCTTTGATCATGAAACCTTTAATGTCGATGATCATGTCACTGCCTATATCAAATTTGAAAATGGAGCATCGATGCTGTTTGAAAGTTCATGGGCTGCGAATATTAAAGACGACTATGCAAACGTCAGTATTTCAGGAGTAGACGGTGGTTTAAGTGTATTCCCATTTGAGCTGTATACCACGAAAAGTGGAATGCTATTAAACAGTGAGCCAGCATGGCTTCCAGGTGAGGATAATCAGGATCTGCCACAGGCGCGAAACTTTATTGATGCCTGTAAGGGGCTAGATGAACTAATTGTAAAGCCTGAGGAAGCACTTCAAGTCTCAAGGATTATTGATCAAATCTACCAAGACAGTAATTGAAAGGGGATTTTAGTATGAAACTAGGAGTTTTTACAGTATTATTCGCTGAAAAATCATTTGAAGAGATGTTAGATCATGTAAAGGAAGCTGGGTTGCATGCCGTTGAGATTGGAACAGGTGGTTACCCAGGGAACAATCATTGTGATTTAGATGGGTTATTGGAAAGTGAAGAAGCAAGACAGCGATATATGGAAAAGGTGAAGGAAAGAGGATTAATCATCAGTGCATTCAGCTGTCATGGCAACCCCATTTCCCCAGATAAAGAGTTTGCGGCCAGTTCCAACGATACACTTTTAAAAACAATAAGGCTTGCTTCCCTAATGGGGGTGCCTGTCGTGAACGCTTTCTCAGGCACTGCAGGCGACCATGAAGGAGCAAAATATCCGAACTGGCCTGTTACTGCATGGCCGAATGAATACGGTGACGTGTTAAAGTGGCAATGGGAAGAGAAGCTTATTCCTTATTGGAAGGAAGTTGGCTTATTTGCCAAGGAGCATAATGTGAAGATTGGTCTTGAGCTTCACGGCGGCTTTCTAGTACATACACCATACACACTTTTGAAATTGCGCCAGGAAACATGTGATGCGATTGGTGCCAATTTGGACCCAAGTCATCTATGGTGGCAAGGGATTGATCCGGTTGCAGCAATTAAGATTTTGGCTAAGGAAAACGCAATTCACCACTTCCATGCGAAAGACACTTATATCGATCAGGAAAATGTGAACATGTATGGTTTAACGGATATGCAGCCATATGGTGAGATTCGTACACGTGCCTGGACGTTTCGATCTGTGGGCTGCGGTCATAGCTTAAAGGAATGGTCTGATATGATGAGTGCACTTCGTATTCATGGCTACGACCATGTCGTCAGCATTGAACATGAAGACCCAATTATGTCAATTAACGAAGGCTTTAAAAGAGCAGTTGATAATTTAAAATCAGTCTTAATTGAGGAACGTGTTTCCGGAATGTGGTGGGTGTAATCTCGTACATTGAGGGAGATGTTCTTCTAATAAGATCAAGCTGGATCCAAAGTGGGTCCAGTTTTTTTATCCACCTTAATAAACAGTTCCTTTTAAACTACTAAGCTGAATCCAATTTTGGTAAAATATTGTTTACGATTAATAGATAGGATTTATTTGACAGAAATGGAGAGATTGTTTGATGAGTGTCTTATGTATAAAACAACTAGAGAAAAGAAAGGGCAATTCATTATTATTTTTACCATTTGATTTGGAACTGCATAATGGTGAAGTTGTTGCGATTCAATGTAATGTTGAGGTAAGCACTGAATTGATTCATATATTAATTGGAAAGTCTGCTCAATCAGGAGGAGAGATTTATTTTTTGGGGGAGAAACGTAAATCCTATAAAGAGCTTAGTAAAAGGGTAGGACTTGTCTTGATCGATGATGCCTTATATGAAAGGCTTACTCCGTTAGAGTATTTAACATTTTTTAAAAGGCTATACGAAGTGAAGATTGATGTAAATGAGGTATTGAGGCAGATCGGGTTAACAGAAAATAAAAGGATTGCAAAGCTATCATTCTCTGAAAAAAAGCGTCTTCAGATTGGACGAGCAATCGTCCATGATCCTGACCTTGTGATCGTAGAAGAACCAATTCAAAACGTGGATATTGAGAGCATATTTATTATTCAAAACATCATTAAGGATTTAACGAATAATGGGAAGACAGTATTAATTACTACAAGTAATCTTGAAAATGCCATTTTAATGTCGAATTCTGTATATCGACTTCGAGAAGATGGATTAAAAGAAATAGATGTATTATCAGAAGATGATAAACAGGTAGATAATGAAGAAATTACTGAATCTGAAAAGGAAGATGTGATAAAGAAGACACCTAATGAACCAAAACCATTCCGTTTTGAAAAAATTCCAGCAAAGGTAAATGATAAGATTATTTTATTAGATCCAACTGAGATCGACTATATCGAAAGTAATGATGGGGTATCGAATTTACATGTAAAAGGTGAAATCTTCCCATGTACATATACAATGAATGAATTATTTGATCGTCTATCCCCATTTGGCTTTTTTCGGTGCCATCGTTCCTATATTGTAAATCTACAGAAGGTTAAAGAAGTTATTACTTGGACGCGAAATAGCTATAGTTTGATTTTAGAAGATTCGAAGAAAAGTTCGGTTCCACTATCGAAGGGGAATTTAAATGAGTTGAAAGAAATTATCGGAATCTAGAAGGATATTGTGAGAGGTATGTTGTAATTTCCAGCCGAAATCATGCTCCATTCACCTCTAATCATGCTCCATTCACCAGGAAAAATACTCTTTTCACCTTGATATTACTGCGTTTGTTGAATGGATCAGCTAAACTGAGACCAGAAAACAAAAATGGAACATCCATTAGGTGAAAGGGAGCTGTGAAATGGAAAATATTGTTGAAGTGGAAAATTTAGTGAAATCATTTGGAAACAAAATTGCATTAAAAGATGCAACATTCAATGTGAAAAAAGGTGAAACTTTCGGATTTTTAGGTCCAAGCGGATCTGGAAAAACGACAACAATAAAAATATTAACATCACAATTACAACATACTGCTGGCGAAATTACTGTTTTTGGTGAGAAGCTTTCAAAGGTGAAGGATCCCTCCTATATGAAACGAATTGGTATTTTAACAGATAATAGTGGCCTTTATGAACGGCTTACTATTTATGATAATCTTGCACTTTACTGTAAGTTATATGAAATAAATGTATCACGTATTGATGAGGTACTGGAGACAGTGAATCTAGTAGATGAAAAAAAGACTGCCGTCCAAAAACTATCAAAAGGAATGAAGCAAAGAGTAACGTTGGCCAGGGCGATATTACATAAACCAGATTTACTGTTTTTAGATGAACCAACATCTGCATTAGATCCCGTCAACACGATGCACATCCATGCTGGGTTAAAAAAGTTGAACCAAGAGGGAACGACTATTTTTTTAACAACACATGACATGCAGGAGGCAGAGAAGCTTTGTGATCGTGTGGCATTCCTTCATGAAGGAGAAATAAAACTGCTTGATACACCTAAAAATTTAAGTATGCAATTCGGTGATTCGACCATTAAGCTCGTATTAAAAGGAAATCAAACACTTGTTGTAGATAAAAATGGGGAAGGTGCAGAACAGATCTATCAATATTTAAAAAATGATCAGGTTTTATCAATCCATTCAAATGAACCATCATTAGGAGATATCTTTTTACAATTAACTGGGAGGTCGTTATCATGACATTTTCATTCAAACGCATACAAGCAATATTTCTAAAGGACTGGAAGGATTTATATAAAAATTCATATATGATATTTACATTAGCGATGCCATTAGTACTTGCTGCTTGGTTAGGCCGAGAAGGTATTGATGACATTGGCCTTCAATTAATGCCAATTACTTTAGCAATAGTTATTGCTGGGTGTTTTGTACAGGCTGCGATGGTTGCAGAAGAGAAAGAAAAGAATACATTAAGGGGCTTAATACTTTCACCGGCTAGTACGATGGAAATATTAGTTGGAAAAAGCGCATTAACAGCTATGTTGACTGTCGTTGTTATTATTGGCTCTGCCTACTTTAGTAATATTAAAATTCCACAGATTGGCTTATTTTCATTACTGATTCTTTTGAGCTTAGTCATTTTCATTGCGATTGGAACGACTCTTGGGTTGGTATCAAGAACTGTAATGGAAACAACAATTGTTGGAATGCCTGTGATGATTATTTTCGGAATGAGCTCCCTGTTTCGAACAATGATTGAAAATGAAGCTATTTTAAAAGTACTAAGCTTTTTACCTGATAATCAGTTAAGTAAAGCCTGGCTTGAATTAAATAACGGAGGTGGCATTACAACTATTGGAGGGAGTCTGCTCATTCTCTTAGCATGGTGTATTGTCACATTAGTAGTCACTTTTATCATTTATGGAAGACGTAGATTTGATAAATAAAGAAAATTCTTAGCTAAAATATGTATCGAAAGGATGTGGATGGTGTGGAAAATACGGATAAAAAGCCTAAAAAACCTTTCTGGATTAGTACAATTTATGGCGTCCTAATCGGAGTCTTAATTATAATTGTGTTTCGTCAGTTAGGAAGTTGATTTTCATGTAGGTCAAAAGTCTTGAAATGTGAGTGGACTTGAAAATATAAAGTGAGGTTTTTCGTATGATAGTGACGGAATACCTCACTTTTTTTGAAAAGTGATCATTATCATTGAAAAATGAGTACTTTGGACTATATAATGATTGCATGTGAACAAATGAACAAAATGGTCATCTTGGGTGTACGCCTCTAATACTTACTTACTAGCGATTCTTAAATTACATTTTTATAAAATTAATGCAGAGCTTTTATTATTGGATTTTGAAATGGAGATAACATGAGTACACTACATAATTCTAAAACACAATTAAGAAAGGAATTAAACATTGCATTAGAAAAAGGGGAATTTCGCCTGTTTTATCAGCCTAAACTCGATTTGGTATCAGGAAAGGTAACGGGGATTGAGGCACTGATACGTTGGGAACATCCAATAAAAGGGTTGATCCCCCCTTCGGAATTTATTCCCGTAGCTGAAGAAACGGGTTTAATACTACCGATAGGTGAATGGGTACTCCGAACAGCTTGTATGCAAAATAAAGCATGGCAAGATTCAGGGTTACCGCCAATGATAATAGCAGTTAATTTATCAGCTCCTCAACTGTATCAAGTAGGTTTGGTTGAGATGGTTAAAGGTATATTAGGGGAGACTCAACTTGACGCTAGGTATTTGGAATTAGAGATAACCGAGAGTATGATGATGGATGTACAGCATGTTCTCCCTATCGTAAAAGAATTAAAAAAGCTTGGAGTCTTACTTAGTTTAGATGATTTTGGAACTGGATATAGTTCCTTATCTTATTTGAAAGAGTTTCCTATTGATATTATCAAAATTGACCAGTCATTTGTTCGTGTATGTACATCTGATTCAAAGGATGCAACGATAGTAAAAACAATAATTGCTATGGCTCACCAGCTAAAATTAGAAGTCATCGCAGAAGGAGTTGAAACAACAGAGCAATTAATTTTTCTGCAACAGAGTCTATGTAATAAAGCACAAGGATATTTGTTTAGTAAACCTGTACGCCGAGAAGAATTTGTTCAAAACTTACAAATGATTGAAGAAGTAGTTGGTCAAGATGGTATTTCGAAAGAGTTAAGTAGACAAAGGTGGTTAGAAGATGCGCTAGAAATGTTAGGTCAAGAATTTGAGGAAATGGCTAAAATCCAAAAGAGAAACAACTTCAATTTAAAGGTTCCTTGTATCTAATAATCTATATATAGTATTACAATGCACAATTTAAATGACAACACCTGAATGAACTTCGTGGAGGAACAAGTAAATGAAACTTTCAATTAAACAAAGATTAATTATATCCTTTCTTGCTATATCTCTTATTTTTGGTGGTATATCGCTCATGACCTCAAATACTATGAAAAAAACAATAGATTCCTATAATAATCTAGTGGGTCCAGTATCCGATTTGAAGGCAATTACAATAACAATTCAAAACGAAATATCGTTGGAGATTGGCTATTATCGAGCATATATGCTATATGGTGATAATAAGTATCTAAATGATTTCAAGCAATCCGATGTAACGATTAACCAGTTAATAGATACTGGGAAAAAAATATCAGCGACACAAGAATCGAAAGATAAATTTGACTCAATTGCAAAATATAATAACCAATTACAGCAAGTAGCTGAGCCGATTATGGCATTAGTCAATACTGATAAGCAAACAGCACTTGATAGAGGATTGGAAGAGATAGTTCCTCTCCACTCCACAATGGTAAATGAAATGAATGCTATGTACAAATGGTTACAAGAAATCACAGATGAAGAAGAAAAGGGAATTCAAAATGATGCAAAGTCGAGCTTAACACTTGTCTTTACTCTAAGTCTATTAGTAGCAATCATTTCTGGTATTACAGGAGTCGTTCTTTCCATAAGGATATCGAATCCAATCCGAATGGTCATGAATCAAATGGATATAATTGCCCAAGGGGATTTGTCAAAAGAACCCTTACAGTCAAAGTCAGATGATGAGGTAGGAAAGCTGGTAGCATCTACAAATAAGATGGCCACACATATGAAGAATTTGTTAAAGCAAATAAATAGTGTATCTGAAACAGTAACCAGCCAGAGTGAAGAATTAACCCAATCTGCAAATGAAGTATTGACCGGTGCAGAACAGATTGCAGTGACCATGCAGGAAATAGCAGCAGGATCAGAAAATCAAGCTACTAACTCAAGTAATTTGTCTTCAGCTATGACGAGCTTCTCTATGAAGGTACAAGAAGCGAATGAAAACGGAGAACGAATACAAGAGAAAACGAATAAAGTCATTGATATGACACGTGAAGGCAGCCAATTAATGGAATCCTCGACGAATCAAATGATTACAATTAATCAGATTATGCAGGATTCAGTTCAGAAAGTAGAAAATTTAAATCATCATTCTAAGAGTATATCAAACTTAATATTGGTTATTAGGGAAATTGCAGAACAAACCAATTTATTGGCATTAAATGCGGCGATTGAAGCAGCAAGAGCTGGAGAACATGGAAGAGGTTTTTCTGTTGTAGCAGATGAAGTAAGGAAATTGGCAGAACAAACTGCTGCATCACTGACAGATATTACTTCAATCGTGAACAGTATGCAAAACGAAGTTTCAGTGGTTACAGATTCCTTAAAAAGTGGATACAAAGAAGTGGAGCAAGGTACGAGTCAAATTAAAATGACACACTCAACTTTTAATGAAATAAATCATTACATAATAGAAATGGTCCATAATGTCGAAAGTATTTCAAAAAACTTCTTACACATTGCAGCTAATAGTAGAGAGATGGAAAGTTCAATTCAAGAAATTGCTGCAACAGCTGAAGAATCTGCTGCTGGGATTGAGCAGACATCTGCATCTATTCAACAAACAAGCAGTTCAATGGATGAAGTAGCACGAAGTTCAAATGACCTTTCTAAATTAGCCGAAGAATTAAATAGAATGGTTCGCAAATTTCAGCTATAGAATTGCTCTGGTCTTGAACTATCAAGTTTGCTTATACAAACTTGATAGTTTGAATGCCAGATAACCTTATTATGGGGAAGGCATCGTGTATATCGCACTAATTCCGTATTTATCATCAGGCTATACCGCAAACCAGATTGCACCTCCATCGACCTCTGCACCTAATTCATTAGCGAACATTTTAGCAGATTCCCACCCTTTTTATAAGCTTCGATCTCTCTTGATTGTATGTGATGTTCATCATTTTCCCTCTTTTCTTTTATAAATTTCACTTATAATTGCTGAATCAATAAATAGCCACAGTAGTATTGAATACAATCTCTGCTTGCAACATACATAATAGATGAATTCGCTTCTGAATAAGTTACAGTATTATTTGTGTAACCCCTCTTCATTCACATTGACATTTCGTATCCAACCCTATACAATCAATTAAACAAATTGTTGTATACAAATGTATACAAAGAAGGAGAGATGAAAATGAGAGAGGAAACATTTAAGGATGTTAAGAAAGAGGGACATCATCGTGGTGAGCGTTATAGAGGGAAAGACCGTGGTTCACGAGGACCAAAAACATTTCGCCGCGGGAGGGCAATTGCTTTTTTAGAGATGATGAATCTAAAGCGTTCAACCATTAAGCAACAATTAGAAGAACCAGAATTTAAATCCATCCATCAGATTTTAGTCGGTGAATTAAAAGCAATTGATATGGTAATTAACGAGTTTATTCAATTATTTGAAATACACGAAAGTGAAGCGAAGGAAATGCCGAATAGGAAAAGTGAAGAAACGGGAGCCTCTGAATTGGAAAGGAAAGAGAATTTAGCTGAGGAAGGTAATGAATCAGATTAATCAGTATATCGATTCTGCTTTAAAAAATATATTTTTTTCAAAAGGGGATTGACGTATGAAAATTGTGAAGGGAAATATCAGTTGTATTAATGAAATCAGCTCATTATTTAATGCATATCGAATGTTTTATAAACAGCCAAGTGATGAAGAGGGAGCAAAAAAGTTTATCCAAGCAAGAATTCTTAATAATGAATCCCATATCTTTATTGCATATGTAGGGGAAAAAGCAGTCGGATTTGTGCAGTTATACCCAACATTTTCTTCTGTCAGCATGCAACGAGCATATATTCTAAACGATTTATTTGTTGATCCAACTTGTAGGGGGAAAGGTGCAGGAATAGCACTTATGCAAAAAGCCTTTCAGTTTTGTGAAAGTGAAAAGGCAAGATTTGTCACGTTACAGACTGCACCTAACAATCATATTGCAAAAGCATTATACGAGAATATGGGAATGCAAATAGATAATGAGTATGATAGTTATATAAAATATTTTTGAGTTACATATTTTTGTTGCACTATTCTTGAAAAGGAATAGTTATGATTTACTTAATCAATCCATGATAAGCTAATTTCGGGATCGTGTGGAAAAAACTTTTTTCTTTCAATTGGTGTGAAATGTATTAAAATAGGTTTCATACTGATTTTAGTAAAGAAGGAGAAAAAATGTCTATAGAAACAAACACAAACAAATTCCAGGAGCAATCACTGTTTAGCATCACTTGGCCTCTTTTCATCGAAATATCGCTTCATATGAGCATGGGGATTATTGCTACATTAATACTAAGCGGATATTCGGATAATGCTGTTGCGGGTGTTGGTGTTGCGAATCAAATTATTAATATATTTATTTTAGTATTCAACGTTACTGCGATTGGAACAACTATTCTTATTGGCCAAAATTTAGGGGCGAACAAATTAGATCGGGCACGGAGACTTGCAAAGTCAGCAATTGGAGTCAATTTCTGGGTAGGAATTGCTATGACTCTCGTAGTTGTGTCTTTTGGCGGTATATTTTTAAAATTTTACGGACTTAGTGGTGAAATCTATGATTTTGCTTACACCTTCCTTACGATTACAGGTATATCTCTATTCCTTGAATCTATTTCTTTAGCATTAAGTGCCGTTTTACGGAGCTATGGACATACTAGAGAAACAATGGTAGCTACTGTTATCATGAATGTAATAAGCATTATCGGTTATTTTATTGCGATTAAAGGTTGGTTTGGTCTTCCTATAACAGGTGTTACTGGGGTTTCGTATTCGATTATTGTGGCTAGGATTTTCATTATTTTAGCGCTTCTTTACTTGGTGCATCGAATACTCGCTTTAAAACTACCTATAAGAGATTTCTTTATTATTGATAAAACGGATGTGAAAGACATTCTTTCCATCGGGGTTCCATCTGCTGGAGAAAATCTTTCCTATCAATTTTCACAAGTAGTGATTACGAGCTTTGTAGCATTGATTGGAGACGAAGCGTTGGCAGCGCGGGTGTATATTTTAAATATATCAATGGCTTGCTTCCTATTTACGATGGCAATTGCCCAAGGTACCCAGCTTCTAGTTGCTCGCTATATGGGGGCTAAACAATATGACAGGGCATTAAAGAGGGGGCTGAAGACATTAAAGATCTCCTTCATTGTTTCTACAGTCGCTTCACTTGCCGTTGCGCTCATTGGTGAACCGATCCTAGCTGTATTTACAGATGACCCCGCCATTATCGCTATTGGTCTTCCTGTATTATGGGCAATTGTCTTTATAGAACCTGGTCGTGCAATGAATATCGTTCTAATGGGTTCATTAAAATCGGTAGGAGATGTACGATTCCCTGTTGTAATTGGGATTATCTCCATGTGGGGAGTTGCAGTACTAGTAAGCTACTTCTTCGGAGTCATCCTAGGTTTGGGGTTATTAGGAATTTGGCTTGCTCAAGGACTTGATGAATGGGTACGTGGATTATTTGCAATGAAACGTTGGATTTCAAAAGCTTGGTTAAAGAAGAAGGTTGTAGAACAAGTTAATCTGTAAGCATTTGATAATACTCGTCTTGAGATGTTGAATACCACTGCTACATCATAATTAGATAAACACCTAAGTTTCCAAATATGAATATCCTATGCTAAAAAATGATTGATGGAGGAATTGGCATGGGATATTTTGTTACCGTTGAGACAGGTGTAAATTTGTACGTAGAGGATATTAATCCAAAAGGAAGTAAAACGATCGTGTTTCTACATGGTTGGCCGCTGAACCATAAGCAGTTTGAATATCAGTTTGATATTTTGCCAGCAAGGGGCTACCGCTGTGTAGGTATTGATTGGAGAGGCTTTGGAAAATCAGATAAACCAATAGATGGTTACAACTATAATAGATTAGCAGATGATATCCGGACGATTGTAGGTGCACTGCAATTGGAAAATTTTACACTTGTTGGTCATTCGACAGGTGGAGCGATTGCAATTCGATATATGTCCCGATATAAAGGTTACGGCGTAGGGAAACTAGTTCTCGTTGATGCTGCAGCACCCACTGGCTTTACAACAGAGACAGCTAAGCAGCTTCTGAAGGAGACATTACATGATCGTCCAAAAATGATCCAGGGCGTAACAGATCAATTCTTCTTTCAGTATATAACGGGACCGTTCTCGGAATGGTTTTTTCAAATGGGTCTAGAGGCAGCGGGTTGGTCAACCGCTTCTGTCATTGAATTATTAAGGGATGAGACGTTGGAAACAGATTTGACGAAAATAAACACACCCACTCTGCTTATTCATGGCATTCATGACAAAGTCATTCCATTTGCACAAGCTAAGGAGCTTCATCAAAAAATAAAAAATTCTCAGCTCGTCCCATTTCAATATAGTGGCCATGGACCTTTCTGGGAAGAACATGACAAATTTAATCAGCTACTAATTCAATTTAGTTAAAGATAGGATAGAAAAGAGGCACTGCAATCTACTTTGCAGTGCCGTTCATTTTCAATCACCTAGTCTCTCAACGAGACTCCTACCTTTTCATCACCAAAAGCAACTTCTATATGTTGTTCCGACTCAACTATCTCATCAAAGCTAAGTTGATACACGAGAACATTTTCCTTAATCAACCCTTCAAAGCGCTGGATTTTTTCTTGAACGTTATCCGATGCTGATAACGAGATTGAAATATATTTTTCAACGGGTAAATTCAATTTCTTTCGAGTATCCTGTATCGCTCTAATTAATTCCCTGATTTGACCTTCATCTAAAAGCTGTGAGGTAAGTTCTAAATTTAGCAGTACTTTTAAATGCTGGTCGCCTGACTTCTCAAAACCATCAGAAACAACAGATTCCACATTTACATGTTCCCTTTGTAAAGTCACCAATTGCCCCAATAATTCAATTTGAAGTTGATCAGTTTCTAGTAATATCTTCTTCTCGTGATCAGTTAGATGATCAACATAGCCTTTGACTAAATTGACCTGTTTGCCAAATGCAGCTCCTGCTGTTTTAAAGTTAAGTTTTAAAACAATTGATTCATATTGTGATAAATCCTCGGTAAATACGACATTTTTAACGTTTAACTCATCCTTGATAATATCTGAATAAGCATGTAATAGATTCTTATTATCATGTTGCCATACAATAATTTCTTGTAAAGGCTGTTTTACCTTGATGATGTTGGAATTACGAATACTTCGACCAAGCTCAACAATTTTTAAAATAGTATTCATGTCAGCCTCTAAATCAGGGTTGATCACTTTTTCATTAGCCTTTGGATACTCTTGTAAATGAACACTTTCCTGACATAGCTTCATATGAATATGTTCAGAGATAAACGGAACAAATGGAGCAAGTAAGCGGCTGATTGTTGTCAGTGTTTCAAATAATGTTGAATAGGCGCCAACTTTATCTTCGGAAAGTCCAGAGGCCCAAAAGCGATTTCTTGATCGCCGTATATACCAATTGCTAAGTTCATCAACTAATGTAGCAATTTCACGTGTTGCTTGAGTGAATTGATAGCGATCCATATTGTGATTTACGAGCTTCACGGTACTATTTAAGCGTGAAAGAATCCACTCGTCTAGGATTGTTCTCTTACCAGTTTGTTTCTTATCATATACAAATCCATCTATTTTTGCGTACATGGCATAAAACTTATACGTGTTATCTAATGTATCCACCAATTTAGATTTTGCATCTTGAACAATCTTCTTTGAAAAGCGTTTTGGATTCCAAGGTGAGCTGTCTACTAAGAAGGCCCAGCGTAATGAATCTGCACCGTATTCTCTGATGAGTTCAACAGGATCCAGCGCATTGCCTTTGCTTTTAGACATTTTTTGACCATGCTCATCAAGTACATGTCCAAGTGACAAGACATTTTTATATGGTGGTTGACCAGTAAATAATGTAGATACAGCAAGAAGGCTATAGAAAAATCCCCTTGTCTGGTCAATTCCTTCAATGACAACATCGGCAGGAAATTGAGATTTGAATTTTTCATTATCACCAAATGGATAGTGGTACTGTGCGAATGGCATTGAACCACTATCAAACCATACATCAATGACTTCAGGAGTCCTATTCATGATGCCGTTACATGTTGGGCAAACACAGTGGATCTCGTCAATATATGGCTTATGAAGCTCGAGATCATTCGATACAGTTGTGGTCGCAAGTTTTTGTAGCTCTCCAATGCTACTAGGTGCCACTTCATGCTGACAATCTGCGCATATCCACACGTTTAAAGGTGTGCCCCAGTATCTGTTTCTACTAATATTCCAATCAACAAGATTTTCGAGGAAGTTACCAAATCGACCGTCTTTAATATGCTCGGGATACCATGAAACCGTTTCGTTGTTTGCAAGCATTTTTTCCTTTAATGCTGACATATGAATGAACCAGCTGTCAGTTGCGTAGTAGAGCAACGGAGAATCACATCTCCAGCAATGTGGATAGCTATGCTCATATTTTTCTTTATGATATAGCAGCCCTTGTTCTGATAGCATTTTGATAATATCAACATCACAATCTTTCACAAATCGACCAGAAAGTTCGGTAACATCAGAAGTATAACGTCCTTGGGAATCAACAACATTGATAAAGGATAAACCATTTTGTTGAACGGTTTTGTAGTCATCTTCACCATATGCTGGTGCGATATGAACAATCCCTGTACCACTATTTTCAGTTACATAATCAGCTAAAACAACCTGATGTCCTTTCTCGACCCCTACATAACTAAACGGTGGTTCATATGCCACACCTTCAAATTCTTGACCGCTATGTTCACTTAATACTTGGGCACCATCACCTAGTACATTCTCAACTAAAGACTTTGCAACAATATAGATGATATTTTCTCTTTGCGCGCGTACATATGTTAAGCTTGGGTTCATGGCAAGCGCAACATTTGCTGGCAATGTCCAAGGAGTAGTCGTCCAACCTAAAAAATATTCTTCTGTATCAAGGCGTTTGAATTTAACAGTAGCAGATAAATCTTTTACATCCTTGTAGCCTTGAGCTACTTCATGTGAACTTAAAGAGGTTTGACAGCTAGGGCAATATGGTGAAACACGATGACCCTTATACAACCGTCCATCCTTATGAACCTGACTTAAAATATTCCACACACTCTCCATGTATTCATTGCTTAGTGTCATATAAGGACTATCCATATCTACCCAATAGCCTAACTCCTCTGTAAATGAACGCCATTTCTTCTCATAGGTAAATACACTTTCCTTGCATTTCTTAATAAATGGCTCGACACCATAGTCTTCAATCTCTTGTTTCCCTGAAATACCAAGCTGTTTTTCAACACCAAGCTCAACAGGTAGTCCGTGTGTATCCCAGCCGGCCTTTCGTTCCACTTGAAAACCTTGCATTGTTTTGTATCGTGCAACTACATCTTTAATCGTTCTTCCCAATGCATGACCAACATGGGGCAAACCGTTTGCAGTTGGTGGCCCTTCATAAAATACAAAAGGTGTCTTACCTTCTCTTAATTGAACGGATTGTCTAAAGGTATTTTCCTTTGCCCAATAATTGCGTATGTGTTCCTCACGCTGAACAACAGTTTCTTTTCCTTCATTAGAGTTCATCGATATCGCTCCTTTATAATTTTGTAAAAGCACACAAAAAACCCCATCCCAAGAAAGGGACGGGGTTAGCCGCGATACCACCCTAATTCTATTGATCCGATCAATAGCACTTAGCAACGTACAATCATACGTGTTCCTTTTAACGGTAGACGCCCGGATAGACTTACTAATGACTTCAGCCTACCTTCTCAGAGGGGATTTTCACGTATCACTCGAACACTGACTTGCACCAAAATGTCAGCTCTCTGTGGATCCAGACGAAACGTTACTTTTTCTCATCAACGAATTTGTGTGCTTTTATTGGGGGTAATTGTAACAAATATAAAGATTAGTGTCAATCAAATTCAAGGAAAGGTAGTTTGTTTCATACTATATCTCTCCGACTCTTTCAGCAGTTTTTACAGAAAGGAATAGGCTAAAAGCTCCTAATATACATAAGATTGCGATGAGGAGCTTGCTATCTAAATGAAAGACTGAGGAGAAGTTCGGTAGATTCATTACAGTTATTGCACAAATTACAGTTGGAATCGTCCCCCGTCTCCAAATTGCAAAGTAGAAGAGCGGGATGAAGCTGATCAATATGACAATTAATGATCCGGTAAACATACCACCAAGATAACTTGCAATATGCGATAAGGTCAGTGGGAATTGAATAATTGGAAATGCAAGGTTAAGCAAATAGGTTGTCACTCCAGTCAATAGAAAGGATGCGATTGTTGTAAGAAAGATAAAACGTGAAATAAATAATATTTTAGCTACAAACAATTTTTGTCGGCTAATGGGGTAACTAAATGAAAGAGAGATGGTTTTATTTTTATATTCATCTATAAAAACCTGACTGATCAGCGATGCTCCAAACAAGACAAGCCCTCTTTGTATAGATTGGATGAGCTCAAACATGGCATCGAAGCTCTTCCCAAAGTCAGCACTCACCATTTTTATGAAAAATAAAGGCATTACCATAAGAATAATCAAGTAAATGACTACCTCACCAAATATCGATTTTTGTTTTAATTTTTTCCATTCTAATGAAATTAATTTATTCAACACTATCACCTCCATTAATTTGCTCATAAAAATAGTCTTCCAATGAACCCGTATGTTTTTTGATTTCCTCGATACCTATATCATGTAGAACTAACATCTTCGAAATATCATTTTGTGATTGTGACAAATCGTAAATACGAATTCTGTTGCCGTGAATGATTTTTATATTGGAAATATGAAGTTCATTTTCAAGCAAGTATACCGTTTTCTGAGGGACTGTTGTCACAAGCTCGATATAATCCGTTCGTTTTTTACGAATATCTGCTAATGCTACTTCGTTCAATAGCTTTCCATTTTTAATAACACCAATCCTGTCTACAACCTGTTCCATTTCTCCTAGAATATGACTTGAAAGAAGAAAAGTAATCCTGTATTCCTTATTAAGCATCCGGATTAAATCCCGAATGTCCTTAATTCCTATTGGATCTAGTCCATTGATTGGTTCATCTAAAATAATCAGTTCAGGCTTCGTAATAATCGCCCTAGCAATCCCCAATCGCTGCTTCATTCCAAGTGAAAAATCTTTCACGATGTCATCCTCAACCCCTATTAAGTGAACCAAATCCAATGCGTCTTTTATGGCTTTATCATCATAAAACCCTACATATTCACAATGAAGCTTTAGATTTTCCATGGCTGTTAAATGCTCAAAAAAGATTGGATATTCAATAATACTGCCAACCCGTTTCAAGCTGGACTTTGCTTGTTGTGTAAGCCTATTGCCGAACAGGGAAATTTCACCTGAAGTTGGACTGGTTAATCCTGTTAGCATTTTCATGATGGTTGTTTTCCCAGCACCATTTTGTCCGAGTAAACCATATATTTCGCCTCTTTGTATATGAAGATTGACATCCGCAACAAGTGTCTTTCCTTTTACTATTTTTGTTAATTGATTGGTTCGAACTATATATTCCATCTCCAAACCTCCTTTATAGCTCTATCATAAACAGTGAAAGTATCTTTTTTCTTTCTCATTTCTTACATGTTTCTTACGTTGATGAAGAAAAAGAGCTGTTCTTACTGAACACCTCTTTTCGAAGGATTAATATGTTATTTGTTTGAACCTACAAATGAAGCTCGTTCTTTCGAAGGGCTCGCTGCTTAGGTGAATAGATCCCTTCATTTGTTCAATCAAACGCTTTGAAATACTTAAACCAAGACCACTTCCCTGAAACATGGGATTTCTAGCATCATCTAATGTAAACAATCTTTCAAAGACTCGATCTTGATGTATTTCAGCAATTCCTTTTCCTTTATCCCAAATCTCGACTGAAACAGTACCTATATTCTCTTGGAGCTTTAATCCAAATACACCTCCATCACTTCCATAACGAATGGCATTCGATATTAGATTACTTAGTACTCTATTTAATGCTTGTTCATTACCGAAGATGTAAGAATCCTGCTCAGGAATATCAATCTCTACTTGAAGACCTTTCGATTGAAGTAAATCATAAAAATCTAAAACAGTCTTTCGACAAATCTCATTTAGTGAGAGTTTACTTAGTGGAATATGATAATCTTCAGATTCTATTTTAACAAGGTCAAAAAATTGATTCAGTAAGGCGATTAAACTCATTACTTTTTCATGAAGGCGGAGAGTGACCATTTCCTTTTCCTTAGCAGTTAATTTTTCATCAAGTTTTAATTTTTCAACATAGCCTAAAATAACGGTAAGTGGTGTTTTTAAGTCGTGTGACATATTAGATATCAATTTTTGTAAGCTATTCTTCGTTTTGGCATAATCTGCAAATGTTTTTTGATTATAGTCTAATAGACGGTTGATTTGAATGAGTAGATTCTGAATTGCATGCTGATCTGTTCGGAATAGTACTTTTTCAGCTGATTCTTGTGTAATAATAGTTGAAATTACTTCACTTATTTCATGAAGATTGCGATGTAAGTTCCTACGGGAATAATACTGGATTCCATTCAAAATCAATAAAACAGCTGATAGGATAGTAAGTAAAATAATCATGAGCTATATACCTAATTTATATCCAATTCCCCATACGGTTTGGATATACTGTGGGTTGGACGGGTCCTTTTCAATTTTTTCTCGGAGCCTTCTAATATGAACATTTATTACATTTTCATTCCCGTAATAATCATCTTCCCAAATAAAATGATAAATTTGCTCCTTTGTAAATACCCTGCTTTGATTGGTCATGAATAATTTCAAAATATGGAATTCCTTAGATGTCAGTTGAATATGATTACCCCTAACCTGGACAGAGAAGGAATGCAAATCAAGGGACAAATCTTTTATTTGAATGGTAGTAGAAGTGGATTGATTCTCTGTTGTAATATATTGAGTTGCCCTTCGGATAGCGGCATGAACCCTAGCTGTAAGTTCAATCATTGAAAAAGGCTTGCTAATATAATCATCCGCACCAAAACCAAGACCTAACGCTTTATCCACGTCACTACCTTTTGCTGAAATAATTAAGATAGGAAGTACATTTTTTTCCCTAATTTGTTTTAAAAATTCCATACCACTTAACTTAGGCAGCATGAGATCAAGTAGGATTAAATCAGGTTCTTCCTTATTAAATAAAGAGACAGCTTCCTCACCATCAAATGCGGTAAGAACTTTGAAATTCTCGTGTTCCAAGTGATCGGCTATCAACTTGCTTATTTCCTTGTCATCTTCAACTAATAATATTCGTTTTTTCAATGCAACATCCCTCCAGATGTTCAAGACATACATATTTCCTTACCTTCGACATTTTTATTACTATTTCCTTCTACAGCTTCAGATTATAGGGCAAGAAATTTTCTTCATCCAACTGAAAAATGCCTTTCCTCAAATAAAGAACGAGGAAAAGGCATAGGTTCTAATACTTATTTTAATTTGAAAGTTACTGTCTTCCCTTTTGAAATGTCTTTTGCTTCTTGGTCTTTCATAGGACCGATTTCAATCTCAAATGATTTGTTTTTCCAAATTTTAATATACTGTTCTTTGTCTAAAACATAGATTTGTAACAGCTCACCTGATTTTCCAGGTTCAATCAAATCACTATATTTATAATTAAGTAACATTCCTTCACTGCGCATATATTGCGCTCCGTCATTAACAGTTAGCTTAGAACTGATCGAACTTTGAGAAATGGCTGCGGACTCTTTATTATCGATATTAAATTTCACAGTTAATAGAACGATTCCATTTTTGAACGCATCAAAACGTGGTGCTTCTATTTCATTTGGTATGAATTCAGTGAATTGGTAACCATCCAAAGTAATCGTAGCATTCCCTAATTTTTCACTTTTTCCAATTCCATTTTTCTCTTCTATCATTTTTTTATCGCCCATATCATCAGTGGTTGCCTTGTCCTGATAAAACTTTTTATTTCCTTCAACCCGATTCTCACCCTCTTTATTCAAGCCAAGTGTGAATTGGCCTTCCTTGCCAAAGGAAGATGAGTAATCATCCTTTTTGGATTGAGGCTTAGGAACTTCTACTGATGCAGTTGATACATTAAGTACTTCCTGTAAATGATCTTCACCAAATGGATATGTATAATAGCCAGTTATTGATTCTCCAGCTTTAATTAAGTATTCATTAGAATAACCAAGCTTTGTTGGGAGCTGATCTTCTTCTGGCAAAAGATCTTTATAATTATCGTAAGCTTTCTGTGCACCTGTAAAATTCAGATAAAAGAAAGGCGTATAATATGCATCTTTATCAGTCTCATTAGTGACAGTGTATTTGGCGATGATGACACCACCATTGGTTTGATCGTTGAATGGGATCATAAAGTCAGTATGAAAGTCTTTTAGTTCAAGGAGCTTATATGATTCTAATGTAACAGAAATACCCTCCATCTCATGTTTCTGAGGTTCATCATTTTCATATAGTATTTTAGAAGTTCCCTCTGTTTCTTCTTCCATATAACTTATTAACTCGGAATAGTCACTTGAAACTTCATTTTCTTGTGTGCTGCCTTCTTCCTTTCCTTCTTTTACATCTTTATTTTCATTTTCATTTTCATCTTTTTTAGGCTTTTCTGCAATAGCTGTTTCCTTTGATTCCTTTGAATCCTCATCCTTAGATACTTGCTTATCACCACCGCACCCGGTTATGACTACTGCAGCTATCAGCATCGTGATGAGCAAGGATAAAAGTTTTTTTGCCATAATTCTTAACAACCTCCAATTAAAATTATCCTCTAAGACTACTACAATATGGTAATTCTACAAGGGTATAAGGTGCTAATATTGACAGAATACCGCTCATGAGAAGGAGGTTAAAACCTATTTGAAAATAATAAATTTGAACTAGAAAATTAACAAAAGGAAAATTAGGCTTGGTAATCAAAAATAAAAAAGTGATAAAAGTCACAAATAGGTGTATGTCTTTAGGTGGAAATGGAGTGGAGTTTTTCATCGTCACTCCTTGTAATTAAAATAGAGCAATCGGTTAAAGTAAGTGTAGTTGGAAGTAAATGGCGGTGTAAATCAATATGACAGTATGGTATGTTTCTAAAGGTGATAAAAATGATAATCAAGGAGTTTTTTACTAATTTAGCTATTCTCGTCTCAGTTTTATTCTTCTATTCTCAAGTTTCAAGCAAATATCCTTTGAATACTATATCTTCTATAAAGCTAAAGATTCTTTACGGGGTATTGGGTGGTCTTTTAAGCAACATTCTAATGCACTATAGTATTGATGTTGATAATACGCTTATAGATTTAAGACATATTCCTACAATTCTACTTGCGTACTTTGGAGGAGCGATCCCAGCTCTAATTTCAATGGTTTTTACGATTATCGGTAGATTCTTTGTTGCGAATGGTTTAGCTTCCTATTTTGCCATCATTATTAGTGTGTCTGGAACATTATTTGCGATCTATTTTTCAAAACTCAATTATTCTAAAAAAGCAAAAGTTAGTACGATTTTAACATTCAATAACTTGGTATTTACGCTTGTATTTAGTTATCTTGTACAAGATTTTATGTTAGTTTTAAAAGTAATGCCGATCTATTGGTTTGTTTCCTATATTTCTGCCTTTTTAGCATTTTATGTAATAAGATATATCCGTAATAGCCAAAGGCTTTTCAATAAATACCAAGTGGATGCAGTAACAGACAGCTTAACAGGTTTGAACAATGTGAGAAAATTTAAAGAAGTGTTTAATCAGTTAATTAATGATTTAAAAACAAATGAGCAGAAGTTATCTGTACTATATCTAGATATAGACTTTTTTAAGCGGGTAAATGATACATATGGTCATGCTGAAGGTGATGTTGCACTAAAAGAACTGGGTGCTAGACTTCAAAAAAGCACGAGAAATTTTGATATAGTTAGCCGCAATGGTGGAGAAGAATTTACTGTATTACTTTTAGATTGCCCCTTGCTCAGGGCAGTTGAAATAGCCGAAAGAATAAGAAGAAATGTTGAAAAGGATCCTATTACATTGAATTCAGGAAAAGATATCAAACTCACCATTTCTATAGGTGTGGCTTGTTATCAAGAAACAACAAATGACCCCAATATGCTTATAGATGATGCCGATAAAGCCCTCTATCAAGCTAAACACTCAGGGCGTAACAAGGTTTGCATTGCCAACCAATAATCAAGGGGACGGTTCTCTTGGTTCGTTCTATATTTATAGAAACGAGCCAGAAGAACCGTCCCTTCGCTATTACCCCGATATATGATATTGTTAAAATGTGTTAATGACAATTGAAGGAGGGAAATCAATGGTGAATAATGATATAGGTTATCAAAGACTGTTCAATCAGCGTATTGAAGGAAGAAAATTTGAGAGGCCTGAAGATGTGGTAAGATGGATGGGCGCAATTCAGGCACAGAGTTATAATCAGTCATTGTGGGCGATTGGCATACGCATGAATTCTCCGAATGTGTCGGTTATCGAAAATGCTATCGCCAATGGGAAGATTGTTAGGGTCTCGCTCATACGGGGTACTATTCATTTTGTGCCACCGGAAGATGCAAGATGGATGCTTAATCTTTCAGCACCACGCATACTTCCTAAGGTTCAGCGGGAATTCGAGAAATATGAAATCGATCAAATAATCGTGGATCGATGCATGGAATTATTTTCAAATGCTTTGAAAGGCGGAAATCGATTAACTCGTTTGGAAATGATGAAACTACTCGAGGATGCTGGAATTAATACTAAGAATCAACGAGGCTATCATATCCTATTATATGCTTCTCAAATCGGTCTAATTTGCTTTGGACCTAAGCAAGACAAAGAGCAAACATTTGTATTGCTGGATGAGTGGATATCCCATTCAGACGTATTAACCCGGGAAGAGTCAATTGCAAAGCTAGCTATGAAATATTTTATCAGTCATGGTCCTGCGACCATTCACGATTTTGCTTGGTGGTCCGGTTTAACTGTTAAAGATGCGAAGATGGGGCTAGGTGCAATAAATTCCATGCTTTCATCAGAGAATATAATGGGTAAGGAATATTGGGCGGAAAGATTGAATAATCATATAGCCTATAATAGTCCTAATAGCTATTTGCTTCCGGGTTATGATGAATTTATACTTGGCTATAAAGACCGTAGTGATGTACTTGCAGATGAACATGCATCCAAAATTGTACCTGGCAATAATGGTGTATTTCAACCGACTATTGTAATCAATGGACAAATTGCTGGTACTTGGAAACCAATCACTAATAAAGGCACTATCGACCTCACATACATTCCCTTCTCACAATACGGTGTTTCAGAAAAGAGTATTATTGAATCAGCAAATTGGTACAGTAAATTTATTGGTTTACCGTTGTCATCAACAACCATTCAGGAAGATCATGAACCTACATAAATCATTCTACATAATTAGCAAAATACTCACTTTTAACAAATAAATGTAATAGGAGGAGATTTAACATGCAGCATCCAGCATTAAAAATGTTAGACTACCACGTATGGGCAAATAAAGTGATAATTGACCGTTTAAAAGAGTTGCCAGAGGAGATTTATCATAAGGATATACAGAGTGGGTTTTCATCTGTATCAAAGGTGTTGTCTCATATTTATTTTGTAGATTGTAGCTGGTTGGATATTATTTCTGGTAAAAGCATGAATGAAGCATTTGATACGGTGAATCAGTTAAGAGAAAAAGTAGAATTAACAAGTATTATAGAAATAGAAGAGTTATTTTTGGAACTATCAGGTCGTTACAACAATTTTCTATCTAGCTTAGATGATATTGATAAGATAATTATAGTTGATAATCCATATGCTGGGCTCCTAGAAACTACAATCTCCGAATCAATCTTACATGTCGTTACTCATGGATCATATCATCGTGGAAATATCGCGACAATGCTGCGGCAAATGGGTCACACATCCGTTATGCAAGATTATGGACTGTACCTGTATTCAAAGTAAATACTTACTATACTAAGAAACCCGCAATAGTGGGTTTTAATATTATTAAGGAGATAAAAGGTTGATAAAGGACATTGAAGGCTTTCTTATTGATATAGACGGTACAATTTTTAGGGGAGATGAGTTGATTCCTGGTGCTGTAGAATCTATCAACTTTCTTAAAGCACTTAACAAACGGGTTACTTATGTAAGCAATCGTGGGAATATTACAAGAAGGACATGCTACGATAGATTAAAGGCAGTAGGGGTAGACGTCCTAGAAGAAGAAATCCTTTTATCTTCGACTGTTATGGCATATTTTTTAAAAGAACATTATCCATTAAGCTATGTTTGGACATTAGGGGATAGCGGATTAAAAGAAGAGTTAGTATATCACGGTGTAAAAATATCAGAAACACCCGAGAAAGCTGACTTTCTTATTATTACTCTTTGTGAAACCTTAACGTATCATGACCTGAATCAGGCCTTTCAAGCTGTTCAACATGGTGCGAGAATACTTGCTACCAATGCGGATAAAACATTTCCTAATGGGAAGGAAAAAGCCATAGACGTTGCTGGAATGATTGGTGCTATTGAGGCAGCAAGCGGTCGGAAAACAGAAGTAGTAATAGGGAAACCTTCTTGGTTTATGGTTAATAAAGCACTTGCTCAATTAGATGTACCTGCAGAGAAGTGCATGGTTATTGGGGATAGTCTGGAGTCTGATATTTTAATGGGGAATATGCACTCAATGAAAACGATGTTGGTCCTGACAGGGAATACGCAAAGAAAGCATCTAGAATCAATACCGAAAAGGCTTGAACCAGATTACATAGTTGATTCCATATACAGTATCGTCAAGGTCACTCTTTAAAAAATAAGCTGTAGAGATGGAAAATACATTTCTACAGCTAAGAGAGACAAATGTCAGTAACGAGTTATGCTTTAATTGACCTTTACTTTTTTCTTCTCAAACAAAAGGGTGTGGGCATTTTCGATTTTTTCCTCAACATAGTCAAGTGAATAATTGCCGGAAGGGTCTGATAAATCACCAACAGCTCGTGATAGGTTATCGATAACAACCGTTAATACTTCAGTTGGCTTTCGTTCCTTTTTTGCATTCATTTCATCCATAATTTCATAGGCAAGTCTTTGAATTCTTCGTTGACGCAATTCAGTGGAATTTCTCAATGATCAAATCCTCCTCCTTAATGAACATCACTAATGAGAATATATGAGAATAATCTAGATATTTGACAACTTTTTTGTGGGACAAGGGATGATTTTTAAATTGGATAATTAGATAAGAAGGCTCTTTGTAATTGTGACACTTTTAAGAATTTACTTCTAATTACAAAATATTGTTGCTATAATATTTGTTGAGAATATTGCTTGACCAATTGAATCTTATATAGCTTGTAGGTGCCTTGTCATTGGACAAGGTTAAAAGGGAAGCCGGTGCAAATCCGGCGCGGTCCCGCCACTGTTATTCGGGGATAACCTTGCAATACCACTGTTCCTTAAAGGAATGGGAAGGAAAGGAAATCGCTTTACCCGTAAGCCAGGAAACCTGCCTATTAAGCTTGCCAACGAAATCCTTCGCGGAAAAGGATCGGCTTAATCGGACTATTTATTTGTTCTAATCTGATTTTTGCGCGCCTTGTTTCCAAAATGGAAGCAAGGTTTTTTTCGTTGATCGTATGGAAGATTTCTAGTTATCAAGCCTATCTCGAACCATAATCGAAGGGAAGAGGACAGGTAATGAAAAGAATTTTAGCATGTATATTGATTGCGTTGATGGCATTTGCTGTAAGTGCATGCAGTCAAGAGGACAACAAAGTTAATAGTAGTAAAGTTGAGAATGAAACACCGAAAACGGAGAGTGCTACAAATTCGAATGACAAGGCTACCGAATATCCGCTAGTTGTGAAGGATGCAACAGGTACTGAGTTAACATTTGAAAAAGCACCAGAACGTATTGTTTCAACATCCCCATCAGAGACAGAGATTCTGTTTGCTCTCGGTCTTGGTGACAAAATTTACGGTGTATCAGATTTTGATAATTATCCAGAAGAGGCCTTGTCGAAGCCGAAGGTAGGAGGGGTTACGAAGCCTAATGAGGAAGCAATTATTGCAGCAAATCCAGATCTAGTCGTTGGTGGAATATCAATGAAGGAAGATATTGCAGAAAAGTTTCGTTCATTAGATTTTAAATTATATAAAACTGAGCCAAAAAAGGTTGATGATATTTTAAATAATATTATTCAACTAGGGATTATTACAGATACTCAGAAAAAGGCAGAAGAACTTGTAGCGCAATTGAAAGAGGACATTCGTGTCGTAACAGAGGCAGCAGCAACCATTAAAGAGGAAGACAAGAAGACAGTCTATATTGAATTTTCTCCTGGCTGGACCGTTGGTAAGGGAGAATTCATGGATGAACTGATTACGATGGCTGGAGGTATTAATATTGCTTCTGATACGGAAGGCTGGAATGCGATTAACGAAGAAAAGGTGATTCAGGATAACCCAGATGTAATCTTGTATACTGCTGATCTCGTTGATGATAAGACTGGTAAGCCTCTTGAGGAATTAATTACATCTAGAAATGGTTGGGAGAAGATAACAGCTATTAAGGAAGGACATGTGACTCCAATCATCGGTGATCTAATAAACCGACCGGGTCCACGAATTACTGATGGACTTAAACAAATTGCGGAAGCGATATATCCGGAATTGTATAAGAAATGAAGCGGAGATTAGCATTATGGGGGGGAGCAGGTCTTGTTCTCCTTCTTCTTTCAATAATTGTAAGTGTATCACTTGGTTCAGCAAAAATACCACTTTCACATGTATGGGGGATTTTTTTACATCAATTACCCTTTTTTGAAGGTGGACATGTTAATTGGGTTGAATCAACAGAACAAATCATTTTAAAAGTTCGCTTGCCGCGTGTCTTTCTAGCCATACTTGTTGGAGCTTGTTTATCATTAGCAGGTGCTGGCTTCCAAGGGGTTTTGAGAAACCCATTAGCTGACCCATACACATTAGGAGTGGCATCAGGGTCATCGGTTGGAGCAGCTTTTATTATTTTATTCGGGTTTCATACTTATCTATTTGGCATATGGACAATTCCAATTGTTGCTTTTATAACAGGGCTGATAAGCTTAATGGTTGTTCTTAGGCTAGCCAATGTCCATGGGAAGTATAAATTAGAAACGATTATTTTATCGGGGGTAGTAGTATCTGCATTTCTTGGATCTATCGTCTCCTTCATGGTGTCAATGTCTGACCAGGTTATTAATGAGATTGTGTTTTGGTTGATGGGGAGTTTAGCATTAAGGGGTTGGTCGTACACCTTTGTGTTATTGCCTTATTTTTTTATTGGATTGATAGTATTGCTGTCATATGGAAGGGCATTGAATTTATTTGCTTTAGGAGAGCGACAGGCTGCCCATTTAGGTGTCAATATCGAACGAACCAGGTTAATTGTATTGATTGTGTCTACGCTAATCACTGCAGCTGCCGTATCAATTGTTGGAACGATAGGTTTTGTTGGTCTTGTTGTCCCTCATTTGGTTCGGCTTATGGTAGGGCCTGATTACCGAATATTGTTGCCTTTGACAGCTATTTTTGGTGCCATATACGTTCTTTGGGCGGATACAATTGCTCGGACATTACTAAGCCCGACGGAAATCCCACTTGGAGTTGTAACGGCGTTTCTTGGAGCACCATTTTTTGCATATTTGCTTCGTAGAAATAAACAAATGACGAGAGGATGAGGCTCGGATGCTGATTGAAGTGGAAATGCTAAATAAACAATTTGGTGATCAAAGGGTCCTAGAGGATGTTAGCTTTTCCGTTCGGCAGGGGGAATGTTTGGGCATAATCGGACCGAACGGAAGTGGCAAGTCTACATTGCTAAAACTGTTATCAGGGGTTGAATCTCTGTCAACTGGGAGAATTGAATTAGCTGGAACATTGATTGAACAGCATTCACGTAAAGAATTGGCCAAATGGTTGGCGGTTTTACAACAGGAATCTCTGCCACCAATAGGTTTTACTGTTCGTGAGGTTATAGAGATGGGCCGATTTCCATTCCAGAATTGGCTTGGGGAAGAAAAAGAAGAATTTGAACCGCTGATCGAATCAATTTTAAAAAAAATGGGCTTAACCCATTTAAGTGATCGTCATCTTGATCATTTAAGTGGGGGTGAACGTCAGCGGGTTGCCCTGGGAAAGACGATGGCTCAACAGCCAAGATTACTAATGCTCGATGAACCGACTACATATCTCGACATTGGCCATCAGGTGCATCTTATGGATCAGATTCGGGAGTGGCAGTTGGAAGATGGGTTAACTGTAATTGCCGTTATGCATGACTTGAATTTAGCAGCATTGTATTGTGATAGATTGTTAATGTTGAATAAAGGAAGAGTAGTGGAGATTGGAACACCAGAGGAGATTATCCGAGCTAGTTTGATTGAACGAGTATATGGTATTGCACCAGTTGTGATGGAACATCCGAACTTTGGAATGCCACAGATTATATTACAGGGACATAGTATAGGGCTGCATAATGATTCAGTTAAGAAGATTCTTTGAAGAGGAAAGGGAGGAAGTAGGAATGAATAAGCCAAGTAAGGAACGTGGATTGACACTTGTCTATACGGGAGATGGTAAGGGAAAAACAACAGCATCGATTGGTCTTGCAGTAAGAGCGTTCGGTCGTGGTAAGCGAGTATTAATGATCCAGTTTATTAAATCTCCTGAGCGGACCTATGGAGAGAAATTGGTATTTGATAAGTTAGGTATTGAAATGGTACAAAAGGGAATTGGTTTTACCTGGACAAAGACTCCGGATGAGCATCGTGCTGCACTTAGTGAAGCGTGGTCATTTACGAAAGAGCGGGTGATGGCTGGGGAGCACGATTTGGTTATTCTTGATGAAATCAATAATGCATTAGCAATTGATCAGTTTCCGATTGATGATGTGTTACCACTTCATGAGGTACTTGATCTTATTGAAAATCGCCCATATGGAATGCATCTCGTCTTTACCGGGAGAAATGCAAATCCTAAAGTTGTTGAAGCAGCAGACCTTGTTTCGGAGGTAAGTGTACACAAACATTATTATGATGAAGGTATACCGGCTGTGATGGGGATTGAACTCTAACTTTATTCAGCAGAAGTCTCCCACTTCTATAAGTGTTGAGATGAATGCAAATCAGATTCCAAATCAGTTGGGGTTCAAACCCCGACTGAATAAAGTTAAAGCCTCCGGCGGATGCCTCAGATTTTTAAAGGAAGCTTTTCGAGCAAGCTCGAAAAAATCTGGGCACAAATACGCCAAGGCGTATTTGATTTTTTGGAGAGGGGAGTTAACTATTGATGAGAATTGTATCGTTATGCCCAAGTAATACCGAACTTCTTGGATTTATGGGATTAACAAAATATCTCGTGGGTGTTGATAATTATTCGGACTGGCCATTAGAAATTAATGCTTTACCAAGACTTGGCTCTGATTTGGATATTGATATGGATGCTGTTGAAGCTCTTCATCCAGACTTGGTGGTTGCTTCGTTATCAGTACCAGGTATGGAAAAGAACATCACTAATCTGGAGGAGCGAGGTTTGCCATTTATCACACTTAATCCGAAGAGTCTTACTGATGTAGGAAATAATATCTTAACGGTCGGAGAAGCATTAGGTCAGAATGACATCGCACAGGCCGCATACCGTAAATACAACAGTTTATTGGAAGAATCTCGTAGGTTTGCGTGCAAAGTCGTAGATAGGCCAAAGCTCTATTGGGAATGGTGGCCTAAACCAGTTTTTACGCCAGGTGGTACGAATTGGTTAACAGAGGTTAGTAATATAGCAGGTGGACAGAATGTGTTTGCAGATGACGAAAGGGCAAGTGTCAAAACGGACTGGGAAGATGTACGAAAAAGAGAACCTGAGTATATTTTAATGGCATGGGTTGGTGTGAAGGAGAAACAGATCAAACCGAAATTGCTCTTGCAACGTCCAAGTTGGCCTGAGATGAATGCGATCAAGAATAACCAAGTTTGGGTGATGGAAGAATCACTATATTGCAGACCATCACCTCGATTGCTAATTGGTATTCAAAAATTAGGTGCAATGCTCCATCCAACTCTATTCCCAACTTATGATGCTAAGAAAGCTGAGGAATGGCTATGTCAATTAGACGAATTATAGTTGCAGGTACAGGCAGTGGTGTAGGCAAGACTACTGTTGCAATTGGATTAATGGCAGCATACAAAGAGCTAGGTTACCAAGTACAAGGGTTTAAATGTGGCCCTGATTATATTGATCCAACGTATCAAACTGCAGTTACAGGGAGAATATCACGAAACCTAGATAGCTGGATGTGTGAGGCTTCCGTGATGAAGGAAATCTTTGTGCGGGGAGGTCAAGGCGCTGATATTGCAATCATAGAAGGAGTAATGGGCTTATTTGATGGTAAGGATCCATTATCTGATGTAGGTAGTGCAGCGGAAATAGCCAAAATTACAAATAGCCCAGTCTTGCTCGTCGTTGATTGTGGTGGAACAGCACGAAGCGCAGCAGCAATTGTAAAAGGATTCCAAACCTTTTCCAAGGATGTAAGGCTCTGTGGTATTGTTGCGAATCGTGTTGGCAGTGAAGGTCACTTTCAGTTGATTCGTCAGGCCGTAGAGGCAGAATGTGGAATTCCAGTTGTTGGTTATTTACTACAGGATACTCAGTTAATCATGCCAGAGCGGCATCTTGGACTTATTCCTTCTATTGAGCGTGGAGAACTACAGCCCTTGTTTGAATTACTTTCTGATACGATTCAACAAAGCTTTGATTTAGCTTTGCTTTATCATATCATGGGCTCTGAAGTGATTGATTGTCCAAATATTCTCTTTCAAACCCCAAAGTCAAAAAGCAAAGTAAGGATTGCAATCGCGAAGGATGAAGCATTTCATTTTTACTATCAAGAGAATTTGGAGCTTTTAGAGTATTATGGAGCGGAGCTAGTGTTTTTCTCACCACTTCAGGGAGAAAAGATACCTTCTGAAATACATGGTTTATATATTGGTGGTGGATTTCCTGAAGAGTTCGCGGGGGTCTTATCGGCACAGAAAGAAGTGCTAAGGTCAGTTGAACAGGCAATCCAGGATGGTATTCCTACACTTGCTGAGTGTGGTGGGTTTATGTTTCTGTCAGAATCCATTGAAACGATTGGTGGAGATGTATACCCAATGGTAGGAATTGTTCCTGGTAGGGTGAAGATGATGTCAAAACTTGCAGCAATCGGTTATCGAGAAGTAACAGGAACATCGAATAACTTCTTAATCAGACCAAATGATCATGTAAGAGGTCATGAATTCCACTATTCAACCTTTATCCCTTCGGAAGAGTTAACCCCATCATATGTTTCGAGTGGACGGCAAGGGACGAAGGAGGAAGGCTTTGCAAAGAATAATCTTGTTGCGGGGTATACTCACATTCATTTTGGTTCCTCGCCAAAAACGGCAAAACGCTGGGTAGAACAGTGTGAGTCATATAAGAAAAACTCGTAGTTATAGAAAAAAGACGATTTTTCCGCTTCGTGGAGCAGAAGAATCGTCTTTTTATTTCTTTTCCAGCCCTTATAGTATGAATCGAAGTGATTTTGAATATAGGAAATAGTCCTACATCCATTGTCGTGTATAACATGGATTAACCGGTGTTGTAGCATGTTAAAAGAATAAGAGAATGCTGATACTGTCGTGCCATGGGTAAAAAGGATGATATGCATGAATTGTCGAATTTTTGGACTTTAGCAATTGTAAAAATTATGTAGTAATACCCATTTTATTGTAATAATAGTATGATAAAATCATAAATAGTTAATTTTGGAAAATAGGGAGGCTTAGAGAGGACTTACTTTTTAAATAGGACTTATAATTTTTATTAAATGTACGAGAGTATCGGGAGGAAATTTTCATAATGAAGAGATTACTAGTAATGGTGTTTGTATTATGTATGATGTTTAGTACAACAGTAACTGCGGTAGACGACTACAATTGGATTGAAGGGGGGCAACCTGTTGATCTAGGAGGCATTGCCACTGTTGATCTTGACCCGGAGTTTGTCTTTCTTGACGGAGAAAATACAAAGAGAATGAGTCAGGATTATGGGGAGACTGTTACAGGACTTGAGGTAGGCAGCATATTCCCAATGGATGAAAATGCAACATGGAGAGTATATTTTGACTATGAAGAATCTGGTCACATTAAGAATGCGAAAAAGGAAAAAATAGATGCGAAAGCACTGTTAAAGAGCTATAAAGAAGGTACCGAGGAAGCGAATAAGGAACGTCAGCCTGGCGATCGCTTCTATGTAAAAGACTGGGACATCAAGCCCTTCTTTGAAGATGAAACATATAATCTAACTTGGTCCATATTGCTCGAAGATGAGAACAAGGAAACATTCCTAAATTATAATACGAGGATTTTGACACGTGAAGGGAATATCTCAATTGTCCTTATAACCGATCCACAGAATAGAGATGCACATAGAAAGCTGCTTGAAGAAAAAATACTTTCAAAGTTCAAAGTGAATGATGGAAAAAGATACGAGGACTTCGACAAGTCTACTGATAAAGTTTCTGAGTATGGACTATCTGCCCTTATTTTAGGTGGAGCTGGTCTAGCTGTAGCGAAAAAAGCTGGCTTACTTGCTACTATTCTTGTATTTGGAAAGAAATTCGGGGTAATAATAGTTGCGGCAATAGCTGGATTATGGGGCTTAATTCGAAAAAAGAAAAAGGATAATCAAGCATCTGAGCAAGACGATTCAATTAATCAACAAAAATAGCACGAGACGAGGGGATGTTCCTACTGCTTCAAGAAGCAGTAGAAATGCCCCTTGTTTTTTTAAAAGAAATACTTGTCTGATAGTTGACAATTATCTAAGAAAAGTGGTAATCTTCAAGAACACTAACAAATTTTGGGGAAGGAGGTATGGGCAATGCGGGATTTACTTATGAACGATTTAACTTCTAATTTCATACATTGTCCTTACCTTTAATCTGTAAATTTGTAGATTTCGGATGAGATGAAGAGGTATTGGTCTGACTTTTATACCTTTTCCAGAGATGTATGCTCTTTTTAGGGTATGCATCTTTTTGTCTTTTTTGGAATCCTTTAGTGAGATGATTAAGAAGGAGTAGATGATGATGAGGAACAATCAAAGGAAAATGATTTTCAAAAAGGAATTGCTAGATAGTGGGTAGCTCTGATTTCAATCCGAAAGAGAGAAAGAGGGTTTGATAGATGTTTGATGTATTAGGAAAATTAGGTTGGTTTTTTAAACAGTATTGGAAGCAATATACAATAGCCGTTGTCCTGTTAATGTTTGCCAGTATACTGGAGGTAATTCCTCCATACTTACTTGGAAATATCATTGACGTATTAACTTCAGGTGAAATAACGAAGGAAATATTAGGTCAATATATTCTTATATTTCTTGGGATTATTGTTTTTGGGTATATTTTAAATTTTTATTGGCAGTATCGTTTATTTGAAGGAGCCATTAATTTAGAAAGGATGATGCGTCGTAAGCTTATGCAGCACTTTTTAAAAATGACGCCTACCTTTTATGAAAAAAATCGCACAGGCGACTTAATGGCACGTGCGACAAATGATTTGAATTCAGTCTCATTAACTGCTGGATTTGGAATTATGACCCTAATTGATTCAACTTTATTTATGGGTGCAATTATTTTTGCAATGGGCTACATGATTTCGTGGAAATTAACGTTTTTTGCAATGCTGCCAGTGCCGATTATGGCTATTCTGATTCAATATCTTGGTAAGATTGTCCATGAACGATATATGAAAGCACAGGATTCCTTTGGGGATTTGAATGATAATGTACTGGAATCTGTCGCAGGTGTTCGCGTTATTCGTGCATATGTCCAAGAGAAAAAGGATGAACAGAAATTTGCGGACATGAGTGAAGATGTGTACCAAAAAAATATGCATACCGTTAAGATCAATGCATTATTCGGACCAATTACAAAGGTTGGTACCGGGATTAGCTATGTGGTGGCACTAGGCTATGGAGCGATTCTCGTATCGAATGGTGAAATGACGGTTGGTCAGCTCGTTACATTTAACGTTTATTTAGGGCTTGCAGTATGGCCAATTTTTGCGATTGGTGAGTTAATCAATGTTATGCAGCAGGGGAATGCATCGCTTGACCGTGTACAAGAGACACTTACGTATAAAGCAGATGTTGAAAATTCGGAAAAAACAGTTGCCGTTTCTACACCGACTGCAATTGGTTTTAATGACTTGATGTTTCAATACCCAACAAGTCAGGTGAAAAATTTACAGCAAATTTCGTTGTTATTGAAAAAAGGAGAAACTCTTGGCATTGTAGGGAAAACAGGAGCGGGAAAAACAACCTTTTTAAGACAATTACTACGTGAATACCCACTTGAAGAGGGACAATTGCACATTGATGGAATCGATATCGCTTCACAAACGAAAGAACAAATTCTTGATTGGATTGGCTATGTTCCACAGGATCATGTATTGTTCTCGCGTACGATTCGTGAAAATATCTTATTTGGGAAAGAAGATGCAACTGATAATGAATTACTAGAAGCGATTCGCCTCGCATCTTTTAACAAGGATTTGGAGAACTTACCGATGGGACTTGAAACACTTGTTGGGGAAAAAGGGGTTTCATTATCAGGTGGTCAAAAGCAGCGTGTATCAATTGCACGTGCACTAATTAAAAATCCAGAAATCTTAATCCTTGATGATTCACTTTCAGCAGTAGATGCAAAAACAGAGGCTAGAATCATCAGAAATATTCAAAATGAACGAGCGGGTAAGACGACAATTATTACAACTCATCGTTTATCAGGTGTGCAGCATGCTAATCAAATTATTGTGCTAGACGAGGGACAAATTACTGAACAAGGAACACATGAAGAATTACTTCGACAAAATGGTTGGTATAAAGAGCAATTTGACCGTCAACAGCTAGAAGGAGGCGTGTCATGAGTACGAGTAAACGATTAACAAAATATGCGATGTATTTTAAGAGACCCATTTTCCTTGGATTATTTTTCTTAACAGTAGCGGTATTTACAGAGCTTGCTGGCCCATTCATTGCAAAGCATATTATCGATGAATATATGGTTATAGGGAAAATAGAAATAAAACCAATTGCTTGGTTGTTATGTTTATTTTTGATCTTAGCAATTGCAACCGCGATTTTACGTTATTTCATGTATATTTATTTGCAGGTGGGAGCAAACCGCGTCGTACAAAAATTACGTCAAGATGTATTTGCTCATATTCAAACGTTGCCGATCCAATATTTTGATCATCTGCCAGCAGGTAAAGTTGTCGCACGTGTTACGAATGATACAGAAGCATTGCGGAATTTATATGTACAGGTGCTTGCTAATTTTGCAACAAGCTTTATTTCGATTGCGGGCGTATATATCGCATTGTTTATTTTAAATTGGAAAATGGCGATGATTGCCTTAGTAATGATTCCAATCGTGTATCTATGGATGATTGTATATCGAAAATTTGCAGCACAATACAATCAAGTCATTCGTACAAAAATTGCCGACCTTAATGCGATGATTAATGAATCGATTCAAGGGATGACAATTATTCAAGCTTTTCGACGTGAGAAGCAAATGACGAAGGAATTTGATGAGATGAATGAGACTCATTATGCATATGGGCGAAAATTATTGTTTCTAGATTCGGCGACTTCATTTAACTTAGTCAATACATTACGTTTGATTATGTTTACCATATTCATTATTTACTTTGGGACACAATCGTTAAACGCAGTGGAAATTGTGTCAGCGGGTACACTATATGCCTTCGTTGATTATTTAACAAAATTGTTCAATCCGATTACGAATGTGGTTAACCAGTTTTCGCAGCTCGAGCGTTCACTCGTTGCAGGCAAGCGTGTATTTGAAGTGTTAGATACACCTGGTGAGAAAGTTTCAGAGGAAACTATGCCGAGATATGAGGGAAATGTTGAATTTGAAGATGTCTCATTTGCGTATAAAGATGATGAATATGTGTTGAAACATTTATTCTTCAAAGCAAATCGTGGAGAAACAGTTGCGCTTGTCGGACATACGGGATCTGGAAAAAGCTCGATTATGAATTTACTATTCCGATTCTATGACCCATCAAAAGGGAAAATTTATATTGACGGTGTAGACATTACCTCTGTCCCTAGACAGACAATGCGTCAACATATGGGAATTGTATTACAGGATCCATATTTATTTACGGGAACAATTGCTTCAAATGTCAGCTTAAATGATCCGAAAATCACAAGAGAAAAGGTTGAGGAATCGCTAAGAGCGGTTGGTGCAGACCGTGTACTAGGTCATCTTGAAAAAGGAATTGATGAGCCTGTTGTTGAAAAAGGGAGCACGCTTTCATCTGGACAGAGACAGCTTATTTCATTTGCGCGCGCTCTAGCATTTGACCCAGCGATTTTAATTTTGGATGAAGCAACATCAAATATTGATACAGAGACAGAAGAAATTATCCAGCATGCGATGGATGTATTAAAGAAAGGCCGGACAACATTTATCATTGCCCACCGTCTTTCAACGATTAAAAACGCAGATCGCATCCTAGTCCTAGATCGTGGTGTCATTAAAGAACAAGGCACACATGACGAATTATTAGCCCAAGGCGGTATTTATGAACAAATGTACCAAATGCAGGCGAAGTCACTAAGCGTATAGTAGTAAGTGAACGAAAGAACCATCGAAAAATATTTCGGTGGTTTTTTGTTGTGCAATTTACTATTAAAAAAATTAGTTTAGTGGTAAACTATATTCGAATAGTTTAGTGTTAAACTAATTGCGAGGAGATGGCAGACGTGGGAAAATTACAAGACAAAGTAGTCATTATTACTGGTGGTGCCGGTGGAATCGGTAGTGGTATGGCGAAGGCAATGGTTAAAGAAGGAGCAATTGTTGCAATTGTCGACCTTAACGAAGAAACTGGTAAAGCAATGGAGAAAGAATTGCAAGCGATTTCTCCAAAATCTATGTTTCTTCAGGCTAACCTAATGGATCGCGAAAATCTTGGACAAATTATCAAAACAGTTGTTGAAAAATACGGTAAACTAGATGTATTAGTAAATAATGCACATGCTTCAAAACAAGTAACAATTGAAGACACAACACAAGCTGATTTAGATTTATCATTTGGAACAGGATTCTATCCAACATTCTATTTAATGCAAGCTGCACTTCCATATTTAAAAGAAACAAAAGGAAATGTAATTAATTTTGCTTCTGGGGCTGGTCTTGCTGGTCATGAAACACAAGGTGCTTATGCTGCTGCGAAAGAAGCGATTCGTGGGATCTCACGTGTGGCTGCAAATGAATGGGGCAGATTCGGAATTAATGTAAATTTAATTAGTCCAATTGCTTATTCACCTGGTGTTGAAGCATGGTCAAAAGCACAACCTGAATATTATGAAGCAGTTAGAAGTAAAATTCCAATGGGACGTTTTGGTGATGTAGAACAAGATATCGGCCGTGTGGCAGTATTCCTAGCTTCTGAAGATTCCCAATATATTACTGGTCAAACGATCATGGTTGATGGTGGTTCAATAATGCTTCACTAATACTCTCGAGTTATGGAGAGGATTTATATGAAACAAACGAGTATTTTTAAACTTATTCATGCGATTGAACAAATGAATAATGAGAACATTATCAGATTCACAAAAGCTTTCCAATATCCACTTGGGATATCACCGATTTTAGTATTGAGTGAACTACGGATTAAGGGCCCTCAAAAGCAGGTAGAACTAGCAGAGATGATAGGCTATACGAAGGGCGCTATGACGAATATTGCCACAAAGTTAGTTAATCTGGGGCTCGCTGAAAGACTTTATGATGAAAATGACCGAAGAACAATCCGGTTAAAAATCACATCAGCTGGAGAAAAGGCATTAAAAGATGCTCATGAAATTGGTAAAGAAATGTTTATGGAGCACTTCGAAGTCTTAAGTGATGAAGAACTAAAGCAATATTTAATGATCCAGGAAAAATTAGTACGGGGTATACAAGACAGAAAAAATCAAAATGGTACAAACTAGGAGGAAATAACAATGAGTAGATTAGCTGGAAAAGTAGCAATCGTTACAGGTGGAGCACGTGGAATGGGAGCTTCTCACGTTCGATTATTTGTTAAGGAAGGCGCAAAGGTTATGATTGCTGATATCCTTGAACAAGAAGGACAAGCATTAGCTACTGAGCTAGGAGAAAATGCTAAATTCTTAAAACTTGATGTAACGAAGGAAGATAATTGGAAAGAAGTAATTGCTGAAACTGAAAAAGCATTTGGTCCTGTAAGTGTATTAGTCAATAATGCAGGTATCACAATGAATAAACCAATTGAGGAAACAACGGAAGCGGAATATAGAAGAATTATTGATATTAACCAAGTGTCAGTATTCCTTGGCATGAAGTCCGTAATTCCATCAATGAAAAAGGCTGAGGGTGGCTCAATCGTTAACATCTCATCTATTAATGGTCTTGTTGGTGGTGCAATTGGATATACTGATTCAAAATTCGCTGTACGTGGGATGACAAAAGCAGGTGCACTTGGATTGGCTCATTATGGTATTCGTGTAAATTCAGTTCACCCAGGTGTAATTGAAACTCCAATGTTATTACAAGGCGATGCAAAAGATGCAATTAAAGAATTTGCAAAATTCATCCCTAATAAGAGAGTAGCAAAACCAGAAGAGGTTTCAAACCTTGTATTATACCTTGCTTCAGATGAGTCAAGCTACAGTACTGGTTCTGAGTTCGTAGTTGATGGCGGGATAACTGCACAATAATTTTTCATTAATCGACATAGAAAATTACTTTGATCAAGAAGTTCCTGAAAATGGGACTTCTCTTTTTTTAACCAAAAAGATTGACTCTATTGTAGCTATAGGGTTTATATTGGTTCTTATAAGTTTTTTATAAGTCCGTGTTCAAAAAGGAGGATAAAAAGGACCGAGAAGTTCGAGGCGGCGAAGCTTTGAGCAGCGGAACGTATGTAGTTAATACGTGAGCAGCGGAAAAGCAAGCCAACGAAGAAATTCGATGTGTCATTTTTACCGGACTTTTTGACATCCTCTAAAAGAAGGAGAAAGAAAATGAGAAAGCCAAATATATCATTAGCGATTTTATTAACAAATTTATTTATAGCATTTTTAGGAATAGGGCTTGTGATACCAGTCTTGCCGACGATCATGAATGAATTAAATTTATCAGGATCCGTTGTCGGTTATATGGTCGCTGCATTTGCAGTGACACAATTAATTGCATCTCCGATTGCCGGACGATGGGCAGACACAATTGGACGAAAAAAAATGATTGTCATTGGATTATTATTTTTCAGTGTGTCTGAATATTTATTTGGGATTGGTAAAACAGTAGAAATGCTCTTCATATCTCGTATGCTCGGAGGAATCAGTGCTGCCTTCATCATGCCAGCTGTAACAGCATTTATCGCCGATATTACAACAATTGAAAAGCGTCCAAAAGCACTTGGATATATGTCAGCTGCTATTTCTACTGGTTTCATTATCGGTCCAGGAATTGGTGGGTTCTTAGCAGAAATTGGCCCGCGAATCCCTTTCTTTTCAGCGGCAATACTTGCACTAGTTGCGGCAATTCTATCTATGATTACATTAAGGGAACCGGAACGGAATCACGAGGAAGTGTCACTAAAAGAGAAGTCAGGGGTTAAACGCATTTTTGCACCGATGTATTTTATTGCTTTTATGATTATTTTAATCTCTTCATTTGGTTTAGCAGCATTTGAGTCTTTATTTTCATTGTTTGTTGACCATAAATTCAGCTTCACTCCAAAGGATATCGCAATAGCCATTACTGGAGGGGCAATAATCGGTGCTGTTGCACAGGTTGCTTTATTTGACCGTTTAACGATGCGCCTTGGAGAAATTCGATTGATTCGTTACAGTCTTATTTTTTCAACAATCTTAGTGTTTTTTATGACAATTGTTAACACCTATCTAAGCATTCTTCTTGTAACTGCCGTTATCTTTGTTGGGTTTGATTTAATGAGGCCTGCTGTTACATCGTATTTATCAAAAATTGCAGGTGATGAGCAGGGCTTTGTAGGTGGAATGAACTCGATGTTTACAAGTATCGGAAATGTCTTTGGACCCATTGTCGGTGGAATCTTATTTGATATTAATTTGAACTATCCGTTTTATTTTGCGGCTGTATTTTTAGTAGTCGGTATCGCGCTTGCAATTGTTTGGAAACAACCAGCACATTTAAAAAAGGCTGAAGCTACGAAAGTGAAGGAAGTGTTCTAGTTGAAAGAAACACTCTATTCAATCGGGGAGGTAGCGAAACTTGCGAATGTCTCGATTCAAACATTAAGATACTATGATCAAATAAGCCTATTCAAACCAGCGTATGTCGATCCAAATACAAATTACCGATATTATAAAGATTCACAGCTATATCACTTGGATTTGATTAAGTCTCTAAAATATATTGGAACTTCGTTAGAGGATATAAAAAAGGTACAGCATTTACAAAGGGAAGATTCATTGCTCTTTCTAAATGAACAGGATGCTGTTATTGAACAACAGCTGGAACGGCTAAAAGAGGTCCAACAAAATATTAAATATGTAAAAAGACGTATCAAAAAGCAGTTGAACTATCCAGTGTTTGGCGAGATAGTCATTCAGGAAGAAGTAGAGATGAGAATCCTAAAAACGGCTGTGAAAAATATATCACCACTGGATCTTTTAAATGCATCTTATAGTGAATTGAAGAAAATCGTTGAGTTTGAAGAAGGAGTTATTAATAATAGCTACGGTGCAATCATTTCTAATCAACCATACGAAAAAGTTGAGGAAATCACCTACACGCATATTTTTACGCCAATCTTAACGGATAAACAAATTTCTACCATGTCTCCAGGAATTGAAGTTGCAAAAATACCAGCAGGGCGATACGTGTGTATATACTATATTTTCACACCAGAAGTGTATTTCACCCACTTACAAATGTTGATGGATTATATTGTGACCCATCAATTAAAAGTAACAGGGGACATTTATGAAATGTTCACTCAGAGCTATTATACCAAGGGTGATGAGGGTGAATATATTGTTGAAATGAAAATAAGATTAATGGATTAGCACATAAGGATGGTTCATGGTCCTTATGTGTTTTTTTATTTACATATTTTAGGGCGGTTGGCCGGAATAATAGGAAAAGCCGCCGGAATATGTGTATTCCTGGCCGAAATAATTTTCATTTCGGACGAATAATTGCCGAAAGCCGCCGAATAAAGTATAAAACCCGCCGGATTGCAGAGATATTTTTATGTAGCATCTATTTCTACTATTATTTAACGAATATTCCTAATACAATATAGCTAGGGGGGCTGGGTTTGAATCAATTAGTTGACATTAGTAAGAAATTATATGAACCATTTCCATATAAAGATACAAGAAAAATTCAAGAAGACTTCATAAAGGAATTTCAAGCAATTCCTGATGAGGATAATTGTTTGAATGGTGATTTGAATACATATTTTGCAAACATCGCAGGGACTTTGGGTTATGTATTAAAAGGAAAATCAACAAGTATACCTAAAGGCCAAATAGATATGTTGCATTATACATTTTTTGAATACTTTGACCAGTATACGTTTCTTGCAGGGAAGATTTCACAGTATCAGGATTTTTCTAGGGAGATGATTCATTACGAACAGGCGCGAACATTGCTTTTGGAGTATCTTTCTGATCAAAATGATTGAGGTGATGTAGTGAAAAAGGTAATTTCATCGATTGTCATTGTCATTGTTTTTTTGCAGATAATCAGTTCTTTTCCAACAACAACGAGTGCATGTTCATGTGCTGGATTATCAAGTGTGGAGGAAGAATTTAAACGCTCAGAAGCAGTGTTTAGTGGAAAAGTCATTAGTGTCAAAGATAAAAGAAGTTCAGATGGATATACAGTAAAATCAGTTCTTTTCGAGGTCATGAATACGTGGAAGGGTGTCAAGCAATCTCAGATTATTATTACCACAGGTCAAGGTGGTGGCGATTGTGGCATCGAATTTATTGAGGGTACGGAATACCTGGTCTATGCGACTGAATCGGACATGTATGGTGAAAAGTCTCTGATTACAATTATGTGTGATCGAACGAGTACCTTGAGCTCTTCAGCGGCAGATTTAACAATACTTGGTGAAGGGCAGCCACCAACTGAGGTAGTCGATTTAACTAAAAAGCAAAACGGAATTCAAAAACAAACTGGACTTATTGTTGGGGGCGCAATCGTCGTATTTGTTGTTGTTTATTTATTGTTACGTAACAAAGCGAAAAAAATGAAGTGAGGTTAATGTTTAATGGATTCAAGGTTACAGAGTCTAATAGATTGCTCAAGAGTTAAATTTGGTTTAGAGAATTACTTTTTAAAAAGGCATGAGCTTTATCGTGAGGTTAATCTATTTAATGAGACGCTTTATACATTTTGTATGGAGTGGTTTCCTAATGGAGTCGAACATGAAGATGAAGATACGAATCCGGAAGGCACTGCGGTTATTGAGTTAAATTTGAAGAAAGATCAATACGAGAGAGTAATCTTTGTTGGTGGGAAGTCCTATGCAAATGGAGTAAGGTTTCCCAACCACGATAGGAACCAAATCTTCAAATGGATTGAAGAGGAGACAGGATTAACATATGGGGAGTACTTTCAATTTCATAAGGAAGAAGAGGGCAGGCTCTATTTTAAAAAATGCATCAACGATATACCACTTTCTCCTTCTAGCAGCATCGAAATAGAGGTGGATCAGGATGGAAATCTTACCTTTTTCTCTATGCATGGTCCGTTTCCTTCGGAGGAGATGATAAAGGAGGAACCATACACACTATCTCTTGAGGATATTGAACATATTTCAAAGGTACAGTTGCAATTAATAGAATTCCCTTCAGACGAACAAAAGCGATTAATTCCTCTATATGCAATGGAAGAAATTTATATCGCGAATAATGGGAAATCGACGATTCCATTTGAATTTATTGTCAACGGGAGGCCACCGTTGGAAATAAATAAAACAGTTTACTGGGATTCGGTGGCTGAAGGTAACCCTTTTAAACGAAAATCAATTAGTCTACAAGAAAATATCACAATTGAACAAGCATTTTCTTGTGAACCGAGCTTAGAGACATACCCAATAACTGAGTCTGAGCAGGAGAAATGTGTGGCTGTTGTCCAGGATTTATTATGCCGAGAATATCCGAGTGACTCGGGAAAGTGGATTTTAAAAACCTTACATAGTGAAAAGGGATTTATTCATGCGATATTAAGGATGAATAAACAGGACCATCGTGTTTTCCAGAGAAAGCTCACGATTATTATTGAACGAAAAAGTCTTGAGGCAATCAATTATATCGATAATAAACTGATGCTCGAGATGTTTGAGCACTATCAAGCATCTGAACAAGTAACAATCAGCAAAGAAGAAGCTTTTGAGAAATTGAAAACACGATTTGAACTAAAACCATATTATGTGTTTGATCCTAAGCAAGGTCAATATCGATTATGTGGGAAGCTGGATTGTCATTACGGGGTAAATGCGTCAACTGGTGAGATTATTGCACTACGTGACTTATAAATCTGGACAGAAAATATGTTAAACAGTGGTGATTCGATTATGAGGATTTTGGCTTCTATTTTTCTACTTATTTGTTTGCCAATTATTGGCGGGTGCCAGTTGCAGGGGAATCAAACAATGAGTTTATTAGATGAAAAGGTTTCAAGGATAAATATTTCTAAATCAAATGGTGTTGGAGATATGAATCAGGATATTATCCTATCAGTTGATGATAAGAAATCAGTCGCGATTATTGAAAAGGCGATCAGGACTGCAGTTAAGCAAGAGTCGAAGATTCCTAGCGGGGAAAACCCTGATTTCGATATAATGGTTGAATATGAAGGTGGTTTGCCTACTCATGCATTGCATTTATGGCTGGGAAATGAAGGAGAAATAAGCACACTGTCGTATATGACAGATACCGGGGACGTTTACATAACAACAGGTAAAACAACAAATCAATTGAGGGACATACTTTTTTAGATTAATGGGACGAGTGATCTGTCACCGTTCACCAGGAGGGTAAATAATGCGGTTATTCCATGTGAGTGAGGAAAGTGATATTGAAGTTTTCCACCCAAGATTTCCGACTCGAGCTGATTTAGATTCTACAAAACCTCTAGTTTGGGCAATTAATGAACTCTGTTTGCCCAATTTTTTAACACCACGAAATTGTCCCCGCGTTTGCTTCCATGTGGGGCCAGACACATTAGAGAGGGACAAGCAGCTCTATCTATCCTCAAATTCATGTCCACATGTAGTCGTTATTGAAAGTAAATGGTATGAAGTGATGAAGAATACAACGCTATACTTGTATGAGTTTGATCCAGTGGATTTCGCACTTCAAGATGAAAATGCAGGTTATTATACTAGCGAAGTAACTCAAAAACCAACTAATAGGTTTGTTTTGAACAACTTATTTGAAGAGCTTTTCAAACGTAATGTTGAGTTGCGGATAGTTGACGGTTTATGGAAAATGTATGATGAAATCCAAAATACATCCTTCTGTTGGTCAATGTGTAGAATGGGCTTTGCACAGCCGCGATTATGAAAAGATTGATGGTGTCTATCCTGTTTTGGATCGGCACCATTTTTTATAGCAAAATGAATGAAGGAATTTTCTATGGAATAGAAGAAATAGTAGTATATTACATTTTTCGGAGGAAGGTCATGATTTTACCACAACATTTAAACAACCGTTTCCAACCAGTGACGTCACATGTGAGAAATACATCCCAGATGGTCGATTGCACTGGTGCAAGTGTATTGGTCATTCATAACGATGAAATAGTTTCAGAAGAATACTGGGGGAAACATTCCAAATCTTTGAATGCTAGACATATTCAGGAAGACTCGCAATTTCATGTTGCCTCAGTTCGAAAAAGCTATATTGGCTTTGCAGTTGCATATGCAGTACATAAGGGTTACATACATTCCATAGATGATGAGGTAGTAAAATATCTTTCAGTTGAGAATGATGAGTTACTTAATCAAACAACGATAAGACATTTGCTCACACACACCCATGGTCTAAATACAAGAGATGGTCGTCTCTTTCGTGAATTTCCCCCAGGAACCAGTTGGGCTTATCGTGATTGCAGCATTGATATGTTAGCGGAAATTATAAGAAAGACAACAGGAGAAACGATTGCTGAAATCCTTAGTGAGCAGGTTTTTACACCATTGAATTTTACAGAAACAGGCTGGCAAGATGAGCCTACTGAAAAACTTGTTGATGTAATTAGGGAACCAAATGATAAGTTTTGGTCAGCAAGCAATGGGACAGACGGAGATAAAAAGAATATGTATGTTTCCACTAGAGAACTAGCATATTGGGGATATGTTCATATGAAGCAAGGTTTTATAAATGGAGAACAAGTCGTTCCGAAAGAAATGATAAAGCTTGCCACTTCTATTCAAAGTCCTATTTTAGAAAATAAAGACCTCCCACAAAACGGATTTTTATGGTTTGTAAAGGATATGCCAGCAAGGAAAACAGAAATTGGTGAGCTTGTACCAAAAGGCTCATATCAAATCCTTGGGTATACAAGTGTTGCTGTGCTTGTTATCCCTCAATATGATGTTGTTGCAGTAAGGATGTTTAATAGTTACGGCTCAACTCCTGGATATGATTATTTAACGGATATTAGGGAGTTTGGGGATGTGGTCATGGGGTGTGTAGGTAAATTAGGTTAGGAAGAAAAGAAAACAAATAGGAGAGTCTTATGAAATTTATTTTAGTTATTGGGCCGCAGGCTGTCGGCAAATGACCGTTGGGCAAGAACTAGAGAAAATAACAGAACTGAAGCTATTTCATAATCATATGACGGTAAGCCAGCAGATGAAGTTGCACGAATGATTAAGGAGAAGTTTCGGCTTTAAAAAATGAAAGGATTGGGAATATGAACATTAGATTAGCTGACGAAAAAGACATTGATCAATTAATTAGGATGAGATGGGATTTTACGATTGAGCATGATGAAAGTGGAGAAATTGCACAGTTGCCATATGAAGATTTTGAGAATGAATGCCAGGTTTTTCTACAAAATGTACTCAATGGTGATAAATGGTTTATTTGGGTTGCGGAAGAGAATGGGAGCATAGTCTCTCATATTTACATAGAATTGATTCAAAAAGTACCTCGTCCAGGTCGGGTAACACATCCATTTGCTTATATGACGAATGTCTATACGATAGAAGAATATCGGAATAAAGGGATTGGCAGTAGCTTGCTTTCTGCAGTCAATGAATGGGTAAGGGAAATGAACTATGAATTTGTCATTGTTTGGCCGAGTGATGAAGCTATTAATTTTTATGGGAAAAATGGGTATGTTCAATGTAAGGAACCAATGGAGTATTTTCCTGGGGAGTAATAGAAGTGGGATGGGGTAGAAATAGAGTTATCGTGCCCGAGTGAGTGGAAAAAGTGGGGTAGCGGTCACGCAAGATCGTGTCGTGTGCCCGAATGGGTGGGAAAATTGAGATATAGGTACCGCTAGCTTGTGACGCGTGCCCGAGCGAGTGGAAAACCGTGGGTAGTGGTAACGCAAGATCGTGACGCGTGCCCGAGCGAGTGAAAAACCCCAGGTAGCGGTAACGCAAGCCTGTGTCGCGTACCCAAGTGAGTGGAAAAAGTGAGGTAGTGGTATCGCAAGCTTGTGTCGCGTGCCTGAGTGAGTGGAAAAAGTGAGGTAGCGGTACCGCAAGATCGTGTCGCGTGCCCGAGTGTGTGGAAAAAGTGAGGTAGCGGTAACGCAAGCCTGTGTCGCGTGCCCGAGCGAGCGGAAAACCGTGGGTAGTGGTCACGCAAGATCGTGACGCGTGCCCGAGCGAGCGGAAAATCGATGGTAGCGGTACCGCAAGATCGTGTCGCATGCCCGAGTGTGTGAAAAACCCCGGGTTTTAAAAATAAGGAAAAGCAGCAAATAGTAATCGATAATTTTAATAATAGTCAAACATAAGGGGGTGGCTTCCTAAAATGATTAAAGCAATTATATTCGACCTTGATGGTACATTGTTAAATCGAGATGCTTCTGTCGTGAAATTCATTGAGGAGCAATATGAACGATTAAATGATGTGTTAGGCTATATTCCAAAAGAAGAGTATATAAAGAGATTCATAGAATTAGATTACCGGGGATATATTTGGAAGGATAAGGTGTATCAGAAACTTACCCAGGAATATAACATTCGAAAAATATCGTGGGAGACTCTACTCGAAGATTATCTAGCGACATTTAAAAATCACTGTGTTCCTTTTCCCAACCTAATTCATATGTTGGAAGAATTGAAGAAAAGGTCAATTCGATTGGGCATGATTACGAATGGATTTGGGCAATTCCAAATGGATAATATTAAGGCTCTCGGAATTACTGATTACTTTGATTCAATCATCATTTCGGAAACCGAGGGACTGAGAAAGCCCAATCCGGCAATATTCCATAGGGCCCTCAATCGGCTTGGGATTGATGCTAGTGAAAGTATATTTGTGGGCGATCACCCTGACAATGATGTAGCAGCATCCATGAATGTCGGTATGAAGGGGGTTTGGAAAAAAGATCCCCAATGGAATGATGTTGAAGCAGATTTCATCATTGATGATTTATTGGAGCTTATGCCTATAGTAGAAAGGTTTTGAGATAATTCAGATGTCAAAAATAATAGCAACATCAAATGGTTTATTCTGCCCTGCTACTTAGCCAATAAAGTCTCTCCTTTTCATTAAGTGTGTAATGCAAAAGGAGTGGTGCCATAGTGAATATAATAGCCTAATCCCTTGATGGCCTCTCCTAAGAGACATCTCCCACAGAAAATAACCCTAAAACTACAATAGCAGATGGAGAAAAACGAATTATTTTCTCCATCTGCTTTATTTTAGGGACTTATCGTACAGCCCCTACTATACTAATTAGATTTATCTTTAAAGAATTTTTTCAAGAGGTTATTACCAAAGGACAGAGTTATTACAGCTATACCTGTTAGTAAGGAGCCTGGTTTATTGTCGAAATAATAAAAAGTACCAAATAAAAGCAATGCTATACCTGTTAACACTGGGAATTTAACAGTTCTGTCCCCATTATCTTTCTGCTTTATTGCATAAAAAAACATGGAAATACCGCCAATAATAAAGAATAGTTCAATTATCATAACTAATATGCCTTTGACGTAAACTACCAACAACAAGTAGATCCATGTCTAGGAGCCCCCTTCCAGTTAACTAGATTTATATTATCACGCTACTCGTATTAATCAAGGTTTCATAAATTTTGGTATTTATGGGATTTGTGAATAGAACTACTAGATATCTCTGGTTGAGGCAAAAATCCCCTATAATAAGCGAAGCTATGACATTACAGGGAGGATTTAAAGCAAATAAGGCCGCTTGGGTATACTCTAAAACCCAAGCGCTTTTTATTCTAGATGTCGTTCAATCGTAAGCCAGGCATAAATTCTGATTAACGCAGGAATGATTGCAAGTATTCCTAGAAATAAATATGGACCATTAATAATAAATAGAATAATAGCTATTACAAAAGCTGCTATTGCTTTAAAATTACCTGAAAAGCCATTAATAGGCTCATTACCAACAAATGCTGTTTGACAACCTTTTAAAGACCTTGAATAACACCTTTCATGATACGGTGCAACTAAAAAGAAATAGGTTGAGATAACGAGACTTGTTTTATCTTTGATCTCCATTGAACATTCCTCACAATAAATCTCCTTTTTCCTTTTTACCATTGATAAGACCCCCAGAAAACAAACTTTTTATTATTTACGAATTATTAGATAAATGGTTTCAAAAACTGTAGAAGATTACCTTTGGTTTGCAGGAAGTAATTCAGGTAAGTTAATTCTAACCTAAAATATATTAAAAAAAGTAGTGTTATTATTTGAAAATTGCATAAATTAATATAAAATATAGACAAGCATACTTCAAGATTTACATATGGTGAGAATAGTAGAATATAAAGAAAAAAAGAGAGTGGGGAAAGAATGAGGAAAAATGTACAAAAGAGATTTTGGAGTCTGGCATTTGTAATTGCCTTACTAGTAGGGTTAATAGTACCATCTGCATCTGCAGCAGGTACAGATCCAATTCGTTATTTAGCGTTAGGGGATTCATTGGCTGCTGGGGTTACAGCAAATCAAAACGGCCTTGGTAAAAGCTACACAGATATGACAGCAGAAGCTTTGAAAAGCCAAGGTAAGCTTGAATCCTTTTCAAAACAATTTGCTGTACCGGGCTATACAACAGAAAATGTGCTTAATGATTTAACAACGAAAGCTGATTTACAGGAAGCTGTTAAAAAGTCAGATTTAATTACGATTTCAGCGGGTGCAAATGATTTTGTAAAGCTATTGAAAATTGATCGAGAAAAGGGAACAGCCGAAATTGATCCAGCTGTTGTACCCGGTACATTAGAATCAATTACAAAAAACTTTACAGGGATTATTCAATCACTTAAAAAGCTTAATCCTGATGCAAAGATATATGTAATGGGGTACTACTACCCACTGCCACATATTTCTGATGCGCAAAGACCACCACTTGTTCAAGTAACAAAGGGGTTGAATCAAACAATCGCAGCAACTGTTACTGCACAAGGTGCTAACTTTGTTCCTGTTTATGACAAATTTGGTGATGATGCAAAACAATATCTCCCGAATCCGATTGATATTCATCCAAATGAAGCAGGATATCAATTACTAAGTGAAGCATTATTAGCTAGTATTACTAGTGGTGCACCACAACAGCCTGTTGCAAAAGATATTCCAGTTGGACATTGGGCTGCAAAGGAATTAAACCTGCTTTTAGCAAATAAATTACTTTCCGTAGATGAATCGGGAAAAATCTATCCTGAAAAAGCAATAACTAGAGCGGAAGCAGCGGGGATCATTTATCAAATCATACCGACAACGAAATCAATTCCTGCAAATCCAGGGTTCATAGATGTTCCGGAAAATCATCCAGCATACATGGCGATTGCCAAATTAACTGAAGCAGGCATTTTTGCAAAGGATAAGAAATTCAACCCAGATGCACCACTAACACGTGTTCAAACGGCGAAGATTATTGCATCAGCATTCCACGTAAAAGGTGATGGGAAGATCCCTGCATATAAAGATATTTCCGCTACCTACTGGGCAGCACCTTATATTGATGCAGTGGCGGATTCCAAACTAATGGTAGGATATAGCAATAAGTCATTTGGTCTTCATGATGACACGAACCGAGCACAATTTGCTGTTATCATTGTAAGAGCCTTAGCATTACAAACAAAATAAGATAAGGGACAGATCAGCTTCACTGTCCCTAGATCATTATCCCTGTTATGGCTGCAGCCAAAAGACTAACAAGGGTAGCACCATAAAGTAGCTTCATTCCAAACTTTGCTACTTGGTTTCCTTTCTTTTCGTTTAGGCCCTTTACCGCTCCTGCAATGATGCCGATTGACGAAAAATTAGCGAAGGAAACAAGGAATACAGAAATAATACCTACCGTCCGTTTTGATAATGTATCAGAGATTTGGGCTAGGTCCATCATGGCAACAAATTCATTGGATAATAATTTTGTTGACATGATGGTACCTGCCTTAATTACATCAGAAGCTGGAACCCCTGCGATAAAAGCAAATGGGGCAAAAACATAGCCAAGAACAGTTTGAAAGCTAATTCCAAAAATGGCGTCAAAAATATGATTAATCATACTAATAAGGGCAACAAATCCAATTAACATTGCGCCGACAATGATCGCTACTTTAAAACCATCTAAAATATATTCTCCAAGCATTTCAAAAAAGGATTGTTTCTCCTCCTCTTGAACTTCAATAATATCCTCATCTGGTTTAACCTCATATGGATTAATAATATTCACAATGATAAAGCCACCAAATAGGTTCAAGATAAGAGCTGTAATGACAAATTTCGGTTCGATCATCGTCATATAAGCACCTAGGATGGAGGCTGATACAGTCGACATTGCAGAGGTACACAATGTATACAGTCGATGTTCAGGTAAATGTGGCAACTGCTTTTTAACCGAAATAAATACCTCGGATTGACCAAATACAGCAGAAGCTACTGCATTAAAAGATTCTAATTTTCCAAGTCCATTCACTTTACTTAATAGTAAGCCAAGATAGTGAATGATGAAGGGGAGAATCTTAAAATACTGAGCAATTCCAATGAGTACAGAGATAAAAACAATTGGCAATAGTACATTTAAGAAAAATGGGGAAGTCTCTTCATTTGCTATCCCACCAAATACGAAGTTAATCCCTTCAGCTGCATATGTTAAAAGATGAGTAAATAAACTTGAAATTCCCTTGATAACCGTAAGCCCAATTTCTGTATTAAGGAATAGAAAGGCAAAGGCTATCTGCAAAATAAGCATAATAATAATTGGCTTTAACTTAATTCCTTTTTTATTATTACTAACGATATAAGCGAGTAAAAAAATAATGAGTAATGCTGCTATAAAAAGAATGAATTTCAAAATAGTCTCCCCTTTTATAATGAAGCTTCAATCTATATGTTTTGGAAATGGAAGGTGATTTATACAAAAATGGGATGGAAGGGATAGTAACTTTGTCCCACATGCTTTTTGTTTGTCTTTTCCATACGAATATGCCAGTATAGAGATATATGGATAATCTTTGGTGTTTTTGTTATTTTATGTAAAATTAAACACACCAAGATTAAGTATGAATGGAGGTAATGAATGATGGGAAGTTTGCCAAATTGTCCAAAATGTAATTCTGAATACACATACGAGGATGGTAGTTTATTAGTTTGTCCAGAATGTGCACATGAGTGGTCGGTGGAATCAGTAAGTGAAGAGAGTGAAGAAAAAATTACGAAAGATGCTTACGGAAATGTATTAAATGACGGTGATACGATTACTGTTATAAAAGATTTAAAAGTAAAAGGAAGTTCCAAAGTTGTCAAAGTTGGGACAAAGGTTAAAGGTATACGTTTGGTAGAAGGTGATCATGATATAGATTGTAAGATTGATGGTTTTGGTGCCATGCAATTAAAATCCGAATTTGTTAAAAAGGCATAAATTATTTTTGAATGAAAGAGGAAATTAATTATCAGATAGTGAATATATAAGTATAGGCATGGCCTTAGTTTTGAGAGGAGGAAGTTGAAATGTCAAAAAAAGTGTTGCTTTTAGCAGGGGATGCTGTGGAGGCATTAGAAATCTATTATCCATATTTTCGCTGTCTTGAAGAAGGGTTTGACGTACAAATAGCTGCTCCATCAAAGAAACAATTGCAAACAGTGGTACATGATTTTATTGGTTGGGATACATATACGGAAAGCAAAGGATACTTGATTGAATCCAATGTAGCGTTCGAAGATGTGAATCCGGAAGAATATGATGGGTTAATTATTCCCGGAGGAAGAGCACCAGAATACATTCGCTTAAACGAAAATGTCCCTAGAATTGTTGCGCACTTCTTCGAGGCAAATAAACCAGTTGGTGCCATTTGCCATGCAAGTCTTATCTTAACAACGGTACGCCAATACATGGAAGGTCGCGAACTAACTGCTTATATCGCATGTAAGCCAGATGTTGAAGCGGCGGGTGCAACATATATCGAAAATCACCTTCATGTAGAAGGAAATCTAGTTTCCGGTCATGCTTGGCCAGACCTACCAGGCTTTATGAGGGAAATTATTAAGCAATTGAATCAATAATTATTTATGAAGGGCATGCTCAAATGGTGCATGCCCTTTCTGTTATCTAGTTACTTATTTAATTTCCGTTTTTCCGCAAGTAGTTTTTGAAATTCCATCTCTAACTCCTCAGACGGTTCAATGCTTAACCTACTTAGGACTTCTGAAATTTTCATTTCTAATACGAGTCGAAGATCTTCTTCTGTATCACGACTTTCCTGTGGTTCGTAAGTCTGATATTCTTTATACGTACCATTAAAAACGTCTATTTCTTTATCATTAATAGCCAAAATTCTATTCGCAATATTGCTGATAAAACGTCTATCATGAGATACGAAAAGGATGGTACCTTCATAATCTTTTAGTAGGGATTCTAATGCTTCAACCGCTTCAATATCAAGGAAATTCGTTGGTTCATCTAAAATTAATGTATTAATATCGCTAACGAAAAGCTTTGCTAATGCGACTTTTACTCGTTCGCCACCACTTAGAACTCCAACTAGTTTATAAACATCTTCCCTAAAAAAGTGCAGCCTAGCAAGCACCGTACGGATAAATGTTTCATCTTGTTTTGATGTCGAACTAACATTTTCTAAAATTGATGTTTCAGTATTTAAAATATTGATGTTTTGACTGAAGTAGCCGATTTTCATTGATGGGGATATTGAAATACCCTCTTCTTGTTCCAAGATTCTTTTGATGAGTGTTGTTTTGCCACTTCCATTTGGTCCGATAATCGCAAGCTTATCCCCACCACGAACATGAAAGCTTATTGGCTTCCAAAGCGTCCGGTCACCAATTTCGCCAGGTAAATTCTCTGCACGAAGTACAATTTTTCCTTTGAAGGAATCCTCATTCGGCAGTTTCATTTTGATTGGAGCGATTTCTTTTGGTCGTTCAACTTTCTCTAGCTTTTCTAATCTCGTTTCAATCGCCTTTGCAGTTTGCTGAAGCTTTTTTTGTTTCTTTGCAAAATATGGCTTAGCTCCAGTTATCCTTGCTTCTGAATTACTTACTCTTTTGGGTGCCTTTGTTGCTCTTTCAGCTTTCTTTTCTTTTAATTTCATGGCATCCTCGAGCTGTCGTTTCTTTTTCTCATATTTTTCAAAAGCCATTTCAGCTTGTTGACGCTCTATTGCTTTTTGTTGTTCATAATCGGAATAATTCCCTTTATACTCTAAAAGTTTTCCATCATTGATTTCCCATATCTTTGTGCAAAGAGTATCCAGAAAAGTACGGTCATGCGAAACAATCACAAGGGCGCCTTGCCAATTGATTAGCTTCTTTTCCAGCCATTCAATATGATTGGTGTCTAAATGAGTGGTAGGCTCATCAGCAAATAATAATTCGGGATCCTTAATAAGTACATCATTAATATATTCCTGTGTGACCTCCCCACCACTTTTAGTTGTTGATGTTCTTTTAAGCTGTGGTAAAAGTTCATGCTTTGCATATGCAACAATTGTTCCGCTTTCTGGACGTTTCTTTCCGGCTAACGTGTTTAGCAGGGTTGTTTTACCACTACCATTTTTACCGACTAACCCTACTCGATCATCCTTTTCTATTTGTAATTTTTCAATATCAAATAATAACCGATCGGCAATAAACACTTTTAAGCTGTTTGCTTCTAATAACATACATAATCATCCCCATTTTTAAGAAATTTGGAGACAAAAAAAGCCTCCTATCTATATTCAGAATAGGAGGCATAAATAGGTGTATACCAAAAAGAGACTACCCCTTTCTGGTTCCAACTATAGAAGTCCTATCCTATTCTGAAAACGCTAATTGAAGGCATGATAAAATAAGCAGGAGATATACACTGCATAAGATTCCTTCAATTGCTTGTTTTCGAAAAATAGGATTAAAACTTCATCTAATTGGGTCACCCTTTCCGTTATTAATTAATCTAACAATAAAATAATCAAGACGAACTGTCAAGGATTCGGTAGTCCTATTCTACCTTATTCCTTAATAAGTTGATAAAGCTGGAACATATCATCTTTAGAAAAAATCATTGGAACTGGGTAAAGAGGATTAGCTTCCTTCAACGCCCTCTCGACCATTGTTGGAATATCCTGTTCTTCAATGCCCTTCACCTTTTTCGGAATGTTCATCCGTTCATTTAAATCTTTAATTGCTATAATAAATTTCTTTGCCTTTTGTTCATTTGTATCTGTAGGGTTGCAAATCCCGACTTGATCCGCTAATTCAGATAAAGGTTGATAAACGGTGTCTCCGTAATATTCAAGTACATAAGGTAAAATAATTGCATTTGCTAGTCCATGTGGTACGGAGTAAAATCCGCCAAGTGTATGGGCAATTGCGTGGACGTTGCCTACATATGCCCGGGTGAATGCAACCCCACCTAAATAAGCCGCTTTTTGCATATTTGCACGCGCTTTTAGATTATTCCCATTTGAATAAGCCTCATAAATATTTTCGAAAATTAATTTCACAGCATCTAAGCTGCACTGCACCGTTTCTTTTGTGTTGCTTTTTCCGATATACGCTTCAACAGCATGTGTCAAAGCATCCATGCCAGTTGTTGACGTAATATGGGGAGGTAGATTCATAGTAAGAATTGGATCAAGAACGGCATAGTCTGGAATTAGTGAAGTGTCTAAAATCGCATATTTTTCATGTGTCTCGCTGTCAGAAACGACGGTAGCAATTGTCGTCTCGCTCCCTGTACCAGCTGTTGTCGGAATCGCAAACAGTGTAGGAATCCTTTTCCTAATCTTCAAGACACCTTTCATTTGAGGAATTCGTTTAGTTGGTCTTGCAACCCGGGCACCAACGCCTTTTGCACAGTCCATTGGTGAACCGCCACCAAAGGCAACTATTCCTTGACAGTTGTTGACCCGATACATTGCTAGTGCTTCTTCAATATTATCAATTGTTGGGTTGGGTACTGTCTGATCATAGATAACAAACTTTATATCTTCAGCATTTAAGCCTTTAAGGAATGGTTCCATTAAACCAATGGAGGTAATCCCTTTATCAGTTACAATTAATACATGGTGAATGTCTTTGCTTTTTATAAGTTTAGGCAAGTGAAGTAAGCTATTTTCTCCTTCCAATATTTCGGGTTTGCGCCAAGGAAGGAACGGTGTGACCATTCTAAATACACTTTGATAGGCCCGACAATATAACTGGTACATAATATGACCTCCACTTATTTGAGAGTATTCGGGGATAAAATGAATTTTTTGATTAATACCAATAGTGTAACATTTGTGTGGTAGAATTGGTTAAAAATAATATTACTCAAATAGGGGGGATACGATTGGAGTACATCATTGATCTTGAAAATGTAACCTGGGAAAGGGGAAATCGGACTTTACTAAAAAATGTGGACTGGCAGGTGAAAAAGGGAGAACACTGGGCATTACTAGGATTGAACGGTTCAGGTAAGACGTCTCTACTGAATATCATTAATGGATACGAATGGCCAACAATTGGTACAGTTCACGTGCTCGGTAATCGGTTCGGTGCTACAAATGTACCAGAGCTAAGAAAATCAATTGGTTGGGTAAGCTCGTCGTTACAGGAGAAAATTTATAAAACTGACCTCACTCAAGCTGTAGTTATTAGTGGAAAACATGCATCAATCGGATTGTATGAATCTGTTTCTAAAGAGGATCTTACACGGGCTCTTGAAATGATGGAAATAATGGGCTGCCAGTATCTCGTGAATCGTGTTTACGATACGTGTTCACAAGGTGAGAAGCAGAAGATTTTAATTGCTAGAGCGTTAATGGCGAATCCTCAAATTCTAATTTTAGATGAACCATGTAATGGGCTTGATATTTTTTCACGTGAGAAATTACTTAATAGTATCAATGATTTAGCTTGTCTATCAGGTGGGCCAACTCTTATTTATGTGACCCACCATATTGAAGAAATATCACAAGTATTTCAAAAGATGTTATTACTTCGTCGTGGAGAGGTGTATACTTCAGGCAGGACAATAGATGTATTAAATGAAGAAGCTCTCTCTTCCTTTTTTGAGTATCCAGTATCCGTTGAACAACGAGATGAACGATACTCAATTCAATTAAAATAGGAAAAAAGAAGGTAGGTTTTATGGTGCAAAGAACGCTAATAATTAGTGATATTCATGGCGATATTAATAAATTTGAGCAATTACTAGAGAGTGTTAACTATGATTCTAAGAATGATCAATTAATTTTGCTAGGTGATTATGTAGATCGGGGTCCAAATGCAAAAGCAGTTATTGATAAGGTAATAAAATTGAAAGAGCGTGGCGCACGGGTGTTAAAGGGCAATCATGAGGATATGATGATTAAGGCTTTAACCTCTGATGAAGAAAAGTTTTGGAATCACTGGGTTGTAAGAAATGGTGGGGATAAAACATTGTCTAGCTATGGATTTTCAGAGAAGGATCTTTTAGTAGACGAAGAGGCATTTCAAAAGCCAAGCTTAGAATCTGATGAGTTGAAACGGCACTTAAAGTTTATTCAGGACCTTGAGCATTATATTGAAACTGATGATTATATTTTTGTCCATGCTGGTGTGGAACCAGAAGTTCCAGTATGCGAATCAGACCCATATAAATTAATATGGATACGTGATGAGTTTCATAAGGGGTACAAGGGAGTAAAAATTGTGGTATTTGGACATACTCCAACATCACTTTTGTATAAGGAACAAGGAAAATGTGATGTGTTTTTTGGGGTAAATCGTATTATCGGGATTGATGGGGGTGCTGTGTACGGCGGCCAGCTTAATTGTTTGGAGCTGCCCAGTCAGAAGGTATATTCAGTAAAGGATTTGTAGGTGAGAGACATGTTTCTAAAAAGAATTACTTTTTTGCGTGAAGATGTTCAGGATTATCATGAATACCCATTCTCCATCCCTTCTATTAGTAATTTGCACCATCTTGATATCGATAATAAGGTCACTTTTTTTGTTGGAGAAAATGGCTCTGGAAAGTCTACTTTATTAGAGGCGATTGCAGATAAATGCGAATTTAACACAGCGGGTGGCAGTCGAAATAATAGTTATGATGTTCATGCGGCAGGTTCAGCACTAGGCGATTATATTCGACTTTCGTGGATGCCGAAGATTACGAATGGCTTTTTTCTAAGAGCAGAGTCGTTTTATCATTTTGTTTCACATATTGATGAGGTGGATCTAACTGGATTTAGAGATTATGGCGGTCGTTCTTTACATGAGCAGTCCCATGGGGAGTCGTTTTTGTCTCTCTTTTTGAATCGCTTCAAAGGCAGTGCCATCTATTTATTGGATGAGCCAGAGGCAGCATTATCCCCGCAACGTCAATTGTCTTTTTTACGAATCATCCATGATTTAACAGAAAGTGGAGATTGTCAATTTATTATTGCGACCCACTCTCCAATACTATTAGGGTATCCAGGGGCAACGATATTAAGCTTTGATGATGGTCGGATTGCTGAAGTTAATTATGAAGAAACCGACCACTATCGAATTACGAAATATTTTTTGCAGCATCGAGAGAAGTTTTTGAAGGATATATTGGAGGAATGAATCCGTGGTAGGCCGCTCTTATTCATGATAAGAACGGCTTTTTTGTTAATATAGTAGTCTCCACAAATAAAAGGTAGCGTAAGATTTCCAGTTCTTCCATGGGATAGAGAGTTCTTGAATTTCAGCCTTCGTTGGCTTCCGATCCATATTTTTTAATGCTTTGATAGAATTGATAAGACCAACATCATCGATTGGAAACGCATTTGGAAAGCGAAGACAGCGCATGAGAACATAATTGGCAGTCCATGGGCCGATACCGCGAATTTTGATTAGGGACTTTTCTGCTTGTTGAAAGTTCATATCCATTAACTTTTCTTTTGATAATTCACCACTTGCCATTAATTGAGCAAGTCCAATGATATATTCACTCTTTTTTACAGTCATTTTAATATTAGATAGATCAGCAGGAGTTAATTGCGCGATTTTCTGGTAGGTTGGAAAAATCCAATATTTTGTACCTTTCCATTCAATGGAATCTCCGAATGCTTCAACAAATTGCCGCTTTAAGGTATATGCAAATGGAAGGTTAATCTGCTGACCTAGAACCCCCCAACACAAAGCCTCAAATAGATCGGGAATCCCAAGAAGTCTTAGCCCATAGAATTGCTGCGCTGGGATTTTTAAAAGAGGATCCGAATTTGCCATCTTATAAAAAGGAGTTAAATCACGATCAAGGTCAAACCACTCTCGGATGTATTTTACAATCGCTTCATGCTGTAGATCATTAGGAGGTTCACCTATAAATGAAATATTCATATGCGTTTTATTTATGGCTTGAACTTGTAACAAGGTCTGAACTCCGTTGATATCTAGAGCGCGTGTAATGACATCATTCTCTATCTCATACATACATTCATTACTGGACCTAGCTAAATATCCAAGATTGGCATTCATATCGAACTCTTCTGGTAGTGTTATTTTACTATTTTGTAAGACCATTTTTCACACTCCTCCCTTTTCTATAGTTTACCATTTTAAAAATGTTTTAATCTTGCTCTTTTACTTTGAAGGTGGGTTTCAATATCTTGCTTTTATAGTTTGAGAATGGTTTCAATGAGACAGTTGCGAGTTATAATAATTGTTGAGGTGAGTGTAATGGAGATGGAGACCGACCGAACGTTGATGACAGATGAAAAATGGGAAGCCATTATTAGTAATGATGCTTCCTACAATGGTGAATTTTTTTATGCTGTAAAAACGACAGGTATCTTTTGCAAACCGTCATGTAAGTCACGTGTGCCAAAGCGCGATAATGTTCGTATATTTCAACATGCAGAGCAAGCATTGGCTGAACAATTTCGACCTTGTAAACGGTGCAAACCAACAAATGAACGATTACCTGATCATGAGTGGATAGCAGTAGTTACGAAATATATCGATAAGAATTTCAATGAAAAATTAACGTTAGAGTTTTTGGCGGAAGTAAGTCATGGGAGCCCATACCATTTACATCGAACTTTTAAAAGAATCACAGGGCAGACGCCGGTTGAGTATATACAAGGGATTAGGATTGGACATGCAAAGGAATTATTGATTCAGACTGATCGAGCAACTTCAGAAATTGCCCTATCGGTGGGTCTGCAAAATGTGCCTTATTTTATCACATTATTTAAAAAGAAAACGGGATATACACCATTGGAATTTCGAAGGATATATGAGGAGGGTGCTAGAAATGGGTAAGCCAATAATTTATTGGACATTGTTGAATTTTAAGGAATGGAAGATGTATCTAGCTGCCACGACGAAGGGGCTCTGCTATGTGGGATCACAGAATGGGGATTATGAGGAACTTGTGGCATGGGCTGGGAAGCGATTCTCTGGTAGTTCACTAGTTGAAGATAAGGAAAAGCTACAAGTATATGTGGATGAAATTATTGAATATCTTGAGGGAGAACGAATGAGCTTTTCTATTCCTTTTGATTACAATGGGACAGAGTTTCAGCTTGCCGTGTGGAGCGCTCTTTGTGAAATTCCATATGGGGAAACGCGAGTCTATTCAGATATCGCTAAGTTAATTGAAAGGCCAGCCGCAGTAAGGGCTGTAGGTGCTGCAATTGGGGCAAATCCAATATTAATTACAGTGCCATGTCACCGAGTGGTAGGAAAGAATGGCAAGTTAACAGGATATCGGGGCGGATTGGAAATGAAGACACGGCTGCTGGAGCTTGAACAGAAAGACAGAGATCAAGGAGAATGAAGGGGAGATTTCATGAAGTGTGAATTATTCTACAAATATCCCAAAACAATGCTTAATAAAGGTACTGGTTTCCTTTCCGGCTATACTCATTCTTTGAATCCATATACAGGGTGCACGTTTGGCTGTTCGTACTGCTATGTTCGTCAAATGCCAGTATCACTCTTTCGTGAGGGGGAGTGGGGAGAGTGGGTTGATGTTAAAAGTGGAGCAGCAGAAGTACTTGATAAGGAGTTGAATAGGGCTAAAACAAAGGGAAAGGTTGCTATTTTTATGTCTTCCAGCACGGATCCGTATCAACCGATTGAATTTCAGGAGAAGGTGACTCGCTCACTGTTAGAAGTCATGGTTGAAAATCCCCCAAACTTTTTACTTGTTCAGACAAGAAGTCCCTTAGTTAGCAGAGATATAGATCTGTTGCAGCATTTAGGTAAGGGGGTACGAATTAGTATGACAATAGAAACAGATTTGGAAACAATTCGAAAGCAATTTACCCCGGGAGCACCTCCTATTCAGGCAAGAATGAAAACCCTTGAAGAGTTGGCGAGAGCGGGTATTCCAACTCAAGTTGCAGTGGCACCCATTTTACCGAGTAGTGAACATTTTGCTGAGAAACTAAAGTCGGTTGTTGATCGAGTGTGTCTTGATGACTTTTTTATGGGGGATGGAAGTGGGGGTAAGAGAACAAAGAGACTTGGGATTGAAACGAAATTTTTAGAACTTGGATTGCAAGAATGGTATGGGCCAACGGCATTTGAAAGAGTGTTTGAAAGGTTTGCTTCGGTTTTTTCTGAAGATGAGATTTTTGTGAGTAAAGAGGGATTTGAGGAATAGGAATTTTGAGAAAAACGAAAGGGTAAATGTAGCTGGTATGGTTGGAAAAAGATGTTGAGTGGTAACCATAGGGAATGAATGGATCCCGTTGAGTAGGAAAAATGGTTCGAACGGTAACCATAGGGCCTGAATGGATCCGGTTGAGCTTGAAAATGAGCTCGAGCGGTAACCATAGAGCCTGAATGGATCCCAGTTGAGCTAGTAAAAGAGCTCGAGCGGTAACCATAGAGCCCGAATGGATCCCGTCGAGTCGAAAAAAGAGCCCGAGCGGTAACCATAGAGCATGAATGGCCCCCGTCGAGTCAGTAAAAGAACTTGAGTAGTATTATTCATACCACCCACCTAGCCTACTTTTTTATGGCATAAACAAAGTGAGAGGACTTACCATGGCCCAGTCTTACGAAATCCCTCATCAACACCCGCCTTATCGTCTTCTTTGAAGGTATCACCTGACACCAATCCTGAATATGATTAGTAGTTATTCGCATATCAGGAAAAAGAAGATTAAATTCCGACACATTACGAATAATCGCGGAATCAACATCCTCCTTGCAACCACAGGACCCACAGATTATTTCATTTCCCTCAAGAGACATAAATGCCTCACATGATGTACACACAATTCCTTTCTCAAGGTGGTCATATTCATATGTCAACACACGTTCATACTGAGATTTATGTAGACGTCTCTCTACTAGTTTTTCAGCAAGTGCAGTGTGTTTTTGATTTAGTGTGCATGGGATCAACTTGAGTTTTTGCAAGAAGCGATTAAGCTGGGTAGGAAATATAATAGATTGGTTTCGTGGGGCTTGATATAAGGTGAACTCAGGATTGACGAAGACAAGGTATGCTTCGACTACAAGAGTGGAACCTAATTCTTGGAGTAGGCGCCGAAGAAGGGATTTGCTTCGTTTTAATTGAAGGAGGGGGTCCTTAATTTCAGTAGATGCTATGTACCAGTTGTCATTCTCAATATAATAATCGCCTTCAAAAGTTTTGACTTCAAAAAGATAGACTGTTTTTTGTGAAAGAAGTAAAAAGTCAATTTGGAATTGATTGTTGGAGCATTCTAGCAATAAGTCGTGTAAAACAATCCAATTACCTGACTGATTCTCTAGCATTGATGCAAAAAGCTGTTCACCTTCGTAACCCTTTTTTAGGTTTAAAAAATTTTGTTTTTCCTTTAGTGGTAAATTCATGCGGGAGTTCAAACTTTTAAGGAGAGATAAATCTGCAGGTTCACAAAGTAGTTTGTAAAACATTTCCCACTTCCTTTCTGTATTTTGTTAATCTAATGGTATGAAAGATTAACTAATTTTACAAGCTGAAAATTGTAACGTATTCAAAATAAGTGGTATCATTTCACATAATAATTGAAGGGGGAGTTCACTATGGGTGGCAAAATAAGCAAAACAAATGCAATGAGAATTCTTGATAGTAAGAAGATTGATTATGATATTTTGACATATGATGCGAATGATGGAAAGATAGATGGCATTGCTGTGGCAGGCAAAATTGAAAGACCGGTAGAAGCTGTGTATAAGACATTGGTAACTTATCACTCGAATAACCTCTTCGTTTTTGTCATACCAGTAGCTGAAGAGCTCGATTTGAAAAAGGCGGCAAAGGCAGCGGGTGAGAAGAAACTAGAAATGTTGCCAGTAAAGGACATTCTAAAGTGGACTGGGTATATTCGAGGTGGCTGTTCCCCTGTTGGCATGAAAAAGGTCTACCCAACTTTTATCGAGAATCAGGCAACCCATCTTGAAAAAATAATTGTTAGTGCCGGGAAGATTGGTATGCAGATTGAAATAGGACCTCAGCAACTAGCAGATGTGATTGAGGCGCAGTTTGTGGAGCTAATTAAATAGTCCCTGGATCACCAGGGACTACAATTTTAACGTAAGAATTTAATACATACAGGTGCTGGCACTGGAATATCTGATTTGATAACTTCTAGCTTGCCTGACTCCTCATCACGTGAATACAACACAAGATTATTCGATTCTTGATTGGAGCCAATGATAAATTTTTCAGTCGGGTCCAACATGAAATCTCTTGGCCAATCGCCTTCAGAAGAACTGATTTCAACGAGACTCAATTCACCGGAACCCTGATTAACGCTAAAAATGGCAATGCTGTTGTGACCACGATTACCCGCATACACGAACTTACCATCTGAAGAAATATGAATAGCACTTCCTTGGTTGTTTTCTGTAAAATCTGCCGGGATTGTTGAGATTGTTTGTAGTTCTGTTAAGCTTCCATCCTCAGATTGATAGGTAAAAACGATTACTTCTGAGCTAAACTCAGTCATGAGATATGCAATCTGCCCATTCGGGTGGAATGTAAGATGGCGTGGCCCACTACCAGGTTTGACTGAAACACTAGAAACTTCTTGTAAAGCCCCATCATGCAGTTCATATGTAATCACTTTATCAATTCCAAGGTCTACAGCTACAACATATTTTTCATCTGGAGTTGGCGATATATAATGAGTATGTGGTTTTTCTTGTCTCTCATCCGGGCCTGAACCAGTATGTTGAATTGTCGAAATTGTTGAATCAAGTGAACCATTCGCGGGATTAATCAAATATGAATCGACTGTTCCTCGATGGTAGTTTGCACTAAAAACGTAGTTCAACGAACGATCAGTGCTCACGTGACATGGAGAAGGACCTGCTGATAATTGCTTATTTAATGGCTCCAAATTACCCGTCTGACCATTAATTGAAAACGCTGCAACACCACCCAATTCGCCTTCCTTCGCAACAGCATACAGATTACGATTGTCATCACTGATTGTTACATAAGTAGGATTATCTAGTTTTGCAACTGCTTTGATATTCGTAATCTCAGACTTTTCAGTGTCTAATGTGAACGAATAGATGCCTTCACTATCACCTTTCGTATAGGTACCAATGTATCCAATGAATTGTCCCAAAAAAATCCCTCCGTTAAATATGGTATAATCATTTACTCTACCATATCATTTTTAAAAATATCTTACAAAATTGTAATACATGAAGTTTTAAAAAATATTGTAAAATTCAACAATAAGGGGGGAATTATGTTGAACATTTCTGAAATGAATGTATCCTTATTTCGAATGATTAATGACTTGGGGAAGGAATTTACTTTTTTAAATCCAATTTTTATATTTATTGCGCAATATACAATATATCTGTTGATAGCAGTTGTACTATTCTTTTTGATAAAAAAAGAAAGACGTATGATATTTAGTGCAGTTATCTCATTAATTATCGCTGAAATAGGAGCTAGATTGGTAGGTTTGCTCCATTCTAATAATCAGCCATTTGCCGAACTAGATAATGTGAATCAATTGGTTGAAAAAGCGGTTGATAATTCTTTTCCGAGTGATCACACGATCATCTTCTTTGCACTTTGCTTTACATTTTTCCTGTTTAAAAAGGGATTCTGGTGGATCATTCTGGCCCTCTTTGTAGGAATCTCACGCATTTGGGTAGGGGTTCATTATCCAGCAGATGTGATTGTTGGAGCAATACTTGCGATTGGTTCATCTTTACTGATATACAAAATTATTCAAAAAACGCAAAACAAAGTACAAGTGAAAAATAAATCAGAGAACTTCTAGATTGATCAACTTTAGAGCTTGATCAGTCTTTTTTTCACTTCTTTTATAACGACCATATGTTTTGCTACAATAAAAGTAGTGTGAGAGGAGGATTTTGATGTTCAACATTTTTATTATTGAAGATGATAAACAGCTTGTTCGTTTACTAGAAGAGCATTTACATAAATTTGGTTATGAAACAAAGTCCGTTAGTGATTTTGAGAAGGTATTATTAGAATTTGAACAATTTGCCCCACAGCTTGTCCTGCTTGACGTGAATTTACCCAAATTTGATGGGTATTATTGGTGCCGCCAAATCCGAAGTAAATCAACTTGTCCTATTTTATTTATTTCAGCAAGGGATGGAAAAATGGATCAAGTGATGGCGCTTGAAAATGGTGCAGATGATTATATTACAAAACCTTTCGATTATGAAATTGTCACGGCGAAGATCAACAGCCAGTTACGTCGAGCATATGGGGACTATGCGGGTTCTACTACTCATTCTGTTGCGGTTAATGGGCTAACCCTTGACATCGAACGACTTAACTTAACACTAAATGGAACAACCATTGACCTTAGTCATACTGAAGCAAAAATTTTAGATGAATTAATGAAAAAGGTAGATCGTGTCGTTAGTCGTGATCGTTTGCTTGAAAAAATATGGGATGATCAAGCGTTTGTTGACGATAATACATTAAATGTATATGTAACACGTGTTCGGAAGAAATTAGATGCTTTACAGATTAATAACGCCATTCAAACGATTCGTGGTCAAGGATATCGGCTAGTGTCGATGTGGGAGAGTGGAGAATGAGGCTTTTCTTACGGGACCAACTGCCACTGATCTTTATATATATGACTCAATTACTAGTTATTATTTCAATATACTGGCTTGATGGGTACCAGAATATAGCGATAAGTATTTATGCTTGCGTATTAAGTACATGTTTATTGATTGGCTATCTTTTATTACGTTATTATAAAAATCGTTCATTTTATAAACGACTTGAAAAACCACTTCCATCTATGGATGATTTTAGTGATATCACTGTACATTCCCCGTTATCAGAGGGATTACAGCAACTTCTGAAAAGTCAATTTCAACATTATCGGACGGATTTGCATAATTATAAATATCGGCTGGAAGAGCATATTCAGTTCATCAATCAATGGGTTCATCAAATGAAGACCCCAATATCGGTTATTCATTTGATCATTCAAGATGAGGATGAGCCAAACAATACAGCGATTGGTGATGAATTAGACCGATTAAAAAAAGGGCTAGAAATGGTGTTATATACAGCTCGTTTGGATACATTTGATCGTGATTTCCATGTAGAGACATTAGATTTAGAAAAAGTAGTAAGGAATGCTACATCTAGTCAAAAGCGATTATTTATTCGCAAACGAGTTTTTCCATCTATCCAATTCGAGGGCAAAATACCGATTGCCTCAGATGAAAAATGGCTTTCTTTTGTATTCACACAGATCATTACGAATGCCGTTCGATATACGATAGAAGAAAATCGGAAAGTTTATTTTAACGGATATATTTATGGAAGGAACAAAGTATTAGAGATTCGGGATGAAGGTGTTGGTATTCCAATCAGTGATTTACCACGTGTTTTTGATCCTTATTTCACAGGTGGGAATGGTCGTGTTTTTCAAGAGTCCACCGGTATGGGCTTGCACCTTGTGAAGCAAATTTGCGAAAAACTTGGCCATCGAATCGAGATTGAATCCGAGGTGAATAAAGGGACAACGGTCAGAATTATTTTTTAGAAAAAAAAGCAGGGAGCTTAAATTGTTCCCTGCTGCCTTCTCATGCTTCTTTATTAAAATCACATTCACTTAGTGGTATAACCTTTGTTTTATGTTTTACCTTATAGCCTAGCCAAATAAAGATGAAGAGAGGTAAGCCGATATAAGAGGCAAAGATACTGCTCCACTCGATATTTCCAGTAATGAAAGATTGAATGTTTTGACCTAAGATAATGAAAATACATAATCCCAAAGCAAGTAATGGTCCAAGTGGGAACCATTTTGCCCGATATGGAAGATCTGCTAATTTACCACCTTGTGCAACATAGGCTCGACGAAAGCGATAATGGCTGATTGCGATTCCGAGCCATGTTATAAAGCCTGCCATTCCAGAGGCATTTAATAACCAAATATATACTTTTCCGTCACCGAAAAAGGTTGTTAAAAATGCAAGTGAACCTACTAAAGTTGTTACGATTAATGCGTTAACAGGTACACCTCTTTTATCTAACTTCCCTAAGAATTTTGGAGCTTTACCGTCACGTGCTAAATCCCAAAGCATTCTTGTTGATGCATACATTCCAGAGTTACCAGCAGATAATACGGATGTTAAAATGATTGCATTCATAACAGAAGCGGCAAAAGCAAACCCTGCTCGTTCAAAAACAAGGGTGAACGGACTAACAGTTACAGCATCACTTAATAATCGGTCATCTGTATAAGGAAGGATTAAACCAATGATAAAGATTGCTAATATATAAAATAAAAGAATCCGCCAAAAGACAGAATTTATTGCCTTTGGAATTGTTTTTTCCGGATCTTTACTTTCCCCTGCAGCTACTCCTAGTAATTCAGTACCTTGGAAAGAGAAGCCTGCTGCCATAAATACCCCTAGGATTGCAAAGAATCCCCCGTTAAATGGAGCATCTCCAATAGTGAAATTTGAAAATCCAATTGGGTCACCGCCCATTATTCCAATTATCATCAGGAAGCCTGTGATAATAAATATAATGACAGTTACAACCTTAATTAATGCAAACCAAAATTCTGCTTCTCCAAATCCTTTGGCTGATAAGTAGTTGAAGCCGAACATGATTGCTAGAGCAAGCCCACTCCAAATGAATGAATGGCTATTCGGGAACCAGAATTTCATAATAAGTACAACTGCAGCGAGCTCGGCAGCAATCGTAATAGCCCAGTTATACCAATAGTTCCAGCCAATTGCAAAGCCAAAGGCTGGGTCTACAAATTTTGTTGCATACACTTTGAATGAGCCTGCTACTGGCATGTATGCGGCCATCTCAGCAAGACTGGTCATTAAGAAATAAACCATAACCCCTACAGCTGCATAGGCAAGTAGAGCCCCACCAGGACCAGCGCTATGAATTGCACCGCCGCTTGCCAGAAATATTCCGGTGCCAATTGATCCTCCTAGTGAAATCATCATAAGATGACGAGCTTTTAATGTTCTTTTTAATTGAGATGTTTCGGATGAAGTTGATGTTTTTGTCATGGTTGTCCACTCCCTTATTCTCTTGGAGGATACGTAGGCTAAATAAAAAACAGCCATCGAAGAAGATCGACGGCTGTATATAAAGTCCGAGTAATCCTTCCGAAGATAGCTCTCCACGTCAATGACGTGACAGTGGTGTTTCTATTCGAATACACCCCCAGCATGGATAATCAATGAATAATCCAAACTTCGGCAACTTATCCTTTTAATTGGGGTCATAGACTTCACTGAATCTTACCCAATCTACTATTATAAGCTGCGGCCTCTATCCCATCGGTAAATGGGAATATTTAATTGATATTAAAATTATAGTAAAATATCATCGGTGAAGCAATGGGAAAAACTGTTAGGTGATCATTTGATATTTTGCATGGATAGAAATATCTCAGCAGCTTGAAGTTTTCGATAGTGAATCTTACAAAAGTGTAAGCTAACTGTAAGTATATAAAATGGCTGTAACAGTTAATTCTAGATAGAATGTAGATACAAATGGAATAGGGAGTGAAGAAAATGTCGATCTTGGATGTGAGACATCTTGAAAAGATATATGAAGGGAAAATTTCCTATAAGGCATTAGATGCAATTAATTTCTCTATCGAAAAGGGAGAATTTGTAGGGATTATGGGTCCATCAGGGAGTGGGAAGACAACACTCTTGAATTTAATCTCAACAATTGATCGACCTACTTCGGGTGAAGTTTTTATTAATGGTAAAAATCCACATGTTTTAAATAGAAAGCAGACTGCTTTATTTAGACGACATGAACTGGGGTTTGTTTTTCAAAATTTTAATTTGCTGGATACGTTAACTGTTGAAGAAAATATTGTTCTTCCGTTAACTTTGGATGGAGTAAGTGTTCGTGAGATGGATAATAAACTACTAAATGTTACAAAAAAACTTGGAATTGACCAGCTATTGAAAAAGCGAACATATGAAATATCTGGTGGGCAAATGCAGCGTACAGCGATTGCTCGTGCCATTATTCATGGTCCTTCCTTAATATTAGCAGATGAACCAACTGGAAATTTGGACTCAAAATCATCAAAGGATGTCATGGAGACCTTTTCAACGATTAATGAGGAAGATGGTTCAACGGTATTAATGGTTACACATGATGCGGTTGCTGCCAGCTATTGTCACCGCGTTATTTTTATTAAAGATGGGCAACTTTACAATGAAATTTACCGTGGAGATAACCGCCAAGCTTTCTTCCAAAAGATTATTGATATGCTTGCATTACTAGGAGGGGATAGCCGTGACCTTTCCGCAGTTCGTTTATAGAAATGTTGTTCGTAATAAACGAACGTATGCTGCTTATTTTTTGAGTAGTGCATTTTCCGTATTAATCTTTTTCGTGTATGCTCTGTTTATTTTTCATCCTGATATAGAGAATGGTGTAACGGCTGCTATGGCTATCCAATTAATGTCTGCAGCTGAAGTGATTATGTATGTGTTTGCCTTCTTTTTTGTGCTCTATTCTGTTAGTACCTTTTTAAAATCCCGAAAGCGTGAATTTGGAATTTTAATGATGCATGGAATGACAAAGAATCAATTAAATGTGATGGTCTTTTTAGAGAATATGTTAATTGGAATTGGGGCCATTATCGTTGGAATTGGCTTTGGGCTTATTACAGGAAAACTATTCTTGATGATTGGCTCAAATATGATTGGAATTGATCCACTCCCGTTTTACTTTTCGAAAAAGGCATTCTTACTGACTACATGTGCATTCTTGTTTTTGTTTTTCTGCATTTCATTATTTACTGCAGCACTTGTAAGGGTAAATAAGTTAATTGATTTATTTAAGTCGGGAGAGAAACCAAAAAAGGAACCGAAAGTATCAATTTTACTTTCACTTTTTTCAGCGGTATTACTCGTTTCTGGGTATTATTTAGCTGCAACATCTACAATGCAGAATTTAATGTTCAGGATGTTGCCAGTAATCGCAATGACAATAGTTGGGACGTACTTTTTCTATACACAATTATCTGTGTTCATCATGAAGTTGCTTCAAAAGAATCGATATTTATTTTGGAATAAAACGAACTTAATTACAATTTCAAATCTAGCATACCGTTTGAAGGATAATGCCCGGATGTTTTTTATGGTAACAATCGTGTCAACAGTAGCTTTTTGTGCTGTAGGAACGCTAGCTTCAATGAATGTAATGAACAAGCAGTTTGATACAGATTACCCAGCCGAAGTGAGTTATATGGCATTGGATGAAGAACCTGCGCACCAACAAAATTTACAGCAAATCGAACAAGAATTAAAAGACAGGAAAATTGAATATACTTCAAATCAAGTTCAAATTAAAATTGCGGAAGTCGCTTCAACAACATTAGATGTGCCTTATCCACCTGAACAATTGGCGATTCTCTCTTTTTCTAATTACGAAAAAATAGTGAAAGCAGCAGGATTTGATTTAAAGGAAAAACCGTTGGTGGGGAATGAAAGTCTGTCCATGAAAACATCATCTCTTGAAATGTATAGACAAGTAGGTTATACGTTGAAACAGGACGGTTTGGAACTAACTCCTAGAGCATCAACAGAAAATATTGTTTTTCCATTCCAACTTATCCTTGATGAGGGACTTGTTGTTAGCGATGAATTTTTTGAAAAGCTAGTAACTGTGAAAACAAGCACGTTTACCGGCTTCTATACAGATAATCTCAAGGATACATCGGGGCTGGGAGAAAACTTAGTAGAAGAGGGTCTCTCATATCCAACGAAAGAAAGCCCACACTATATTATGGCTGTGAGTGGAACACTATACGATAGTGCGATGAGCATGTATAAGATGATGTTATTTGTAGCACTCCTCGTAGGCGCAGTATTTTTCATCGCAGCAGGCAGCTTTTTATATTTCAGATTATATGCTGATTTAGAGTATGATACACGCCAATATTTAACGATTACAAAGGTTGGCTTGACCGATCAGGAATTGAATAAAATTGTAACTCAACAACTTGCTTTATTGTTCTTTGTGCCAATTGTGGTTGCATTTGTTCATAGTGCATTTGCATTCATGGCGCTACAGAGCTTTTTCCCAATATCAATTGCAATTGAGGTCATTGTAGTGCTCGCAGGGTTCTTAGTTGCTCAACTTATCTATTTCTTCCTCATTCGCTATCGTTATTTGAGGAACTTGAAGCGGGCGTTAGTTTAAATTGATATATGAACACCAGTGTGGATGTGTGCACTGGTGTTTTTGATTTTTGGAAATGTTGAGTGGATATTTGTGATGCATAGCTCTAATTTTTCCAATGGGTGATACGGATCGTGTTGTTGCACCTCAGTGACCCCTAGTTTTTCCCAACTGGTGATGTGAATCGTGTTGTTGCACCTCGCGTGCCCCTAATTTTTCCCAACTGGTGATACGAATCCCGCCGTTGCACCTCACAGACCCCTAGTTTTTCCCAACTGCTGATGCGGATCCCGCCGTTGCGCCTCACGCGCCCCTAGTTTTTCCCAACTGGTGATGTGAATCGTGTCGTTGCCCCCCACGCACCCCTAGTTTTTCCCAACTGGTGATGCGAATCGTGTTGTTGCGCCTCATAGAACCCTAGTTTTTCCCAATTGGTGATGTGAATCAAGTCGTTGCGCCTCACAGAACCCTAGATTTTCCCAACTGGTGATACGAATCCCGCCGTTGCACCTCACAGAACCCTAGATTTTCCCAACTGGTGATGCGAATCCCGTCGTTGCACCTCACAAACCCCTAGTTTTTCCCAACTGGTGATGTGAATCGTGTTGTTGCACCTCACCAAACTCCGATTACACAAAAAAATCCCCGCCCAAGGACGAGGATCAAATATGTTAACGAATGGCTGTTTTCACTGTCTTAACATCATACAATCCACCTTCAGAGTGAATGATGTATTCTGGTTTTGGTTTACCCATATTTGCTTTATGACCTGCAATATGTGCATCACTTTTTTCCCACTTTTTCCAAAACTCTTCGGATTCCCAGCGGATTTGAACAAGAACCTCTTCTTCGCCGCGTCGTACTTTCTTAACCATAACCGTTGCATCTATAAATCCCTCTTGTTGTTCGATAATCCCTGGCTTGCTAAATCTTTCAACAACTTGGTCTGCATTTCCTTCTGTAACAACAGTCTTTCTTAATTGGACAAACATGTGACCTCTCCTATCATAAGGTAATTAATGATAGTTTAAGTGAAAATGATTATCAATGTCAAGTGTGACGTCAGAAAATTCAAGGAAAATGCACCTGGAACGAAATGCCCCAAGCGCATTTTCTCTCAATCTATTATACATTTATGTCAAGAATGTCTTTCTTATCCCGGTGTGTCAGGATTAGTACGGCTGGTAAAAATATACCTCTTATTAAAAACGTATCAAGCAAGATCCCCATTGCCATAGTGAATCCGAATAAGAAGAGCTCCTGCAACGGTTGTGTCATTAAGACGGCAAATGTGGCGGCAAGAATTAATCCCGCAGATGAGATAACGCCGCCAGTCAATGCAACGCCTTTTCCGACTGCTTCCCTCCAAGGGTGTTTTGCTGCCTCTTCTCGAATTCTTGAGACGAGCATGATGTTATAGTCAATCCCAAGTGCGACCATGAATATAAAAGTGTAGACAGGGAGGCGATAGCTGATTGCGTCATAGCCCATCAGATGCTCGAAGATCCACCATCCAAATCCCATTGATGCGAAATATGAAAGTAAAATAGTTCCCATCATGAGAACAGGCATTAGGATTGACTTCGTTTGGAAACCAAGCATTAAAGTAAGCAACACGGTTACGATTGAGAATAATAAAGTCATATCGCGCTCGTTCATCTGTTTTACATCAAGCTGCCCAGCAGTTTGACCTGCAAAATGAAGTTGAACCCCAGATGCGAATCCACTTTTCTCCAAAAGTTTTTCCCCAGAATCACGAAGCTTTTGAACCGTTTCCAATGCTTCCAAATCATACGGATTATTGTTTAAAATAATTTGAAATTTAATTGCCTTGTTAGTCTCCGCTAAGTACCCACGTGGTAGCTTAGTAGCATTATCAATCATATTAGGAGAAACAGAACTTACTCCACTTTGGCTAGATAACTCCTTAGATAACACATTTACCTTTTCTAAAAATTCTTGATCCACGGAGATTTCAGAATCAGAATGTAAAATCACAGTTACTGGTGCTAGCTCTCCTGCGGGATAGTGATCTTCCAGCAGTTCAAAGCCTTGTCGGGACGAAATATCCTCTGGAAATGAGTTCAACAAATTAAACGAATACTTCATCGAAGTGAAATTGAAAGCTCCAATTAATAAAATAATAAGTAAAACTCCACCTAATAATGCGGGTTTTTTCATAACCTGCTTACTCATCTTTGACCAGAAACCTTCTTTACGCGAAGAGGATTCCTTCACCTTTGGTACAAATGGCCAAAATGCTTTACGTCCTAATAGAGCAAAGATACTTGGGATTAGTGTTAATCCTGCAAATAAGATGACAACAACGGCAACAGAAAACACTGGTGCAAAGTGATTATAAGGCTCAAATACTGTTACGAATAAAGTAAGCATTGCTAATAAAACAGTACCACCACTGAATAAAATTGGTTCAGAAACATAGTGCATCGCTTCACTCATTGCTTCAAATTTTGTTGCATGTCTTTTTAATTCTTCACGATATCTTGAGAAAACAAAGAGGCTGTAATCTGTTAATACTGCAAAAAGCAGGACAAGCATGATTGAAACGGCAGAGCTATCAACCGCAAACCATTCATTCTTACCGGCTAGCCCTAAAATACGATCAACAACCCCATAGACGATTCCCGCTATAATTAATGGGGTGATTGCTAAAATCGGTGATCGGTAAATGGCAATTAAGATAATAAAAATCAGGCCAACTGTTGAAAGCATTAAGACAAGGTCAGCATTTTTGAATAAAGAAATCGTATCTGCTGAGATTCCAGCTGGTCCAGTAATCTCAAAGCGCATACCATCGTCTAGTCCAACAGATTTCACTTTAACACTTATTTTATCAAGTGCATCATTTGTTTGATCTGCATCTAAACCTGCTTCTAATGACACATTAAATAATAAAGTCGTCCTATCCTCTGAAAACAGTTGATCTTGAATAGTTGATGTGAACTCGTGAAAAGGTAGTGCACTTACAAGGTGTTTTGGCTTTTCATCAGAAGCAAGCCACTTACTTAGTTCAGTTATTTTTTCACGATCCGTATCAGTCATTTTTCCGTCACGATGAAATACCAATAGTGCAGTCAGTCCATCATTCGCAGGAAACTGTTCCTTCATGATTTGTTCGGCTAGTTCAGAAGGTGTATTTCCTTTTACACTACCTTCTGAACTGTTTGTTTCATAATCCTTTGCAGAGGGAGCAAAAACGCTAAGTAAAAGTACAACAAGAATCCAGGCAGTAATAGTGATTTTTGCACCCTTAGAACTGCTTGTATATTTAACTAATTTTTGAAATGGTTTTAACATCATCTTCAACTCCTTAATGTTCTTTGAACTTCATTGTAAGGAGTGAATATGAATGGAAGATGAATTGTATATTTCATTTTGTTATTGAATCACGTTGGAAATAGGAGTAACCTAATTGCATAATAAATCGTAAAGAAAAGAACAGGGGGGATACATAGGATGATAAAAATATTAAAAAACCTGTCCACTTATAAGTGGATTATTGTCGGGGTATTTGGTCTTGTCTTCATACAATCGATGGCCGATCTATATTTGCCTACCCTAATGGCGGATATTATTGATGAAGGAGTCGTTCATGGGGATTTACCGTATATTTGGAAAATCGGTGGATTTATGCTTGTAGTTGCCGCATTTGGTGCAATTGCATCGGTATTTGCAAGTTATTATTCATCAAAAGCAGCGATGGGGCTTGGACGGGATATTCGGCGTAAGGTTTTTACACATGTTGAAAAATTTTCTCTTCAAGAATTTGATGAGGTTGGAACAGCATCACTGATTACAAGAACAACTAATGATATTACCCAAATTCAGCAAGTAGTAATTATGATGCTTCGAATGGTCGTAAGTGCACCAATAATGTTCGTTGGTGGAGTCATCATGGCGGTTTCGAAGGATGCGAAATTATCATTAGTGATTGTTGGAACAATGCCTGTTCTCGTTATTTCTGTCTTGCTTATTATGAATAAGGGAATTCCACTATTCAAAACGGTTCAGAAAAGATTGGATCGGTTGAACCTAGTTTTACGCGAGAATTTAACAGGAATCCGCGTTATTCGAGCATTTAATAGAGAAAAGCAGGAGAAGGAGCGACTTCAAACAGCAAACCGAGAATTAACGGATGTATCCATTAAGGTAAATAAAGTAATGGCGTTTATGATGCCAGTCATGATGCTAGTGATGAACTTAACGGTTGTTGCAATTATTTGGTTTGGTGGAATCCGAATAGGAAATCAAGGAATGGAAATTGGCGACTTAATGGCTTTTATTCAATATGTGATGCAAATCATGTTTGCAATTGTAATGGCATCCATGATGTTTGTAATGGTGCCAAGAGCAGCAGTATCCGCAAATCGGATTAATGAGGTTCTCAGCATGGAGCCGACTTTTCTAGATGAAGGGACAAAAGCTGCAAATTCAGAGAAAGGAACACTTGAGTTTGAAAATGTAACCTTTTACTATCCTGGTGCAGAGGAACCCGCATTATCTCATATTAGCTTTCGCTCATCACAAGGTGAAACAACAGCAATCATTGGTGGAACTGGATCTGGAAAAACGACTCTCGTGAATCTAATTCCACGTTTTTACGAAGTTACCGAAGGAACGATTCGTCTGAACGGTGTTGATATTCGAGAATCTTCTCAAAAAGAGATTCGTTCAAAAATAGGCTTTGTTCCACAAAAGGCATTGCTTTTTACAGGTTCAATTGCTGAAAATATTCGCTTTGGAAAAGAAGATGCGACAATTGAGGAAATTGAACATGCAGCAAAAATAGCACAAGCAGATGATTTTATTAGCAAAATGGAAGATAGCTATGATTCTGAAATAACCCAAGGTGGTTCAAACGTGTCTGGAGGGCAAAAGCAACGCTTATCGATTGCGCGTGCACTCGTTAGAAAACCAGATATTTATATTTTTGATGATAGCTTTTCAGCACTCGATTATAAAACCGATGCTTCGTTAAGAGCGGCGTTAAAGGAAGAGACGAAAAATTCCACAGTTATCCTTGTTGCACAAAGAGTAAGTACAGTTATTGATGCAGATCGAATTATTGTACTAGATAAAGGGAAATTGGCTGGCAAGGGGACACATAAGGAATTACTAGAAACGAATGAGGTATATCGTGAAATTGTCGAATCCCAGCTTTCAGAGGAGGAAATCGCATGAGTAAGCATAAAAAACAGCAACCTCAAGGCGGTGATCCGATGGGGCATGGAGGTATGATGATGGCCGGGCAGAAGGCTAAGGATTTTAAAGGTACATTCCGGCGTCTCCTGAAATATTTAGTACCACGTCGAAACCAATTAATTGCTGTGTTTTTTGCAGCGGTTTTGAGTACCGTTTTTTCAATTATTGGGCCAAAGGTAATGGGGAATGCGATTACAGAATTATTTGAAGGCGCATATGGGGTAATGACCGGTGTCCCAGGTGCAAAGATTGACTTTCATGCAGTCGGGATGCTTTTACTTCTTCTTACTGGTTTATATCTTGTGAGTAGTTTATTTACCTATATACAGCAGTATATTATGTCTAGCGTTGCCCAATTAACTGTGTATGATTTGCGGGAGGATGTGAATCAGAAGTTAGAAAGGCTGCCTTTGAAGTATTATGACGGGCGTTCAAATGGTGAAATTTTAAGCCGTGTAACAAATGATATCGACACAATTGGCAGTACGCTTCAGCAAAGTATTACGCAGTTTATCACATCAATTATTATGATTGTCGGGATTATTATTATGATGCTATCCATAAGCCCGCTCCTAACATTGATTTCAATTGTGAGTTTGCCGCTTTCTATTTTTGTAATGGGACCATTTTTAAAAAGGTCACAAAAGCATTTCGCGGATCAACAGCGGAGCCTAGGTCAATTAAATGGCCATATAGAAGAAATGTATACCGGTCATCAGGTTGTAAAGGTATTCGGTCATGAAAAGAAGGCGATTTCCGAATTCGACGTGGTGAATGAAGAACTATATGAAGCAGGGAGTAAGGCTCAATTTATTTCGGGTATTATCATGCCAATCATGTTTTTTATCGGAAATTTTAGCTACGTATTAATCAGTGTTGTAGGTGGAATTTTAGTAACAAAACAAGCAATATCGATTGGTGATATTCAAGCATTTATTACGTATTCGAAACAATTCACACAGCCAATCACACAAACAGCAAATATCGCAAATATTATCCAGGCGACAATTGCGGCAGCAGAACGTGTCTTCGAGCTTCTAGATGAGGAAGAAGAGGTGAAAGAGGTCACGATTGAAAGCCTAAGCAAAGCGAAGGGGGCTGTTTCTTTTGAACATGTTGACTTTGGCTATGGGGATGAATTGCTAATTGAGGATATGAACATTGATGTTCAACCAGGTCAAACTGTTGCGATAGTTGGTCCAACAGGGGCAGGAAAGACGACTTTGATCAATCTTTTAATGAGATTTTATGAGGTCAAAGGTGGCTCAATTAAAATTGATGGGATCGATACGCGTGAAATTTCACGTGAGGATCTTCGGACTACTTTTGGAATGGTGCTCCAGGATACATGGCTTTTCAATGGAACAATTAAAGAGAATATTGCCTATGGAAAAATGGGAGCAACTGAAGCAGAAATCATAGCTGCCGCTAAAACAGCTCGTGCAGATCATTTTATTAGCACACTTCCGGAGGGATATGAAACAATCCTTAATGAAGAAGCATCTAATATTTCTCAAGGACAAAAGCAGCTTTTAACGATAGCGCGAGCTGTTCTTGCAGATCCACCAATCATGATTTTGGATGAAGCAACTTCAAGTGTTGATACTCGAACAGAGCTACTCATTCAACAGGCAATGAACAAATTAATGGACGGACGAACAAGCTTCGTTATTGCGCATCGTCTTTCAACCATTAGGGATGCGGATTTGATTCTTGTCATGGATAAAGGAAAGGTCATCGAACAAGGAACACATATAGAACTATTGGAGCAAAATGGCTTTTATGCCGATCTTTACAATAGTCAGTTTTCGAAGCAAACAGCAGGATAAAAAATATGGTTTGTATTTTATGCTAAATATCTTATTAAAATTTATACTGTTTTGCTAAATGTATAAATATACATTTGAGAACCTATAAATATTAATGCTTTGAAGACTATTTAGAGTTAATGGTAAACATTCGACAGCGTTATTGATAAAGAAATAACAATCTATAGCGTTGTTGTTTTGATATTTGAACTAAGACCATCTTAAGTTACTTTTTCCTATTTTTAGAAATATAGTTGATATTTACTAATTAATTGTTATAATTTTAATAGATAGAATATTAAAATTATTTGGAGGTATTGAAGTTATGAAAAAGTACTTTGTGGTTCTCTTATCAGTCTTATTACTTGCCTTACCATCCTTCACTTTTGCTTCTGAGAATATGTCAAATGATACAATTCAACCCTTAGCAGTAACAGTAAATTGGCAAAAAAATAATATAGCTACAAGCACAACAACGGATGGATTTTATATAGGTTCCTCTCGTAGCTCCTTAAAACTAACTGCGATTCAACAAAGCACCACATCTATATGGACAAGTGCAAAGATTGAGTATCGTCTTCTAAAACAAAATTCAAGTGGTTCATTCGTAGATACAGGAATCTATGATGTTTTAGAAGGTTCATTTAATCCGGCTAATCGTACCTCGACAACCCTATATGGTACGATTAGTCCTGGTACTTATAAAATTAAGATAACCAACAAGAATGGAAGTAGTGTTAAAGTACACTCAATAGGAAAATGTGATTTATAAATAGGGATAGAGCCAATATTTTATAAAATATTGGCTTTTTTACCCAAAATAAATCAAGTCATGTCATATTTGATATAGCAGGACGATATAATGTCACATTAGAACAGCTTTTTTATCATTTCAATATAACGATAAAATATTTCACTGTGATTCCAGCAGCATTACTTTTTATCGTTACGACACATCCGAGCGAGTTCGCTTCATCCATGAATAAGATTGGGATAAGCTATCGAATATCGTATGCTGTGGCGCTAGCATTACGTTATATTCCTGATGTTCAACGAGACTTTCATAACATTGCTCAATCTCAACAAGCCCGTGGAATTGACATGTCACGTAATGAAAAATTATCGAAACGGATAAAAAATGCCTCATTGATTATTATTCCTCTTATTCTATCGAGCCTTGATAAAATTGAGACAGTCAGTAATGCAATGGAGCTTCGTGGCTTTGGAAAAAATAAAAGGCGAACATGGTATAGTGAAACACCATTTCAATCAAGGGATTATATGACAATCGTTTTATTTGTCGCTATTTTAGTTATCACTCTGGTCGTTACATTTTATGATGGCGATCGTTTTTATAATCCGTTTAAGTGATCAAAAGAGACCCAAGAAAATGGGTCTCTTCAGCTTTTCTAGGCCAATTGGTGTTCAGCGAATTCGCGATATAATCCATGTGATTGTGTTAGTTCATGATGAGTACCAATACCTGTTACTACTCCTTTTTCAATAAAAATAATTTTATCTGCATCGACGATTGTCGATAATCGATGAGCAATTACAAAGGTAGTCCGACCTTCCATTAATCGTGTTAACGCTTGTTGAACAATACCTTCTGATTGACTGTCCAAGCTTGCTGTTGCTTCGTCCATCATGAGTATTTTAGGGTCTCGTAAAAACGCTCGAGCAATCGCAATACGTTGACGTTGTCCACCAGAAAGCTTAACACCGCGCTCTCCAACCTCAGTATCTAATCCTTGTGAGAACTCCATAATGAATTGATCTGCATACGCCATTTCAGCAACCTTCCATAACTGTTCATCTGTAATGTCACCAATATTGTTTAAACCATAGCATAAATTTTCTCGAATTGTCCCTGCCATCATGGCACTTTCTTGTGAAACATATCCGATTTGACTACGCCACGAGGTCATAGACAGTTCATTTATCGGTGTATCACCAATCCTGATTTCACCTGATGTAGGCTCATAAAACCGTTCAAGCAGACCAAACATTGTTGTCTTCCCGCCGCCACTTGGGCCGGCGAATGCAATCATTTCCCCAGGCTTTGCTTCAAAAGATATTCCTTTGAGGATTGGTTCATCCTCATTATAGTTAAATGACACGTTTAGAACATGAAGAGGCTTATTTGTAATATCCAGCTGAATTCCTGTTTTATCCTCTTCTAAAGGCAATTCTAAAATATCGATAATTCGTTCAGTAGCTCCCTTTGCTTTTTGTAACTGGGTAAAAAACATTGCAAATGATGTAATCGGTACAATGATTTGGAAGAGATAGAGTAAGAATGCAATTAATTCTCCAGTGGACATAGTTCCATTTGCTACACGAATACCACCATAGCCAATAATCGTTACAATTACGACCATAATCACAAAATACATTATTGGACCAATCAGTGCTGTAATCCTTGCTTCTCTTAATCCGAATGTAAATAACCTTTCAATTCCAGTTAATCCCTTGTCCTCTTCACTTTGTTCAGCGGTAGAGGACTTCATTAAGCGAATTTCACTTAATGTTTGCTGAACATGGCCGGTAAAAGTAGCGGTTTCATCCTGTAGCCCACGAGAAATTTTCGCCATTTTTTGTCCTAGAGGAAACATAATAATCAATGTGATTGGAACTGAAATTAACATCAGCAACGTCATCTTCCAATCCATCACTAATAAAATTAGAATGGCACCAATAATCGAAATAATACCAGTTACAAATTGTGGGAAATGATTTGTAATAAGATCCCTTACAATACTTGTATCATTGACTACCCGGCTTACTGTTTCTCCGCTTGATTGTTTGTCAAAATAGGAAACAGGTAAGCGAATTAATTTTACCCACATCCGGTCTCGTAGTTTTGCAACAATTTTATGACCGACATAGCTCAGAAGATAAATGGAGATTCCACTAATAATTGCTTGAAGAATAAAAGCAGCCCCGATTCCGATCATGAGCGGCACACTTAATGATTCTACAGAGAACCCATCAATTAAATTCTTCGTCAATATCGGTACAATAAGACCTGCGATTGTTGTAATTACACTTGCTGCTAATCCGAAAATCAGCGCAGCCTTTGGAATCTTTGTTGATAAAATAAGTGAAATAAATGGCTTTAAACTTGTTTGTTGTTTTTCCATTGTCAGTACTCCTATATTTATTTCATTAAAAATTATTATTTGCGAGTTCCTTTAATACTACGCTTTAAAATAAAATTGGTTTCAATTATTAAGGTTAGATAAAGAAAACTCGCCGATTGGCGAGCCTTTAGGCGAAGACAGAGGCGTTAGTTGCACTTATTCGGATAAGAAAGTTATGCTTTCTTATCCGTCAAAAAAAGACCAAATCATTACCTGATTTGGCCTACGCTTTACGTTATATTATTGCAAATATTTATTAATTCGATTTTAATATATTAGATGCAGGTAAGGAGATAATTTTCCCGCCAATCTGTACATGAATCATGTCATTAAATATGGCTTTCACAATTCCCTTTAGCTGAATCGTTGAATTAATAGTAATCTCTTTTTTGGATTCGTTATTGATTGACATGCAATTAACTCCTTCCAAATGTTCTTTAGTATAGAGTATAAAACAGGAAATTAAAACTGTAAATAATTTTGGTTAAGGAAAATAAACTTTACGATTCTTTAAATGCTCCCCGATAAACAGCCTCCCTTAATTCCTTAGCATAAGGCTCTAAACCAGGCATTTCTTTTTGCTCAGCAATTTGTATTTCTTTTTCAATATCATATGGAACACGGACAATTTCAATTGAAAATGGTGCTGGTTTAATTGATTGATAGTCACCATGTAAAACGGCAAATGTAGCTAGTGTCATATCTAATGGATTTCCGACACTTCCAACGTTGAAAAGAGTCCTTTGATCACCAATTGGTTCAATTAGTGCAGCGTGAATATCACCAAAGCCAACGACATCCGGTATTCTGTCTTCTTCCAAGGGAGAAATCCACTCAGTGTTTTCAAACATTGCTTTCTTTTCTTCCATAGGGTGTATCATCGGTACAACACGGTGATGGACACTCTTTGCAGATGCGTGATACAGACGTATGTATTTTCCACTCATATAGAAATCATAGTGAAAAGGAAGTGTACCGAGATATGCTAATCTTTCCTCACCAAGCTGCTCTTGATGCCATTTCATCACTTCCCACTCATTCTCTTTTTGGACTGCCTCATCCCAATTTCCAAAGACGACTACTTCACATACTTCTCGAATGCAGTCAACGGCAGCTGCTGGGTTTGGCCCTTTTCCAATAAGGTCACCTAGACAGATGATTGTTTCGATTCCTCGACGGTTGATATTTTCTATGACTGCTTCTAACGCAGTCATATTTCCATGAATATCTGATATTACTGCTATACTATTCATAACTGCCTCCCCACATGAAAAGATTTCACTTTGTATAATTAATAGTAAAGTAGAAGGAATATTTTGTCATTATTTTTTTATAGTAAAGAGGTGTCTTATGATCATTTGGATAAACGGAACTTTTGGTTCAGGTAAAACAACAACCGCATATGAACTACATAAAAGGGTAAAAAACTCATTTGTATACGATCCAGAACGATTTGGCTTTGTGTTAATGGCAAATGTCCCCGCTGAAATTTCCAAGGGGGACTTTCAGGATTATCCATTATGGCGAGAAGCTAATTACTCATTGTTAAAGCAAATTGCAATCGAATATAAAGGAACTATTATTGTTCCGATGACTCTTACAAATGAACAATATTTTACAGATATTATTGGAAGATTACGAGATATTGGTATTGAGATTAAGCACTATACTTTAACAGCTTCAAAGACAACCATTCAAAAAAGACTTAGGACAAGATTTGAAGGAAAAAATTCTTGGGCTTACCAACAAATAGAAGGAAGGGTTGCTAGTCTCTCTAAAGATAGGTTTAAAGAACATATCCAGACTGACCAAATGTCGATTGATGAGGTTGTTGAAACAATTGCAAGGTTGTCAGGAATAGAACTAATGCCGGATTACCGTACAAAGTTTCAAAAGGGATTTGAAAGACTGGCTATTAAGTTGAAGGAAATTAGTATTTTTAAATAGTTTTTTCAGAGCCTTTTCTTAAAATAACATTTAGTTTTCACGAATTAGCCACATATTTCCTTAATACTATATTGAATGTCATTAAATTATCACTTAATATACGAGTTATAAAGTGTTCTGATTTGTTACTTCATAACATAATTTAACAAGGGGGGATAAAAACTTAATAAGGAGTGGTCACTTGGAGCGTACTATATTGTTTGAAAATCAACCGGTATGGAATATCCCACTTTTGATTGGTTTAATATGCGTAACTGTACTTTTTACGGTTTTAGTAAAATACTACACGAATATAAAAATCAAACAAAAACAGCCACTTCTATTCATCATAAGTATACTTATATTTTATTTAATGATAGGCAGTCCTATTTCAGTATTAAGCCACATCTCTTTTAGTACACATATGATTCAAATGAGTATTTTATATTTTGTCGTCCCACCGCTATTATTAATTGGTATTCCAGAATTATTATTTCAGAGAGTGAAGGAATACAAGTTTTTGAGAGTGGTTGCGAAGATTTTTCTTCCTTCAACAATCGCGTTGTTATTTTTTGCGACTCTGTTTTTTATGTACCATTTACCAGTCATTATTGAGGTTTTAACTCAAAACTCTTTATTTCATAATGGGTATATGGGATTGCTTTTTGTTTTGTCCTTTCAAATGTGGTGGCCAATTGTTGCACCAGACCCAAAGCAGCGCTTTTGTAATGGTTCAAGAAAAAGGTATATATTATTAAGTGGAATGATTTTAATGCCAGCATGTGTATTATTTATATTCAATGATTTTATTGGTGGCATAGGGAATCCTTTGTTAATGAAAGTCACCGCTCAACTTTGTATACCTGGAGAAATTTCAAGTATCAACCTACCTCAACTCCCAATAGACCCAAAGTTTGACCAGCCGTTGGCGGGAATCCTGATGTTGGGAATACATAAGATCGGGATGATGGTGACTTTTTATTTCGGCAAAAGAATTCAAAATCAACAAGAAGAAAGTCCTTGTGTATGTGGTACTTATTTTCATTATCGATGATGGATAACATAAAGGTAAGACTTCTATCATTGAGGCTTACTGCCACTTATGACGAGATAAAAGTGAAAGGGAGATGTTTAATCGTAATCATCTCCTAATAGATATTGGAGGAATACATATGAGAAAAAGATTAACACTCATCCTATTTGTGATGGTACTAGCAGTTCTTTCAGCATGTAATAAAGATGAAGATGAAAAGGTTGACGTATCTGACAAAAGTGAAGTACCTCAAATACTTGATGTACAGCTTAAAGTTCCGGAATCTGTAGATGTAAATGGCAAAGTAGAAATGAAAGCAATTGTTACTCAGGGAAGCGAAGATGTAGCTGATGCGGATGAAGTGAAATTTGAAGTATGGGAAAATGGAAAAAAAGAAGAAAGTAGCTTAATTGAAGCAAAAAATAATAAAGATGGTACTTATGTTGCGGAAACGACATTTGATCATGACGGTGAATTTACTATTCAAGTCCATGTAACTGCAAGAGGGATGCACACGATGCCTCAAGCAAATGTAAAGGTTGGCACGGGTGCTTCACATGAAGAAGAGGAGCATCATCATGAACATACAGAAGGTTTCAGCATGCATTTTATGAATCCATCTGATGCAAAGGTTGGAAATGATACGACATTAATGGTTCATTTGAGTAATGGAGAGGACCCATTAGAAAAAGCAAATGTTCGTTATGAAATTTGGACGGATAAGAATCCTGATAAACATGAATGGATTGATGCAGAGGAAACAAATGCGGGCGAATATACTGGCTCGTATAAATTTCCAGATGCCGGTACGTTTACTGTGAAAGTACATGTTGAAAATGATGAAGGATTGCATGAACATGAGGAGCATCAAGTAGAAGTAGGAAAGTAAATTTTATAACATACATGTGCCGGTTCGTCTTAGATGAACCGGCATTTTTAAAATGGTTAAGAGAAAGTTTTATAATTGGGGGCTCTATAATGGTGGAATTATTGTTATGAGCACTTATATATTCTGGAGGTTTCGTATGATTCCCGCCCGAGCACAATTTCTGGTGTGCTGGTCACCATAGAACCTGTATGGTTCCCGTCCGCATACAATTTCCGGTATGATGGTCACCATAGGACCTGTATGGTGACCATCCGCGCACAATTTCTGTTGTGATAGTCACCATAGGAACTGTATGGTTCCCGTCCGAGCACAATTTCTGGTGTGATAGTCACCATAGGACCTGTATGGTTCCCGTCCGCATACAATTTCCGGTATGATGGTCATCATAGAACCTGTATGGTTCCCGTCCGAGCACAATTTCTGGTGTGATAGTCACCATAGGACCTGTAT
>NZ_JAKTTI010000099.1 GCF_022427965.1 Fredinandcohnia quinoae | reverse complement strand
GAACTCACGACATCAGCTTGGAAGGCTGAGGTTTTACCATTAAACTACACCCGCACATATATAAATTATGTTATTTAGTTTTGCTCTTGATATGCTGGCCTTTCCATGTCCCTTCCTCTATAGTCTATTCTTGGAAGTGAATGCGTCGGGACAACTCGCAGATGATTCATGGAAGTAACGCTCGTGGCTGAGTTTTTACCATTAAACTACACCCGCATTTATATATGGGGCGACTGATGGGAATCGAACCCACGAATGTCGGAACCACAATCCGAT
>NZ_JAKTTI010000098.1 GCF_022427965.1 Fredinandcohnia quinoae | reverse complement strand
CATCGACCTCACGCTTATCAGGCGTGCGCTCTAACCAGCTGAGCTATAGGCCCCTTTTTTAAATGAAATATTAATATAAGAACTTCTAATTTATAAAGCATAACCTGCTTAAAGTTTCTCATTTCATGACAAACTTTTCGCAAACCTACATTGATGAAGATCAAAGAAGTTTACGGTTAGCTGAGCTATAGGCCCCTAATAAAAGCTCTCTCAAAACTAAACACAATACAAAGCGTCTTTTTATGAAGTACGTAGTACTTCAGTTTCCTTAGAAAG
>NZ_JAKTTI010000097.1 GCF_022427965.1 Fredinandcohnia quinoae | reverse complement strand
TTTAAATTGGTTTTTGTGGAATATGTAGATAGCCTCAAAAGAGAAAAGTTAACTTTCTGTGCTATAAAAAACCTATTTTAGGATGAAAACAAGGTGTTTTCACCTCAAATTGGAGTTGGTCATGGGTACAAGTGTATGTATTCCGCTAAAATATTGGTTTCAGAGTTATTTTCAGAGTATGTAGCAAGTCTAAATTAGCCGATATGCACGATATTCTAGGTAAATGCACGATAAAATTGAGATATGCTCGTTAATTAGAAGAAATGCGTGATAATC
>NZ_JAKTTI010000096.1 GCF_022427965.1 Fredinandcohnia quinoae | reverse complement strand
ACCCGTGTTACCGCCGTGAAAGGGCGGTGTCTTAACCGCTTGACCAACGGGCCATTATCTTATTTGTAAGCTTCCAAGCGGGCTCGAACCGCTGACCTCTTCCTTACCATGGAAGTGCTCTACCAGCTGAGCTATGGAAGCAATGGCTCCGCAGGTAGGACTCGAACCTACGACCGATCGGTTAACAGCCGATAGCTCTACCACTGAGCTACTGCGGAATATTGATAGCTTAGCGACGTCCTACTCTCACAGGGGGAATCCCCCAACTACCATCGGCGC
>NZ_JAKTTI010000095.1 GCF_022427965.1 Fredinandcohnia quinoae | reverse complement strand
AAGGGCGTATTTTGAATGCAACCGTTAGACGAAATCCAAGCGGCAAATACTTTGTATCTATTCTGGCTGAAACAGAAGTGCATTCATTAGGAAAAACAGGTTCTTCCGTTGGTGTCGACTTAGGATTAAAAGACTTTGCTATTTTGAGTACAGGAGAAGTATTCTCTAATCCAAAGTGGTTTCACAAATTAGAAGAAAAACTAGCAAACGCACAACGCATCCTTTCTAGACGTGTAAAGGGTTCATCGAATTGGAATAAACAACGCATTAAGGTTACAAGAATC
>NZ_JAKTTI010000094.1 GCF_022427965.1 Fredinandcohnia quinoae | reverse complement strand
GTGGTTAACGCCGAATTCCTGTGGCTAACGCTGAATTAAAGTGACTAACGCCGAAATAAAGTGGGTAACGCCGAAATAAAGTGGCTAACGCCGAATTAAAGTGGCTAACGCTGAATTAAAGTAGGTAACGCCGAATTCCTGTGGTTAACGCCGAATTCCTGTGGCTAACGCTGAATTAAAGTGGGTAACGCCGAATTAAAGTGGCTAACGCTGAATTAAAGTGGGTAACGCCGAATTAAAGTGGTTAACGCCGAATTCCTGTGGCTAACGCTGAATTAAAGTGACTAACGCCGAA
>NZ_JAKTTI010000093.1 GCF_022427965.1 Fredinandcohnia quinoae | reverse complement strand
GTGGTCGCTTTCCGCGGGCGGGGCCGAGCCGCTTCCCTCGCTACGCTCAGTCCAGGGTCTCGACTTTCCCGCTTTTCCCGCAGGAGTCGCCACCCTCCGCTCCAATCAACTTCAGCTTTTTAATAAAATACTTTTCGAGGTGACGTATGCGATGGACAACCCTACGTTGTCTTAAAAAATTGTCTATGCAAGCGATACTTACGTTTGCTGCAATGAATTTAAAAAAATTAGCATATTGGACTTGGCGATCTGCTTGAAAGTGCTCAACTAGTTGATTGGAGCGGCAGGTGTTTGACTCCTGGGG
>NZ_JAKTTI010000092.1 GCF_022427965.1 Fredinandcohnia quinoae | reverse complement strand
AATATGTATTGTATGAAGATCATCTTAAACAAAACTACGGGGTCGATACTTGGACGACCGATCCCTGAATATAGGTTTTCAACCAAGGGATAGATAAACGAAAAATCAATCGCTGACTCTAGCTTGCGTACTAAATGATCTTCAGGAACTAATTGATCAATCGTCAGCATTTCTAATTGCCCGCGTTCATTTGCTTGGTTTCTCGTCATCATGGTACGTCACCTCGAAAAGTATTTTATTAAAAAATTGAAGTTGATTGGAGCGGAGGGTGGCGACTCCTGCGGGAAAAGCGGGAAAGTCGAGACCCTGGACTGAGCGTA
>NZ_JAKTTI010000091.1 GCF_022427965.1 Fredinandcohnia quinoae | reverse complement strand
TAAGACACCGCCCTTTCACGGCGGTAACACGGGTTCGAATCCCGTACGGGTCATCCGAATTGAATGGGATGTAAGATTTGTCTCTTTTAATCTTACTTCCCGTTTTTATCTCAAAAAGTGAATGTTTGAAAAGGAGGATAAAAAGGACCGAGAAGTTCGAGGCGGCGAAGATTTGAGCAGCGGAACGTATGTAGTTAATACGTGAGTAGCGGAAAAGCGAGCCAACGAAGAAATTCGATGTGTCATTTTTATCAGAGCTTTTGAACATCTTCTATTAAATGGAGGATTAGCTCAGCTGGGAGAGCACCTGCCTTACAAGCAGGGGGTCGGCGGTTCGATCCCGTCATCCTCCACCATT
>NZ_JAKTTI010000090.1 GCF_022427965.1 Fredinandcohnia quinoae | reverse complement strand
GACTGTAAATCCGCTCCCTCCGGGTTCGGCGGTTCGAATCCGTCCCCCTCCACCACTAATATTGAAACCTTTGGCTTTATTCTTTCTTGTTATCACTTTGATAAGGATAGAGTGAGCTGTTTTTGGTTTAATTCATATATATTTCAGTAGTATATAGGAATGTCGAAATAATTCTGTTGCTATTTGTTTTAAAATAGTACGAAGTTTGTCGACGATATTTCGTAATATTTCTTTCTGAAATATTCCAAAATATCCTCTTGCGGTGTTAATTCATGAAGACGATTCGAAGAAGTGGATTCATGAAGCATAATCAATGGGCTATAGCCAAGCGGTAAGGCAACGGATTTTGATTCCGTCATTGCGAA
>NZ_JAKTTI010000008.1 GCF_022427965.1 Fredinandcohnia quinoae | reverse complement strand
ATACCTGTAGATAAAACACTCTTTTTCAAGTGTCCTAACTACAGGTACCATAATACTTAAACGCCACACTACCGTTTTGATTGCTGTTTATTTTCATACATATTTTGATCCGCAATCATTAATAATTCCTTAATTTCCCTACCATCCTTTGGATAAGTAGCCTTACCGATTGACAAGGTAATCTTTTCTTTAAAGATGTATGAGAACTTGAACATTGCTTCAGTAAAATTAAAATCTCGTAAGTCTTGTTTTTCATTTTCAAACGTAATGACGATAAATTCATCGCCACCCCACCTTGCTATTATATCACCTGGTTCGGTTGATCGAATTAGTGTATCCGCCACCATTTCTATAACCTTATCACCGACAATATGACCATGTGTATCATTAATATGTTTAAAGTTATTTATGTCTAATATATAGAGGTGGAACGGTTTGTTATTTACTTTAAGTTCCTCTAACTTCCTAACCATATACCTTTTATTATAAATTGAAGTTAACTCATCATGATTAGATAAATAATGGAAATATTGCACTTTCCGATTAAAAATAAGAACAAAATAAGCAATTAATAATAGTGGTATAGTGATAAGGATACCACTCAATAATCTATTTAAATTTAAAAACAAAAAATCAAACCAAATAAAAAACAACAGGATATATACAATTCCTAAGATTACTTTTCTATTAAATTTAATTTCCATATCATCCGCCTTTTATATTTTTTTATCAATTTTTCAGAAAAACATGGTATTATAAAATAATTTTATATTGTTCAATAAATTTCTGCAAGTCGGTAAAAAATTACAAGCGATTATATTTCCGTTGTACACTTATCATTGATCGATTTAATATTGCAGCAACTTCCTTTAGGGTATATCCACTCGACATCATCAGTAACAAAGATTTTTCCTCTTTTTTACTCCATACTTTATAAGATGTTTCCTTTTTGTGGTTCTTTTCATCCTTATACCATTCTGGAACGGGAAGTAAACTCAAATAATCAATTTTTGAAAAATCGATTCTATCCCGATTTACTTCAGCCCAACTCCAAAAATCCTCTGGTTGAATTAAATAGTATTTTTGTTCACACCTCGTCGCTCTTTTTACACATTTTAGATCATGTCTTTTTATCCACTCCCTAACAGTCGTTGGATCTACTTGTAATGCATTTGCTAGTTGACAAGTCGTTAAAAAACCTGTTTGCTCTCGAGTATTCGATATACCAAGCCGTTTCATTTTACTTAGAACCGCTTGGACAGTCCGATTAAGCTTCTGAGCAATAGTTTGTATCTTGTAATATCCTATAGTCTCTTTTAAAAACATTATTTCTTCATCTGTCCAATTTCTTCTAGTCATCCACAACACCTGTTCTTACTATATTTTTGTTAGTAACCAAATCGGTTTAGACTAAGGCCATTAGTCAAAAAAAATAAAATGCCTCTGAAAAGTATCATTTGATATCTCAGTTAGCATTTTGCATGAAAACGGTATCGACTTTTATTTGTTCTTCCTTGAAAAAGTTAGTGAGGTTTAGTCTTTGGGTTATTATCGCAAGGCTATTAATCGGGGAAAAACTTCTATCTATGTTATGATAAACATTACAATATCTTCCATCAAATTCCCTCATTTTTCTTACACCTCATCTGAAATTATATTACAGGTTTTTACACACGAGGATTATTATAACAACTGAGATTAAATCATTTCAAGTAAAATGTCCTATTTTTTTCAAAAACCTATGCTAATTTTTAATCTTAATAGATAAAAAAGAAGCACCTATGGTTGGTACTTCTTTTTAGTTAATATTAGGTTCCCTTCTATTTGTTCACAACACTACTTATCATTCTTCTGCATGTTTTGAAAATGGTAAAGCGCGCCTATTTGTCCGGCGGCATTTCCGAATTTACAGGCTTCTATTTCGGCAATAGTGAGTATTTCTGGTCGAATTCTTTTTAGTCTTTTAATAATATGTTCTGTAAATTCTGGTTGTTCACTTATTCCGCCACCAAATAAAACCTTTTCAGGTGCTAGTGTGTGGATTAGGTTTGCAGTTCCAATTGCGATGGAATTAAAAAATTCATCTACTTCTTTTATTATATATTCATCATTTTGTCTATACCTTTCAAATAACTCGATACCTGTTAGTCGAATCCCAGTCTTTTCATAGACACGATGTAATAGATTCCAAGTAGATCCAACCCTACTGAACGAATCTGTGTCAAGAAGTGTTTCTAACGATTTGGTAGTATTCAAGATCATCAGTCCTACTTCTCCAGCCATACTATTTTTCCCACGTCTTAAATCACCATCTAAAAAGATCCCTCCACCTATTCCTGTACCGATAGTCATGCAAATAAAACTATTGCATTCCTTTGCATGTCCTTGCCATTTTTCCGCTAATGTTGCACAGTTCGCATCATTTTCAAATTCAATGGGCAGCCCAATCGAAACAAGCTCTGCTTTCAAATTTTTACCGATAAAGTCTGTTATTTGACCTGCATAGTAGACATACCCGCTCGCTACGTCTACAGCAGCTGGTACACTGAAAGCAACTCCGTCTAACTCCCACTTTTGTTTGTGGGAATCAGCAATATCTAAAATCAGTTTAAAAATTGCCCCTTTTCCTTGCTCTGGTGTCGGAGTTGAAGAACTTTCAATTACATTTGCCTGTTCATCCATAATCGAATACTTTATGGACGTCCCACCAATGTCATAGACTAAATACTTGTTCAATTGACACTCCTCCTCCTTAAAAACCATAGTTCTCTACTAAATTTGTAAATCATTACCCGAAGAAATGCACAAAATTTACTACTTCCTGGTCTTTTAAATGAAAGCAAGTCGGAAATGATCTTCCCGACTTTACCTTCAATCTTCTTATTAATTGTTTTTCTTCCAATCATCATATTGCTTTTGGATTTCTTCTAATACTTTATCAAGTCCTGCTTCCTTGAATTTTTTATTTGCTTTTGGTAAATATTCTTCTGGATCCACACTACCAGTTAATAACGCAGGTGCGAATTCTTGGGATACGTTCGCAATTGCTGCAATCTCTGTACGTACAGGATTTGTATCAAAGTAGAATCCTAAAGTCGGTGCTGGTGTTGAAGCATCATTGAATTCCTTGAACTTTTCCCATTTATCTTCTGGATCATTTTCGTATAATTTAAGAATGAAGTGGTTACCTAAAGAGTAGCTAGGCATATTATATCCATCTACACGAGCTGGAAGGTCTTTGATCTTACCGTTATCAAGCTCCTCGTAGTGCGTACCTTCAATCCCTTTGTCAACTAGGTTACGAAGATATGGATCTGTATTTAATAGATTTAAAAATTCCATTGCTTTTTCTGGATTTTTTGATGTTGCTGAAATTGCTTGAATTGCTCCTGTAACTGAACTGTTGAACGTAATCGGATCATGCATCGGTTGTACCGCTACATCATATCCTGCTCCACGAGACCATAATAGTTCAGCTGTTGGTTGGTACATTTCTTTACGGACGAACCAGTTCTCTACTTCTAATGGCCATGGATCTGTACTTGTTGCTGCATCAGCCTTGATGTAACCTGCTTTATAGTATTCATGCATTGTTTTTAATGTTTCCATCATTACATCTGTTTCATAAATATTAACAACTTTACCTGTATCGCCATCCAGTGGGAAAGCAAATGGCATTTCATCTTCTAACACATAATCGAACGGCAAATATGGTTTAAATGTTGCGATAGGTGTAAAGTTTGGTTCATTTTCTTTTACTGTTTTTAATAGTGGTTCTAAGTCTTGTAATGAATTCACACTTGAAATATCCATATTATGTTTATCTACTAGATTTTTATTGAAGACATATACACTTTGCTGACCCACTTCTTTGTTTGAAGGAATACCATAAAGCTTACCATCAATTTTTGCACCTTCAAGGAAAGCAGGGTCAAGAGCAGCCTTTAATTCTTTGCCATGTGAATCAAGAAGTTCATTAAGATCTTTGAACGCTCCTTTTTGAGCATTTAATACATAGTTACCACCAGCCGTATAGGCAATATCAAATGATTCTCCAGAAGCAATCATGACTTGCATCTTTTGATCATAATCGCCCCAATCGATTTGCTTTAATTTTACAGTTGCATTGATTTTTTCCTTCGTATACTTACTTACCTCTTCAAAAACTTTATCTGTATCCTTTTGAGGTGTTCCAATTGTGTACCATACAATTTCATATGGCTTATCCTTTGCATCATTGCTTGCCTTGTCAGAACTATTATCCTTGCAAGCAACTAGAAATGTCGTCAAACTTAATAATAAAACTAGGAAAAAAGCAAATTTTTTTCTCATTTTCGTAATTCCTCCCTTGTATTTATCTGCATATTTTTTATTCCTTCACTCCGCCAATCGTTAACCCCCTTACAAAATATTTTTGGAAAAATGGATAAGCGATTGCTATCGGTAATGTAGAAATAACAACCATAGCCATTTTTGCAGCATCTTGAGGTATTGCTTTTAATATTTCATTTTGTAAGCCGCCAGTTAGCGTATTCTGTCGTAAAAATTCGATATTATTCTCTATTTTCATCAGTAAAGATTGCAGCGGTATTAATTGTGGTTCATCAATGAATAATAGCGCATTAAACCAATCATTCCAGTAGCCTAATGTACTAAATAAAGCAATTGTCGCAATTCCTGGTAATGATAATGGAATAACAATTTGAACAAAGATACGGAGTTCACTAGCTCCATCAATTCGTGCCGATTCTAATATTGATTCAGGAACAGATCTTTGAAAGAAGGTTCTCATAATCAAGATGTAAAATGCATTCATAGCAAGTGGTAAAATCAATGCCCATATTGAGTTACGCAAATGCAATAGCTGTGTCGCTACGATATAAAAAGGAACTAATCCTCCACTGAAAAGCATTGTAAAGAAAGCAATGAAGGTAAAAAAACCACGATATTTAAATTGCCTTCTTGATATGGCATAAGCATACATTGAAATCATAAGAACACTTACAATCGTTCCAATTACCGTTATTAAAATCGTGATCGTATAGGATTGAAACAATTGATCCTTCATATTCCATAAATACTGATAGGCTTCCGTACTCCATACTTCAGGTATAAGCTGATAGCCATTTCTTGCTAATGTTTCCTCATCTGATAAAGAAATAATAATGACATATATAAAAGGAAAAATACACATAATGGCGAATGAACCTAATATGACATTCATTAAAAGATTAGGAAAACCGCTTAAACCATGAGGTGTATATTTTCTTGTACGTCTCTTTTTGGTGTTCAGTTGATTCACCATTTTCCCATTATGAGGAGTAGGCTGGGAGCTATTTAGATTTGTTGTCATTGTCATGTGCCACGAAACCGCGGCTCCCCTCCCTTTTCTTTAAAATAAAGCATATTCTTTATCAACCTTCCGAACAAGATAGTTCGTTAGCATAACTAAGGTAAATCCGACAATCGATTGATAAAGACCCGCTGCTGTACTCATACTAATGTCACCCATAGTTGTTAAGCCTCGGTATACATATGTATCAATTACGTTTGTAACTGAGTATAGCGGACCAGAATCCCTAGGTACCTGGTAGAATAGACCGAAATCAGCGCTAAATATTTTTCCAACATTTAAGATGGTCAAAATAATAATGAGTGGCGTAATCATCGGAATCGTAATATTGCGAATCTGTTGCCACTTGTTCGCACCATCAATCATTGCTGCTTCGTAATAGTTTCGATCAATCCCTACAATTGCCGCTAAGTATACGATGCTTCCATACCCAACGCCCTTCCACATACTTGTTAGTACGATAATAAATGGCCAATATTTCGCTTCGTTATACCAGGAAATCGCATCGATTCCAAACCATTCCAGCATATTATTGAGTAAGCCACGATCCACACTTAGAAATGTAAATACGAAATAACTAACAACTACCCATGATAAAAAATGAGGAAATAGCATTCCAGTTTGATAGATTTTGGACAGTCTTTTATTCGCAAGCTCACTAAGAACGATTGCAACAAAAACGGCTAGTATCAAACCAACTATGATAAAAACTAAATTATACAATACCGTATTTCTTGTAATAACCCATGCATCATTTGTATTAAACAAAAATTTGAAGTTCTCAAATCCTACCCACTCACTGTTCACAATGCTTGAGAAAAACCCATTCGGATCATAGCGGAAGTTTTTAAAGGCAATGACCGTACCAAACATCGGTAGATATGAAAATAGTAAAAGCCAGATGGTTCCTGGTAAAACCATGAGGAGCCAAACACGATTTTTGTATACATCATGGAAGAAATTTTTAATACGACCCACAAAGCCCCTCCTCTCTAATATTGAAAACCCTTACATATTTATCATAAGTAAAAGTCTAAAAGGTATAAAGTTAACAATATTTAGATTTACTGTACTAATTAAACATTCCATTGAACGGGGTCACTTATAACGTAGAAAAATCCCGATTAACGGGATTTTAGGAGCTTATATTCATTGTTCTCCATGCAGATGGTGTGATACCTACTACTTTCTTAAACTGTTTATAAAAATAGGCTGAATCCGCATATCCTACCTGCTTTCCAATGATTCCTGCCTTCAAATGGGTCTCTCGTAACAATTGCTTCGCTTTCTCAAGTCTTAGGTGGTTAATATACTCTGAGAATACTAGACCAGTTTCCTTTTGAAAAAGCTGTCCTAAATAGATGGAGTTAATATGAAACCTATAGCTTAATGTCTTCAATGATAGCTCCTCATGATAATGCTCTTGAATATATTGAACGACACTTTGAATGATTGGACTTCGTTGCTGTGACTTTTCCTCTAATTTAGTCAGGATTTCATTGAAAAAGCCAATTAAAATCGCAACAAGCCTTTCCATTGAATGAGCCTCTAAAATTTGTTTTACAATATCTACAGTTTGATCAGTTGTATTTAATGTTACTTCTTTTTGTAATGACGTAATGATATCAATCGCAAAACCCCTGATGCTTGTTGGAGCAATTTTTCGCTTTGACTCATCTATTTGATCAAAGGCACCTCTAATCCATTTAATCGCTTTTTCCTTATCTGACCCGATAATATACCTTTTGAGATCATCCAATAAGTAAGAGGTCGATACAAATGGATCAGTGAATTGTGCAGCTAATTCATCCGTTATAAGACCGCTATCGACATGCACCAAACGATAGCTTGATAACTCTTTCGCATGCTGATAACTTTTATACATCTCGATTGTTGAACGAACAATTGAACCAACACTAATATGATACTTACATGAAATCGTTGTAGCCACTAGCTGATCTACTTCATTTAGCTTTTTCATCAGATCATCTTGATCCTTGAACGAGAGAATCAGTATTAGCTCACCATCTGGATTGGTAATGCATACAGAGTGAAATACCTTCTCAATTTTTTTACGAATGGATGAAACCTGTTGAACTTCTGCTTGATTTGCGATTTGCATCAGTACGACTGTTATGTTTTGGCAATCAAATTCCAGATGGTATAAATCCAGTCTCTCGCGCCATTCTTTCTCATCTATATCTTGATTCAAACTACGCCAAATCGTGTTATCCCTTAAAATCGTATATGCTTCCTCATCCTCAGTAGATTTATCAAGCTTCTCAATGCTATTCATTAACGTGGAGAAAAGTTCTTGTTCGTTGACTGGCTTAAGGAGATAATTCTCGATTCCGAGCTCCATTCCCTTTTTCACATATTTAAACTCTTGATAACCAGATAAGACGATACATTTGGTACTTGGATTCTGTTCTCTTAACCTACTAATCAGCTGTAAACCATCCATCTTCGGCATCATTATATCCGTTAATAAAATATCAATATGACAGTTTTCTAGCTTTTCAAGTGCTTCTAGTCCGTTTGATGCTTCACCGACTACCTTTAGTCCGTAATCTTCCCATGGAACGAGTGCTTTCATGCCTTCAATAATAAATGGTTCGTCATCAACAAGAAAGACATTATACATGTGGCAATCCCCTCCTAGCAGCTGGTATCTTAATGACTACAGTTGTTCCTTCTCCCTCAATACTCGTAATTTGTAGCCCATAATCAAGTCCATATTTTAATTGCAGTCTTTGATGAACATTGCTTAATCCAATTGATCCTTCAGAAGTCATTGTTCCTTCTTGTAATTTTTCCTGAATTTGGACGAGCCTCGTGGACGTTATCCCACACCCATTGTCTTTTACAATTAATTTAATATCCTGCTGTTTTCTTTGGACACGAATAACTAACTCATTTTGATTTGTTTCTTTACGGAATCCATGAATCAAATAATTTTCAACAAGTGGTTGAAGGGTGAATTTTAGGATTTTTTCTTCTAAATATTTTTCAGGAATTTCGTAGGAAACATGTAGACGATTTGGATAACGAATTTGAATAAGACTAATATATTCTCTCACGTGTTCAATTTCATCAGCAACACGGACCACTTCTTTGCTACTTAAGGAATAACGAAACAATTGTCCTAAGCTATAAATCATATTGCTAGTTGTTTTTGATCCATCCGCTATTGCCTTCATCCGAATCGCTTCTAAAGTGTTATAGAGAAAATGTGGCTGGATTTGGGACTGAAGCGCTTTCATTTCTGCTTCTCTTTGTTGAATATTTAACACATACACATCCTTTATATACTTATTAAGATCATCCAGCATATCATTGAAGCTCTCTGATATTGTCGTTAGTTCATCACTTTGTTTGCTAGCTGGTATTCTAATTTTTAAATTTCCATCCCTAACCTCATGAATAGCGTTATCAATTTTATTAATTCTTTTAGAATAGGATCTCATCAAAATATACGTAACCGCTATCGCGATTATGGATAGTAACATTGTTGCTAGAAACATATATCTATGAACAATTGTGACTTTCTTGATTTCTTGTTCTGGAATGAATCCGACATATACATAACCCATTTGGTCATCTGCTATTGTATTAATATAATAATTCTTTCCCTTCCATTTCTCCTTTGAAAATTTCGTTTCAAATGGAATGTCTTTTAGAAGAGTAGGTATTGAAGAATGTGTAGATGAATATAGCTGTGAGCCATCTCTGCCAATAATATGAACTGACCCTTTATATTGGGATCTTCGCAATTGAAGCAAGTCTTGGATACTTTCGGTATCATAGAACACCGTTAGCTTTCCGATTTCCTTCAGATTAACCGGGTCATTAATCGAACGTGAGATTTGAATATTGTTATATATCTGCCGTTCTTGCTCCCACTTTACTTTTAGGATTTTCATATCTTCTGGAGCTAGGCCCAAGCGATCCTGTATTTCAGATTTTTCGTTTTTACTAAGAAATTGATTCCATCTGTGATGATTATTGACAAAGATATACTCTGTTCCTGGGTTAGAGCTTTTCAAACTAACAGCATTAATATCGGGATCTTGAGTAAAATAGGCTTGGAAAAATGTATCTAGATTATATGATACAAATGAAGGACTTTCGCTGTATTTATCTAATCGATAAGATAAATATGTACTATAATCATTTTGCAGTGCATAGGTGATATCATAAAAAATGAGATCTGACTTTAAATAAAGCTCCTGCATAACATTTTTAACATATTCTTCTTTTTGGTTTAGATTCGCTTCAATCCGCTCTAGTGTCCGTGTACTTGCATCCATCTCCCTCTGAATAATAACCTCTGTATAATAGCTCACAAGTACAAACATTAAAACAAACATCGTTAAAAGGATTGTTGCAGAATAGTAGACCAAAATTTTACTAAATACTTTATTTGATAGACGCTTCTTCCTTTTTCGAGTGAACATCCTTCGTCCTCCGGTGCCAAATACTTAAAATGAATCTATCGAAAAATCATTATTAGATGTTCTTCCGATAGATTCCTTCTGTTTATATTTTATCAAGAAAAATGGATAAGCAGCGTTTTTATTTCATATGGATTTATTTCAAATGTAAGTTCACCAGTTTGAATGGATCCTTCGAGTTGTTCCAATAGATTTGTTTCTGACCAACTTTTGACCTTCTCAGGAAATTCAATTGAAACTTGACCTCTACGGCCTTCATATTCATGAAGTCGGATAATGACAGCATTCTCATCTTCTTTTTTCTTAATAGCATCCACTTTAACATGTTCATTATGAACCTTCATGAAGGATGTATCTTTCGGTATAAAACTACCTTTAACAGCCTTTAAAGGATTGTTCACATACCATGCTTGTTTAACGGTATCCCCAGTTCTCCAATCTCCGATGTGAGGTAGTAAGGAATACGTAAATACATGCTCACCTTGATCTGCGGTTGGATCTGGATAAATGGCCGCTTTTAATAAAGATAATCGTATCGTTTGATCCTTAATGTCATACCCATATTTACAATCATTTAATACGCTTACGCCATAGCCCGTTTCTGATAGGTCAGCCCATTGGTGCCCAACTGTTTCAAAGCGAGCCATATCCCAGCTAGTATTCCAATGTGTCGGTCTCTTCACATTCCCAAATTGGATATCATAGGTCGCCTCAGTTGTACGAATATCAACAGGGAAGGCTACTTTTAAAAGCTTACGCTGTTCATGCCAATCGACCCTCGTCTTAAAATCAATCCGACGATTATGAGCATACAACACCATATCCTGCTCAATAATCGATCTACCATATTGCCACTTCGTACGAATGACAGTTTGTAGAGTTCCCTTTTCAACAATTTCACTTGAAAGAACGTCATTAACCTCTTCCATTTTTTCTTGGTAATACAAATCAATATCCCACGCATCATGTGCCAATGGCTTATCTTCAAACATTTGGAGGATATTCCCTTTGTTCTGATTGTTGAGCACTTCACGTTTTGCTTCCTTATCATATAGACGAGTGATTTGGAGTGCATCATTCCATTCAATGAGATAATAAGGTGTTTCGAGACTTTTTTCATGATACGTAAATGGTATCTCGCTGTATGATGTCTGTTGTTTTTCAAACTGTATTTCAACGACTCCGAAAGACGATAATTTCTCTATTTCAATAAGCCACCCTTGTTCAGTTTGTTGACTATTTAATATCTGACCTTGCATGGTTGACCATTTTCCAGTCGAATTATTTTCATTATCGTATGGGATGATAAGGCTTTGTTGATCCTCCCAATTTGCAGCATTAAAAACGGTGTACGTATTCGATTTTGGTTCAATCAGATCCTTGAGGTTTTCTTTTACAATCTCGTGGTGAATTTCCTCTGCTTGTTCATACTCCACCCTAGCATCCTCGTAAACTTCCTTAATAGATGAACCTGGGATAATATCGTGGAATTGATTTCGTAAAATAATCTTCCAGCCCTCATCAAGATTTTGCTGTGGATATTTCCCCCAGGATGATCGTAATGAATTCCAAACAGATAACCATTCAGATTCCCTATAGCCTAGCTCAAGCTTTCGGTTCATTCGCTTTGTATAGGCTTGGCTCGTATATGTCCCCCGATGGTATTCAAGGTATAGCTCCCCATCCCATGTGTGCACATACTCATTCGTCTTTTCAATATTCTCATGTAGTTTCTTAAAGAAATCGCCAGCCGTTGTTGTTTTAACTTGTGGGAGTCCCGGCATATTCTCGAATCTGCGGCGAAGCTCAATCATTTCCCGATTGACCCCTCCACCTCCATCCCCATATCCATAGGAAAGCAATAAATCCTGATTGATGTCCTTATTCCTGTATGAATTCCATGCCCCATTAACCGTTTTTGCCGTAATTAGTCCATTATACGTATAGAACCATGAGTCAGGGGAGTTCCAAGGTTCAGGAGTTGTTATGAAATGAGTTACTATTTCAGTTCCGTCAATCCCTCTCCACTTGAACGTATCATGTGGCATCCGATTGTACTGATTCCAGCTTATTTTCGTTGTCATGAATGTATCAATACCAGACTTTTTTAGAATTTGCGGTAGTGCCCAGCTATAACCGAATACGTCTGGCAGCCATAAGTACTGGCAATCGATTTCAAACTCTCTTTTGAAAAATGCTTTCCCGTACAGAATTTGCCTTACAAGCGATTCGCCACTTGGTATATTACAATCTGCTTCAAGCCACATTCCACCTTCTGACTCCCAGCGGCCTTCTTTAACACGTTTTTTTATATTTTCATAGATTTCCGGATAATCATGTTTTATGTATTCATAGAGCTGAGGCTGTGTTTGCAGGAAATAGTATTCTGGATATTGCTCCATTAAACGTAATACCGTTGAAAAGGATCGTGCCGCTTTTTCCCGAGTATGCTTTAATTGCCATAGCCATGCAACGTCAATATGGGTGTGACCCACACAATGGATTGTTACAGGGTGATGCTTTTCAATCTCATTGAGCATCTCATGTAGTATTGTTCCTGCTATTTTACAGCTATCATAGAAATTGTCATCACCTGGTTTACTCCAATCAAGTTCCATGAAGGCTTGATTCAATGCTTTGATAATCTCATGCTTTTCTGGACGTTCATCCCCAAGCTCCTTAATTGTTTGCCATGCTGCAAGTGACGTATAGTAAAGATCATCCACTGCTTCATCTAACCAGCATAATCTAGACGTCTCAAGTGTATACGTTTGTTCTCTCGGTTCTCCACCACCCTCAAGACCTGACCATAATCTGAAGTCTAGTTGAACTGTGCTTCCTACTGTTGCAGGGGGAAAGAAAACCTCTTGATGGTTCGAGTCTACCCCTTGAAATGGCTTGCCATTAAGAAATAATAACGATTCAAATCCAGAGTTGTTTCCCCCACCGGTTCGACCAAAATCAAATAGACCCACTACTTTTTGATCCTTCCACTGCGCTGGAATTTGTACAGCTGCGTGAAGCCATAGATATCGGTCCCTACCTGTCCATTGATCCCCTTGCTGAAGCTTCGAATCGCCCTTCACTTCAGGAGGATACGTTCCTACTAACCCCTCATCCTCAGTTGTAAGAAACGCTAGGATTTCGATTCCATCACGATAACGATACTGTGCTAACTCTTGAACTCTAGCTTCTAATTTTCGATCCATCAAAAACATGTCTAGTACCCCGCTTTATCTAGTTATTCTCTCATTTTCGTCCACTGCTTGATGTTTCACCTTATGCTTTCTTCCATTTGCATTTCGGTGTGAACGATTGCGTGTTGTTTTTCAAGTGCAAGAAATCTTTTTAAGCTTACATTCATAATCCAATATGCAGGCAAAACCCCTATTACAAACGGGATTAGACCCGGCATATTCATAATTAAATACCCAATAAAGAACAAACCGATCACAATAAGCAGTGAAGATGTTGGACTTATGAGTGAGATGATAAATGATTGTTTGATATATTCCTTCATTGAGTATTGATAATGCACATAGATTGGGAAGAAATGAACGATTGTGTTTACATATAAAAGAATAATAAAACCAATAAACACATAGAGAACAATGGAAAAGGTACCTTGCATCCCTTCTGCAATTTTTAGGTCTACATATAATAGAAAGCCAATTAGTGCAAAAATGAGCCCAATCAAATTAGAACGCAGAAATTCTTTCCGATATGTTTCTTTAAATGTCTTCAAAATAGAAGCATCAAAATCTTTTAGCTTCCACTTCCTTGTTACAGCAAATAGCGCAACAGTCGCTGGCATAAAGCCAAAAACACCCAAGCCAGCTATCATAAAACCAAACCATAGCAAATTCGTCCACACTAAACGAACAATCCATTCACTTGCTTCCTGAAGCATCTTCCCCATGTTCATTCATCCCCTATGTTTATGGTAAAAGGAAAGGAGAAAATATCCCCTTTCCACTTTTATCGTTTCTTAATATCCGTATGCTTCTACTTCAAAAATCCTTGTTGCTTGATCTCCACCTTGTGTTGGCTGCTGAACAGCAAGACGAATATAACGAGCCTCGGTTGTTGGTATCGAATGTTCTGAAATGGCTGCAGTATTATCTGTAACAGTAACTGCATTTGTCCAAATTTCGCCATCCATACTAACCTCAATTGTAAATGCCTTCGTATTGAATGCTCCTGGTTCACCGCCAGCTTCTGCATGCTTGATCACAAATTTTGACAGGGTGAATGCCTCACCGAAATCAACCATTAGCCAATGATTCGCTCCAATTGCACACCACTTGCTATTATCGGTGACGATACCATCAATCGCATATTTTGGACCTTCAGATGAGGCACATTGACCGCTTGCTGTTGCTGATTTGTTCAAGGCGACATTCGTAATATTCTTTGCATCCTTGTCAATTGTAATAAACCCTTCTTTCGTAACGACATGCTCACCTTCACTGTTTTTAGCAATCAAGGTTACGGAGTATACGCCTTCCTTGTCATACGTAACAACCGGGTTATTCTCATTACTTACAGAAGGAGATCCTCCTTCAAACTGCCATTCAACCTCTTCTGTCGCTTCAGAGGATTTATTAAAAAATTGAATTTCCTCACCAGGTGCAGCAACTGTTTGACTTACGCTAAACTCTCCCTTTGGTTGTGGATATGGCGGCCATTCGAAAGTTACACGTGTTGCCTTACTTCTTATATATTCCTGATTGACTGTGACAATTTCTAGGGTTGTTTTTGTTTCCTTCCCACTTCTCCGTAAATCTGACAAATAGTATGCATGATTCGGAACCGCCCCGATAAACTCCTTTTCACCATTTGGAAGACTTCGATAGATTTCATAATGCAGAACATCCCCGGCTACTGGTTCCCAAGCTACTTCTACATCTGCATATAATCCTTCAGTAAAGCTTGTGTTCTTCGCCAGAACATTTGTCACCGCTTTAGGAGCTTTCTTGTCAGCATTCTTCTTTGTGACCTTCAGCTCACCGATATTGATTTGATAATCGGCCAGTTCTTCATTGCTTTCAAAGAATAATGAGATTGTCGCAATTTCTTTTCCTTTATATTTGTGTAGCTTAATCGTTTCTTCCGTCCACTGATTTTTACTCTTCTTCTTCACATCAAAAAAGACAAATTGATCAGGTTGATTAAGAAAGCTAACACCTATCTTCATGTTCGGCTTTTTTGCATCTGTTTTATAGGTAATTGAAATTTCCGTATCCTTCTCAACTGGAAGCTTTGTTTTATAGAGCTTTACATGGGTTGCATTTTCCTTTGAAAGTTTCCCTGAGATCTTCAGTGAACTACCTCCAAAATAGGCAGTATCCCAATCAAAATCTACATCAAGAGCTTTCCCTTTGCTATCCTTTACCCAACGCCATGTTGGTAAAATATCTTGTAAACTACGATTATTCCATTCACTTTTACTTTTGATTTCACCATCCACTGCAAAAAACTTCCCACTACCTGTATTAAAATGCGTGATGAATGGAAGCTCTTGAATTGTTGTCTTAGCGCTAAAGTAATGGGCAAGCCCTTTCCAGTTTCCGTTTTCATTCGTTTTTCGAGGGTCTCCCGCTTTTCCAGTCCAGAATTCCTGTTCCTTTTGATAGAATTCTTCGTTTGAGTTTGCTGTTTTAAACGCCCAATCAGGTCGATAGATTCCCATAGACGTTAATGGTTTCTGTCCTTCTGGGAATAGACCATTCCAGCGAACACTTGTATTTGTGCCATTTGCCTCTACATCAATCCCTGCATATAGGTCATATGGGCTCCTTCCAACTTCTAATGCTTTATTTTGAGAGGATTGTTGATTTGTCCACCAGAAATTTAAAAACATACTATCTGAAATTCTTTCATTGCCTTCTTGAAGGAACATTTTATTTTGATCAGTCAGATGATTTTGCCAACTGATTGAACCGTTCTCTACCATTGAGTCATACCACATGATGTGCATGTTCTCTTTTTTATGATCTTGAAGATATTTTAAAAACTCTTTCATCTTCTGAGCTGTTGCTGCATTTCCACCTTCTGTTTCTTGGTTGATGAACCAGCCATCAAAGCCATAATACTCAGCAACCTCTAACAATTTATCCGCTGCAGGAAAGGACCCATCCTCACGCTGTGTAAGCATTTGATTAACCCATTCCGCTTGGCCTCCATAAACCTTTGGAGGAAAAAATACATTCCCTAAAATCGGAACACCATTTTTATGGGAGGCATCAATGACATCTGCACTTGGAGGAGTAATGATTCCCTCACCAGCAGATCCAGCCCAATACACCATTAGATCTACGTACTGCCAATAGCTGAATGTGTTTGCGAAGAACTTATTCCCACCTTGAGACGGTACTCCGCTTGTGTTTGGATTCAATGCGGATAAAGCCACCAATTTTGCTTCAGACTGTGCCGTTTCATTCACATTGAAAAGGACTTCCCTCTCTGCTAACGGAACTGTGCTCTTGTTGTATACTGCATCTGGGTCATTTTCTGGACTCCAATTCAATAATGCATCTGGATACCAGTACGATGATTCCGGTTGTTTGGCTAAGCCAATGCTAGGGAGCAAAAAGATACAAAGCAAACCAAAGAGAACTGTGATAAAACCGTTTCTAATCTTCAACAATATTCCACCCCTTGTTATTAAATTTTTTTTGTAATAACCAAGATGTGTATGTTTTTTTCTTAGATGTTCGTTTCTTGCAATCTCTTATGTAGTGGACTTCCTTTTACAGCTAATCCACAAAGACTTAAGACAAATTCACTGAACATGGAATTTGCCCAGGAAAACCATTCACGTGTGAATTCCTCAGGTTGATCTGTGTTAAAGCCTTCATGCATAAAGCCTGTTCCACCATCTGTTTGCTTCATCACCTCCAGAATTCTCATCTTTTCAGCAGTATCAGTCGTTGTCATCCCCTCAATTGCTAATGCAATATGCCATATATAGTGATCCGGTGTATGGGGACTCCCAATTCCATTTGCCGCTTTGCCTTCATAGTAGTAAGGGTTATCTCTGCTTAATAAAAAGCTGCGTGTATTCAAATATGTTTTATCGTCAAACTGACACCAGCCCAAGTAAGGGGATGCCAATAGACTTGGAACGTTCGCATCATCCATCAGATTGTATCTGCCCATGCCATCTGTTTCATATACGTACATATCTCCATAGATTGGATGCTCAAGTACTGCAAATTCTTCAATTCCTGCTTTTATTTCAAAAGCTAATTGATCACATTGAGTCGCTAGATTTTCATCTTTTAAAATATCTCTACTAATCTCAGTTGCATAGCCTAACACAACAACTGCAAACATATTAGCAGGCACTAAGTACCCATATAGACAAGCATCATCACTTGGTCTAAAACCACTCCAGGTCATGCCAGTTTTAACTGTTTTTGATCCTTTCCCGTTTCTATTCAACGTATCCGATTGTCTTACATCCAATCTCTCAAAGCTATACGGGGACTCTTCCTCATGATTCTGCTCTACTCGCCAAACATGTAAAATCTTCGTTAATGCTTGACTGAATGTCTCATCAAAATGCGTTGTTTTTCCTGTTGATTTCCATAAAAGATAGGAAAGCTGAATCGGATAACAAAGTGAATCGATTTCATATTTTCGCTCCCAAATAATTGGCGACATGTCCGTAATATCAGCTTGATGTCCTTTTCCATTTGACGTTTCATTGAATGCATTCGCATATGGATCTTGAAGAATATAGTTCATTTGACGGCGAACAACACCTTCAATTAACTTTGCCATCTCTTCATCCTCTTCAGCTGCAAGCAAATAAGGTCGAACCTGTGCTGCTGAATCCCGGAGCCACATTGCAGGAATATCACCTGTAATGACAAATGTCGTTCCATCTTCCTGCGGCATTAATGTTGTCTCATATGTATTGACAAAGCATTGTTCAAACATTTCCTGAAGCTTTTGATCTTCAGGAAAATGCTCCTTCACCTCGTCAATTAATCGTGTAAGTGATTGTGGTATTGTTTTCTCACTGCTCATTTCATTCACTCCTCCACTTGCCAGCCTAGGCTAATAATCTCAAACGGTAGTACTTTTTCTTGTAATTGAGCGCTTTCAAATTGTTGGTTTATGTCCTCAATAATGGACGATTTGTATCCATTTTTACCTTTTCCGGGTAGAGCAATAAGTGTTGTTTCTTTCTCAGATGTATTGAACCAGCGTACAATGACATCATTTCTTTCCTCAGCCAGCTTCATAGAAGAGATTGCTAATGCTTCACCCTCCCATGTAAAGAAAGTTTTTTCAACCGGTAGAGTTCCATCATGTACATCTGTTTGAACAGCAGTAACAGGAATTTGAAAGCTATATGCATCCTTGAATGCCCCTGATTCGACAACTGTTCCTCGATGAGGAATGACCATCCACTCAGCGTGATTTGTACCAAGACATTGTGCATCGTCTGTCGGGAAGAAGCCCCAATCGCCTAGCTCAGAGGTTGATCGTAAAATCGTAACCGCTATTGTATGCTCTTGATCAAGGATTTCGTACTCCTGTAAGCCTTTATTTGCAATGGTCAGCCCATACTTTCCATCAGACATACTAACAAATGCCTGTTGATGATGATCAAAGCTCGGGTTCTCCCATTCACGTTCTGGTGTATTCGGTCGTTTCGCTACTTCAAAAACACTATCAGCCACATGCTCCTTTGTTTTCAGTTCGGTCGGAAATAGAACTCGAAGACGATGGTCTTTTGCTTGATTATCTATTGAGACCTTAACAGTTGGACCTTTTGCATTTTTATCTAGCTGAAGAAGTGTTGTTAGACGAATTGTTATCATCTCAGATGAACGACCTGATTTTCGATCCTTATGCCATACTAACTTTTCCTTTTCATCCTTCAACTGTTCATCTGCTTCTTTTGGGATATCCCACTCATGAACAATTTCAAGGATTGAACGAATTGAACTGTCTTCAAGCACCTTTATTTGTGCTTGTAAATCTTTTGTAGTCAGCGGAACTTCACCATTTGGCTTTCTATACATATATTCATTCCCAATATCGCCACTATTATCATAGATTCCTAGATTATTGAATATATTCCCTGTTTGCTTGTCTTTTACTGTATAAGAACCATTTTCATGAACAGTAACATGGACATACTCATTTTCCAGTTCACGTGCATTTTTTAAAATCGATTGTGAGCGATTTTCACTTGGCTTTGTCGTAGTCGTTAGAAAATATGTTTTATAACCAAAACAAGGAAGCTCCTCTGCTAAAAATGTTAATTTAACTATTCTCGTAAAATATGGACGTCGAAAGCCATCATCCGGTAAATCATATCCGAAACGGACGTCGCCTTCCTTCGTTTCACATACATATTCAGTGCCATTGCAATCAACAAGCTTCAGAGCAGGAAGCGGCTTTGAACGAAGATGTTCTGGAATCTCTGAAAATGGCATTTCAGCAAAAAAGATTTTTTCAAGCTCAATATCTTTCTCAACAACTACATCCCTTGTATTACCAGATGTATTGAATACAACAACAGGGATAGCACCTTCTTTGGCATGATTCGTTGAAATATGAGATATGATTTGATTTGCCTTTTCCTCAATAATCATGGAGGCAGTTTGGTGAACCTTCTCAAATCTCGTTACCATTTCGCGATGTACTTCATCGACACTGCAGCCACATATACTGTCATGTGTGTGATTTTCCATTAGCATTTTCCAAGCATAACGTAAGTAATCCCGCGGGTATTCATGACCGAGAAAATATGAAAAAACAGATAGAGGCTCAGCAACCTTTTCCAATAGTGTTTGACACTCTTGGTTCATCTGCTTTAAATAAATCCGAGCAGACGCTGTATTTACGAGAGTCGACCAACCATCGGTACGCTGGTTACGAAGTTCTCCGGTAATCGTTTGGAGCTGGGCTGGTAAGGATTGCTGAAGTATCTCCATATAATCATCGAAATTTGAATGTACAAACATAACATTGGGAAATAGTTCTTCTGCTACCTTGATGGCCTCTGCAATATTGACCTGAACCGGCTGATGATCACAGCCATTCATGAATAATAAATGAGGGGTTGAAGAATATTTTTTAGCATCCTGAAGCTTTGTTTCCCAATATTTCTTCGCTTCGACTGGATCAACAGGTATCTCATTTCCATTTGAATACCAATTCGCAAATAATATGCCTAAAACGGTGGATCCATCGGGAGATTGCCACTTTAACTCAGAGTAGGGGGATTCAAAGGTTTTCGCGTCACTCACCATATTATTGAATCCTGTTGGTTTCACACCTCTTCCGAATGCCGCCGTGTTAATGCCAGCTTGCTTAAGCAATTGTGGTGCCTGCCCGTATACACCGAAGGTATCTGGAAAGTATCCGAGCATTGAGACAGTTCCATATTCCTTCGCATCTTGTAATCCATACTGCATATTTCGAACATTGGCCTCTGAACTTGTTAGAAATGCATCCTGTAAGACATACCAAGGGCCAATATGAAGTTTTTTCTCTTGAATCAGCTTCTTAATGGTTTCCTTTTTTGAAGGTCTTATTTGTAAATAATCTTCCAAGATAATCGTTTGTCCATCCAAATGGAAACTCTGAAAGTTCTCCCCTTTTTCGAAGAGGTCTATGAGTGTATCGATTAATTTTACTAAGTGGTAACGATGTTTTTCAAAGGGCATATACCACTCTCTATCCCAATGTGAATGGGAAATAATATGTGCTGTTGTTTTCAGTTCCATCATGTTTCCTCCATTTCACAATCATTCGACAGGATTGTAGCTGCAGCTCCGATTACTCCCGCCATTGTCCCATAGCTTGCTTTTTCAATCACAAGGTGCTGTTTATGTTGGTCTAATAGGTAATGAGGCAATTTCTCACAAACCTTTTCATAAAATGCCGGCTGACCGATGATGACACCGCCACCAAGAATGAGCAGCTCTGGATTCAAGGTTTGAATGGCTTGACTGAGCCCTAACGAAAGATTCGTTGTTGCCTGATCAATCACTTCTACAGCAATAGGTTCATTTCTCTCAGCTTGGGTAAACAAATCTCTTGTGTCCCATTGCGGGTCAAATGGTATTTCAGCACTAGCCAGCTGTTGCATCCAAATACGCTGTAGGGCCATTCCTGAAGCTAATGCTTCTAAGCAACCTCTTTTCCCACATCCGCAAATTGGGCCGTTAGGAGCTACAACACTATGACCAAGCTCACCCGCTCCTGATAAAGCACCTTCATACAGTGATCCATTTATAATAATTCCTCCACCAATGCCAGTGCTCACTGTCACAAAGAGGACATGTTTGAATGTTTTTCGATATGTAAAATAATACTCGCCAAATGCTGCTGCATCTGCATCATTTAAAAGCCGTATCGGCAAATGGAAAGCGCTATCAATATTTTGTACGAGTGGATAGCCATGCCAAGACTTGAGATTTGGTGGATTTCGTACAATACCCTTTTTTGAATCCAATGGGCCAGGGCAGCCAATTCCGATTCCTATTATATTCGGGAATTCTTCAATAAGCTTTGTCGTGTATGCAATTATTTGTTTTGTTGCATATTCCGGGCCTCTCGCAACATCTGTAGGAAATTCATGTTTTCTGAGTATATTTCCATCTTCTTGTACAGCACCCATCGCTATTTTTGTTCCACCAATGTCAATTCCGATTGAGAGTCTCATATTTATTCTCCTTCTTCCACTTTTCCTCATATTAACGATATGTTTCAGCTGGTCAAGAGTCAACCAATCCAAAGAAAGTGATAAAGTTATTCCATCTAATCTAAAATTAATCCATTTTTTTTGGATTTCTATTACCATAAAACAACCCGAACGCACACAATGCATTCGGGCTTATGTCTAAAACCATTCAATTTATCCAAAACTGTCCTCATACGTGTTAAAAAGTGAAAACACTTCATTAATCGTCCCAACTTCAACACCGGAATCATTCCGGACAACCGAAGGCTTTAACGCTCTTAATCTCGCAATTGTTTCTTTATTACAATATCCGATTTGTTCAAGGATTGAGGCTACGATATTAGGCCAGACTTCTTCAGAACCATTTAATACTTTTAATGCAAAGCCAAGTCTTTCCTCCTTCAATCCGAAGCAGTAGACGCCTTGTGCACCACCTTTTGCGACTATATTTTGATCCTCCAGTAGAGTAGAGCAAATGAAGCGCTCTGACGCAATCATTAATGGGCTCGCATTCATGATGGTTGTCATCTTGATGACAGCATTTTTAATTTGCGGATCGGTAATCAATTCAGGGCACGCTAATTTTAAGTATGTGATTGCCATACTCTTCAAGGGAATCGCAAAAACTGGTACACCACAGCCATCCAATCCAACTGTAATCTTTGAAACTGGTACTTCAGATAATATGGATAGAATCTGCATGATGTGTTGCTGAAGTGGATGCTCCACCTCCCAATAGCCTTCCACTGGGTAGCCCAATTCTCGACAAGCGGTAATAAAACCAATATGTTTCCCTGAGCAATTATGGTAAAGTCTCCTCTTTTCCAATCCATTTCGGATCATTTCCTCTTTTGGTCTCGCATTTAATGGGTATGAAGCCGGGCAATAGAGATCTGCTTCTGTTACAGGACATTTTTTTAACAATGACTCAAGTGCAGCTATATGATAAGCTTCCCCTCTATGCGATGCAGTGAACAAGGCTGCTTCTTCCTTAGTTAAATTATATTTATCGATACTATTCGTTAAAAAAATGGGTATAGCTTGTATTGGTTTGGAGGCCGATCGAAAAAAGGTATAGTGACTATCATCTCCAAGATGGAATTGTGTTTCCAATCGATTATTTACCCCACAAATCATTCCTATGTGAATGTTCTCAACTATTCCTGCTCTTGTTTCTTCTACTAACGGTAATAAATCCAAGCTTCTCCCTCTCCTCGCTGCTAAGAAAATTGTCTTCTATTCTAAATCAAGTAATGTATTTTGGGCTTGGATGGCAGCACCAAGTACAACCCCACGGTCAGTGAACATTGAGTAAACAATTTTCACCTTTTCTTTTAATGGTTCCCATATATATAGATCGCATTTCTTTTCAATTGCTTCCTTTATCTCTGGAAACTTTTTGATTGTATTTCCACTTAAAATAATGACTTCTGGATTATACAAACATAATATATTGCTAATGGCTAAAGCGATATACGTTGAAGTTCGATCCAATATATTGATTGCCCATGACTCACCATTCCGATACGAATCGAATACATCATCGATTGATTGCACGTCCTTTACCTTTCGGCTATCGGCAAGGATTGCAGCTTCAGATATATAGGTTGCTAGACAGCCTATTTTCCCACAGCTGCACACATTCCCAGTTGGATCAATTACTGTATGTCCAATTTCCCCCGCATTATTTGATTCCCCACGGTATATTTCACCGTTAAGAATTAGTGCAGAACCAATTCCAGAGCCAATTCCTACTAGTACAGCATTCAAGGAGTCCTTCGCCATTCCCATGAAATTTTCTGCGACTATTTTCATTTTTAGTTCATTATCGACAATCACTTCGAAACCTGTATGTTTTTTCAAATCATTTGCTAGATTTGCATTTTTCCATCCTAGCTGGTCAGAAACTTTTACAATTCCATTTTTATAATCAATAAAGCCTGGTAAACCAACTGCAATACCGAGAATTTTCTCAGTGCGGATATCTTTTTCTGTCATTAGTTCTTTTATACAATTATTTAGTTTTTCAAGCGTGTCTGAATAGTTTTCCGTCACATCTCTAGTCATGCTTTCGAATGAAATGATTTCCCCAATGTAATTTACAATGCCTACCTTAACAATTAATCGATCAATTTCTACCCCAATTGTATACAGAACATCGTCATATACATCAAGTAATGTAGCCTTTCTACCAACACCGGATGTAACAAGCTCCGTCTCTCTTACAAAGCCTTGTTCATGTAATTCATGTACAATTCTTGTGATCGATGTTGGGCTCATTCCAGTAATTTTTGATATTTCCATTCTTGATATTGGAGATTTATTTTTAATAATATCAAGAACTAAGTTTTTATTTTGCTTTTTCATTAACAGCTGATCTTGTTTCTCCATTGTATTTACCTTCTTTTGATTATTTTTTTCACTATTTAAAGAATCATGTTGGCTTTCTTCGGTAAAAAGTCTACATCATCCTTTAACACACACCCCCAAAAGAGAATCCCTTTCATTGATTCTCTTTCAGGTTCATATATAGCAATCTAGGACTTTTTAATTATTATTATACTACAATTATTGTTTGAATTTTTTAAAAGTTGACGACACCTCTCTTATTTGATGCTTCATAGATGCCAGCTAAAATTTTCATGATTTCTACACCATCTTCTACTGGTGCAATTGGATTGGTACCTGTTAAACAGCTTGTGACAAATGAATCAATTTCGTTTTGAAATGCATTAGCAAAGTCAAACGTTAAATGGTCAATTTGCGGCTGGATATTTAAAATAGTGTTATTTTCCTCACTAATTAACAACAGCTCTGGTTCCAATTCCGCACCACCCTTTGATCCAAATAGTTTTACTTGAATTTCATCCTTTTTAGCATGTAGTGTAAAAGATACATCAACCATTAAGGAAGCTCCATTCTCAAAAGTAATGAGAGCATTTGCCATATCCTCAACAGTATTCTTTCCTTTTTCATAGTCTGCTGTTTTATAAAAGCTTAAATTCTCAATGTTTCCCCGATTTCCTAATGTATGATAGGTATTTGCAGAGATTGATTTAACTTTAGGACGCCCCATTAAGTACCAACAAATATCGATAATATGAACTCCGAGGTCAATTAATGGACCACCACCAGAACGTTCTTTATCTGCAAACCAGCCACCAGGATTCCCTAAACGTCGTAAACACGAGGCTTTCGCATAATAGATCTCGCCTAGCTTTCCATTATCGATAAAAGCTTTTAATACTTTCGTATTAGTCGCAAATCTTCTAACAAAACCAACTTGTAATGTCTTCTTATATTTACGCACGGCTTCCTCTACCTCTAATGCTTCAGCTACATTCATCGAAAGTGGCTTCTCCACCAATACATGTTTGCCACCCTTTAGGGCACCAATTGAAATTTCTGCATGAGTGTTATTCCATGTGCAAATACTTACTGCATCAATCTCAGGGTCATTGTACACTTCCTCTAAGCTTCCGAAAACTCGGTTGACCCCATATTTTCTCGCCTTCTCCTCCGCTCTTTCTTTTGAAAAATCATAGACACCATGTAAGATCACGTCCGGATTATTTACATATGATTGAAAATGCAGATCCGAAATAGATCCCGTTCCAATTACACAAACTCGTAAACTACTCAATTGACTCAATCCTCTCAAGTTTTAGATTATCTACACTTCATCCCATAATCTCCGCACATTATCCATGCCAATTTTTGATCCAACCTTGCTATCTTCCATTCCTTCAAATTCAACTGTTAAATAGCCATCATATCCAGAGTGTTTCACTATCTTCATAATCTCACGGATCTTCAAGTCCCCATGACCGACAATCGCTCCACGCAAGTAATTTTCATTAACCGTTCGGAACCATACACCATCTCCTGGATTTTCGTAGTATGGACGAATGTAGAAGTCTTTAAAATGGACGGTTGCAGCATATTTCAAATTTTTCTTCACCCCAACAAGTGGATCTTCATCAATACAAAGGAAGTTCCCGACATCAAGTGTTGTTTTAAAGTTTTCCCTGTTTACCGCATGAATCACCCGTTGGACCCGATCACTTGATTGAACATTAAAGCCGTGATTTTCAATGGTTGTGGTAATCCCAAATTGTGCCGCATAATCCGCTAGTAATTGACTTCCCTTCACAAATTTCGAAAAATGTTCTTCAAAATAATGAATGGTCTTCTCTTCTGGTTTTAACGTAAAAGCAGTCACATCATGACGCATTATCTTAATTCCTAAGCGATTGACGATATCTATATGTTTTTTGAGTCGTTCGACCTCAGCATCAAAAGCTTCGTCCGATTCTTGAACAAAGTTTGCAGGCAGAGAATATGCCGATAATTCAATACCAATTGATTTTGCCTTCTCTTTGATTTGGTCAGCTAATTCAATATTATCTACAACCTCAAACCCATATGGGACAAGCTCCACATGTTCTCCACCATTATCGGCAACCCATTGAATGACATCTAAAACCGTCATCCTGCCCTCTCTTAATTCTCCTACTAAGCTATATGTACTTAATCCAACCTTCATCATCAGCCACTCCAATCTATATTTTTGTAGTTTTCTATTCTATTAAATGACAAGCTACTAGATGATCTGCCGTTATTACTTTTTTCACAGGTGGTTCTGTAACTTTACAAATATCCATCGCAACCGGGCAACGCGTATGGAATCTGCATCCTGGTGGGGGATTGACCGGACTTGGCAAATCACCCTGTAATACAATTCGTTCCCTTCTTAATCTTGGGTCGGGGATTGGTATCGAGGATAGTAATGCTTTCGTGTATGGATGTGTTGGATTAGTAAAAATAACCTCCTTTGGCCCAGATTCTACAATTGTCCCCAAATACATAACTCCAATATGATCACTAATATGCTCAACAACACTTAAATCATGAGAAATAAATAAATAGGTTAAATGGAATTCTGATTGTAAATCTTTCAATAGATTTAATATTTGTGATTGTATAGATACATCTAAAGCGGATACCGGTTCATCTGCAATAATGAGTTGTGGTTTCATAATGAGCGCTCTCGCGATTCCAATCCGTTGTCGTTGCCCGCCGCTGAATTCATGTGCATACTGATCCGCGTGGTATTCACTTAATCCCACAACTTCTAACATTTCAGATACCGCCTTATTTCGCTCTACTTTTGATAGTTTCGTATGAATAACAAGCGGTTCTCCGACAATATCTCGAATCTTCATTCGAGGGTTCAACGATGCATATGGATCTTGAAAAATCATTTGCACCTTTTTTCTCATCGCTTTTAATTGTGATTCTTTTCTTTTAGAGATTTCTTCGCCATCAATCCAGATTTCCCCTTCGCTAGGTAAAAGTAATCGAGAAATTAATCTTCCAGTTGTTGATTTCCCACAACCACTTTCACCGACTAGACTGAATGTCTTTCCTTCGGGAATTGCGAACGAAACATCATGAACTGCCTTCAACATTTTCTTTTTTCCAAACATCCCATCAGGAATCGAAAATGACTTATTTAGCCCAGATACTTTCACAAGAGTATTAGACACAAGTGTCCCTCCTCTCTTCATTATATAGCCAGCAGCTGCATGCACGATTATTTTCCAATCTTATTTCTTGTGGTTCATCTACGAAACAAATCGGCATTGCCACATCACATCTTGGGGCAAATTTACATCCCTTTGGTAAACTACTAGGGTCAGGTACATTGCCTTTTATTGAGTCAAGCTTATCTTTTTTTTGCCCAAGCTTTGGAACTGAGCCAATTAATCCTTTTGTATAAGGGTGCTTTGGGCTTTCAAATAACTCAAAAACGTCTGCTTCTTCAACAACTTTCCCGGCATACATCACTACGACTCGGTCACACATTTCCGCGACAACACCTAAATCATGAGTAATCATTAAGACGGACATGTTTTCCTCTTGCTTAAGCTGCTTCATCAGGTCCAAAATTTGGGCTTGAATTGTTACATCTAATGCTGTTGTTGGCTCATCGGCTATTAATAGCTGAGGGCTGCAGGATATTGCCATTGCAATCATTATCCGTTGACGCATGCCACCCGACAACTGGTGTGGAAACTCATTCATAATTTCCTCCGCGCGTGGGATGCCAACTTTTTTTAGAATCGTAATTGCGTGATCTTTAGCTTGTTTTTCTTTAAATCCTAGATGAAGTCGAATTGGTTCAAGTAATTGTTCACCAATTTTCATCACTGGATTTAAAGAAGTCATTGGCTCTTGAAAGATCATCGCCATTTGTTTACCGCGAATTTTCCTCATTTCTGCTTCCGATTTTGTTGCTAAATCCTCGTTATTAAATTGAATTTTACCATTACTTATTTCACCACTAGTCCCTTTAAAAAGTTTCATAATTGATAGGGATGTAATACTTTTTCCGCTTCCAGATTCACCAACAAGTCCTAGAACCTCGCCTCTTCTTATGTAAAAATTGACACCATGCAAGACTTTAATTTTTTGTTTATCCTTTGTGAATACAGTCTCGAGCTTTTCTACCTGTAGTAGCTTCTCCATCCTCTAAAAACTCCCTTTACTCATTCTTCGTTTTCGGATCCAATACATCCCGTAAACCATCTCCGACAATGTTGAATGCCAATACTGTAATAAAAATAGCGATACCCGGCATCATAACTACATGTGAAGAGGTACCAAGATAATCGCGACCAAGACTTAGCATCGCACCCCAATCTGGAGTTTCTGGACTCGCTCCTAAACCAAGAAAACTTAAGCTAGATGCAGCTAAAATAGCAGTTCCGATTCTCATCGAAATAAAAACAATTAAACTACCTAATGTTTCAGGTAAAATATGTTTAAACATAATCCGAAAGTGAGAGGCACCCATTAATTTTGCTGCTTCTACAAAGACCGTTTCCTTTCCTTCTAGAGTTGCACCCCTTACCAATCTTGCAAAAGACGGGATACTAAATACCGAAACAGCTATGACGACATTATTCAAACCCGGACCTAAGATTGCTACAATCGCAATCGCAAGCAATAAATCTGGAAAGGCAAACATTACATCACTTGACCTCATAATGATGCGGTCTAGCCATCCTCCAAAATAACCACTTATCAGACCCAAAATAGTACCACCAACTGCTCCCAATATGACTGATAAAAAGCTAACACTTAATGAAATCCTTGCACCGACAAGTAATCGACTGAAAATATCACGACCATACTCATCTGTACCCGCAATATGCTCTTTACTAGGCTCTTGTAAAATTGAATTATAGTCTGGTTCGTACGGGTCAAAGGGGGCAATATATGGGCCAACTATAGCAATAACAATTAGCAAAAGGATAAAAAAACTAGCCCAAAATGCCGTCTTTTGTCTTCTCCAGCTCCTCCAAAATTCCTTAAGCGGTGAATACTTTCTTTTTTTTGAAATAACTGTATTGTTTTGATTGGCTACCTTCGTTACTTCCATGTCTACCCTCCCTTATGCTACATAGCGAATTTTCGGATTGAGAAAACTGTATAGAATATCAACGAACAAATTGACTAAAATAAATTCAATCGAGAAAAGTAATAATTCTGCTTGAATAACTGGATAATCTCTAAAAGAGATGGAATCTATTAATAAACGGCCCATACCAGGGAAGCTAAAGACCGTTTCTACTACTACAGATCCCCCTAATAAGAAGCCGAATTGGAGACCTGCTATCGTAACAACAGGAATTAATGAATTCCGTAATGCATGTTTTGGGATAACAACTGCCTCTCTTAGCCCTTTTGCCCTTCCCGTTCGAATAAAATCTGCCTTAAGCGTTTCTAGTAATGATGATCTCGTAAAGCGAGCGAGCATAGACATTATCCCTGCACCCAATGTTAGTGAAGGCAGAACATAGCTTTTCCAAGTCTCTGCCCCTCCTGTCGGAAACCATCCTAATTGAACTGAAAAAATTTGAATAAGAAGCAAACCTAACCAAAACCCAGGTAATGAGATTCCTGACACAGCAGTAACCATCCCAAAATAATCAGGCCATTTATTTTTAAAAACTGCAGATATGGTTCCAATTAGCAACCCTATAACTAATGCCCAGCCCATACTGAGTACTGTTAAATAGATGGACGGCATAAATCGGTCAGCAAACATGTCAACAACCGGTAGACCTGTTTTTAATGAGGTACCTAAATCTCCTTGCAGTAAATTGCTCATATAGGTAATATATTGTTCCCAGATAGGCTTATCGAGGCCAAGCTCCGCTCTAATAATTGATACCTCTTCTAATGAGGCGTCTTTTCCTGCAACAAGTCGTGCTGGATCCCCTGGAATTAAGTGAGTAAAAAAGAAGATTAATACTGATACAATAAATAAAATTGGAATCATCTCAAGGATTCGCTTTACAATATCTTGGAGCACATTTTATAACCCCTTTCTTAAGAAGGAAAGAAGCATCAGGAAGTGCCGTCCCTCCGCCTCTTTTATATGAAGTAAACCTTTTATTTCAGGTTCGCGTCTGTGACTTTAATTCCACCATCAGGTGATATAAATACGCCTTCAACATTGGATCTTTGACCTGCTAATATTTCATCTACACCAAGAAAAATCCATGGAGCATCCTTATAGATTGTTGATTGAATATCACTATAGATAGATGCCTGCTTACTTGCATCTACTGTTTTATTAACTTCCTCAATCCATCCATCTACTTGGTCATTTTTGTAATATGCAGTATTTGCCCCATTAGGTGGAAATGAACCGCTATAGAATAATGGTTTTGTCGCATTTGTTGTATCTGAAGGATAAGCTGACCAGCTTACATACCACATTTGCACCTTTGCTTCTTCTGGTGTTTGAGGTCCATAAATCTCATCTGACAAAGTTCCTTCTTCCATCGACTTAATCTCAACTTCTATCCCGATATCCTTCAATTGTTGCTGGACAAATTGCATTCCTTTCATTGTGTCGGAGTTTGTATTACCCCAGATTTCTGCTTGGAAACCATTTTCAAATCCCGCTTCTTTTAATAACTCTTTTGCCTTTTCGATATTTTGTTCATACACGTCTTGTTTCGAATAATGAAGTGTTTTACTTGGAATTATGGAGTCTAATGGTAATCCATACCCGGCATTTACCACACTAATAAAAGCGTCTTTACTGACCGCATAGTTCATTGCTTGTCGAACACGTGGATCATTAAAAGGTTCCTTCATCGTATTAATCGAAACATAACGAGCAATTGTAGAAGGAATTTTCTGTACTTCAACATCATTATTTCCCTCTAGCTCCTTTATGTTTTGATTCGGTAACGGATAGATTACATGTGCTTCACCCGTTTTTAACATGGCGACACGTGATCCATTTTCCGGAACTGGTTTATAGGTAATTTTCTCCACTCTATCTTTCTTACTCCAGTAATCATCAAAGCGTTCCACCGTCAAATGGTCTCCTTGAACCCATTCAACAAATTCAAATGGACCTGTGCCTACAGGATTTTTCCCAATTTCATCACTACCAGCTTCGATAAGCTTTGGACTAAGGATTTTTGCTGATACAAATCTTGTTAGCATCCCACTATATGGCTCTTTAAGGGTTATCTTCATTTCATAATCATTGATAATCTCAATATTTGAAATAAGGTTAAAACCACGACTATTCAAGCGTAGGCTATCATCATTCATAATTCTTTCAAAATTAGCCTTAACTGCATTTGCATTAAACAGCTCCCCATCATGAAACTTTACATCTTGGCGCAACTTAAATGTGTATGATAATGCATCATCACTTACGCTATAATCTTCCGCTAATTGGTTAACAATCTTTCCCTCTTCATCTGAACCTAAAAGGCCTTCAAGCATCGCAGACTGGACTGAGTTTGAATTTGTATCACCAGTATTGTGCGGGTCCATTGAAATGAAATTTTCATTAACTGCAATCACCATTTCATTCTCTGCTTTATTCCCATTGTTTTCTTTTTTTCCACCACTTTCATTGCTTGAACATCCAACAAACAAAACCGCTGAAACTACAACCAACAACAATGTTTTCCAAAAATGCACCTTTCTCAACTGATTTCCCCCTTTTAATTTTTTCAGGCATTTTGGTCTTGATGGTACAGATTTCATTGCTACATTCCTGAATGATTATGATTAGAATTACCTTCCTTCAATTATCATTTTGGTAGAAGAGTAATTTTAAATCCGCTTAGCTATTTCATTCGTGGTGTTATTAATTATCAAATTTTGAATGAAATTAGACAATTAAACATGTGATTTTGATATTAATTGCTCCAATGGTGAAATTAATTGACTAAAAAAATATTCAACTGCAAAAATATAAGTACTTCATTAGAACACTATTCTAAAATTAAAGTTATTATAACTTCTTTGGATAGCGCTTTCAATATATTTTTTTGAAAAATATAAATTTTATAAAAATGGCATAAAAAAAAACAGAGACATCATCTCTGTTTTTATTAATCTATTCAATTATCCAATTTGACATTCTCTTAATTTTAGAATTAAATCTTGCATGACATCTTCAGTCGTAATTGTTGTTGCAGCTTCTACCTTTTTTTGAATATCTAGCATAATCTTTAAAAATTGATCACTTTCTATTTGAAAATTCATATGATTTACCTACCAATATTTATTTTCCATTTTGTAACCAATTTTACACTCTTTTTTAAAAAAGGCAAGCATAATATCTGTTACATTTTGGTGACGACAAATGTCGATTACAAATAGAAAGACCCCTACCATTTAATCATAGGGGTGTTGATATCATATAATTGAAATTAAAATGGAATTGGGCCAGGTTGAACTCCCATGAATATTCCATCGGTAAACCCTGCTACTAGTATTGATCCGTCTTTATTTTCGAAAGGTACAGCGGCTATTGTATATGAAACTAGTAACTTTCCAGTTTCATCATATACAGGCTTTTTCACAACGACAATTTTGTTAGCGCCAAGCCAATTATAGCCTTCTGATTTAAGGATCTTTTTCTGTTCTTTGAATTCCTTGCTTTTCAGGATATTTGCCACAATCTTATTTTTCTCGGCTCCCTTAACATACGTTACTCCACACCCACAATCATCCCCATCACCACTGCCTTCATGTGCTAGAGCTGTATTACCAGGAGCAACCAACATTAAAATTACTAAGAAGCTACTACATAAAGCTGTTACGTACTTTTTCATTAACTATCCCTCCTTATTTTTAACTCTTAATACAAATTCTACTAGATTATGAAAAAATCCTCTATTTTTTAAAAATTTTCTGCACTTTTTGTAAAACTACTAGGATTATTAAAATAGTGGTTTAATAGCTAACTTTGCAAACTCACCTATCTAATCCACAATATCCACAATGGTAATGATACCATTGTGGATTGGTTACGCTAGAGTGGGATTTTTAATAGTTGACCAATCGTTAATACATCTGTTGTTAGGTTATTAGCAGTTTTTATCGTTGAGACGGTTGTGTGATTGCGTGTTGCAATTCCGTATAGTGTATCACCAGCAACGACTGTGTAAGTTTTAACGGTTACTGGAATTTTTAATACTTGACCAATGTTTACACTATCAGATATTAAGCCGTTAACTTCCTTAATTGCATTCACAGTTGTATTATTTCGGGTGGCGATTGCCCATAAGGAATCACCTGAAACAACGGTATATGTCTTGAATTGTTGTGTAGCAGTATTGTTTAGGTTATCCACACTATCCACAGTATTTACATTAGTGCCTGAAACTGTTTTTGATGATACTGATACTTGTGTTGGAAGGGTGGTGGCGTAGCTGTTCCAGACATTGCTTGTTTCTTGGCCAAGACTCCAGTTTCCGACACCTCGAATATTATACTTACTGACAAGTTCTAGTTTATGGCGAATCGATTCTTCGTTCTCATACCAGATGGTGTATGTTCCAGGGCCAAGGGTTGTACCCGATACAACAGTTACTGGGTCTCCAGCCTTAATGGTAATGGTTGCCTTCGGTGATTTGCTAATTGGGTCAAATTCAACGACACCATTGTATTTGTCAATCATACTCTCCACCTGTATATTTGAAATTCCAAATCCGCCATAGCTTTGACCAGAAATCCAATACCGCCCATATTGGGCGATACCGATAACAATTTTGTCGCGCGGCACATTTTGGTTAATTGCGTATTGAATTGATTTTTCAACCCAAGAGGCACTTGCAACAGGACCTGCTGGACCACCTGTATAGCTTTCATCATAGGTCATGATCATTAAATAATCAGCGTACTTTGCGAGATTTGTGTAGTCATAGGAACCATGCCACCCTGTATCCCATCCATTTGGATTTGCAGCAACTGCAGCTGAAACCTCTTTTGTAGCTGGAATAAGTGAACGTAATAATCGGACAAATTCAGTATAATTAGACCGATCTGCATCAGTAACATTTTCGATATCAACATTGACCCCATCAAGGTCATAACGCGCCACAGCATCTGCAATTTGTCTAGCAGCAAGCTCTTTATTTTGTAAAAGGGCTCGCCCGATATCACGATCCCAATGATTGCTTAAGAACGGCACAACACGAATGCCTTGGTGATGCATCGTATTGATAAAATTCTGATCAACCTGATAAGTTAGCTTCAAAGTTCCATCAGGATTAATATCAAAATATGTTGGTGACACGATATTCACTGTATGACCAGTCGAACTGACTGTGTTTATATATTCCTTTGTGTTACCGAAATACATATAACCGAGATTAATGACCTCACTTGCAGTAATTGGCATGCGCAAGACCTGCCCTGGTTGGATCAAATCATTTGATAAATGATTCATCGACATCAGTGCGTCAGCAGTGGTATTGTAGCGTTTTGCAATCGAGTACAGGGTATCCCCTTTTGCAATGGAGTATTGATTTAGTTGAACAGATGTAAGCTCACTTTGATTTCCTGCTCGGTCTGTTTGTGTTACAGTTGCAGAACTAACATTGTCGATGTTATCCACATATATATCAATCGAATAAAAGCCACTTTCATCCACATTTGCGAGTCTAGTTACAATTGTAGAACCATCCTTATTCAAAAGTTCGACCTCGATTTTTGCATTTTCCTCAGCTGTTCCCATCACCGTATAAATATATTGAAGGTTCTCATATCGAAAACCATTTTTAGAAGCGATTGTATTTTCAACGATGGTATCTTTTTCAATGGTTGATGCTTGGACAATACTCGTATTTCCTGCTCGATCTGTTTGAGTGACTTCAAAGGTTAATGGGCCATCCACCAAACCAGATAGATCTAAGGTCGTCGTAAAGGTACCATTGACTACCCTTGTCATTTTTGTAACCTTTGTTATACCGTCGCTCACGACCATTATTACAGCAGCTCCTTCTTCAACGCTTGCCCCATTCACCACGTAATTATTTTGATTAAGCAGATTCACAAATGGCGGTAAGGTTATGACTGCCTCAGCAGGTGCTGTGGTATCTTTTATGGTCGCTGTAGGTGCAAGTTTGCTCGTATTCCCTGCACTGTCAGTTCCAGTAAAAGAGTAAGTGATTGTACCATCTTTTAATCCACTCAAGTCTGATTGAAGCTCAAACCAACCTTCTTCATCGGCTTCCACCGATTCTTTAATCATATTTGTCCCATCTGATATCACAATATCAATTGTTGTATGAGGTTCTGCCTTACCCCTGATTTGATAATTATTCACATTACCGTTATAAATACTTGTTAGTTGATCAAGATTAAACATCGTTGGGCCAACCGTATCTTTTATTAGTGTTTTAGTTGTCACTTGACTGATGTTTCCAGCCTGATCAACTTGTGTCAGCTCGAAGGTCACATCACCTTCATTGAACATGGAAAGGTCGACCGGAAGATTGAAAACACCATTATCATCGACAACACCGGTGATAACCTTTGATTGCCCGCTCGTATTAAAAATACGGATACGAAGCTCAGCGTTTTTTTCTGCGGTACCGACTAGGTTATAAGCTAATTGATTTTTACTATATATAACATTATTGTTATGCATGATCGGTACGGTTGGGCTTGTTGTATCCTTTTCAATTGTTGTATAGCTACTATTACTTGTAATTCCCGCATTACTCGTCTGGAATGCAGAAATTGTTAAGCTTGTGTCTAAAAGGGTGCTTACATCCACACTTGCATGGAATTCACCATTCTCATTCGTTATCGTCGAAGCAATCACATCGGGATTAATTCCATCCGAAACTGTGATATCAACAGCTGTCCCCGGTTGTGCTTTTCCTGAAATACTATACGTTGTCGCTGTTTGGCTATTAATCATTTCAGGATTACGAATGACGGGCGGTGCTAGCATTGTTTCCTTTTGAATTAATGCTTTGGTAGCAGTACTTCTATTACCAACCTGATCAGTAGCTTGTGCGGTAATTGTGAGTTGCCCATCGTTAAGCGTTCGAATATCCATATTTGTACGGAATTCACCAGCTTCATTCGTTATTGCCTCTGTCGTTATTTCAGGATTAACACCATCTGATATCGTGAGTTTGATTGTGCTTCCTGGGTCAGCAAGACCAAAGAACGTATAGTTATTTGCATTTTGATTTGTAATCATTTGGTTATTATTAAGAACAGGTTCTGCTGTTTGTGTATCTTTTACCACTGTTGTACTTGTCAATTTACTGATATTTTTTGCGGCATCAGTGGCAGTCGCAGTAATCGTAATCTTGCCGTCATTGAGCTTCGAAAGGTCTACGTTTGTATTGAATCCACCATTTGTATCGACAGTAACATTCTTTGTCATCGGTGCATGAATCCCATCTGAGAAAGTGATTTGGATTGCTGAACCAGGTTCAGCCTCTCCTTTTACAGGATAGGCAAGCACGGATTGATTATTGATCAATGCTGGATTGATAAAAGTTGGTGCACTTGGTGCAATCGTGTCTAAATTGAGGCCAGAGATTGCTAGGATTTGACCGATAAAAATACTATCAGTTTGTAGATTGTTCAATGACTTAATAGTAGCGACAGTTGTTTCATTTTTCTGGGCAATCGAATAGAGAGTGTCACCCGGAAGAACGGTATAGGTTGCATTTATTGATTGGTTGGATAGTTCTGGTGCTGGTACAGGCTGGGTGTCAGTTGGTTTTATGATTTCAGTTAAAGCTCCAGTTTGAGGAATCCTCAACGTTTGTCCTATTTTTAAAATATCGGACGAAAATTGATTAATGCTTCGAATTTGGGTGACCGTTGTATTGTACCGTTTGGCAATGCTATAAAGTGTGTCACCCGCTGTGACGGTATATGTAAAATACGGAAGCTTAAGCTGTTGACCAATATAAATAGTGTCGGATGTTAATTGATTGACAGTTTTGAGTGATACAGTAGATACATTAAACCGTTTTGAGATTGTATATAGTGTATCACCCGCCTTAACTGTGTACATATCGACTTGGGTACTTGTAACAGCTTGGGTTGTATTGGTTTGAGCAGATGCAATTGAAGCTGTTGCTCCAAAATACAAGGTGGTTAAGAGTAGCGACCCCACAACAACCTTTGCCATACGAATCGGGACATGTGGGAATTTCTCTTTCATGAGCTCAAATATTTGAGTTTGCAGCTCATTTTTCTGTTTTGGAATATCACCTAGTTCTGTTGAAAATTCCATTGTTTCAGGTTCAATATAAATGACCAATGTGTAGTCACCATTATGTTCAGTTAATTCGTATTTTTGAATATCCATAAAAGCACCTCGACATATTTTTTCTGCTCATAGCTTCCCTCGTTATTTCCCATTCATTCCTTTTTTCGGAAATGGTAGGCTATACTATAGTAAATATCTTTATACAAGGGGTTGTATATATGCTGCATCATATCGAAATATATGTTTCGGATTTGAAGAAATCGATTGTATTTTGGGAGTGGTTTTTAGGGGAATTGGGATATGTCGCTTTTCAAAAGTGGGACTCAGGCGTGAGCTGGAGATATGGTGAAACCTATCTTGTGTTCGTGCAGGTCGAGGAACGCTTTGCGGATGTCGAATACCATCGATGCAGGGTTGGGTTGAATCATTTGGCTTTTCATGCGAAGTCGAAGAAACAGGTTGATAATATGATTATTAAATTACAGGAAAAAGGGATATCCATTTTGTATAAGGATCAAACACCATATGCGGGTGGCACGGGGCACTATGCTGTGTATTTTGAGGACCCAGATCGGATAAAGGTGGAGTTGGTAGCACCTAAAGGATAAGGCTTTAGCTTTACTATGATACCACAGAGATAAAGTGCTACTATCATGGAGTTCAGCTCCTCTCTTCCTCGAAACCATTTACTTGCATTATATATCTATTATTTTAAATATTCAATCAACAAAAACACATGGTATTCTATTAGAACCCATGTGTTTTTTATTACGGTTATACTGTTTTTTTCGTTTGGTATGGTTCTTCATTCCTATTCAAGGGCTTCATTTGAATTGCATCAATCACACAATCTAGCTTCGTCTCAATTCGATGAAGCAAGTAAAAAGTGACTACAATCGGAAATCCTACCTCCTGAATGATAGCCAACCACTGTTCCATTCTCTACACCTCCTTCATATTGTTATCACTTTAAAAGACCAACCCTCATGAGAGAGCTGGCCTTCGTTTGTTAGTTGACTGTGAGTTCTTCTACATTACGTTCTACAATACGAGCGCTTCGTTTTCCAACGAGATCTCCACCTGTAGTCGAGAATACATTTGCAGTTAGAATCGTGTCCATAGCGGCTGATACTGCTACTGGATCAACCGGCTCGATTGGGCTTTCGATCGAGATTGTTGCTGACTTTCCATCTTCGTTTGTGAATAGCATTTCTAATGTTTTCGCCATTTGGTCATCCTCCTTTCATCGTTTTTAAATACCATTACTGCGATAGTAAGTGTGAATCGTTACGTTCAACATTTACGAGTGCTCTGCTTTGAAGTCCATCAATTGCTTCCGCCACGGCGTATAAACCATCAGAAGTTGCAGTAGGCTTGATGTTGTTATAGTTCTTGTTTTTGAAGGTCATTTTACCTTTATCATCTAAGCCATCCTCGAAAACTAAACGTAGTTGTGAATCTTTAATAAATGCTTGTGCCATTTCTTTCACCTCCTTTCACCCTAGTTATAGGGAGAAGGTCAAAAAAAGGGGCATTTGTATAAAAAACTTTTTATAATCCCGGAGATATTTGCTTATTTGCGCGTTTTCACAAAGATATGCTCGCTCTATCTCTTATTTGCACGATCTCACCAATATATGCTCGCTCAATCAATTATTTGCACGCTACCCCACATATATGCTTGCTCAACCAAATATTTGCACGCTACCCCACATATATGCTCGCTCAATCAATTATTTGCACGTTACCCCACATATATGCTCGCTCAACCAAATATATGCACGCTCTATCTCATATTTGCACGCGCACTTTCCATGATATTTGCACACAAATTTATTTATGTTAATCTTTTAAAAATAAACAAAAAAAAGCCTCCACAAGGGAGGATATAAAAAAGGGGGAATACATGAATCATCTTTCCCGCTTTCGCTTGATCTTATACGTTTCTATTGGAGGTTTTTATATGAAGTTAAAAAGAATTCATCATATTGCAATCATCTGCTCAGACTATCCTGCATCAAAGCATTTTTACACGACAATACTAGGATTACAGATTATTGGAGAAACATTTCGGAAGGAGCGAGATTCGTATAAGCTAGATTTGGCGATTGGTGGTGATTATCAGATTGAATTATTTTCATTCCCGGCTCCGCCAAAGCGTATTAACTTCCCTGAGGCATGTGGGTTACGTCATCTAGCTTTTGAAGTAGAAAATATTGAAGAAGCAGTTGAAGATATATCAGGACATGGTATACCTGTTGAACACATTCGAGTTGACCCTATTACAAATAAGAAGTATACCTTTTTGACTGACCCTGATGGACTGCCAATTGAACTATATGAAAAATAACTGAGAAATCAAGGTTTCCCTACATGACACTAACGTAATTCGTGGTGCCAGCCCCACCTGGAACCTAAGCACATACTTTTCCGCCAAGCCACCATAATAGAATATATTTTTCATAAAGTAGTTCATACTAGTATGGATACTTATTCCTGATTTTGCTTACGGGTTGAGGTGGTTTCCGTGCTTCAAATTGACATCAATAGTTATCGCATTCCATATCTGTTATTTTCCATTATTATTGCCTTTTCTTCGTCTATTGTTAGTTTTGATATGCTATTAAATATTGTTCGAAAGAGTAATGGCCGCAGAAGAAACTTTTGGACCATTTTATCATCAATTACTTTAGGTATTGGTATATGGACAACACATTTTATCGGGATTGCAGCCCTCAAAAACGTTGCTACTTTTCATTTTAATATCGGCTTTTTAGTCGCATCCTTTATCATCATTTTATGTACTAGCTTTTTAGGAATGCTAATATTGACGAGATCCAATATTTCAGTATTAGCTGCTAGTATTACATTCACAATTGGAATAAGCGCCATGCATTATTTGGGGATGTACTCCTATCATACTTTATCGATGTCTCTTAATAATAAATGGTTTTTATTGGCTGTTTTTATTGGCTTTATTTTCAGCTTACTTTGTTGTACATTTTTCAAAAAAGAGTGGGGACAAACACCTAGCTTCAAAAGCGGCATCAAAGTCGGTGGGTGGCTTGGATTTTCTTTTACAGCCATCCATTATATATCAATGAATGGTGCCGTACACCATGCACATCACCATCCCGAAGATGCAAACTTGGAACAAATGATTATCTTCATCGTTTTAGGTGTGATATTTCTCGTTTTTGCTACAATTATAAGTAATTTTTATCAACAAAAGCTAATTAAACAAATGACAAAACTCAAATATCAAGAAAGATACTATCGATCACTATATGACCTTAATCCTGATGCAATTTTCATGTTGGATACTGAAGGAAATATTTTAAATATGAATGAAGCTGCTGCTGCATTATCAGGCTTTGAAATTGAAGAGGTCCTCGGAGGCTCATTTAAACACCTTATTTATAAGGGAGATCTTAATTTTATGGCAGACCAGTTCCTTAAGTCTCTCGAAGGAAAGATTATTGAAAGTGAAATACGCATATATACGACTAGTAACCGGGTACTCGATGTTTATGTGAAGGTAATTCCAGTTGAAATAGACGGTGAAGTCATCGGATTCTATGTTGTTCTTAGAGATATCACGGATATAAAAAGCAATATCCTTGCTCTCCAAAATGCCGAGAGCAAGTATCGCTCAATCGTAGAGGAAAACTTTGTTGGGGTTTTTATCCAGCAACATGATTATATTATTTATGCAAATGCAATGATGAGTAAAATGTTCGGCTATAGTACAGAGGAACTGCAGACCTTAACTTATTGGGATATTGTTGCAGAGGAAGATCACCCTTATTTAAAAGAAAAAATTTCAAAAAGGATACAGGATAATCAAACATACGTACATTTTTCAATGAAAGGTAAACAAAAAAATGGAGAGCACTTCTATATAAAGGTTCATTCTTCACAGTTCTCCTTTCATAATGACCTTGCTTTTATATGTAGTGTCATTGATGTGACCGAACATGTTCAATCATTAAAGAAGGTTAAATTCATGGCATACCATGACTCCCTTACTAACCTGCCAAATCATCGAAAATTGACGAATGATCTTACTGAGAAAATAGCTCAACATGAGTCTTTTAGTGTGATGTTTCTCGACTTAAACGCCTTTAAGAAAACGAATGATCGATATGGGCATCTTGCTGGAGATGCAGTGTTAAAAGAGGTTGCAACTCGATTAAATAATCTGGCATTACAAAACACTGCCTATCATATAGGTGGCGATGAATTTACAATCGTTTTGCTAGAATCGGATCATCTTGTTATTAAAGAAATTGCAGAAAAAATTGCTTTGGAAATTCGCAAGCCGATTTTATACAAAGGCCATACATTACAAATTTCAACAAGTATCGGAGTTGCCAATTATCCTTCAGATGGAGAAAATATTGAGGAATTACTGCGTAAAGCTGATCTTGCCATGTACACCTCAAAGGAACGGTTTAATAATGAATGTGTCTTTTATCAAGCGCAACTTTTAACAGAGGTTGAAGAAAGATTCCAGATGGAGGAAGATTTGAAAATTGCAATCGATAAGGAACAGTTTTTCCTGTGCTATCAACCACAAGTTCATTTACTTACAGGTGAGTTGAGTGGAGTTGAAGCATTAATAAGATGGAACCATCCTAAAAAAGGGTTGTTGCCTCCGAATGTTTTCATACCATTACTTGAGGAGACAGGGCTGATTGTAGAGGTGGGTGAATGGATTATAAAAGATGTATTCGAATCGCTTCGCAACTGGATGGATCGTGGCTATGAGCTACCTAGCATTTCGATAAATATCTCTGCAAAACAATTTGGTCGCCAAAATATTTATAATCTAATTGATTACGCAAATAAAGGAAAACGCGTTTGTTTACAGAAATTGAATATTGAAATTACAGAAAGTGCAATGATTGATTTTGAAAATTCACTGGATATGATCCAAAAGCTCAAACAGCTTGGACTTAAAATAAGCTTAGATGATTTCGGGACTGGTTATAGTTCACTCAGTATTCTACATCGATTGCCGATTGACTACTTAAAAATAGACCGCTCATTCATAAGTGGGTTTGATAAGGATTCAAAAGTAGTTATTGAAATGATTCTTACGATGGCGAAGCGCTTAAATGTAAAGGTTGTGGCAGAAGGGATTGAAAAACAAGAGCAAATTGATTTTCTAATTAAGGAAGGCTGCGATTATGGACAGGGCTATTTTTTCAGCAAACCACTTTTAAAAAGTGAATTCGAACAAATTTGGTTGAGTAAATAGGGGCAGGCATTAATAATACGAAAAAGGACCTTGTTTGACTATAAACCGTATATACGTAATGCCTGACCTCCCATTGTTAAAATTGCTCCCATAGTGCTCTAGTTGAGGTTGTGATCGCAGTTGCTCCCGCTTCAAGAGCATTCTCAACCTCTTCCTTTGTACGTATGAGTCCACCTGCAAATAAAGGTGTTTTTAGTCGTTCTTTTACTTCCCTTATCATCCAAGGCATCGCCCCTGGGAGGACTTCCAAATAGTCCGGGCGATTCCGCTCAATTAATTTATAGCTCTTTTCGAGAGCATGTGTATCAATTAGAAAAACCCTTTGAATCGCGATTACACCTTTTTGTTTTGCTTTTAAAATTACGCCAGATTTCGTGGAAATTAATCCATATGGTTTAAATTCCTGGCAAATATATTCTGCTGCATACTCATCGCTTTTAATACCATGTATCATATCAACGTGATATATCATCTTCTTTCCATGTCTTGCTGCCAATGCTTGAATATTTTTTAATTGAGCAATATGCATTTCTAGAAAAACACCGATTTCATATTTACTTTCTAAAAAAGCCTCAAATTCCTTCATATTTGACGAAGCTGGTAGTATTTTTTGTTCCATTTATTTTTCACGTCCTTTGTCTAGCCTTTCACTTAGTTATACCATAGAAAACCAAGAAAAGCGCTGGAGCTAGATATTTAAACGCAAAATTTTAAACTTTCATAAAAAAAGACCCTACTCATTCAAGTAGGGTAAAAAGAGAAAAAGTTCTACAGGTTTTGATAATAGTTACTAGTAGTAAGAACCCCATATTCCCCCTACCTTAACTAATCATGTAAGTCAATCATCAAAGCACATATCTATTTTCGACATGTAACTCTCATTTTCGACCATATATATATAGTATCAAGTACTTTCAATTTTGTATATTGGGAAAATAGACACCTTTTTATATGAAATATTGGTGTTTTTTTAGGTCAACTTTCCCAACAGGAATTACTTACTTTTTGTCGAATAATATAAAGTTTAGGTATTTTTCATTATCTACCACTTTTTGAATGCGTAGAAATTAATGAATTTTATAACTTTTAGGTTCTTGTACTAGGACAACTCCCCTTCTGCATACCCATATCTTATATTCTAGCTTAAGGAGGACTTTTTTAGTTATGAGAAGAAGACGTAGTTTACCTATACCATTGATTTTACTAACAGTGGGAGTTATTATTTTTGTTATTTTTCTTTTTTCACTATTCCACACTTCTCTAGAGTCAGAAGCTGAGGCTCTTGTAAAGTCGTTTTACCAATATGAGCAGGATGCCGATTTCAGTAGCTCATGGGAATTATTTCACCCCCAAATGAAGGAGAAATTTGATAAAAGTAATTATATCCAGCAAAGAAATCATGTATTTGTAGGGCATTTCGGTACGGACACCTTTACGTATACAATCGGTAAGGCTGAAGAATTAGAAACTTGGAAGATGAATAAAAATGCATTAACCCTACAAGGGGTTTATAAAGTTCCCATTACCCAAACCTTCAAAAGCACCTTTGGGACATTTACAATTCATCAGGATATATTTGTTGCCCATGAGAAGAAGAAATGGACCATACTCTGGTCCTATCAATGAATGTAAACTTATCCACACTGTCCACAATGGTGTCAGGCAACCCGGCAATTCATCATCTAGCTTTGGCACTTAACCCCTCGAGATCAATTAACCTGTTGCAAAAAAGTAGAAGAGCGGATTTTTTTGCAACAGAACATTTGCTTGTCGGGGTTGGCGAAGCGCCTCAGCCTTTCAATTAAGCTCCATTGGGTGGGTTTAAGGGTACGAGTTGGTTTTGTACGGCGTAGATGACTACTTGTGAGCGGCTCTTGACTTCGAATTTTTTGAAAATCTTACTCACATGGATTTTTACCGTTTTATCACTGATATATAATCTGTCCGCTATTTCCTTATTGCTCAAACCTTCTACAAGACATTGGAGGACTTCCCTTTCACGTTCTGTCAATGCTGTGTCCTTTGCTTGCTCTTGTTGCTGATGGAAATTAAGAAGCTTTTTCGTCATAGATGGATGGATCACTGATTCGCCTCTTGCCACTGTGCGGACTGCCTCAACCACCTGATCTGAAGGGGCATCTTTTAATAAATATCCGTCCGCACCTTCTCGAATCGCCGCCATAAAATACTCATCATGACTATGCATGGTTAACACTAAAATTTTCATTGCCGGAAATTGCTTTTTCAAAATGCCTGTTACTTCGATCCCATTCTTTTGAGGCATATTAATATCCATTAAGACTACATCAGGTTGGCAGGTAGGAATTTTCAACAATGCATCGTCCCCTGAAACAGCCTCCCCTACAACCTCGATATCATCTTCCATTTCTAAAATATTTCGCAATCCGTCCCGTAATACAGCGTGGTCATCTACCAACATAAGCTTGATCATCAGTACTACCCCCTTCAAGTCCCATTTTCGGAACGGTTAATGAAATATCCGTTCCTTCCCCTTCTTTGCTGTCAATTTGGAGTGAGGCATTAATTTTATCAGCGGCATCATTCATGTTCAGTATCCCAAAATGAGGATTGTTTTGCGCTTTTATCATTGCTTGAAACAGGGAAAAGCCTACACCATCATCTTTTATTTTTAAGATGATATGCTCCTTTTGATAGCTTAATAGAATTTCAACCCTTGATGCTTTCGCATGCTTAATACTATTTTGCAAGCATTCCTGAAAAATATCGAATAATTCCTTTTCCACCATAGAACTGAGTGGCACCTCTTTGCCTCGTATATCGAAACTAATTTCTAAACTGTATTCTCCTATTATGATTTCTATTCGTTTTTTTATCGCTGCCGGCAGTCCTACCCGTTCAGTTGGATATGGACGAAGCTCATAGATGGATTCCCGTACTTCTTTTAAACTTTGTCTGAGCTTTGAAATACTGTCAGTTACTAATCTTTTTGTTTCTGTTGGACTTTTATTAAATTTTCGGTTGGCAGTTTCTAGCTTCATAATAGCACCTGCCAAGGTTTGTGCGACCCCATCATGGATTTCCCGTGCAATTCGATTACGTTCTTCTAAAATTAATCTTTTTTCCTGTTCTTCAATTAGGATTCTTGTTTTAACAGCAATCGCCAGCTGATTTGACAGCGTAGCAATTGAGTGAATATCATCATCTTCAAAGCTTCTCACTCGACTTCTTCCTACCACAAGCATGCCGATTGTTTCATTTTCAACAACAAGAGGTGAATAAACAAAGGATTTCATGTCTTTTTTAAAAAATTCATCTATCGGTCCTAATCTTTTAATTCGGTCATGATATACGATTGGCGCCTTCTTCCCATCAAAGCGATTTAGCGCTTCTCCGGAGAGCTTGTCGAAGGGGTTAACTCTTCCCTCCGAATAGAGAATTTTCCACTCGCCATTTTCCTTGACCCATAAGAAGATTGCCTGAACATTTACCACCTCACCAAAGCCCTTTTTCAACGTTTCAATCCAATCATTTGTATGTATCCGTTTATTTACATCAGTTGATATTGAGAAAAGTGCATTTAATCGTTTTTTCTCCATTTTTAAATTTGAAATGACCGCATTTAAAAAGGATAGTGCCACCAATGGTGAGAAAAAGAAAAAAAGATAAAATGCATCTAGTCTATTGGAATTTTGATTTTCGAGTATAAATATCATAATTCCATATATAAATGAAAAAATTGCACTGTTTAACTCTACTAATGTTTTCTCTTTCCAAATAGCAAATGTAAATGGTTGTGGTCTAAGAAGTAAAACAACATCAACTATTACATTATTGAATATATAAAATAAGATTAATAGAAGTGTGAAGTCTGAAATACCTTCAATTATTGTTGATTGAAAAACGGTTATTCCACCTAAATTTGTACGATAAACAAAAAATTCTGCTAGGAAAAAGCTGATTGCTAACTGGGCTGGATTGAATATTAATGTCCTTAATGGTCGATGATGGATGATATTTACAAGGACAACAACTCCCGCGTATATGATGATCGGGTATGAAAGTCCAAACATGATATACAATACAAAGATTAGCGGAAAGGTAATAGTTGTGAATCCTCGTAATACTGGTATAGGATAAAATTCACAAATAAATAAAAAGACCGTTAAAAGCAACAGCTCCGTAAAATTGCTAGGCTTATCCACATAAAAAAATGCGCCAATAATAATTCCCCAACCAATTACTGAAATGATGGTCATATAATACTTCGCATAATCCTCTCGCCTCTGAGAAGATACAACTGGAATATTCATCTCTTCCCCCTATTCATAACATTCAGTCAAATCAATCATATATTTACCGTGGAAAAATAACAACCTATTGGTATAGAAATACCCAGACTGGTCGAATGATTTATGAGCACTGACCAATACCGGGCTTCACAAACACTTTTGAAAATGTTTGTGGTGACAATTATGTCAAAATTATTACATTTTTTCCATGCAACAAAATTATTATTTCTATATTACAAAAGTAGTATATTTACTTGTTCAGGAGAGGTCTACATTTGTATTAGTTACTTCGGACGTTTTTGATGTCATTAGCTATATCGTTAATGAATTGTTTCGTATTTATTTGTGTACTGTTTTCTCCTATCATATATGCCCGAATCATTATTTTTCGAATTTGATTCAAATCAATTTGGATATTATTTTTATTAGAATGTTTTAAATCCAAGTATTATTCACCTCGAAGACGAATTTTTTAACGTAATCATTACCACTGAACAGCAACTACTATAGAATTACGTTAAGTCCCTGCTAAAAGAGACTGTCTAAACGTATATTTTTAAAAATTATTTTGAAATTGATGAAAACTTCTATTCTATAACCGATTTTTTTCGATTTTGCGCTATAATAAAAGGATGGATAAAAATAGACTCTGCTTTAATATGAATAACCTTTGAGGTGATGATCATTGCTCCATAATGACCTATCTAAAGAACTAGTTCTTCATTTTGCTGAAAAGTTGAAGAGCATTATTACATATGAGACTGAAGAAGATCGGAATTTAATAAAAAAGGGATTATTACTATATCGCCAAGGAAGCGTGTACAATGTAAGCCAGAATGACCACAAGGTTGATGGTAGAGTACAGGATATCATCCCTGTAGATGTCACACTTGATCTTGATTTTTTAGATATGAGTACTTGTACATGCCCTTCTCAGGATTTCTGTCGGCACAAGATGGCTGTATTCTTCTATATGTATTCAAGTGTGGACAGGATTGGTTCGTTGCTTGAGGAGTGGAAAGCAGGAAACAAACCAATGATAAGTACTCCAAAAACATTAGCAATTACTAAAATTAAGGATCGTCAGAAAGAATATACAGAGATTTCACTCCAAAGCTGGATTGACTTTTTTAACAAAGAATTTTCAACATTCGAAAGGAGTTACCCAGCTAAAAATCATTTCTTTTTTTCAACCATTTATCATTCCTTTTTTCAAGTCCTAAAAAGGAAAGCACCACTTGCGGTTGAGTTAAAAAAGATATTTCTTCTACACTCTGCTCTTTTTTGTATGAATAAAATAATCGAATTAATTAACGACTTACAATTGAAAAATTACCAAATCGAAACATATGTAAAACCATATTTCCATAATTTTACTGACATTATTTTTGAAAATTGCAATCAATTGAATCGAGTTTCCTTGCCATTTTCATTGGACTCTCTTATCGAGGAAAGCATAGAACCAATAAGGAATAGCTTACTTACCACCACCGATACTCCATTTCAATTTGAACGGCTGCAAATGTATCGACTAATTTGGGCAACCCTCTTACATCATAAGAAGTTGGTTGAACAGGAAGAAACCTATTTATCTGAACGTGAATCTTCAAAAATTTGTTCAGATGAGGAAAAAATTGCTGTTGCTCATCTACACTTTTTGCAAAAGGATGATATGAACGCAATAGCTACAATGGAAAAACTAAGTTATCAAGTTGTCCCCTATAGTTTTTGGTGGATTGGTTATTTAACTGATACAAAGGAGTGGAAAAGGGCGCGCCTTTGGATAGAGTATACTCTTAAAAATATTCCTCCATATATTAGCGGGATTCCAAATCATGAAGGACGAAGACGTATGACTCGTTCATACTTAAAAGAAATATCGGGATATGCAATAGAGCATGATGATTCACCCTATGTAGCTGCGATGAAACAACTGATCCCTTATAGCTACATGGAGTATTCGGATTATTTAATAGAGGCTGAGGATTATCGAAAATGGGTCGAGCTTCAAATGTTAGCTGGCTATGAAATTGGTGAGTGTGATCGCTATGATATTAAGCTTGTCGAGGAAAATGATCGCCAAGCCCTATTGCCTTTTTACCATCATGCCATCATGAATGCAATTGAGTTAAAAAATCGAGCTAGTTATAAAAAGGCAGTTAAATATTTGAAGAGGGTCCGTACTCAGTACAAACGATTAAAAAAGGAAGATGTATGGGAGTCGTATATTACGACGCTTGCTGCATCAAAAAAAAGACTGCGTGCCTTTCAAGAGGAGCTTTTGCGGGCTTCATTAATTGTGAAGGAATAAGGATCTAGTGCGAAAAAGTTGGTGATAAATGATGTTAACAGATACACTCGTCATCCATTCAGTTTGGGATGAGGAAAAAGGGTTTTACATTTGGTGTACAGATGAGCAAGGAACCCCTCTTGATGTACAAGAATGGAAACAAAATGTACTTGCATGGCATGAGGCTTCATTCTACGGAACCTTTCTCAAAGAGGTAATGGTTGATAAACTTCCAGCACTACTGCTGTCACCATGGCAAGCATTTACTTTTTTTGCTCAATCGCCTGAAAATTCATTGCTTCGATGCGAATTAGATGAAGTTGCAGGCACATTTCGAGAGATTGCAACACCCTTACTACCATACATTGAATCAGGGCAATTCATGCCCGATTTTCATGAATGGAGTCAAGGTAGGTTTGGCTGGAAACCAATCGGAGTAGAGATTAGTGGTTTAACTCAAGACTGGTTCTCAGCTGCTCTTTCCGACTGGTTCGAGCGTGACCATTCATTATCTGAAATTTGGAATGAGGTTGTCGAAGCATTCCCACTCATTAAAAGCACTGCAACCACGTCTGTCGTGGATGAAAATAATTGGTTGGAACGAATTGGCTGGAAAAAAGATCTTACTCCTTTTGATGTCGTTTTACGCATTGATGAGCCTGAACTTGATAATGGTACTTGGAAGCTTGAAACGATTTTGCGAAATAAAGAAGTTCAAGATGATTCGCACATCTACCATGGGATATGTCCGAAAAAGTGGGAACTGTTTGCCGAAAAGGTGGAGCAAGACCAACTAATGTGGTGTAAGCTTGTTCCTTGGCTAAAGGGTGAAGAAGGAATAATAAATGAATTAACAGAACAGCAGGCGTGGGAGTTTTTAACGGATGCTAGTTCACTCCTGGTTGATGCTGGTGTCGAAATATTACTACCTGCATGGTGGCAAGCGATAAAGGATGCTCAACTCGCTGTTAAAGCAAGGGTAAAAACCTCTGTAGGTGGTAAAAGGCAGTCATTCGTTGGATTGCAATCGCTCATCAATTTTGATTGGCGCTTTTCGACAAATGGTGTTGATTTATCGGAAGAGGAATTTCTCGACCTTGTGAATCAACAAAGAAGACTTGTTAACATTCGTGGTAGGTGGATCAAGCTTGACCCTGCGTTTATTAAACAGGTACAGTCGATTTTACAAAAGGCAAACAAGGATGGCTTGCATGTCCGAGATGTGTTAGAACAGGAGCTGCTTGCTCTTAGTGAACAGTCTTCAGAAGAAGAAACGGAATCTTCACGACCGTTTGCAGGGATTCAAATAGAGCTAAACCGCCATCTATCACAAATGATTACCCAATTAACAGACGTTAAAGAAATTCCGAAAGCAGTTATTCCCGGAAGCTTTAAGGGTGAACTAAGACCGTATCAGCAGCAGGGTGTTGATTGGTTATTATTTTTACGAAGGTTCGGCTTTGGTGCTTGTTTAGCTGATGATATGGGGCTTGGAAAGACGATTCAAATGATTGCCTATTTTCTAGCTATTAAAGAAAGTAGTGCGAAGACTGCACTTATTATTTGTCCAACTTCGGTATTAGGGAATTGGCAAAAGGAGTTGGAGAAATTCTCGCCTACTTTACGTGTGCACCTTCATTACGGTTCTGGACGTTATAAAGGAGAAGAATTTACACAACAAGCAGCGAACGCGGATATTGTATTAACATCATATGGATTATCTCATCTTGATGAAGAAGAAATTTCTACTTTTGATTGGGGAACAATCTGTTTAGATGAAGCGCAAAATATTAAAAACGCGCAAACAAAGCAGTCCCGCACCATTCGTAAGTTAAAAGGGGACCACCATATTGCATTAACTGGAACACCGATGGAAAATCGCTTAACTGAGCTATGGTCCATTTTTGATTATATTAATGGTGGTTATTTGGGGAGTCTGGGGCAATTTCAAAAACGCTATGTAACGCCGATCGAAAAGGATCGGGATGAGGACAAAATTGCTGAGGTTCAACGTTTGATTCGACCATTCTTGTTAAGACGAACAAAGAACGATAAAGATGTTGCCTTGAATTTACCAGATAAGCTTGAGCAAAAGGAATATTGTCCTTTAACTGTTGAGCAAGCGTCCTTATATGAGCAGCTCGTCAAGGATACATTGGAGCAGGTAGAGCAGCTTGCTGGCATACAGCGTAAAGGTCTTATTTTAAAAATGCTCAGTAAGTTAAAACAGGTTTGCGACCATCCAGCACTTTATTTGAAGGAAGATCAACCGAGGGATATCGGGGAACGTTCGAATAAAATGGAGAAGCTCCTTGAACTTGTTGATCATATACGTGAACAGAATGAAAGTTGTTTGATTTTTACCCAATACATTCAAATGGGTGAGATGATTCGCGATACGTTGGCTGATCGATTTAACGAGGATGTCCTTTTCTTAAATGGCAGTGTTTCAAAAGCACAGCGTGACGAGATGATTGATAACTTTCAAGATCGAAAGTACTCAATTCTAATCCTATCACTGAAGGCTGGAGGTACAGGGTTAAATCTCACCGAAGCAAATCATGTCATCCACTATGATCGTTGGTGGAATCCCGCTGTTGAAAATCAAGCGACAGACCGTGCCTATCGAATTGGTCAAAAGCGATTTGTTCACGTGCATAAATTGATTTCCACAGGGACACTAGAAGAAAAGATTGATGAAATGCTCGAAAAGAAACAATCACTTAATGATGAGATCATCCAAAGTGAAAACTGGATCACTGAACTCTCCACAACCGAACTGAAAGACCTACTCGGGTCATTCTAAGTAACGAAAGGAGTTGTAACGCGTGGCTGAAAAAATTGCTAGTCAGAGGAAAAAGCGAACAAAGAAATTTGTCGCTGATGAGAAGCACAAGGACAAAACAGAGCCATGGCAAAAGCTTTATCAGCTTGTGGAAGAAAAGTTGAAGAAATAGGGGTAAAGGGGACTATCCCCTTTTACCCTTTTTTGTTGATTTTTACGAACATTCGTTCTATAATGAAAGTATAAATGAAACTCTACCGATTGGAGTGTTCTTCAGGACAAAGACGCAGATGAAATTCTGGTTAGCTAAAAAACACCAACCATGTTGTAGCCATGATTGGTGAATGATGTAGAATATCTCGGGGTATCCTTCTGTCTATTGAGGCTTTATTTTGATAGGATCATTGCGGCATCAATTATTTCGAGGAGTAGTTGATAGTGGGATGTTTATTCCTGGGGAGGTTTTACTCTATTCAACCCTTGGGACAACTTTTTCTTCTAATAAACTGTCAATTTTCATAAATTTTTCTGTATAATTTTTATCATATTGTTCAAACTTTTCTCCGATTTGTCCTTGAAGTGTTTCAAGGTGCATCGCAATTCCTTTTGCTAGATTATTAATTTTTTCTTCAAACCTTATTAGTTCTTCACTATTCACCTGAATGTCTCCCCTTATTAGTTTTCTACTAATTCGCGCGGCTTTCCACCCATAAATTTTACTGAATCGGCTAATACCTCTGTTACATATACTCGTTTACCATCATTGTTTTGATAATTACGTGTCTGAATTCGTCCAGTAACTCCTAAAATGGATCCCTTTCTACAATAATTTGCTGTATTTTCTGCCGTTTTTCGCCATAGTGTACAATTTACGAAATCAGCGTCAAATTCTCCTCCTGCATTTTTGAAATTTCTACTAACCGCTAATGTTACATTTGCAACTGCTTGCCCATCCTGGGTATAACGTAATTCCGGATCCCTTGTTAATCTTCCTACCAAAATAACTTGGTTAATCATATTCCTTCCTCCTTTGTTGAAATTGCTAGATTACTTGGCATTCGCCAAACATTTGGATGAATAACCTCCGTTGCACTATACGAATGGAAAGTTTTTACTTTATCACCCGTCATGCTTATCATACTTCATCAAAAAAATAAGGTAAAATCAGGAATAATTAGTTTTGAGCAGTTTTTCACCACAATAATTGCCTTTTTCCCATTAAGAAATGAGATTATTAGATTACTTTATTTGAGATGCTGACTATTTTAATCAACTTTTAATATTTTTTTAATCATCATTAATTTCTACAGATCCAAATTAAAACCCCTACCTTTTACAAAGTAGAGGTTATCAACGCTATACTAAATCTTTTTTCCGATAAGGTGGCATGATAAGGAACCCTAAGTTCCCTCCAAATCCTATATAAATCCGTTGAAGTAAGTCAATAATAGAAGGGTCATTCAAAGAGGCCATATTATTTTCAGTTACTCTTGCCTTTTTAACCTTCTTATATTCCTGTTGTTTCTCATTCCATTCTAACAAAGATATATAAAAAAAATATTTTACAGGATTAATTTTTAGGATGAGTAAGTTTTGTTTATCCCTTTTCAAAAATTTCAAATGAATTGGAACTTCACTATTCGCTAATGCAGAAAGGGATAGCAGTTGTACATCCATCACCTCACTAACATCATTACTTTGTGGGTTCTGGCTTTTGTCAGACATGTTAAGAACATCATAGAAGGGTGTCGTGGTGTAATCAGAAGAGTATTCTTTGATTATTACTTTATACCAAGTTAATGGCCTATAATCTCTCTTTCGATATTTATTGACTTCATCATAACTTAATTCAGATAAATAGTACGGTTCCATTCGCTTCCCCCTTCTCTCATTCAAACTACCAATAGTATAGGGAATTAAATGGAAATTAAGAAAAGGCAAATTTCAACAAATATTGGCAAATTGTGTAGATTATCAATGATTATCTCTGTTTCCCTTTATTTCCCTTACATATTTATCAATAGTTATATTTCCACAATAGTAATATATAAAATGAATTTTTCTACCTATATCAATGCATATAATGTGTAACATTCATCACATCTTTTTATGATTTTTAGCTCATTTATCGCTATTTCGGTTATTTTTGTTCGTTGATATAACTTTTATGTCTTTGTTCCTATTTTGAACACTTAGTTATTTATAGCTCCTATACCATTTTTATTAATAATCATTGTTCAAAGGGATTGAACATAAATCAAAAATAAGAATGTTGGTGACACAATGGAGAGTATGATAACCTTAGCTAAAAATATTAAATTTTATCGAGAAAAAAATGGCTGGACTCAAGAAGAGCTTAGTGGGCATTTAAATATCTCCCGCTCAAATATTTCAAAATGGGAATCAGGGGACACAACACCTTCAATTATTGATCTCCTCCAATTAAGTAATCTTTTTCAAGTCACACTCGACCAGCTTGTCGGCGTAAATATTTTTTCTCAGGCATATATTTTAGAATTTAAACAGAAATATCAATCCTTCTTGAATGAGGGTAATGAGGAAATTACTGATGTTATTGATTATTTAATTCAAAATCCACGTATGGTACAGGTGCTAAAAGAGCTTTCTACCTTCAAACCTAGTGATCGAAAGAAACTTGAAAATGTTCTCATTTATACGATTCAAACATTATCTCATTGATCATAATAAGAATTACCGAAATTCACTATTTCTGTAGAAAACAAAGTCAACTGTGCTATAATCTTCCTAAAAGCTTCGGAATAAATGCGTGTGAGAAGGGGATATGATGAAGACATTTAAGCTTGTTTCACTTGCAGTTTTACATCAAGATGAGCAACCAAGTCGATTCGAGAACATACCTCTTATTGATGGGTTAATCATCAATAAAGAGGATGGAGAAAATCGTTGGATTGTAGAGGCATACGTAGATAAAGTGTATAAAGATTCATTTGAAAAACACCTTCAAAAAGAGGAAACCCTCAATCTCCAAGTTACCATTACAAAGGAAACCAACGACCCGGCTTCAGTGGTCGGAAAAGTGAGGATGATTAAATTGATGGAGAACACTGCTAGCATTTTGTTTGAAGGAACATTAGTTTCAAGCAGAACAAATATGGCTGAAATTGTCCTAGATGAATTAATTGAAAAAGGATTCCATGGCGAGCGGCTACTAGTGGAATTTAGGCAAAAAATGCAGGAAAAGAAGAATAAAGTTAGTCAACGGTAATTTTTACATATGGAAAAAGGCAGGTGCTATAAACCCCTGCCTTTTTCATATCATTTATTATCATCATCATCGTTATTTAGATCTGTTCCTGTACCAGTACCGGTATCAGTCCCAGGATTCATGGTACCATTTGTTCCGTTGGTACCATTAGTACCGTTTGTACCATTATTAGTACCATTATTGTTGTCATTATCATTACCGATATCTAGATCACCATCATTATTCTCATCATCAGGGACAACATCCTCTTCTGGTGTAACATCTAGATCGTCATTATTATCATTCGTATCCCCAGGTGTTTCTATTCCATCATCCTCTGGTGGTGGATCCTGGTCATCTGTGTTACATCCAGAAATTAGCATGATCGCAAGAAACGACCCCATTAACTTTAGATACCATTTGTTATTCAATTCCATTACTCCTTTCTTCTTTTTTCAGATTTGACCCACACATTTGCCGGTCTTTGCTTATCTTTCCCCAAACTAAAAAATCTATCTTAACTATTTTTGGTGATGATAATAACCGGGACGATTTGGCCGGCCCGGTTTTACATAAGGTATTATTCTGTTTTTTCACCTAGCGCAAACATAATTTCCGTTTCACAGACAAGTTCACCGTCAACAGTTGCAATCCCCTTGCCTTTTCCTAGCGATCCGCGTAGTCGGATGATTTCAACTTCAAGTTGCAGTTGGTCACCTGGTTTCACTTGCTTTTTGAACCGACAATTATCAATTCCGGCAAAGAATGCAAGACGGCCTTTATTCTCATCCTTTTTCAGCATTGCAACTGCACCAACCTGTGCCAATGCCTCAACGATTAATACGCCTGGCATGACTGGATAATCAGGGAAGTGGCCATTGAAGAATTCCTCATTAGCTGAAACGTTTTTAAGCCCAACAGCTCGTTTTCCCTCTTCAATTTCAAGAATGCGGTCAACAAGTAAAAATGGGTAACGATGTGGAATGATTTCTTTGATTTCATTTATATCAAGCATTGTCCAATTTCCTCCTATGTATGTCTTACCTTTATTATAATATAGAAAAAAACCACAGCAAATAAACTGTGGCATTGCTTCATTTATTCTTTTGTATCTTTCTTTACCAAATCAATGATATGCTGCCAAGTTGATTTATTCAGCGCATCACTTGTTTTGCCGTCCCCTATAACTCCGTAGCCTACAATTACACCACCGATTACGCTAGCCGCTAGAAGAATTGCAACAATAATTAACCGAAGCCATATTGGTAAGATACGTATTCTAATTTTTCTGCCACGCTTTCTTTTTTGCTTTTTCTCCGGTTGTTCTTCTTTGCGGGCTTTTCGAAAGTCAGCGCGCGATTTCACTTGTGTATTGTTAAGATCACTCGTCATAGAGAGAATTCTCCTATCTGTTAAAGATTTTCAAATGGCTAAGGAAGCTTTAACGTATACCATTCACAAGTCCCATCATTTGATCCGAAATAGAAATGGATTTTGCATTAAATTGGTACGAACGTTGAGCCATTAGCAAATCAGACATTTCAGTGGACATATCAACGTTAGATTGCTCTAGTGCACCCTGTTGCATACCAACCTGCCCGCGTAAGTTACCTTGTAGTGAGGTAAATACTTCATCTGCTGCCACACCTAATTCATTCAAATTTGGAAGTGCAAATAAGTTCCCGCCTACAGATTCTAGAAGCTGTGGTCGATGTACTTCAACAACTGAAAGATTATACACCTGATTAGGAAGTCCAGCTTGCGACGGAATAACAGATATAACCCCATTTGGTGATATATTCACTTCTTTAAAATTATCAAAAAAGGTAATTGGATCTCCATCTTCATCTAGTACCGGATTACCACTACTGTTCACTAATCCAACTTGATTAGAGCCATCTGCTAATGGGGACAAATAAAGAGCACCATCCCTAGTAAAATGTGGAGTTTGGACACCATTTTCTTCTACCATCACTTGAAGGAATTGACCTTCCTTTGTAAATGCAATATCAAGTGGGCGATCTGTTGTTTTAATACTTCCTTGAGTCATCGAAATATTTGTATGTCCAAGTTTCGCACCAACTCCTTGTCTTATTCCATTAGGAGTCAGTCTGCCTACCTCTTGTTCTGGAAAAGGTTGATTGTTAAATTGCTGATATAAGAGTTCACTAAAATTCACTTCACGGCGCTTATAACCTGTTGTATTCAAATTCGCTAGGTTATTACCAATTGTATCCATTTGTTTTTGTAGCTGGCTCATTGTATTCGTTGCGGTAATCATCGTACGCATACACATCCCCCTTTCTCAAAAATCATTATGTCTAGCCATTAGAAGCTAGCCCTCTATTATCGAAGTCTACCAATCTCGTTAACTGCTTTATCCATGCTTTTATCATATGCTTGTAAAATTTTCTGATTGGCCTCAAATGCTCTGTATGCCGTCATCATATCTGTCATTGACTGCGCTACATCTACATTAGAACCTTCAATGAAGCCTTGTTTCATCGAGTAACTAACTTCCGGGACATCAAGCGCATCTGGAAGTTCATTATTATCATTTGTTCGATACAGGCCATTGCCTTCCTTCACAAGCTCATACGGATTATCTGAATAAGCGATATTTATCCGTGCAATAGGTGTTCCATTTTCAACAATCGTTCCATCTCCTGAAACTTGAAATTGATCACTTTGGAGTGGAATACGATTACCAGTAGCATCAAGAACATAGTAGCCTTCATTCGTTGTTAAGTACCCAGCTGGGTCCATGGTAAAATTACCATTTCTCGTATATCTAACATCACCGTCAGCATTTTGCACTGTAAAAAATAATGAGCCTTGTTTATTTGTCTGCTCATTTATTGGCAAATTCCCATCGATTAATGCAATATCTGTGTTACGTCCGGTTTCACGAATATCACCTTGTTTGTACAATGGAATCGTTTCTTGCATGTAGACGCCAGTATTCAGTCCCCCAATTGGAGTAGACGTGGCAAGTTTACTACCACTCTTGACTGCCTCCATTCTCTGCATAAGCATTTCAGGGAAAGCACGTAAAGTACCTTGATCTGCTTTGAAACCTGGTGTACTCGCATTCGCTATATTATTTGATAACATTTCAGTACGTCTTTGCTGTGCAATCATCCCCGCAGCAGCAGAATAAAAACCTCGTAACAATCAAACCACCTCATTATCTCAAATGCACCTTAGCATTTCACACTCAATTCAAGTCATTATTACTTCTATTATAAAAGCTTCTTACAGCTTTTTCATCTAGAAAATGTTGTTAAAGGACCTCCTCGAATAGGGGTCCTTAGCTTTTTATTTTAAAAATACCTTATACAAGCTTTCTACGTGGTAATCTATCTAGATTTTCCAACATGATACCTGTTCCAACCGCTACACATTCCATTGGGTTCTCTGCAATAAGTACAGGAACTCGCAATTCTTCCGCAAGAAGTTGATCCATTCCGTGTAACAATGCACCACCACCCGTTAAAATGACGCCACGGTCGATAATATCAGCGGAAAGCTCAGGAGGTGTTCTCTCAAGAACTCCTTTTGAAGCTTGTACAATTGCATATACCGGCTCACGTAGTGCCTTCTCAATTTCCTCTGATTTAATCGTTAGTGTACGAGGTAAACCCGTTACCATATCTCGGCCACGGATATCGATTTCCTCATGGCGTGAATTCGGAAATACAGTTGCTACTTTCACTTTAATATCTTCAGCAGTTCTCTCACCAATCAGTAGCTTGTATTCGCGCTTAATATAGTTCAATATCTCGGAGTCAAACTTGTCTCCAGCCATTTTTATAGAGGATGCTGTAACGATATCACCCATAGATAATACAGCAATATCCGTAGTTCCCCCACCAATATCAACAACCATATTTCCACTTGGTTGGAAAATATCCATTCCTGCACCGATTGCAGCAACCTTTGGTTCTTCTTCTAAATATATTTTCTTTCCTCCACTTTTTTCTGCAGCTTCCTTAATCGCCTTTTGCTCAACAGAAGTAATATTTGTTGGGCAACAAATAAGAATACGTGGTTTAGAAAGAAATCCTTTTACGTTAAGCTTATTAATAAAATATTTTAACATCGATTCAGTAACATCGAAATCTGCAATAACTCCATCTTTAAGTGGTCGAATTGCGACAATATTCCCCGGTGTACGTCCGACCATTCTTCTAGCTTCTTCACCAACAGCTAGAACTTTTCCAGTGTTTTTGTCAATTGCAACTACAGAAGGCTCGTTTAAAACAACGCCTTTCCCCTTTACATGAATTAGTACATTTGCTGTACCAAGATCTATTCCGATATCCCTAGCTAACATCGTGTTACTTCCTCCCTCTATCAAATGCGCCTTGACGTATTTGCGTCCAGATTTCACCTTCATTCTGTTCTGCGGAATAAAGTTAAATCGCCAATGCGTACATATTTCCCTAATAATATATTGTATCACAAATTGCTATAAAAAAGCGTTTTTTGTAAAAAAAATTACAATAATATGTTGGAATATGTCGACCTAATAAAATGAGGATTGAAGTAACACGATAATTGCCCAGTCAAATATATAATAAGACTGGGCAATTAGGTGAATTATTTATGATTAGTTTTCATTTCACTGGTTCTTCTTGAAGCTCTTCTTCTTTCTTATACTTAAGCTTTGTAGCTTCCCCACCCCGTAAATGTCGGATTGATTTATGATAATCAAGAATTTCTTTTACTTCATTTGCTAATTCGGGATTAATTTCTGGTAGCCTCTCGGTTAAATCTTTATGGACAGTACTTTTGGAAACTCCAAATTCTTTCGCAATAACGCGAACTGTTTTCCTTGTCTCCACGATATACTTTCCAATCTTGTTAGTACGTTCTTTGATGTAATCGTGCACACCACTCGCCCTCCCTATATGGATGTGAGAAGTGTGAAATGAGACTCGTCCCTACGCTTCAACGAATACGTTTCATTGTTTATTACTAAACTCAATTTGATTTACTGGATCTTCGAAGACGAATATACGACCCCTCACCTCAAACACTCTCTTTGTTAGGTTTGTAACATTTTATTAGCTTGGTTGAGGGATTATGCTAAAAACTCAAGAGGGACAAGGGTTTTATCTAAATATTTTTAAAAATGGCTTGTTTACATGTAAATATGTGGCTGTTTTATTGTTATTTTAACATTTAAAGGTAAAAGTAAGTCTTAGAAATACCGACTTTGATTTTCGGCTGCATGAAGTAAATCACCCCATGTGTGATTTCCCCGTTCTTTGAACAGATATAGAAGTTCAACAAAAAGATATGCGGTGGTAAGGGCATCTCCTCTTGCTGTATGCCGTTCATAAATCCTTGTACCAAAGTTTTGTGCATATTTATGTAAATCACGCATGTCATAGGATGGTGAAATAAATCCTATTAAATCTAATGTATCAATTGTAGGTTGCTTTCTGTAAGCGATTCTTTCCCGCTTAAGCTCACTTTTTAGCGTGAGAATATCAAAAGAGACATAATGTCCTACTAAACAGGCAGTATGATATTTCTCCGCAAATGTAAAAAATTGAGTAATAGCCTCGATTGAGAATGGGGCATTTTCGACCTTTTCATTGGATATACCGGTTAATTCGATTATTTCCCGAGAAATTTGTCGTTGTGGGTTGATATATGACTGGTATATGTCGAATTCATCTACCTCAAACCCTTGCACATGAACGGCAGCAATTTCGATCATACGATCAGAAGTTCCTATTTGGAAACCCGTTGTTTCTGTATCAAATACTGTGAAAGAAATTTCTTCGATTGGAGTAGACAATGGAATCTCTAAATAAAATTGGGGCATGACCAGTTTTTTTGCAAAAAACAACAATATCCCTCCTCTTTTCAAAAATACACATTCACTAAATTCTGCATTTCCTTCAAAGTCTTTACACTTAAAAGTAAGTCTTCCTTTTCTCTTGTTGTTAAATGGGTGAATACTAATACAGAAGTCAATTTCTCATTATTTTTATGCTGCTTCCATCTTTGCTTTACATAAAAACACATGATTTCTCCGATAGCTGTTTTAACATCCTTCGCAAAGTCTTCACTAAACACTTTTTTCTGAACTAATCTATCGATTCTAGTAAATGGTGTTCCAACTACAATGCCATGTAAGAGAGATAATAGTTGAAGACTATGGTGATACGGAAAGAGGATTTCCTTTTTAATATCAAGCGATTTGCGTTCTAGCCTGAATAAAGACCGAATGGGATGGTCTAAAGTCGGTATTAGACTTTCCTTTTCCTGTTCATGAAGATGAAATAGAAATATTTTCGCACCTATCATCTGCTGCTGTATGCTTTTTTCAAATTTTTGGTGAAGTTGTTCATTTCCATATAGGAATCGATATGAAAAAAAGTTTTGAGCTAGGAGCATATTTTGCGGGGATGAATGAATACTCCAAGAATGGATCCGTCCTATCCATGTATCAATTGATCCTCTCCAACGTGGATTACTTGCCATCATTTCCCCTTGGCAACGTTCAAATCCAGATCTTTCTAGTAAATGAACGATTTCTTCACTCAATCTAGCAAAATACTCGTGTTGATCTTCTTCAGTCTGTTCGTATACGAGAAAATGGTCCTGGTCGGTTAATAAAAATTGCTCCCCCCTACCTGCACTTCCCATTTGGTAAAAGCAGAATGAAACAGGTGGTGTTAATCCATCTTTTACCCTAAGTTTATTGACTGCAATTTCAATACATCTTTTAACAAGACGATCATAGAGTTTTGTTATGCTTTCGAGGATTTTAAAGACAGGGACATCATCCTGAAGAAGAGCTTCAACTACTTCATATATCGCCTTCTTAATAACCGGTATTGTCTCTTCTTCTGATTGTTCAATTGTTCGGATTGTTCGTATCATATTGTCACTCTTTTTTCTCATCAAATCTGATAACGTAATTATCCCTACAACCTGCTCATCTTGTGTAACTGGCAAGTGTTTGATTCCATGTAAAATCATTGTTGACAGTGCTTCATAATAAAATACAAATTGTGAAATAGTGTATGGGTTTTCCGTCATAATTTCTTTGACCGGATCATCATACGCTTTCTTTTTTGCGATTACTCTCGACACAATATCCCGCTCTGTAATAATTCCTAGAACTTCCCCATGTTCCAACACTAAAACCGAACTCGTACGTTCATCTGCCATTCGAAATGCTGCTGTTTCAATTGGGGCCATTGATTCGACTGAAATAATTGTCTTTGACATCATATCTTTAACCGTTGTGACTAATGAGCCAGAATGGTCTACCTTTCGTGAAAGTACAACTTGCTCTGCTAATGAACCATAAATATCTTTCAATCGAACTGCTAATTGTGTGAAAAGATAATCATAGATCTCCTTTTCTTTTAACAGAAGCTCAATGACTGGATATGGAATAAAAATGGCTTCTGCCTGTTCAATTGCCCTTACCTCAACTCCATATTCAAAGTCACTTTTCACTTCACCTAAAAAGTCAGCTACACTCGAAAGTCCAATCAATTCACCGGGTTGAAGTACTTCCAACACCTCTCTTTTATCATTCCTGCCTACACAAACTTCAACAAAGCCAGAAAGCAGCAGAAGTAATCCCTTCCGCTGCTCATTCGCATGAAAAATAATATCAAAACGTTTAAATTCCTTCGATTGACATTTTTCCAGTAATTGTTGTAACTCAATTTTTGATAAGCCTTGAAAAAATGGATGCTTGTTAACATCCTCATAAAGTCTTTTCATTTTCATACCTTCTTTAGAGCAATTTTGGCATTAAAAATGCTGATGCTACGACATTTTACAATCGTAACATCAGTATATTTTTCAACAATTATGCTTCTTCTTTTAACCAAACCTCACCATCTTTATATGTCATTTGTTCAGGGTAGCGGAGATCCATTACTGAACCTTGAATTTCTTGAGATGGTGCTGGAGTTGATAGTGAGACAATGACGTTTGTAAGTATTGCTGCTGTAGCACCAAATATACCTGCTCCTGTATCGATAATTCCTGCAATCGTGAAGCCTCCGTATTTCGCAGCAAAGATGTACCCTAATGTTACTGCTAATCCAACTATCATTCCCCAAATAACTCCATACACATTTGAGCGCCTCCACCAAACACCTAATAGTAGTGCTGGGAAAAATGTACCCGATGCAATTGCAAATGCCCAAGCTACAATTTGGGTAATCGCTCCTGGAGGGTTTAAGGCAACAAGTCCGGCTAATAATGTTGCAATTGCAATCGACCATCGTGCAACATTTAGACGTTTTTTCTCAGTAGCGTCAGGCTTAAGAACACGGTAGTAAATATCATGTGCAAACGATGATGAGAGTGAAATCATCAATCCACCAGCAGTTGATAATGCCGCAGCCATCGCTCCTGCTGCTACTAATCCAATTACAAATACTCCGAGATTTGCAATTTCTGGAGTAGCCATTACGACGATATCATTCGCAATTGTCATTTCCGTCCATTGTAAAATACCATCACTATTCGTATCTGCAAGCTTTAACATTCCGACATCAATCCAAGATTGAGTCCAATGAGGCAATTCCGCTATTTTTTGACCTGCTACTTGTGTCATTAAAATAAACCGAGAAAACGCCGCATATGCAGGTGCAGATAAATATAAGAAACCGATAAAAAGCAGTGCCCATGCACCAGACCAGCGTGCTGCTTTCATTGTAGAAACTGTATAAAAGCGAACAATTACGTGTGGTAAACCTGCCGTACCTGCCATTAATGTGAACATCAATGCTAGGAACTGCCACTTTGTACCCGTTGTAAATGGTGCGAAATACTCGGTAAAGCCTAGTTCACGGTCAAGCTCACCGATTTGTTCAACAATATTTCCATAGGATAACCATGGCAATGGATTATTTGTTAGCTGTAGTGAAATAAAAATAACAGGGATTAAGTAAGCAATAATTAATACAAGATATTGTGCTACCTGTGTCCATGTAATTCCCTTCATACCACCCATTGCTGCGTAGAAAGCAATCAAGACTACTCCAATCATCGTTCCTATTTTCGCGTCGATTTCAAATAGACGCCCAATAACAACTCCAGAACCTGATAGCTGACCAATTGAATAGGTGAATGAGATAATGATTGTACAGATTGCTGCAATAATACGTGCCGTATGACTATTGAATCGGTCACCTATAAATTCTGGAACCGTATATCTTCCATATTTCCGCAACTGAGGCGCAAGTAGGAAAGTAAGCAACAGATATCCACCTGTCCAGCCCATGATGTAGGCTAGACCACCATATCCAAGTGCCATGATCGTTCCAGCCATTCCAATAAAGGAAGCCGCACTCATCCAGTCCGCTCCAATGGCCATTCCGTTATAGACTGGTGGCACTCCACGACCAGCTACATAGAAATCTGAGGTTGCTTTCGCTCGATTGAAGATCGCAATCCCAATATAAAGAGCAAACGACGCTAAAATAATTGATAATGAGACCAAAAACTGTGTATCCAAACTTCATCCCCCTTTGAATTGAAGTGTTTTCGGCATTTGTAAGTTTTGTACTGAGTATGTTGTGGTGTATGTAGAAGTATGTGCAAAATGAATTTTTACTAGGGCCGAGACTCATTTGATTGATTATTTGCTTTTGAAAGTCTCAGATGTAGAGGTTTTATGCTGGTCTGATAGGTTAATGATCTAATACTTTTCCTGAACTGATTTGTTCATTCTTACTTTCATCAATACCATATTTTTTATCAATGCTATCACTTACTTTTGCATTAACAAATAATACAATGATAAATGTTAATACAGCTCCTTGGGCACCCATGAAATAATGAAATGGAAGACCGTTTACGGAGAATTTGGAAAATGGCTCTGCAAACAATACCACTCCAAATGAAACTAGAAACCCGATAATTAAATAAATTGCAATATTTCTTGTACGCTCTTTAAAATAAGCATCAGCAATTTTCTTGTCAATTTTTTTCAAATGTTAGCACCTCCACTAAGTTATTATTTTAATTGTGCGTTAGACTTCAGCTCTAATTCCTTTCATGGACCACCTCCTTAAAACATAGCTTGTTATTTTAATGAAAAGATAAAACGAATTGTCTCACCTATTGGTGCCGGGAATAGTATTACTTCAATAATGAAATAGATAAATATTGATGCGAAAGGAATAAGTAAAAAGATTGGACGTTTCTTTTTTAAACCGAAAAATAAACTTAAAGCAGTGACAATAAGAAGTAAGAATAAAATCATGAATAAAGGACAACTCCTTTTTATGAAAGCGTTATCATTTTGGGTATGTATTATCATTAGCTACAATTATAGTACTATCTTATAATTATAATATTACGAAAATTGATAATAATTATTATTATGTATTTATTTTTTTTAACAGTCAAGAAAAAAATAGGACAAGTTGCCCTATTTTTCACCACCAAGGGTTTCAATCATTATCGCTATTGCTGCCTCTAAATCTTTATTAGACCAACTTGGAAGATTTGGTTTTTTTATAGCGAGTTGATGTGACGCAGGGATATGAATAAAACCCGCTTGAATCGATAAGCTTTCCTGTTCAATTTTATGAAGAGTTGAATACATAACATTGTTACATAAATAGGTCCCAGCACTATTAGAGATTGTGGCAGGTAATCCATTTTCATTAAGTGTATTTACAAACTTCCGTATTGGAAGGGTTGAAAAATATCCTACAGGGCCATTATCTTCAATCGGTGAATCCTCTAGTTTTATCCCTTTGTTATCTGCTGCGCCATCACAACAGTTGATTGCGATTCGTTCTGGTGTGATTTTTGAACGGCCAGCTGCTAACCCTAAGGAAATCACTACATCCGGTTTAACCTCGTCAATTAGGTTAAGAATTTGTTTTGCTGATTCCGAGAAATCAACTGGTAAAAGTCGTCCAATGATTTGATAGTTACCGATAGTTGATCCATCAATCCTTTTCACTATTTCCTCAGTTGGGTTGATTGGGAAATCTAAAAACGGCTCAAATCCAGTTAGAAGTAATTTCTTCATACGTTTTCTTTCTTCCTTTCTTCTTCACTTATTAATGACGTTAATTTATAGGAATATTCCTCCGTAGACTAAGGCTCCTATTATGACGTATGCAGGGTGGATCTTCCATTTTTCTAAGAGAAGAAAGCTTGCAACGATAAGAAAAATCGTCTGCCCTAATCCTGTGCCCTCATATGATTCTGAAAAAAAACGGTATGCCATGACTCCTAACAAAATGGCGATTGTTGGACGAATGTAGTTTGTCATTCGTTTAACTTTTGGTGAATCCTTAAATTTATATAAGATACTTAAAAGCCCAATCATTAAAATAAGTGATGGTGCTACTGTTGCAAAAATAGCGACTGATGCACCGAGTATCCCTGCCTGTTGATAGCCGATATATCCAGCCATTTTTGTAGCGATAGGTCCTGGCAAGGCATTTCCGAGTGCAAGTACCTCACTAAATTCTTGAACTGAAAGCCAATGATATGTATGTACAACTTCATTTTCAACAAGTGGAATAGATGCTGGTCCACCTCCGTAGCCCAATATTCCCGGTAGGAAGAAGGCAAGGAAAAGTTGCCAATAGATCATGAAGATGAACCTCCTTCTTGTTCCTTCTTATTTTTTTTCACTAATGCTGCAACAAGTAACACTCCGATTAAAATTCCTGGGTGTACATTTAGCCACTCGAGTAATAGTAAACTTGCAACACCAAATATAACTGTTTTCACCCAACCAAGTCCTTTTTTTGCATTTTCAAAAAACTGCCATGTTAAAACTGCGAGCATTACACCAACGACTGGTACAACCGCCTTTGTCATACCTTGAACCCAATCAAGGTCTTTGAAGGATGAAAGTGATGTAAGGAGAACAATCATTAAAATAATCGTCGGAACCGTTGTTGCGATAAGCGATAGCACCGTTCCTAGCACACCACCAACACGGTACCCTATATATCCGGCCATTTTTGTTGCAATTGGTCCTGGAAGTGTATTTCCAAGTGCGAGAATATCACCAAACTCATCGTCGCTTAACCACTTATATCGTTCAACAACTTCCTTGTGAACAAGTGGAATGGAGGATGGTCCACCACCATAACCAAGCAGACCAACCTTTAAAAATGCATAAAACAATTGAAACTGTTTCATAATATATCCTTTCTGAAGGTGAATTCCTCCTCATTAGAGGGGTTAATTTTATCCTAATTGAGAACACCAACCCTATAATGCCCGAAACATCAATATGTTAACAGCCACGTCTGACATAGCACCCAGACAGGCTAATAAGCGGCAATGGCTCCGTCTGTACGGTGTTCAGTTCCACCAATTAAGACACCAGTATTAGGGTTACGCCAAATCATTTGACCTCGTCCAAACCCGCCAGAGTCTAATGCCACTTGTATGTCATGTCCTTTTCTTGAAAGTGCCTGCGCTATATGCTGTGGAAAGCTATGTTCAACGTGAATTTTCTTTCCCTCTACCCATTGCCATCTTGGAGCATCTAAAGCAGCCTGCGGGTTGAGATGGAAATCTACCGTATTCATCACCACTTGGACATGTCCTTGAGGCTGCATAAACCCACCCATTACACCAAACGGTCCCACTGCTTCTCCATTTTTCGTTAAAAATCCTGGAATGATTGTGTGAAATGGTTTTTTACCTGGTCTTAATGCATTCTCATGTGTTGGATCCATCGAAAAGTCAAAGCCTCTATTTTGTAATCCTATGCCTGTCCCTGGAACAACATTACCCGATCCAAATCCGAAATAATTACTTTGAATGAAGGAAACCATATTTCCTTCTTCATCTGCTGTTGCTAAATAAACAGTACCTCCACTCGGAGGTGTGCCCGGTTCTGGCATAAGTGCCTCATTACCGATTAAGCTTCTCCGTTCATTCATATATTTTTCTGACATAAGTTGTTCAACAGACCTGGACATCTCTTTCGGATCCGTAATATACGTTTTACCGTCGGCAAATGCTAGTTTCATAGCTTCAATTTGTTTATGATATGTTTCCACGGATTCCTTTTCAGTTAACTCAAAGCCATCTAACATTTTCAACGCCATTAAAGCCACTAATCCCTGGCCATTAGGTGGAATTTCCCATACATCATAGCCACGATAATTAACCGATATTGGCTCAACCCATTCAGGTTTGTAGTTTGCTAGATCCTCAGCAGATAGGAAGCCATCATATTGCTCTATATAGGATATAATTTTATCCGCTAATTCACCACGATAAAAGCTTTCGGCATTTGTCTCAGCTATTGATTGAAGGGTTCTAGCATGATCCTCAGAACGCCATAATTCACCTATTTCAGGAGGACGACCGTTTGGAGCATATGTTTCAAACCAACTAGCAAATTCCTCTCCTATCAGATTCTTTTTATAGTTATTATATGCACCCTTCCAGTACTTCCCTAAAATCGGAGATAACGGAAAGCCATTTTGAGCATATTCAATTGCTGGCTGAAGTACATCAGTTAATGGTAGCTTTCCAAAACGCTTGGAAAGTTCTGCCCATGCTGCTGGTACACCTGGTACAGTAACAGGTATTAATCCGTATTTTGGAATACTTTCGTAGCCTCTTTCTTTCAGTGCCTCAATGGATATATTTTTAGGTGCAGTACCACTAGCATTTAAACCATGAAGCTGGCCATTTACCCATACGAGTGCAAATGCGTCTCCTCCAATCCCATTCGAGGTCGGTTCAACTACGGTAAGACATGCTGCTGTTGCGATAGCAGCATCGATTGCATTCCCACCTCTCTTTAAAATATCTAGACCCGCTTGAGCTGCCAGTGGCTGTGACGTAGCAACCATACCATTTCTGGCAAAGGTAGCTAATCGATTAGATGTATATGGATTATGTAAGTAGTCCATTTCTTATTTTCTCCTTTTGTTTCGAATATCGAAATAGTTTTGTTTATTATATCAAAAAATTAAAACACTTTCGATAATAGCGAAAAAAAAATTACCTACCAAATAATAACGATTATCTGGTAGGTAACTAGTTCACAACAGAACTACTTTTATTCGTTTAAGAAGTTTGCTCCAGCTAGAGATGTAATGCCATCATATGTTGCATATGCATATACATTGTAATAATAGCCTTTTGGCAGCTTGAAGCCATCATTTAATGTTCCATCCCACTCAAAAGTTTGGAATCCTGCTGGGATATTTTCATAGACTCCAATATCACCTAAATATGCGAGCGGTTCACCGTCTTTATTAGATAGATAAACAAATAGATCCACAACTTCTGCTCCACCTTGGAAATATGCTTCTATTGCAGTTGGTCCATCACTTCCAAGTGTTACATCCATACCTGATACACGTGGATAATCTGGTTCTTTTACAAATAAAATGGTTGATACATCAAAAGTCTGTTCCCCATCACTTATCACAATTGTTCCTTCATAATACCCAGGTTGTAATTTCCCGGCATCCACTTGCACATTAAGATTAACATTTTGTGATTTATTTGCATTTACTTTTAAATTATTACTTGTAATCACTTTAATTCCATTTGGATTTCCATCAAATTTCACTTCAAAACTATAAGACTTTCTTTCATTTGAAAGATTTTTTATTGTAAAATGTTGCTTTTCAACTTGCTTTCCTTTGTCCTTGTAGAATACTCCAAATGAGTGACTACCTGGTGTTACTAATGTTTTAGCATTAATTGCATCAAGTACACGAATGCTTCCTGCACCTTGTGTATTGTGCGGGTAGTCCTCACCTGTCGCGGGATCAATTAAGTTTTCAGCTGTATTCATTAAAGCAGCCTTTACATCTTGTACACTCCAGTTAGGGTGAGCTTGTAAAAGCAATGCTGATGCTCCAGCTACATGTGGTGATGCCATACTTGTTCCTTGATATGCTGCATAACCATGTGGATTTGAAGGGTCATGAGTTGGAACTGTACTTACAATATTTACCCCAGGAGCAGAAACATCAGGCTTGACCATCCAAGTTTTAACAACTGGTCCACGAGATGAGAAGTCAGCCATCATTTCGCCAACTTTATGTGAAAACTCAATATTAAACGTGACTTTATTATTTCCTTTCTCTAATTCAGCAAGGAGTTTCTTTCCATCTTCTAATGTCGTTTTAATTGTCGGTACATCCATACCTGGCACATCTGCATGTTCTCCAGCCACATTATTATAGATAATCGCACCAACTGCACCTGCTTTTTTAGCATTGGTTGCCTTATCGACAAATGCAAAATCACCACGACTAATTAAAGCTATTTTTCCAGTTAGGTCTTTCCCTTCAAAATCACTTGGACCGCCTAGTCCAACATGAACAAATTCATACTCTTTACCATTTAATGCAAGTATAGCTTCATCACTTGGGAAACCTTGAACTTTAGCAGAAGGATAATTCACACCTTCACTTGTTGATATTTTTGAATTATACACGTTAAACGGTAGCTGTGTAGCCCCAACTGAGATTGCTTCACGGGAAGTTCCCGGTGTTCCAACCGTCCAATTATCAGGGCCTGCATTACCATTTGAAGTGACTGCAACAACTCCTTCAGCCATTGCCCAATCAAGTGCAATACTTAACGCATCGTCTGGGTAGTTAAATGAACTTCCAAGCGAAAGGTTCATGATATCTGCACCATCTTGTACAGCTCGTTCTACACCAGCAATTACGTTTTCAGTTGATCCACTTCCACCTGGTCCAAGTACACGATATGCTAAAAGCGTAGCATCAGGTGCAATACCTTTAATTTCTCCATTAGCTGCGACTGTACCAGAAACGTGGGTACCATGTGCTGTTTCTTCACCACGTGGGTCCCCTTTTGGTGTTTCTTGCGGGTCATTATCATTGTCGACAAAGTCATAGCCTTTATATTCTCCAAATGCATGAGCTAGGTCAGGATGGGTGTAGTCTGCTCCAGTATCAACTACCGCAACAGTGATTCCTTTACCCGTGTAACCAGATTTCCATGCATCATTTGCTCCAATATGTGGAGCGCTATTCATCATTTGAGGGCTATACACTTCAGGTGTAACGAGTTCACTTTCTTCACCAGTCACAGTATATGTAACCGCAGGATATACGGCTTTTACACCTGGAACTGAAAGTAGTGCTGGAATTTCACTTGCTTTTAACTCTACTGAGAAACCTGAGAATACATAATCATATTCACGATTAACCTTACTTGATTTAGCTGCTTTTACGACAGCATCTTTAACCTTATTTCTCTCTTTTGCTAAATTTGCTTTTGTTTGGGATTTTCCTGTATGCTTTGCTTCTACAATTGATTGTTCATTCATTTCAACGATGACCGTAGTTGACTTTGTGGATCTTACGTCAATATCTCCAACTAGCTCTGCTAGTTTTTGAGCAACAGAATCAGAGTTTGGCTCTTTTCCTTTTGCGAATGCACCCATACTAAATGAGGAAAACGCAAGTAGAAAGACTAATAGCATTAATGAAGTTCGTAATGATCTCTTTTTATACATAGATAAGTCCCAGCTCCCTTTTGAAATTGTATTAGGATTGAGGTTGCCTGATAACCAACATAGTCCCCCCTTTGTTTGACGTACTTAGGCAAATACTCAATAATATTTAAATTCTGCGTGCATGTACACGATTCCTTGAAATATTTATCCCATTATTTAGACAATTAAATCAATTATTCCTTTATAACTTCAATACTTTTGTAGCTTTTTGACGAGACTAGTCAATTATTGTTTCTTCCAATTCACAAAAGGGGCTAATCAAATGCGCCTTGGCGTATTTGCGCCCAGATTTTTTCGAGCTTGCTCGAAAAGCTTCCTTTAAAAATCTGAGGCATCCGCCGGAGGCTTTAACTTTATTCAGTCGGGGTTTGAACCCCCACTGAATTGGAAACTTCTTTGCATTCATCTCTCAACTTATAAAAGTGGAAGACTTCAGCTGAATAAAGTTAAAAAAAAGTTACCAACCAAATAATCACGATTATCTGGTTAGTAACTTGTTCACATCAAGCTTTGTGCCATTATGCAGTTCTTATTTTTTTTGAGAAAAAATAGATTGCAAGACTTATAAATCCAATGATGAGTAGTGCTGTAATGATAAAGACCAAAATAAAGCTATTATCAGGACTTCCAGTAAGGATGAGTTGGCTTGCGTGAGTCGATAATCGAGCAGGGCTCCACAACATCCATTTTGAAAATAATGAGGTTATGCCTGACAATGCAATAGCTACAAGTATCGTTAGGAACGCAACAAGTCCACTATTTTTTAACACAGTGCTAAGCAATAAGATCACAGTAACTAAAAACAATAGCCAGAGTCCATATACGAGTGATCCCTTCAAAAAGTCAATAAATACTACCTCACCAATTAGCAATTCCGTGTAATACCACGATGCAAACATCCCAAGTAAAAAGGAGCCGATTGTTATGATTGCGATGCTTACCCATTTCGCGGTAATATAATTAAAAAATGAGACAGGCTTTACCAAAATGATTTCGCTAACCCCACTATTCCTTTCAGCAACCACAATCCCCATGAATGCCAATGCAAGTACTAGTATCCCTATCTGACTATATTGCCCAAGTGTTGAGACAATCACTTCAGATGGGGTTGGTAATGGGATTTCAAACACAGCCCCCTCCGGAAGATTCCCAGCCTTGTCAAGAATTTCGGGCAAATAATAAGAGGAGACCGGCTGCATAATGCCCAATAAAATAAAGACAAGTGGCATCCATAGCATTTTATAATTGCGAATCATTTCAAGCCATTCCTTTTTAAACAATACAATCCACTGACTCATTCGCTCACCACCTTCATAAATACATCCTCCAATGAGGATTGCCCCACTTGGAAAGAAATAACTGGAATTCTCTTATCAAGAATATCTTGTAAAATTCCCTCTCTAGCTGCTTCAAGTCGTGAAACCGTGATCGTAGCAGTCGTACGCTCAGTTCGCACATCAGTAATTACATCAATTGATTTCAAACCTTGTGCCCACTCTGTTATATCTCCATCTGCGGAAATGATAATTACATCATGCTGATGCCTTTTACGTAATTCATCCAATGACCCGCTTAATGCAAGCTTGCCTTTCTGCATGATGACAATTTCATCACATACCTCTTCGGCATCATGGAGAACATGCGTTGAAAAAAGAATCGTTGTTTTCTTTTTCAATTCTCTCATCATCTCAATAACCTCACGCCGTCCAACTGGATCCAAAGCTGAGACCGGCTCATCAAGCATAAGAAGCATTGGCTCATGAATCATTGCTTGTGCAATTCCTAATCGTTGTTTCATTCCGCCTGAAAAACCACCAATTCTACGCTTTTTTGCATCCGCCAACCCAACAAGCTCGAGTAATTTATCTGCCCTAATTTGTGACTCCTTCTTCGTTAAATGAGCTAGCTGGCCAACATAAATGAGAAATTCATTCGCATTCATCCAGTTATAAAACACTGGATGTTGTGGTAGATACCCGATATATTGTCGGTTATCACCATCTTTCATACCCGTAAATCTGATTTTACCGTCTGTTGGTTGGAGCAACCCCGCTAGCATACGAAGTGTTGTTGTCTTACCGGCTCCATTTGGACCAAGTAATGCTGTACAGCTTCCTTCCTTAATCTGAAAGCTTAAATCCTTCACTGCTGTTTCTTTTCCAAATCTTTTAACGAGTGATTCCAATGATACGAGTGTCATATTATCTCTTCCTTCCAATCACAAAATATAGGATTGGACCAAAAATACTGATAAAAATTGAAATGAATACCCATATTAGCTTTGGTCCCTTTGTTGCTTCACTTTTGGCTATATCAACGAGTGCCGTTACCATTAATATAAGTTGAATTACAATAATCGGAGCAATTGCTGCCCACGGAACTTGTGCTAATTCTTCCATATGCCATCTTCCTCTCCACTTTTGATTCAATGATAATACGGTGCTAATGGTAAAAAAGTTCATTGTAAAAAAAATTTTTTTAAAATACGCTCAGTTAAACGATATTGTTGATTTACGTTACAGGCGGACGCCTTTCACTACAATCACAAAGTTTTAAATCAATCATAAAATATAGCAAAAAACCGATTACTCCATCATTATGAGTAATCGGTTTACTATTCATTGCCAACACTGTATTAAAAATTTACTTCCCAGTGTACTTATGCTTTCGCCATTCCGATTGAGGCATCGGTCGAGTTTGTTTTTTTTCCATCCTCTGAATTTTCATCGTCCACAGGTGGTGTTTCCTTATCCTCATCTGCTGGCGTCTTCGTATTATCTGGTTTCTCTTCCTCTACTGACTTATCCTTATCTTCATCTTCTGAAGCTTTATCATCAGCAGCATCTTTATGATCTTCTAAAGAAGTAATTGGCTCTCCGAAGTAATCAAGTGGATTTACCGCCTTGCCACTATTACGGAGTTCAAAGTGAACATGGATCCCCGCATCTTTGTCATAAAGATTTTGGCCTGCTTTTCCAAGAACATCACCTTGTTCAACAGTGTCACCTTGTTTTACATTTAAATTAGCAAGTGACTGATACATTGTTACAATTCCATCAGTATGTTCAATTTCAACGATGTGACCGTGTAGAGAATCCTTTTCTGCTCGTAATACTGTTCCACCTAATGAAGCCACAACATCAAAAGTCTTCATATCCTTAGCTACGATATCGATACCTTTATTAGGCTGATATGAGTTTTCATAGGATACGAGAGCTGCTTCTTGCTTCTCAGATGATGCATCTTCATCATAAAACTCTCTAAAAACTTCAATTGCATCTTTGTCAATGACTGGCATTTTAAAATTTCCTGCCGCTAGGTTAACCGGAATACTAGATGTGTCGCCATTTGCAGTACCTGGTGAATTTTCACCAGTTTTAAAGTCATCCTTTTTCTCAGACACATCATTATTACTTTGGAACCATAAGACTGCGGTTAGGATAATTGCTGCACTGACAAGATAGATTGCTGGAAATACCCAACGTTTTCTAAAAAAGCGTTGTAAACTTGATTTTTGAGAAGTACGTTTCTTTTCTTCCTCTCTCATCTTTCATCACCTCAGCAACCATTCTGAACACATTCACGGAAATATATACATTTCAAAAAAATTTTTTTAGATTATTTTTCGACAAATGGATAAATAATATTCATGTTTTCCGAAAATATTTTTAAAAATGGTATACTTAGTTGATAAAATTTTATAAAAGGAGACTAAAAATCGTGAAATCGCTGTTCCGATTTATTATAAAATTATCCCCTTTCGCATATATGGCATTTGTTTGGATTTTATCAAGCCTTCCTTCAGACGCAATCGTTAACACTTCATTTTCATGGGATCATACATTTAAGGAATCCTTACATTTAATTGAGTTTGCCATTTTATACGGATTGTGGGTACTATTTTTCTGTGTTGATAGAAAATTAACACATAAGACAAGCATCCTTGCTGCAGTACTTGCAATTTGCTACGGCTTTGTCGATGAAGCTCATCAATATTTTGTTCCATATCGCTCTGCAACTGTGATAGATCTTATAAAAGATACAATTGGTGTTCTCGTATTTTTCTATATCATCAAAATAAGTTATTTCGGAGAGAAATTACCTCGAGTCCGAAGATTTTTAAATTGGATTGAATCCACTGGGCGAAAAGGAAAAAATACGTAGAAGGGTAATTAGCCCCTCTACGTATTATTTTTTTGCAGTTATTTTATTGAGAAAATCGGTTGCCGATGATATTTGAACTCCTTGATAATAATACGTAACAATGTCTTTATATGATTTCCCTTCCTTTGCCATTCCATCTGCTCCGTATTGGCTCATACCTACTCCATGTCCATAGCCTTTCGTATCAATAATGATATGGTCACCCTTCCGTTCCCATGAAAAATCAGATGACCTCAAATCTAAGTATTTTTCTCGAATCTCCTTGCCTGAGAATGTTTTTCCTCCAATCTCGACAGTTGCCACACGGTTTGAAGATGTACGTTCGATTATCTTACCAATTTCTTTGCTGTCTCCAATTTTTACACCTAGACGCTGCTCAAAGTCCTTGACCGACATAGTTATTTGACCATGAAACTCTTTTGAATTCTTATCCCATGGACTAGGAACACTTTTTAAATATGGATAAGGATTTTTCCAATAGTCCTCTGAATTTTCGGTGTACCCGTTACTAGTAGAGAAAAAGGAAGCATCAATTGGTGCTCCATCATATGTTAAAATTTGTCCTTTTGTTTCGGTAACTGCCTTTATAAGCTTTTCCATCTTCCAATCATAATCTTCCTTCATTTCATTTTTCAGCTCTTCTTTACTTTTATATACTTGGTGACTTGTCGTATCTGTTACATCTGCGTTAGTGCCTTTAGGAACACCAACCTTTTGCTCACTTAACATTTGTCTGACAACATATGTACGTGCAGCTAAAGCTTGGGCTTTTAATGCCTCAAGTTCAAAGCTAGCAGGCATTTCTGAAGCTAGCACTCCAATCACATATTCCTCCAAAGGGATATCCACTGTATTTCCCATATTTGCGCGATATACGGCCACTTCAACAGCTGGCTCTGTTGAGACACTTAAGCTTTCTGGATTAGATTTTGGCGCTTCCTCCAACTTACCACTTGCCTTTTCTTCTGAAAAAGGGATTACGAGTAAAGTTGGAATCATCAAAATAACGACAAATAAAATAGCGACTAGTACAATGAATGGTTTTATTGGTTTCATGGATCTTGGCCTCCAAATGTAAATTCATGCAAACGAAAACATGCACCTACACTAATACTATGGGGATGGACAAGCATTTATGACACTTTTATTCTGTCCACTTTGTCGTGGATTTTCCCATTTCAAACAAAAAAAGCTAGAGATATTACCGACTTCGGTAAGGTCCCTAGCTTTTTTTAGTTAGTCAAAAATTTACTTTTACCTCTTCTTGTTCTAGAAGGATATCTGAAAACTCATTAATTCGTTCAATATCTGCACCTATTGAAGCAAGCTTTTGGTGGAAGTTCACATAACCACGGTCTAAGTGCTTGAGTTCTGTAACACGAGTATAGCCATCAGCAACTAAGCCCGATAGGACTAATGCTGCGGCTGCACGTAAGTCAGTTGCTGCCACTTCAGCACCTTGAAGTTGTGATTCACCATTAATGATAACCGAACGACCTTCAATTTTAATATCACCATTCATGCGACGAAACTCTTCGACATGCATAAAGCGATTTTCAAATACAGTTTCTGTAATCATACTTGTGCCCCCGGCACGTAATAATAATGCCATCATTTGCGATTGCATATCTGTTGGAAATCCAGGATGTGGCATTGTTTTTATATCAATAGCTTTCAACTTTTCTGGTCCTATGACACGTAGACCATCATGCTCTTCAATAATCGTTACTCCCATTTCTTCCATTTTCGCAACTAATGAGCTCAAATGCTCAGGCACTGCTCCTTGAACAAGTACATTTCCAGCTGTTATCGCAGCTGCAACCATAAATGTACCTGCCTCGATTCGATCCGGAATGATCGTATGATTTGCTCCATACAACTTTTCAACACCTTCAATTCGAATCGTTCCTGTACCTGCACCTCGAACCTTTGCGCCCATTGCGTTAAGGAAGTTTGCTAAATCAACAATTTCTGGTTCTTTTGCACAGTTTTCAATCGTAGAAATACCATCTGCTAATGTAGCAGCCATCATGATATTTTCAGTTGCTCCTACACTTGGAAAATCCAAGTATACTTTTGCACCCTGAAGTCTTCCATTCACTTCAGCATCTATATATCCATTTCCTACTTTTACAATAGCACCCATTGCTTCAAAACCTTTTAAATGCTGATCAATTGGACGTGAACCAATTGCACATCCACCAGGAAGTGCGACCCTTGCATGCCCATGACGTGCAAGAAGTGATCCCATTACAAGAACAGATGCGCGCATTTTACGAACATATTCAAAAGGTGCTTCTGTTTTAAGCTCTCTTGATGCATTGACAACGATTTGATTATTTGCAAATGTCACTTCCGCATTTAAATAACGCAATACCTCATTAATCGTATACACATCTGAGAGCGTGGGTACATCATTTATAATACTTTTTCCTTCACTAGCTAATAAGGATGCAGCGATAACTGGCAAAACGGCATTTTTAGCTCCTTCTACCTTAACTGTGCCGTTTAGTTTGCGACCGCCACGGACGATGATTTTTTCCAAGGTATTCCCCTCCGCGTCCCATTTTCTCTATATTAATATTCATGCCTTCCATTTGGTGTTCCACCTACAAATGTAGTTTCGAACCCAAATCTTTGTCTAATCACACGATTTTATAGTCATTTCTCAAGTCATTGTGGTAAAAAACCTTTCACAATGCTGTAGTATATGCAAAACCCTCAGCAAATGTCTCTATTTGAATCTAATTGCATCTCATGGGTTGTTGCGTCACTAAATAAATATCGAATTACACACAAAATCCCTTCTCATCTTATCATTGTATTCACCATTTATACAAGTGAAATTTGTGGGAAATGCTCAATAATTGTCATATATATACTTTTTTAATGGAAGGCTGAATATTACAATACTGAGTACATTTAATCACATGATACAGTTTGTTCGAATTTACCTTCTTTTTTTTGAGGGTATACTTCTCTAACTTCAGGTAAAAATAGTGTCGTTATCTATTACGGTACTTCCTCTCCATACTTTCATTTTTGCCAGAAGACACGTTGTAATACGTGGAATTTAGTGGTGTTCTAATCAATCATTAGAATAAACTTGGCAGCTGTTGCGACCATAATAAATAATCCAGAAAAAAGTTACTTACTGTTGTTCCTATAGCAATTGTTATAAAAATTAATAGCACTCGAGCTTGAATAACATGATTCGGCTTAATTAGCTTTTCATACCGTATTCCCTGAAGGGCCCACCATGTTATCGTCATAAAAATCAAATGCGAAATAATACTGATTAATGCCTGATAACCAAAACCCGCAAGCAAATTTACCTCTCTCCTTTTACCTAATAATTTCCCCTATGTATGTTTCGATAATATTAAAAAATACTAAAGGAAGGGGCATCCCCATACCCCTTCCTTTCTTTATACCCCTTAAGTTTCGCGAAACTCTCCCAATTAACCTATGAAATCGCCAAAGTTTTCGAATTGTTGCAAGAAGTCGAGCGCAATTCCCGGTAAGATTCCGAACAGGATAGTGCCGACAACCCCTAAAATGATGACAATTAAGACTCCTATTGGCAACTTAATTTTACTGTCATCTGCTGCAGGCCTGAAGAAGATCTGCGTAAGCATTCCAAAATAATAATAGTACGAAATTACGGTTGTTGCAATCATAATTGATGCAAGGACGTAATGTGATGGTGTCATCAACGCACCCATAAATATTTTGATTTTCCCAATAAACCCTGCTGTTCCTGGGAATCCTGCAAGTGACAAAATGAATATCCCAAGAGCAACTGCTGTTAATGGTGAGCGCTTATATAGACCTGCAAATTGACTAATATCCTCTGAACCTGATTTGTCAGATAACACTTGTAAAATCGCAAAGAATCCAAGGTTCATGAATAAATACGCCACTAGGTAAAACCAAACTGTATCTAACATAAAATAGGATAAGGTTGCAAATGCTACTAATAAGTACCCAGCATGAGCAATACTTGAATAAGCCATTAACCGCTTAATATTGCGTTGCTTCAATGCAATTGTGTTCCCAATGATCATTGTCGCACCCGCCAAGAAGGCTAAATAATCTTGAAGATGGAATAATAATAACCCTGACTCTCCATCTCCTGAAGGTGCTTGGCCAAAAATCGTTACAATGATACGTAAAATGATTGCAAATCCAGCTGCCTTTGAAACAACCCCTAAAAAAGCGGTAACAGGCGTTGGTGCGCCTTGATATACATCTGGTGCCCACATATGAAATGGTGCAGACGCAATTTTAAAGGCAAGCCCAATAAAAATCATTATAAAGGCAATCGCTAAAATATACATTTGCTGCTTATCAGTTATTCCGGCTATCGCATAGAGTAGCTCTTTTAAATTCGATGTACCTGTTAATCCATACACATAACTAAGCCCGAATAAAAAGATTGCCGTAGAAAGCACACCATTTATTACGTATTTCATAGCTGATTCATTTGAAAGCTTATTTCGTTTTCTAAGTCCCGCCAAAATATATGAAGAAATAGAAAGCAATTCCAACCCGACAAACAGTGTGATTAAATCACCACTTGATGTCATAATCATACCGCCTAAAAGAGCGGTAAGTATTAAATAATAAAATTCGCCTCGATATTCGATCCCGTCATTAGGATCATAATTCATCGCTAATAACAGAACCATTCCAGTTCCGACAAGTAATATTAATTTAAAGGCAATCGCAAAGGAATCAAGTCTGAACGTATCATGAAGGATTGATGTCACATCATTCCCTACCATACTAACGACAAATCCAATTGCAATAACAATACCTGCAATCCCAATCCATGCCAATGGCTTGCGATCCCTATCTTTCCCCATAAATAAATCAAGTAATGATAGGAGGGTTGCAACACCGAGGATGATGAACTCTGGTGCCATGGCTCCCCATTCATAACTGAACAAAGCATCTAGATCCATCCGGCTTACCCCCCTAATCCTAGCATAATAGTTTCAAGTGCAGTTTGCAGTGGCTCCGTAAGCACGCTTGGGATTACACCAATTAAGATGATCAAACCAAGTAAAATGACTACCGGCACCATTTCAACTGGACGTAAATCAAATGCATCATCGTACAAATTATTTGCTTTTCCATAAGTCACATTCAATACAGCGCGTAATAAATAGACTGCTGTCATTATAATACCGATTGCTCCAATTGCCGCCACGATTGGCATTTCTTTAAATAGTCCTAAAAATGCCATGAATTCACTCACGAACCCTGACATACCAGGAAGACCTAAAGATGCCATTGCTCCCGCTAATAAAAACCCAGCTGTAAGCGGCATAGCTTTTGCAAGACCACCTAGCTTGCCAATATACGATGTTCCAGTACGCTCGTAAATGACACCTATCAGGAAGAACATCAGTGCTGAAATTAATCCGTGTGATACAACCTGGAAGAGTGCACCTTGAATTCCCGCTTCATTCATTGCTCCAAGCCCAATCAAAACAATCCCCATATGTGAAATACTTGAGTAAGCGAGAACCATTTTAAAATCTGTCTGTACAAATGCTAAAAACGCACCATACAATAGATTAACAACTCCCAGTATCGCTACAATAGGTGCCAATGTGTTAAATTCCTCAGGATAAAATTCCATTCCAAAACGGATCATCCCATATGCACCAATTTTAAGTAAAATACCTGAGTGTATCATTACTATTGAAGGAGGTGCTTGTACGTGAACACGAAGCATCCATGTATGTAATGGAAATACAGGTAGTTTAATTCCAAATGCTATTAAGGTTGCGATTAAAAGTCCCATTCGCAAATCCCCTGAAATTTCCATCGGAAGTGTGCCCTCAGGACTAGCGAAAATTGCGACTAATGCTGAAATATTCGTTGTTCCCGTCTTCGCAAATAAAATCATAATTACGATTAAAAGAATTGCCGAACCAATTCCATTGAAAAGCAAAAAGCTAAAAGCTGCCCTTTCCTTTTCTAAATAACCCCATTTTCCAATTAGGAAGAAGGTTGAAATTAATGTCATCTCAAAAAATAAGAAGAACAATATTAGGTTTCCTGCTGCGAAAACACCAAGCATCCCTACTTCAAGTAATAAGAAAAGCATAAAATAGCCTTTCCATTCCTTTTTAATATGGATGGATGCGATTGCTGCAAGTGTTGCAATCACAGCTGTTAACACAATCAGTACTAATGAAAAGCCATTAAGTCCTAGTTCATAATTAACTTCCCATGGATTTCCCTTCGGAAGAAATCCGAACCAGTAATGCTTTTCATTCAGCTTTGCAAGATCTCCACCACCACTATAGAAAAAGTACGTGTATAACGCAATTCCTAGCGTCGGTAGTGTTGCTAGAAAGCCAACAAGCTTTATCGTCTTTTCCTCCGTCTTTGGTACGAAGGCTAGTAAGATAATACCTAAAAGTGGGAAGAATACTAAAAGTGATAATAAAAATGAACTCATTTCAAGTACCCCCCTGTTAACGCGACAAATACTAGTAGAATAGCCAATCCAATAAATACGATTGAGCCATACATTTGTACTTGACCATTTTGAAGCTTAGCACCAAGTTTTCCAATACCTTGAGTAGCCGCTGCCACACCTTTTACAATGCCACCCACTAAGAACACATCGATATATTTTAAGAATAGGCTTAGTACTTTCGTTGCGTACACAACTGTCCCATTGTAAAACTCATCAATATAATACTTGTTGTACACAATATTGTACGTAAGCGGTGCTCGTGAGCTGAACCAATCTCTTGCAATTGATTTCTTCCCATACATGAAGTATGCAAGCAATATTCCAAGTAAAGAAACAACTGTAGCAACAATCATGATCCAGATTGGACCATCAATATGGCCATGACCTAGATTGGTAGTACCTTCCGTTAACCAATCACCAAGGAATGTTCCAAACCAAGGTGTATTCACATATCCCGCCACAACTGCAAGAACACCAAGAACAATCATTGGAATTGTCATAACAGATGGTGATTCATGAACCTTGGACTGGTTACCTCTTGCTTCACCAGTAAATACCATGAAGAACAAGCGGAACATATAGAATGCAGTAAAGAACGCTGCTATCACCGCTAACCAGAATAACGCATAGTTTCCATGTACCCATGTCGCAATTAAGATTTCATCTTTACTAAAGAATCCTGAAAATAGTGGTACACCACTGATTGCAAGTGTTCCAATTAAGAACAATGGACCAGTAATGCGAAGCTTTTTCCATAGACCGCCCATTTCTTCAATATTCTGAGTCGACACTGCATGGATGACACTACCTGCTGCTAAAAATAGCAATGCCTTAAAAAATGCATGTGTCATTAAATGAAATACTCCTGCCACATAACCTGCTGAACCTAACGCAAGCATCATGTAGCCTAACTGACTAACCGTTGAATACGCAAGTACACGTTTGATATCCTTTTGAGCTAAACCAATTGAAGCAGCAAAAATGGCTGTAATTCCACCAACAATTGCAACTGTCATCATTGCTGCTTTACTAGCTGCAAACAATGGGAAGGTCGCGGCAACTAAATACACACCAGCTGCAACCATTGTTGCGGCATGGATTAACGCTGAAACAGGTGTCGGACCTTCCATCGCGTCTGGTAACCATGTATGTAATGGAAACTGACCAGATTTTCCAACTGCTCCGACAAAAATTAAAATGGCTGTTAACGTAATCATTGTGTATGAGATTGAACCCGCTTCAACGGCTTTAAATATCTCATCATATTCGAAACTACCAACTTGCCAGAATAATAGAATCATCCCAATTAATAAACCAACATCTCCGATTCTCGTCATAATAAACGCTTTTTTCGCAGCTGCTTTTGCTTCTTCTTTATAAAAATAGAAGCCAATTAATAGGAAGGAACCAACTCCGACAAGTTCCCAGAAAATATACGTTTGTAGTAGATTTGGAGAAATGACCAAGCCCAGCATTGCAAACGTAAAAAGTCCTAAATAAGCATAAAATACTGGAAAACGCTTATCATCATGCATATATCCCTTTGAATACATATGTACAAGAAAACTGACAAGCGATACTACCACTAACATAAGTGCATTTAATTGATTGACTTCAAAACCCGCTGTTAAGTGCACATCCCCGATTGATAACCAAGTACCTTCGTATTTATATGTTGGATTCTTAAAGCGCTCAAAAAGAACCAACAATGAGTAAACGAATGCTGCTAATGTGAGCACCATACCAACATAGGCACTGGACTCCTTCAGTCGTTTACCAAATAGAAGAAGGAACAAAAAAGAGATAAGCGGGAAAAGCGGTATGATCCATGCATTTTCCATCATCGTATCACAATCCCCTTCTTTACTGTTTCATTGTATCCATTTCATCAACATTAACGGTTCGACGATTCCGATATAATGCCATTAATATCGCTAAACCTACTGCAACTTCCGCCGCAGCAATTGCAATCGCAAACAATGAAAAGATTTGACCTGTAATATTTGGATTAACTCCATATTTACTAAATGCAACAAAGTTAATATTTGCAGCATTCAACATTAATTCAGCGGAGATTAACACGATTACTGTATTTCTTTTTGTTAAAACACCGTATAAACCAATACAGAATAAAATTAATGCTAATAAAAGGTAGGCTGACAATGGAATTGAACTCATTCCTCATTCGCCTCCTCTTCTTTATCTTTTTTTGCTAATACAATCGCACCGACTAAAGCTACAAGTAGTACAACCGACATTAATTCAAAAGGAATGACAAATTTCGAGTAAAGCGCCAATCCAATTTTTTCAGTATTGTCTACATGTAAATCTGTTGCTTGTTCCCCAAGCTCCAAATCGTAAATACCGAAATAAATAGCAAGACCGAAGCCTATAATTCCTAAAAGGATTATAATATTTCGACCCATACTGATTTTTTTCTCATTTGTGGCATTATGGTTTGTAAGCATGATTCCAAATAACATCAGAATTGTAATTGCTCCAGAATAGATTAAGACCTGGACCGCTGCAAGGAATTCTGCATGAAGTAATACATACAAACCAGCGATGCTAATAAATGTAAATACAAGTGCGACGACCATATGGACAACCTTTTGAAGATTGAGCATCAAAATTCCGCCGCCAATCGCACTTAATGCAAGGACTAAAAACGCTAGAAATTCTCCTGTCAAACTCACGCTTTATTCTCCTTTCGCAAGTTTGTATCGTTCTCATCTAACCATTCCAAATTCTTAAATAATTCATCACGACTATATTCTGCTAGCTCAAAGTTATTTGTCATAATAATCGCTTCAGTTGGACAGACCTCTGTACACAAGTCGCAAAGAATACAAATTTCAAAGTTAATATCATACGTATCAATAATTTTCCCCTTTTTCATAGGGTCAGGGTGTTTTTTTCCTGTCAACTGAATACAGTCGGTCGGACAAATGTTAGCACATTGATTACATACGATACATTTTTCCGGATAAAATTTCTGAATCCCACGAAAGCGATCCGGTAGTGGTAGCGGTTCATTCGGATAGTCATAGGTAACCTTTTTAAAGGTTAGTTGTTTCAGGGTATATTTCAAACCTTTCGCTAGACCAAGCATGTAATGTCACCCCTTTGTTTGAGATTGAAATTCAAAAAGTCCGGGAAAAATACCTGTCGAATCTCTTCGTCACTCTGCCCCTCCGTTCCTCGTGACTATCGTTCCTCGACCTTCTCCGCCCTTTTTGTCTTCCTTTTTGAATGGGCTTGAACTTAATAAAATAACTCTTTAATTAGTGCTGCTAAGAAAATATTAGCGAGTGCAATTGGTAGTAGTACCTTCCAACCAAATTCCATCAAGCGATCAGCACGTAACCGTGGAAATGTGGAACGGAACCAGATTAAAATATAAATGACTACACTGAATTTTAATGCAAACCATACAGCTCCAGGTATAAAGCTTAAGAATGCAATTGGTTGCCATCCGCCTAAAAATAATACCGTTGTTAAAGCAGCCATCGCGAACATATACACATACTCTGCAAGCATAAAGAATGCCCATCTAAAGCCTGAATATTCAACATGGAAACCAGCAACTAGCTCTGATTCAGCTTCCGGTAGGTCAAATGGCACACGATTCAGCTCTGCGACAGATGCAATAAAGAATACGAAAAAAGCAACTGGCTGTACAAAAATATACCAAACATTTTCTTGTGCGTTGACGATATCAGATAAATTTAAGCTACCAGTTAATAAAATAATTCCAATCACAGACATAACAAGTGGAATCTCATAAGATATCATTTGTGCGGCTGCACGCATACCACCCATGAGTGCGTATTTATTATTTGATGCCCAACCACCCGTCACAATTCCAACCGTTGTAATACCTGACACCGCAACATAATAGAGCAAACCAACCCCAATATCTGCAAACTTATAATTATCAGTAAATGGAATTGCTGCGACTACCATGAAAGCCGGTGCAAATGCAATGACTGGTGCAATTATGAACAGTGGTCGATCTGCTAATTTTGGAATCGTATCCTCTTTAATTAAAAGCTTCAATACGTCTGCTACTGTTTGTAACAGTCCCCAACGCCCACCGGTTTGGTTAGGACCCTGACGCGCCTGCATAAAGCCCATTACTTTACGCTCGGCAAGAATTCCATATGTTACAAATCCTAGTATAACTAGTAACAATATCGTTGCTAGACCGAAGAAAATTCCAAAGTTAAGCCAGCTTGGAGGTGAATTCAATAATTGATCGATCATTAACCATCAACCTCCCCGAGAACAATATCTATTGCGCCTAAAATGGCAATTAGATTTGCCATATTTTGACCTTTTAATAATTTTGGAAGTATTTGCAAATTATAGAATGAGGGTCTACGGAACTTTAATCGATAAGGCTCTTTTTTCCCATCACTCGAAATATAACAGCCAATTTCCCCACGAGGTGATTCAATTCTTACATATGCCTCACCTTTTGGGGCCTTTATAATTTTTGGAACCTTGGCCATAATTTCTCCCTCTGCAGGGAATTGTTCTACGGCTTGTTCAATGATTTTAAGTGATTCTTCGATTTCTTCCAAACGGCAGTGATAACGTGCCCATGCATCTCCACCATCTCTTGTCGGTACATCAAAATCAAATCGATCATAAATGGAATAAGGCTCATCCTTGCGAAGATCCCATTTCACACCTGTACAACGGAGATTAGCACCACTTAGTGAGTATGCGAGTGCGTCTTCCTTCGTGTATTTTCCAACACCTTTTACACGGTCCATGAAAATTTCATTTCCAGTCACTAACTCGTGGTATCCCGGTAGCTGCGATCTCATATATGGTACAAATTCTCTAACCTTATCAATCCAACCTTCTGGAGCATCCCACTTCACACCACCTACACGCATATAGTTAAATGTGAGACGTGCACCTGAAAGCTCATTTAATAGATTAATAATCATTTCACGTTCTCTAAATGCATATAAGAACGGTGTTGTAGCACCGAGGTCAAGTAAGTACGTACCCCACCAGACAAGGTGACTTGCAACCCTTCCTAATTCCATCGCAAGCACACGTAGATACTCTGCACGATCAGGAATTTTAATATCCATCATTGTTTCAACTGCATGGCAAATGACATAATTGTTTGTCATAGCAGATAGGTAATCCATTCGGTCTGTATATGGGATGATTTGAGTATATTGCAGATCCTCTGCTAGTTTTTCAGTTCCACGGTGAAGATAACCAATGACTGGTGTAGCTTCAGTTATTATTTCTCCATCAATTTTTACAACTAATCGGAATACTCCGTGTGTACTAGGATGCTGTGGTCCTACATTTAGGAGCATTTCTTCTGTACGAATCATTTGCTACACCTCCACATCATACGGTTCATAGTCTTTTCTGAGCGGATGTCCTACCCAGTCATCTGGTAACATGATTCGTGTCATATTAGGGTGACCGATGAAGTTAATTCCTAGCAGATCATATGCCTCACGTTCAGGCCAATTTGCACCTTCCCATAGTGGTTGTAAGGAGTAAGTCTCAGGATTGTCACGGTCTATTTTTACTTTGAGTGCAACAGATTGTCTATTTTTATAAGAGAACAAGTGAACATATATTTCCATATGAGTCTGGAAATCTGTTCCGTGTAATTCTGATAAATAATCAAATCCTAGTTGCTCATTATATTTTAAAAACTCAGCTACTTTGTAATATGTATCTGGCTTCGCAACAAGGGTTGGTACATCCTTTGATAAGGTATTAATATAAGAATTCTCTAATACTTCTTCCCCTAAATGCTCTTTAATTACCTTTTCATATTTGTCTAAGTATGGTTGATTCGGTGATGGTTTTACTTCTTCAGCTGGTTCATCATTTGTTGCCCCTCCAGCTCCGGCTCTTGCTTTTGCTGCTGCGGCTGCTTTTGCCTTTGCTACTGCAATCGCTTTTGCCTTTTCCTTCGCTAGATCATCTTCACCTGCACCACCTGCCGCCATTGCTTTTGCCTTCGCGGCTGCTGCGGCTTTTGCTTTTGCTACTGCTGCAGCTTTCGCCTTTGCCTTAGCATCATCATCATCATCTGCAGCCCCACTAGCTTTTTCTAATGCCTTTTGCTTCGCTAATGCTGCAGCCTTTGCTTTTGCTGCGGCAACTGCCTTGGCCTTGGCTTTGGCTAGATCATCATCACCAACTGGTTCATCAAGTTCTGCCCCTGATGCTTTTGCTTTTGCAAGTGCTGCAGCTTTTGCTTTCGCGGCTGCTGCGGCTTTCTTCTTCGCAAGCTCTTTTGGATCCTCTGCCCCATCAGTTGTTTCCGGTGCATCAGACGACTCAGGTGCTTGTTCCGCTGCCTTTTGCTTCGCTAGTGCTGCAGCCTTTGCTTTCGCTGCTGCTGCGGCTTTCTTCTTCGCAAGCTCCTTTGGATCCTCTGCTCCTGCTGTTGTTTCCGGTGCATCAGACGACTCAGGTGCTTGCTCCGCTGCCTTTTGCTTCGCTAGTGCTGCAGCCTTTGCTTTTGCAGCTGCTGCGGCTTTCTTTTTCGCGAGCTCCGCAGCCTCACGTTTTTGCTGTTCAAGGTCTTTATCGCTCACGCTAGATCACCTTCTTCCCTGTCTTAGCCTCATAGCGTATCTTTTCTTTCAGTTTGTTAATTCCATAAATAAGTGCAGCCGGATTCGGTGGACAACCAGGGATATATACATCTACAGGTACAATTTGGTCCACACCTTTAACGACTGCATATGATTTCACGTATGGACCACCTGCAGTCGCACATGAACCCATCGCAATGACCCATTTTGGTTCAGGCATTTGGTCATATAGCCTTTTTAAAACAGGTGCCATTTTCTTTGTTACCGTTCCTGATACAATCATACAATCCGATTGACGCGGAGACGTACGGAAAAACGACCCAAAACGATCCAAGTCATAGTGAGATGAACCTACACCCATCATTTCAATCGCACAACAAGCAAGACCAAACGTCATTGGCCAAATTGAATTACTCCGTGCCCATCCTTTCACCTGTTCAAGAGTTGTTAAAAAAACACTTCTCTTCAACTCTTCCATTTCCAATTCTGAGATTCCATCTAGTTTTAGATCCATTTCAACACCTTCTTCTTCCATGCATATACTAAGCCGATAACAAGCATTACTACGAAGATAAACATCTCTATCAAGGCAAAAATACCTAATTTATCATACGCAACAGCCCATGGATATAAAAATACTGTCTCAACATCGAAAATTACGAACATAAGCGCAAAAATATAATACCGTACATTGAACTGAACCCGTGAATCGTGGAATGGCTCAATTCCACTCTCATATGTAGTTTGCTTCGCTTGGTTTGGCGCATGTGGTCGTAATAAACGACCAGCAGTCAAAGCAACAATCGGCAACAAAATGCCTAAGCACAAGAAGACAAACACTATCAAGTAATTATTCAAATACTGATTCAAAAAATCCCCCATGCAGCCCCCTCCGATATTCAAAAAAATTTAAAAACCCAAAATTATTAAACTTGTAACCGATAACATTATAGCACTTTTTACAATGAAGTGCGACCAAACCCCGCACTTATTCTAGGAAATTACCATTTCAGAAAAATAAATAAGAAATCTGCGGGAAAAGCTAGCTTTTCCAAGCAATTTCTTATTTATTTTCCTGTTTCAGCAAAGCTGAAATGATGAAGCTTTAGCTTCATCAAAATGGTTATTTCCGTCCTAGTTCAGTGCTCGAGTACTTGTCGTCGCACTTCGTCCCCCTACCCAGCCCAAAAGCCGAAGGATTTTGGGCGACTTTTTACATCGAACTCCCCTTAACTCAGTCGCCCTTCATTCACTTAAATTCTCGAAAGAGAATTTCAATTCAAACCTCTTTCACCAGTTCCACAACAATAAACCACTCACTTCATCGAAATGATCATTTCCGTCCTTATTCAGTGCTCGGGTACCAGTCTTCGCACTTCGTCCCCGCCCCAGTTCAGTGCTCGTGTACCAATCGTCGCACTTCGTCCCCCTCCCCAGCCCAAAAGCCGAAGGATTATGGGCGACTTTTTACAGAAGGAAGGTTCTAATCAATCTGGCAATTCAGCAATTCAGTCTTTAAATGGGAGTGTTCATTCTACTATAATCCTATCCTCTGCTAAGTTATTAAATTATCATTTTTATGTCAATGACAATAATCACATTTTTTCGTCAAAATACGTCAATATTTTTAAACTGTATATTAATTAAGCAATTTTGTTCATTTTCATTTTTGGAAATATTACTTTTTGCTCCGAAAATATCGTAATGTGCATATATTTGTGTTAACGCGCATTTATTTTTAATTACAAGCATAAAAATTTTTTATCGTGCATTATTTCAAACTATCGTTCAAATATAATAAATAACGTGCATATCCTCAAAATTGGACATGTTTTTTCCTTTCATACGTGCTATTTTTAATCAAATTATAGCCTTCCCATAAAAATAGACCAAATTAGCCTAACTTAAATAGATTTTTGGTTAACTTTAGCTGTAAAACCTCCTAATCCCTGAAGAATCCAAGAAAGGAGCCTTAATAGTGTGAATTGACAAAGCTAGGTTAGCAAAAGAAGGGATTATACATTTCTTATCGAATGTAATTCGATAAAGTAATTACTATTCAGGAATAGCCGACTTTTTTTGAGCGTAAAATGACGGATTGAAAAACCCTTTTTCATTTAAGATGGTATTGAAAGGAGATTGGAATCAAATGGATTGGCTAGAGAGAATGAACCGTGCAATGAATTATATTGAACAAAATTTAGCAGGTGAAATTAATGGGAAGGAAGTAGCAAAACTAGCTTGCTGTCCAGAGTATCATTTTCCAAGAATGTTTTCATCTATGACAGGATTGACTTTATCAGAATACATTAGGCGGAGACGTCTTTCGCAAGCAGCATTTGAACTTCAAAATAACTCTAGCGTTAAAATCATTGACCTTGCCCTGAAATATGGATATGATTCCCCGGATGCTTTCAGTCGTGCTTTTAAGAACCTCCATGGGACTACTCCAACAGAAGCCAGAAGTATAGGAATTGATTTAAAAGCCATTCCGAGACTTTCCTTTCAAATTACGATTAAAGGGGATGTAGAGATGGACTACAGAATTGAAGTTTTAGAATTTGAGATTGAGATTGTAGGAGTTAAACAAAAGGTCGTAACAAAGGATGCTTTTATGATGATTCCTAAGTTATGGGAAGAAGCGAGTACAAACGGATTTATACATAAGCTCATCGATATGTCATGGGAAAATCCACAATGTAAAATGGAAGGAATTTTAGGTGTATGTGGGAAACAAGCTACAATTACGGATGAAGAGTTTGACTATTTCATGGGCTGCCGTTATGCAAATGAATTTTCTAGTGATATGGAGAAAATAGTCCTACCTAAAAGTACATGGGCTGTTTTTCCAAATATTACTGATGCATGGCAACGTCTGTATACTGAATGGCTACCTACTTCAGGATACGAATTAGCAGATCTTCCTTGTATCGAGAATTATCTAGCACCTGATAGAGTTCCAAATAGTGAGCTTTGGGTTCCAGTAATTCCTAAATAAGTGTCTGCATGAATACCAAAATGTGAATCAGATTAATATGGCAAATCTGTTAACCTCTAATGCGATTGACGCGTGGTATGAAGAATACAATTGCCTTTTAAAACATAAATAACAATACAAATAGCACACAAAACGCTTGGATTTTTATCTCGAAGCGTTTTGTTTTATAATATCTTATCGAACTAAGCTACCGTTTGGCTAATGACAATTTGATAATACACTTACCTGTAAATCTTCTGCTATTTTTTTATCGTATGCTATTTAACTTCTCTTAAAACTTGTTGATTTTTGGGTAATTCAGGGTCATAGCCTAGTATTGGTGTTGAATTTTGCAAGTGTTCCGTCAAAATGTTGGAGAGACCCCTAATAATACAAGATTACTCTACAAAAGCATCTAGAAATTTACTTGCCTCACTATTAAACTTCCACATTATCCCGAATTTATCGACTAACATTCCAAAACTTGCTGACCATGGCGTAGAAGATATCGGCATGATCACAGTCCCACCTTCTGAAAGCCCTTCAAAAATTTGCTTATTCATTTCTGAATCAGCATCAATAATACTGATTAAGACAGTATTCCCTTTTGTGACTTTGCCTGTCACAGCTTGCATAAAAGGCGGAACATCAGAGATCATTAAAATATTCCCTGAAAATTCAATACGAGATTCCATAATCATGTTTTGTTCCTCTTTCGTTAATGGGGCATTTGGATCTTGACCAAAGGCACCAAATCTCACCATTTTTACGCTAGTTGCTGGTAATGCCTTTTCATAATAGGACAATGCTTCTTCTGCTTTTCCATCAAATTGTAGATAAGTTATTGCTTTCATATTTTATTCCTCCTTTTCATATTTGAAGTATAATAGGACATAGGCGACATATGTATGTCGTATATTGGAGGGTAATATGAAAAAAATTGAGAGACTTATCTCGATAGTGATGATTTTGTTACAAAAAGAAGTTGTTTCAGCATCAGAATTTAGTCGACTTTTTCATGTAACGAAACGAACAATTCAACGTGATATGGAAACATTAAGTTATGCAAACATCCCTATTTATGCAAAATATGGTACTGAAGGGGGATATGCGCTAATGGAAGAGTATAAATTCGATAAACGATTACTAAATCACAAGGATATTGAAAATATACTTGTAGCTTTAGGTGGCTTTGAGGGACTGATTACCAATCAAGATATTCAAACGACTATACAAAAAATCAAAGGAATGACCAGCGCAGATATTTCTCCAATGCTTGATTTAACTTTCTATGATTGGCCTGGAAGAAGTCAGATTAACGAAGAAATATTATTTATCAGGCAAGCAATTGAGAACAATTGGTTATTAAAATTTGAATATGTGGATCAAATAGGAAACAAAACGTACAGAATCGTAGAACCCTATAAGTTACATTTTAGGGAGGTGTATTGGTATCTTTTTGGTTATTGTTTAGAACGAAGAGACTATCGAACATTTAAATTGACGAGGATACTAAATATCCAAAAAGACGGTTATTTTGTTCCAAGGACTGATCAGGAATTTAAACATGAAAAACAACACAATGAACAAATCAAATTGGTTAAAGTACAGCTATCGATAGATGTTGCTGTAAGAGATCAATTTATCGAAAGATACGGAAAAACTGCCGTTATAAAAGAAACTGCAAGTAGTTACCTTGCAACAATTGAATTGCCTGAGAATCAATATGCTTATCAATTTTTAGCAGGATTCGGTAATAAAGTTAAGATTATAAGGCCAAAAGGTTTTATTGTAAAATATGTAAAATTTTTAGAGGGAGCAGTGGAACTTTACAAATAAAAATGTTAATAGTTGTTCCAAGGGAGTGTACTTGATGAACGTTTTCAATTAAATTTTAAATGCTTCTTCAACTACATCTAAATACAGTATGACCTCTGATTGCTTAGACATACTTGGATCTTAATTAACCCAATCTCTATAACGTAAAAAAACGGGGAAGGAGCGGAGCGAAAAATCCGGTTAACATACTCCACCTCTACAATATGTAGGCCAAACACAAAAACCCCGGAAGCCACTCGGCTCCGGGGTTACTTACATTATTAATATTTATTCTGTGTTACGTTCAAACGGTTGATGGCGCGTTTTAAGGCGAGTTCAGCTCGCTTAAAATCTACTTGATCTTGTTTCGCCTGTAAGCGTTCCTCGGCACGGCGTTTTGCTTCCTGTGCGCGATGAATGTCAATATGCTCAGCTGTTTCAGCAGACTGGGCAAGGATTGTTACTTGATCAGGGCGAACCTCGAGAAAGCCTCCACTTACAGCCACAAGTTCAGTGTTGCTTCCATTTTTTAATCTGACTGCTCCAACTTGAAGAGGAGCAACCATTGGAATGTGTCCTGGTAAAATTCCAAGCTCACCACTCTGAGCTCTTGCACTTACCATTTCCACATCAGCTTCATAAACTGGGCCATCAGGAGTCACGACATTGACTTTTACTGTCTTCATTTTAAACCCTCCTAAGTCCCATTAATTATGCTTCAACACCCATACGCTTTGCAGCTTCGATAACATCTTCAATGCCACCCACTAGACGGAATGCATCTTCTGGAAGGTGATCGTATTTTCCTTCTAGAATTTCTTTGAAGCTTCGGACAGTTTCTTTAACTGGTACATATGAACCTGGTTGTCCAGTGAACTGCTCAGCAACGTGGAAGTTTTGAGATAGGAAGAATTGAATACGACGTGCACGTGCCACGACTAATTTATCTTCATCAGAAAGCTCATCCATACCTAGGATTGCAATGATATCTTGTAATTCTCTGTAACGTTGTAATGTTTGTTGAACTTGAGTTGCTACTTGGTAATGCTCTTCTCCAACGATTTCAGGAGAAAGTGCACGAGAAGTTGATGCCAATGGATCAACCGCTGGGTAAATACCCATCTCTGAAAGCTTACGCTCAAGGTTAGTAGTTGCATCTAAGTGAGCAAATGTTGTAGCTGGAGCCGGGTCAGTATAGTCATCGGCAGGTACGTAAATTGCTTGGATTGATGTAACAGATCCAACACTTGTAGATGTAATACGTTCTTGTAATTTACCCATTTCAGTTGCCAATGTTGGTTGGTAACCTACCGCAGATGGCATACGACCAAGAAGAGCCGAAACCTCAGAACCTGCTTGAGTGAATCGGAAGATGTTATCCATGAAGAATAACACGTCTTGTCCTTGTTCATCACGGAAATATTCTGCCATTGTAAGACCTGTTAGTGCTACACGCATACGTGCACCTGGTGGTTCGTTCATTTGTCCGAATACCATCGCAGTTTTAGTAATAACACCTGAGTCTTTCATTTCATAGTATAGGTCATTTCCTTCACGAGTACGTTCACCTACACCAGCGAATACGGAAATACCACCGTGTTCTTGCGCGATATTATTGATAAGTTCTTGGATAAGAACTGTTTTACCAACACCCGCACCACCGAATAGACCGATTTTACCACCTTTAATATATGGTGCAAGTAGGTCTACTACTTTAATACCTGTTTCAAGAATTTCAACCTCAGTTGAAAGTTGCTCAAATGATGGAGCTTCTCTATGGATTGAATCACGACGTACGTCAGCAGGAATTGCTTCGTCTAAGTCGATATTTTCACCTAATACGTTAAATACACGACCTAATGTTACGTCTCCAACCGGTACGGAAATTGGTTTTCCAGTATCAGTTACCTCTAATCCACGAACAACACCGTCTGTTGATGACATTGCAACTGTACGTACAGTATTGTCACCTAGGTGAAGTGCAACTTCCAATGTTAAAGTGATGTCAACTTCATTTTCATTGCGCGCACTATGATTAATCGTAAGGGCGTTATATATTTCAGGAAGATGCCCGCTGTCAAACTTAACGTCTACAACAGGACCCATAACTTGGGTTACGTATCCTTTTGTCATCGATTTCCCTCCTAACTTGCTTATCGGAAGTTCAAAAAGTCCGGTCGAAATCCTTCGTCAGCCTATTTTTAACTTCTATTTTAAACAAAGCTATCAATTTTTTATTAATTTCTATTCTAGAGCAGCTGCTCCACCGACGATCTCGGTAATTTCTTGTGTGATTGCCGCCTGGCGGGCACGGTTATATGAAAGTGTAAGTGAATCAATAAGTTCCTTCGCGTTGTCTGTTGCGTTTTTCATCGCAGTCATCGCAGAAGAATGTTCACTAGCCTTACCATCTAAAAGTGCACCATAGATGAGACTCTCAGCATACTGTGGTAGTAACACTTCAAGTATTTCTTCTTGTGAAGGTTCAAATTCATAAGAAGTTTGCTTTTTATTAGCAGCCAAATCTGTTAATGGCAATAATTTCTTTTCGGTAACTTCGTGTTGAATCGCACTTACGAAGTGGTTATACCACATGTAAAGCTCATCAAATGTTTCTTCCGAAAACATATTTACTGTATTATTAGCAATTTGCTTAATTTCAGCAAAAGAAGGTTGATCGGATAATCCAGTGATTTCTAAAGAAACAGAAACTCCACGTTTAACGAAGAAATCACGCCCAACACGGCCAATCGCGATAATTGTATATTCATCAGGGCTTTTATGACGTTGTTGAATCGTTTGATACAACCCACGAAGTACGTTCGCATTGTATCCACCAACAAGTCCTCGGTCAGCCGTAATTACGATATATCCTGTCTTTTTAACAGTTCTGCTAGTTAGCATCGGATGACTTGCATCAGAACTACCAAGTGCGATATTCGCAACTACCTCTTGGATTTTTTCCATATAAGGTACAAATGCTTTTGCATTTCGTTCAGCACGGCTAAACTTCGATGCTGAAACCATCTGCATAGCTTTTGTTATTTGACTAGTCTTTTTTGTAGATGTGATTCTATTTTTTATATCACGTAAGGATGCCAAAGGTTCTCACCACCTTTTTTGATCAAATGCTCCTTGGCGAATTAGCGCGCAAGCATGTATATTTCATTTAGCGGCGGGCATAAGCACGCCGCTCGTTTATTTACTCGGATACTGCGAAAGTTTTCTTGAAGTCGTTAATCGCTGCTTTGAAATCCTCATCCTCTGGAAGTTTTCCAGTTGATCGGATGTGATCCAGTAATTCTTTACGGTTATGATCTAACCATGTGTAGTATTCTTGTTCGAAACGACCAATGTCTACCAATGGAATATCGTCTAAGAATCCACGAGTTAGTGCATAAAGAATGGCAACTTGCTTTTCAACTGCTAATGGTTTGTTAAGACCTTGTTTTAACACTTCTACTGTACGAGCTCCACGGTTAAGTTTTGCTTGAGTTGCTTTATCAAGATCTGATCCGAATTGAGAGAATGCTTCTAATTCACGGTATGAAGCAAGGTCAAGTCTCAAAGTACCTGATACTTTCCTCATTGCGTTGATTTGAGCAGATCCTCCAACACGTGATACAGATAAACCTGCGTTAACAGCAGGACGTACACCTGAGAAGAATAGGTCAGATTGTAAGAAAATTTGTCCGTCCGTAATCGAGATTACGTTTGTCGGGATATATGCAGATACGTCACCAGCTTGTGTTTCGATGAACGGTAATGCTGTTAATGAGCCTCCACCTTTTGCGTCACTAAGCTTTGCAGCACGCTCAAGTAGACGTGAGTGCAGGTAGAATACATCCCCCGGATATGCTTCACGACCTGGAGGACGACGTAATAGTAATGAAAGTTCACGATATGCAGAAGCTTGTTTTGTTAAGTCATCATAGACAAGTAAAACGTGCTTGCCATTGTACATGAACTCTTCTCCCATTGTTACACCAGCATATGGAGCTAAGTATAATAAAGGAGCTGGTTGAGATGCAGAAGCTGTTACAACGATTGTATAATCTAATGCACCATTTTTACGTAATGTTTCAACAACACCACGAACAGTTGATTCTTTTTGACCGATTGCAACATAGATACAAATCATGTTCTCATTCTTTTGGTTAAGAATGGTATCGATTGCTACTGATGTTTTACCAGTTTGACGGTCACCGATGATCAATTCACGTTGACCACGACCAATTGGAATCAATGAGTCAATTGCTTTAATCCCAGTTTGTAGTGGTTCATGAACAGATTTACGATCCATGATTCCAGGAGCTGGACTCTCAATTGGACGAGTCTTTGTAGTTTCGATTGGACCAAGTCCATCTACTGGTTGTCCTAACGGGTTAACAACACGGCCGATCAATGCTTCACCAACTGGAACCTCCATAATACGTCCAGTACGACGAACTTCGTCACCTTCACGAATTTCAGTGTATGGTCCTAGGATGATAATACCAACGTTGTTCTCTTCAAGGTTTTGTGCCATTCCCATGACACCATTTGAAAATTCAACAAGTTCTCCAGCCATGACATTGTCGAGGCCATGAGCACGTGCAGTACCGTCCCCAACCTGGATAACCGTACCCACCTCGCTCACTTTTATTTCAGACTGATAGTTCTCAATTTGCTTTTTTATCAGCGCACTAATTTCTTCAGCTTTGATGCTCATGAATTTCACCCCTATCTTTTCGCGATAAGTTCACGTTCTAGACGTTCCAACTTACCTTTTACGCTTCCATCAAATATTTGATTTCCGATACGCAGCTTGACGCCACCGATCAGACTTTTATCAACGACATTTTCAATTTTTAGTGATGCTTTACCAACTTTTGCGGCAAATACGGATGATAGACCAGCTTTCTCATCCTCTGAAAGTGGGCGAATCGAGAATACCTTTGCTTCTGCAATACCACGTTCATTATTTGCTAATTCAATAAACTCATCAGCAACGTCAAGAATAAGTTCTTCACGATGACGATCTAATAAAAGACACAAAGTGTTAAGCGTCGTTTGCGAGAAGGATGTAAATGCTTCTTTCACTATCAATTTCTTTCTATCAATTGATAGTTTCGGATTGCTAAGTACCGTAAGAAAATCTTCATTTTCAGCGAATACTTGCTTGACTGTTCGAAGTTCGCCTTCAAACTGATCAAGTGCATGTTGTTCCTTCGCTAATTGAAAAAGAGCTACTGCATATCGCTTTGCTACGATTCCTTTGCTCATCGCCCTTCTCCTACCTCTTGAATATACTCGTTAATTAACTTCTCTTGGTCTGCTTGACTAAGTTCTTTCTCAATTACTTTAGAAGCAATTAATACAGATAGTGAAGCAACCTGTTCACGTAATGCCGTAACTGCTTGCTCTTTTTCTTGAACGATTTCTTTTTTCGCAGATTCTTTTAGGCGATTTGCTTCTTCACGAGCAGCTTGGATAATTCCTTCCTTCTGCTCATCGCCTAATTTCTTCGCATTCTCAATAAGTTGAGTTGCTTCAACTCGAGCGTTTTTCATAAATTCACGTTGCTCATCTGCAAGTTTCTTCGCTTCTTGATGATTTTGCTCAGCAGCTGTAATTTCATTTGAAATATGCTCTTCACGTTGTTTCATAATGCCCATTAATGGACCAAATGCAAATTTACGAAGTAATGCTAGCAATATAAGAAATGCAACCAATTGGAAAATAATATCTCCTAGGTTTACTGGAAGTTTACCATCTCCAGCGGCAGCACCCAATACAAAAAGGTTTGTAAACACAGTCATATTCACTCCTTTCAGATCTCCTTAGAAAGGAAACCCCCAGATTCATAACAAGAAAGACAGTTTCTCTTGCTTTTTATTTTTTATTGAAAAATTAGTTTATTGTGATTACTACAAAGGAATGGCGAAGGTTCTCATGGAATGATCTTCGCCATTTGATCAAATGCACCTTAAGGCATTTCATTACAAAAATTATCTAGCACCGTATACCATGAACGCGATAACTACTGCGATGATAGGCATCGCTTCAACTAACGCAACCCCGATTAACATTGTAGTTGTAAGAGTTCCACGTGCTTCAGGTTGACGAGCAATTCCCTCAACTGTACGAGATACGATAAGTCCGTTACCAATACCAGCACCAAGTGCCGCTAAACCTACTGCGATTGCAGCTGCTAATAAAGCCATTTTAAAAGTCCTCCTTTAAATTGTATAAAAGTAAATTATTATTGTTTTTTATGTCCAAAAAGTGTCATTTTGGACACGTTTTATATTTTTAATGGTCTGTACTCACTTTGTGTGAGAAATAAACCATTGTTAACATAACGAAAACGAATGCTTGGATTGCTCCAATAAACACACTGAATCCTTGCCATGCAAGCATCGGAATAATAGCACCAAGTGATCCGAAGATACCACTCATAAAGTCTTGAGCCCATCCGCTTGAACCCATAGTTGCTAGAAGCCCTAATAGAATCTCACCTGCATAAATATTACCGAATAGACGAAGACCAAGAGTTAATGTATTTGCAAACTCTTCAATAATTTTAAGTGGGAACATGAAAGACATCGGTCTAAAGAAATCTTTGCCATATTCAGCTGCACCCTTCATCTTAATTCCATAATAATGTGTTAAACCAACAACCATAACTGCCAGTGTTAATGTAATTGTTGGATCTGCAGTCGGAGATTTCCACCATAGATAATGGTCATCAATAATGACTGCAAACGGTAATCCTAACATGTTAGAAACGAAGATATACATTAATAATGTAATCCCTAATGTTAAGAAGCGACCGCCTGTCTTCCAGTCCATCGTACTATCAATAATCCCTTTAACAAAATCGATAACCCATTCCATGAAGTTTTGAACTCCAGTTGGTTTCATCGCGAGAGTACGAGTACCTAAAACAGCAACGATAAACACAATCGCACTCGCAATTGTAATCATCATAATATTGGATTTACTAAAATAAAGTCCTAATAATTCAAATGTAGGTGCTTCGTGACCCAACAGTATTCACCTCTCTTCCCGTTCTTTCAGCTCCAGGCATTTTGAAACACAATTAGTAGAGACTATTACCTCATTAACGTTCCAAGTGCACCTTTGCCTCTTAAGTCTATTTACGTATGTTTTGAAAAAAGAAATCTATCATAATGACGATATAGGATGTCATTAATCCCAAAATAGTACTTACTAGATGAAACTTGTCAGGATACTCCATAACGATTAACACAGCCAAACCTGCTGCTGCCATCCTAGAAAGAGTTCCAAGTGAACGCATCTTACGTCCCTCTTCAATTGCTTCATTAAACTGCTTGTTTTTTCGTGCCAACGTAAACAAATTATACAGACTAATTACAGTACCAAGTATCAGTCCTAAGAAGATAGATTGGTATGCCGTAAACCCCCAGCCTATAACATAAATTGCTAGAAGGAACATTATGTATTTACGATACCTCGTAAACATTTCGGCCAAATCTTGCATATCAAATTAATCTCCTGAGAAAAAGTGGTGGAGCAATCAGAGTGTTGAATAACCCCTAATTGCCAGTCCTATTTGAGGGCTGATTATTTCAAAAAGTAATGCAGAGCCTAGTTAGAGGTTACTTAAACCTTACTTGTTAAGCTAGACTACCAGATAAATACAGTTTTTCTGGATATATTGGGTTTCATTCATATAGGTTAAGAAATCCTTACACCTATGAAAAATAATGGTTTTAAAAGCAGTCAGAAAATACAAAATCATCATAACTCTACCCCTATGAAAACCTTATCATTTATACCCTTTGTAAGCATACAATAGGCACCTAGTAATGTCAATTGTTTGCAATGAAAAAGTTCACACACTTAACACTAAATTTATTTAATCAAATTACCTATCTATCAATATTTTCAGTTACTCCTATCCAAATAGTAAAAACCACTTCAAACCTAAGTGGAATAATGTTCACATAAAGTTCACAATTCCCCAACGTGTCAGTTACATCATCTTTTTTAGCGCCTAACACCGTTGGGGATCATGTGAATATATTTTATTGGCTGCCTACCACGGTATTGTCGAAATTTAGTTCGACTTCTAACGTGTCTTCTTTTCCTGCCTTTTTAGCAAAGATTAGTGCTTTATATACTCCTACAAGCTTTAATTTATCCAGGTTAATTTCACTATCAACTAATCCCCTCGTGACATTCCGTTTCCAATCTAAAAACATTACAAACCTGAATGTATCAGGGTCGTATAGTGCAATCCCGAATTCCTCAGCCCCTCCCGGTAAATACAACTCATAATGGAATGTCCCCTTTTTATCGTCTCTTCCAAATTGAAATCCCATGATTCTCGGGTAATCGGGCTCCTCAATTACGTACATATATGGTAGTTGAATTCGCTTGTCCCCATCTTTTAGGAATAGATAACCGTGATGAAGACCTGCACCGATAATGCTCGGAGTTACATCAATTGTTAGTGTTACTTGTATTTTTTCATCTGGTTTTAAATAGAATGGGTGAGGGATTTTCCACTGAATACCCTGTATATGATTGGGAACTTCAAACGAATAGTATTTAGAAGTGTTCGATCTATTTTCAATTATTATCTTTATCTTTTTCTCAGTTCTCGGATCCTTATGATGGAGCATACCAAAAGCAAGAGAGCTTGGATATACAAGTGTTTCTGCGTGGATAGCCTCATGTAATTGAACTCTTCCGGCACCTTGTTCATATGGTGCATAATACGTATTCTGTTCATTTTTTAATAGGAGAGCTGTATTCATTAGAGCTGCTTTTATTTGTAATGGTGACCAATTAGGATGAGCTTGTTTTAAAAGAGCGGCAGCCCCTGCAACATGAGGAGCGGACATACTTGTACCCTGTAATTCGATATAACCATCTGGTATGGTACTCTCAATCGCTACTCCGGGAGCAACGATGTCAGGCTTTATATCCCATGAATTAGTTACCGGCCCCCTAGAGCTAAATTCAGCGAGCGTATCCTCTAGTACATTAAACAACGTTGTTACATGCGTATTCCCATCCTTTATTTGTTTTTTCAACCAATTACCATCCACTTTTGAAATGGATGCAACTGGAATAGGTAGCTCTGAATCGAGTCCACCTTCAAAATTACCATCTGTATTATTATAAATTAATACCGCGATCGCCCCAGCATTATAGGCTCTACGTGCTTTTTCAGTAAATGTTATTTTCCCTCTTTGCATTAACACGATTTTACCAGTAACATCAGGAAATATTTCTTCATCTCCAATACCCGCTACTACAATTTCCTGTTTCTTTGAAAAGTCCCATTTCTTCGAACCCTGTAATAAGGCTAGCTGTATTTTTTTATCTTCAATCCCAATTGTAAGATACGGGACTTTCATAGGAGGGGTAGTTGCTCCAACTGAAATTGCCTTTGATGAGGTACCTGGAGATCCTACTGTCCATACATTTGGCCCAGAATTCCCACTTGATGTCACAGCAATTATTCCATTTTCGGTTGCCTTATCAAGTGCGAGACTTGTAGGCCAATCTGGTCCATTCACTGTATTTCCGAGTGAAAGATTAATGATATCAACCTTATCTTCGATGGCACGATCAATTGCAGCAATCACTTGCTCAGATGTTCCCATACCTCCAGGTCCTAGTGCGCGGTATCCGATAATTTCAGCCTCTGGCGCTACTCCTTTTAGTTTTCCGTTAGCTGCTATTATCCCTGCAACATGTGTACCATGAACCGTATTATGTACTGAAGAACCCTTTGTTTCCATCGGATCATCGTCTCCATCAACAAGATCATATCCACCTCTATAATTCATTCGTAAATCTGGGTGAGTATAATCAACCCCTGTATCAATGATGCCGACTTTAACTCCTCTCCCAGTTATTCGATGGTCCTTGGTATCAAAATGCCCTCGAACTGCATCCCCACCTATAAAAGGTACACTTTTATCAAGTGAAACCTTATAGGCAGTAACAGGAGAGCTATGTCGTATTCCTTCTTCTGCTTCAAGTTGTTGTAAATCTTTTCGTTTTCCTTTTACTGAAAAGCCATTAAAAACATACTTATAAATGTGATTAATTTTGATTGAAGGGTATTTTTCTTTTGTTCGTTGAAGTATTGATTTGATATTTTCTTTGTCAGTGATGATGATTTTTTCCACTACTTCGTTTAGGTCCTCCTTTGGAAAGGGCGGACGATTTGGAAAAGTTGTAGCTTCTATTTGATTGGGAAAAGAATTGAAAATGATGATACTTATTAAAGCAATTAGTAGTTTTCTCCACACAAAAAATCCACTCCTTGAGATAGTTTCTCTCAAAAAGTGGACAAATATGAATTATTCATATTCAACTTATTTTGTACCGTAAAGACGGTCGCCTGCATCACCTAGGCCCGGTACAATGTAACCATGGTCATTAAGCTTTTCATCTAGTGCTGCGATGTAGATATCAACATCAGGGTGTGCTTGTTTAACTACTTCAACACCTTCTGGAGCTGCAATGAGACACATGAATTTAATATTTTTGGCTCCACGCTTTTTCAGCGAGTTAATCGCTTCAACCGCAGATCCTCCTGTTGCAAGCATTGGGTCAACAACAATAAATTCACGTTCTTCAAGGTCTGAAGGAAGTTTCACATAATACTCGACTGGCTTCAATGTCGCTGGGTCACGGTAAAGACCAATATGCCCAACCTTTGCTGCCGGAATTAGATTTAAGATACCATCCACCATTCCTAATCCTGCACGAAGAATTGGAACTATACCTAGCTTTTTCCCCGCTAATACCTTTGATTTTGCTAATTTAACTGGGGTTTCAATTTCAACTTCCTCAAGAGGAAGGTCCCGGGTAATTTCAAATGCCATTAAACTTGCAACTTCATCTACTAATTCACGAAATTCTTTTGTTCCCGTATTTTTATCCCGGATGTATGTAAGCTTGTGTTGAATAAGTGGGTGATCAAAGACATATACCTTGCCCATTTGTACGATCTCTCCTTTTATTTGTATTTCATTACGGGTGCTCTTTCTCGTTTTACTTCAATTGATTTTACAGAAAAACAAACCCATGTTCAAGATAGATGAAAAAAATTTGAATACTCTCCATATTTCAATTTACAGTTTTATACAAAAGTGATATCATAATGATATAGAAATAATATGAATAGGAGATGAGTATATGAAAGAAAATCAGGCATTTAGAATAAATGGATTTTTAGGAATATTGACGATTGCAGTTCTTGGCGGGCTCGCATTCTTTATGTTCCTGAACACACAGATTGTTATTGCAATTGCCTTTTTAGTAATCGCAGTTCTCCTTGCTTCAGGCATTACAATTGTTCAACCTAACCAAGCTGGTGTCGTTATTTTTTTCGGTAAATATCTTGGATCAATTCGTGAAAGTGGCTTATTTTTAACTGTACCACTCTCAACAAGAAGAACTGTATCATTACGTGTGAATAATTTTAACAGTAAAAAATTAAAGGTGAATGATGTAGAGGGTAATCCGATCGAAATTGCTGCAGTTGTTGTATATAAGGTGATTGATTCAGCAAAAGCAGTATTTGATGTTGATCATTATGAAGAATTTGTAGAAATTCAAAGTGAAACAGCAATCCGTCATGTTGCAACAAAATATCCATATGATACATTCGAAAATGTCGAGTTAACATTACGTGGAAATTCCGAGGAGGTTTCAAATGAGCTGACTGCCGAACTCCAAGCAAGGTTAAATGTTGCTGGTGTTCAAGTAATCGAAGCTCGCCTTACTCACCTTGCTTATTCTACTGAAATTGCCCAAGCGATGCTGCAACGCCAGCAAGCATCTGCTATTATTGCAGCCAGGCACAAAATTGTTGAGGGTGCAGTCGGTATGGCACAAATGGCGATCAAACAGCTTGAAAATGATCGTACGATTGAACTTGATGATGAAAGAAAAGTTCAAATGGTTAACAATTTACTCGTTGCGATCGTTTCAGAAAAGTCAACACAGCCCGTTATAAACGCTGGGACTCTCTATTAATGAGCGAATCCAATGGCTAAAAAGAAAAGCTTTCCGCTACGACTTGACCCTGACCTCTATGAAATTATTCAAAAATGGGCTGCTGACGATTTTAGGAGTGTAAATAGTCATATTGAATACCTTCTCCGTGATGCCGCCAAACGTGCGGGAAGGACAAAGAAGGACAAAGAATGATGTAAAAGGGGTAGACTCTACAATATAGAGCTACCCCCTCTTACATTTTAGAGGTTGTTCAAAAAGTCCGGTAAAAATGACACATCGAATTTCTTCGTTGGCTTGCTTTTACGTTCCTTGGAAAAGAAATGTACTTTTCCTGTGTGCAAGAGCGTCTGCTCACGTATTAACCCCATACGTAAAAAGCATTCTGCACCTGCGTCTACTAGCTGAATCGAGGAAGTTCATTCCTCGGTGCAAGCCAGCAAAGAAGTTATGCGCAGAAGTAGGCTCGCTACTCAAAGCTGCGCCGCCTCGAACTTCTCGATCCTTTTTATCCTCCTTTTTGAACACGCACTTTTAATATTCTTTATATAATGTGAATCTAGCTGTTAATGCTTCAACACGTTGTTTGGCTTCTTCAAGTTTTTCAGGACTGTCAGCATTTTTCAATGTAAACCCAATGATCGAAGCGATTTCGTCCATTTCTTCAAGACCAAATCCACGACTTGTAACAGCTGCTGTACCAATCCGAATACCACTAGTGACAAATGGACTTTCTGTTTCAAATGGAATTGTATTTTTATTTACAGTAATTCCAACTTCATCAAGTACATGTTCTGCAGCTTTCCCTGTAGTTCCTAACGAACGTACATCTACTAATACAAGGTGATTATCTGTTCCATCAGATACTAATTGTAAACCTTCTTTTTTCAATCCTTCTGCAAGTCTAGCAGCATTTTTAATAATATTTTCCGCGTATACTTTAAAATCCTCTTGAAGAGCCTCACCAAATGAAACTGCTTTAGCTGCAATTACATGCATTAATGGGCCACCTTGAATTCCAGGGAAAATCGATTTATCAATTTTCTTTGCGAATTCCTCTTTGCAAAAAATCATCCCACCGCGCGGACCGCGTAATGTCTTATGTGTAGTCGTTGTTACAAAGTCAGCATATGGTACAGGGTTTTCATGAAGGCCAGCTGCAACCAGACCTGCAATATGAGCCATATCAACCATGAAATATGCGCCAACCTCATCAGCAATCTCACGGAATTTCTTAAAATCAATTGCACGTGGATATGCACTAGCACCAGCTACAATAAGTTTTGGCTTATGTAATTTAGCCTTTTCTAATACATCATTGTAATCAATGCGATGTGTGTCTGGATCTACACCATAATCAACAAAGTTATAGAGGACCCCACTGAAATTAACCGCGCTACCATGTGTTAAATGACCACCATGAGTTAAATTCATTCCTAGTACCGTATCACCTGGCTCTAAAATTGTAAAATAAACAGCCATATTAGCTTGTGCACCTGAATGTGGCTGAACATTGACATGCTCTGCACCAAAGATTTCCTTAGCTCGATCCCTTGCAATGTTTTCTACGACATCGACATGCTCACAACCACCATAATAACGACGCCCTGGATATCCTTCAGCATACTTATTTGTTAACACAGACCCTTGTGCTTCCATTACAGCTTCACTTACAAAATTTTCAGAAGCTATTAGCTCGATTTTTGTACGTTGTCTTTTTAACTCATCCTGAATTGCAGCAAATACTTGCTGATCTTGCTCCGATACATGTTTCATTTGGAATCCTCCTTTTACTCTATTTTCCAATGGTTTTTATACTTTTGTGAAAATTCCTTTCCATTGTATCACTTTTAAGATACTGGTGGTAGATTTTAAAATATTTTTCGCCTTATTTTCGTACATTAAAACATTTTTATGTAGTAATGTTTGTGTTTAGGGATGAAAAAAGGGAATTCAGCTACGTTTTGCAGCTTGATTTCCCTTTTTAAACTTGAACCATTAACACTTCCTATTTTCTTCTTTATTCGGATATACAGCTCTTTCACCGCCAATGAGCTTAGGTCTTGTCTTGGCTAATGTCACATGTGCTCCGCCAATTTCCTTGACCTTGCTTCGGATAGGTACAGCCACATGCTTAAGGTGCATGCCAATAAAGGTATCACCAATATCGATTCCAGCATCTGCCTTCACAAACTCGACAACAACAGAGTCATTCAGATGATCGAATGCATATGTAGCCATTGCTCCACCCGCTGTCCTTACTGGCGTCACTGTTACAAGTTCGAAATTCTTTTTCACTGCAGTTGATCTTTCAACTACCAATGCCCTGTTTAAGTGTTCACAGCATTGAAAGGCAACTTGAACACCTGTCTTTGACTGAACTTCTTTGATTTCACTGAAGATCATTTCGGCAACTTCCAATGTTCCAGCAGTTCCAATCTTTTTCCCAATTACTTCACTTGTGCTGCATCCAACAACAAGAAGCATATCTTCTGTCAATGACACATGCTCATTCAAATCAGAAAGTACCGTCTTCAATTGGCTACGCCATTGCTCTAATTCCTCTGACATGTTTAGTCCATCCTTTCAACAGCATACATACCTTCATTGGGTTTTTCTGCAACTATTGCTGACACCATTATAGTACACATGATGCCACGTCTTATTTATTCTCGTATTCAGCTATTTTATTAATGCGGTTTTCATGCCGGCCACCCTGGAATTCAGTTGTAAGCCACGCGATTGCAATTTCTCTTGCTAGTCCTGGCCCGATGACACGTTCACCCATGGCAAGAATGTTGCTATTATTATGCTCGCGTGTTGCCTTTGCACTAAAAACATCATGGACAAGTGCGCAGCGAATTCCTTTTACTTTATTAGCTGAGATACTCATTCCAATCCCTGTTCCACATATTAAAATTCCACGGTCAAATTCACCACTAGCAACCTTTTCAGCAACAGGTATCCCGTAATCTGGGTAATCAACAGAAGTTGTGCAGTCACAACCAAAATCCTCATACTGAAGTTCGAGCTCATCCATTACTTTTTTAATCTCTTCACGTAATACTAATCCACCGTGGTCAGATGCTATTGCTATTTTCATTTGACAGCCCCCCTGAATAATAATCCTATTACTATTGTATTCCAAATAAGCAACTCCCGCCAATTGTGCGGGAGTCTACTTTTTATTATCAATCACGCTAAAAATATTATAAAGTAAATCGATAAATTGTCTTCTTAAGTTTTCCAGCTTGTTCTGCTAGTTCTTGAGCTAATTGACTTACATCTTCAATCACACTGGCTTGTTGTTGTGTAGCTGCACTGACTTCTTGTGCACCTGCTGATGTTTCCTCTGCAATAGCTGCTACTTCCTGTGATTGTGTTGCTGTTACTTGGATATTTTCCATCTGCTTCTCCACAAGAACTGCAATTTGTTTGACTGCATCAGCAACCTCATGAACAGAAACCGTCATTTCGGCAATTGCCTCATTCGTAACAGTTCCCTTTTTCGCCTCCTCATTTGCAGCAGCAACCTGTTCAGCGATTTGAACCACGACATTACCTACTTCTATTTGAATATTTTCAATAAGTTCAGAAATACCTTGCACTGCTTTAGAACTTTCATCTGCTAGTTTTCGTACTTCCTCAGCAACAACTGCAAAGCCCTTTCCGTGCTCACCTGCACGTGCAGCTTCAATCGAAGCATTCAAAGCTAAGAGGTTGGTTTGTCCAGCGATATCGCCAACTAACGAGATAATATCCTCTACTTTTCTCGCATTCGTTTCAAGACGATTAACCGCCTCTAAGGATGTTTTGTTATTTTCAACAAGTTGATTAATACCTGAAATTAATGAATGGATAATCTCCTTACTATCATTCAATGAATCAACCATTTCAATCGATAATTGTTCTGATGTAACTGCTTTCTTTTGAACTTCTTCAGCGATTTTAATAACATCATCAACTGATTCTGCCGTTTCTTGAATTGAAACCGCTGAGCTGTCAGCACCTTTTGATATTTCTGAAATAGTCCGAGAAATGCTATCAGCCTGTTCAGATGCTAAACTAGATGCATTTGAAATATCAATTACCTTTTTATTTGTATGTTCAAAATTTTCTTCAATATTTTGTACCATATCCCTAAGATTATGCAACATTTTATTGAATGCAAGACTTAAAGAGCGAATTTCATCATCTGATGTTCCTACTGTTACATCCTCACTTATTTGTCCATTTGCCGCTTTTATTGCAACCCTTTCTAATCGTTGTAATGGCCTCGTAATAAATCCTGCAGCAAAATAAGCCAATACCCCAGACCAAAAGATCCCCATTACTAATGTTGCAGCCGTAAATACTTGCTCACTGAACATCTGATCTACAAAATTATATAGAAAATAAATAAACACCGCGGTTGATGAAAATGTTACAACCGCCAACACCGTAATGAACAAAACCAATTTTTTCCTAAGCCCAAATTTGTATCTCTTTTTTTCCTCCAACTTGTTCTCCCCCTGGTACATATTTATAAAGTTAGTTTCAAAAGTAATGAATCGATTAATGGAACCATTTCATCGAATGTATCTCTATATATGTCTAATGATCCTCCATATGGATCAGAAACATCCCCATTTTTAGCCACAAATTCCTTCAATGTAAATACTTTACTAGCGGCTTTAGGAAAGCGAAAAAGGATTTCTTGCTTATGGCTATTTGTCATTGCAAAAATATAAGTAGCCCATTCTACCTTATCATCAGTTAAAAAAGAAGATTTGTGGTCACACTTAATTCCATTCTCTTCTAATACTAATCTTGTATTGGTTGATACATCATGACCATCGCTAGCAAAAAGACCCGCCGATTTAACTTGTAAATCGTTACCAGCTCTAAAACGTAACAATGCTTCCGCCATTGGACTTCTACACGTATTTCCTGTACATACAAATAATATTTGTGTCATCATACAAGCCCACTTTCATAATTTTGTCTTCATTTTATTTGAATCGATAAAAATAGACAAATTTTGATATTACCACTATTATAAAGCACATGTATAAGGAGACATAGTCTAAAATGAAAAAAAGAGCATGAATTTTCACCCATGCTCACAAAGTTGTTATAATTTTTACAGGGGAAATAGTAATTTGATGCCAAAAGCAAATAATATACTGCCACCTAAAGCTTCACTATATTTTCCAAACCAAGCTTGTACCTTACGCCCCAGTAAAAGACCGACCCACGTCAAAAACATACTCACAATTCCAAACATGAAAATAGTAATAATAGTTTTTGCACCATATATCCCTAATGATAATCCCACTGAAAAACTATCCAAACTTACACTTAATGCAAAAATAAATAATCCAAACCCTTCAGGCGTGATCATTCTTTTATCGTCATTTTTGAATGACGAAATAATCATTTGTAGCCCTAATAAAAGTAAAAGTCCTCCACCAATATATGTCGCAATTACCCCAAGCTGTGATGATAAATATCCTCCAATAACCATTCCTAGAAGTGGCATCCACATGTGAAATAATCCAATTATCAATCCAATCGAAAAAATTTGCTTAAGCCGTAATTGAATTAAACCCATTCCAAGTCCTACGGAAAATGCATCCATTCCTAAGGCAAATGCCATTACAAATAAAGTTAAGAACTCTCCTAAAACTGCTGCTATCTCCATTTTCTACCCCCTCGGACTTGCCTATATCAACATATGCAAGTCCAAAAGGAATTAGAATAATCTGTTTTAAAATGTAAAGCATTAAATAAGACTAAGACTATTCATTTTGTCCTTCATTCTCATAAATAAACTTGTGAGCTGCAGCCTTTTCCAAGCGATTCATAATAGCTTGGCCAATTCCCACAGATGGAAAGTCTTCACTATAGATAACGTCTACACCTCTTTTATCAAATAAGCGTAGTGCTTCATATAAATTACTTGCAACCGTACGCAAGTCTTGAAGTGTCCCACAACTAATCACCGCATCTGCCACATAGCTTACTTCATTTTCATTTGTTGTTAATACACCTACTCGATAACCTTCTTGTTGTTTTTTTGCGATTAGTGCCTGCATAAAACGTAGCGTTCCATTCACAATATATAGTGGAGCAGTCGGTGCATAGTGTTTGTATTTCATCCCTGGTGCTTTTGGAGCCTGTCCTTCTTCAAGTAAAGCTCTATCAATTTCAACTTTTCCACAGATTTCTTCAAGCTGCTCCTTCGTAACACCACCTGGACGTAAAATGATCGGAATCTCGTCAGTGCAATCAAGCACTGTTGATTCCAAGCCTACACCGGTTGCACCTCCATCCAAAATACCCGCAACCCTGCCGGATAAATCATCACTAACATGACCTGCTAAAGTTGGGCTTGGTTTCCCTGAGAGGTTGGCACTCGGTGCCGCAAGTGGTAGATTCGCTCGTCTGATTAATGCAAGTGCAAGTGGGTGATCTGGCATTCTAACTGCCACTGTGTTACGGCCAGGTGTAACCTTTTCCGAAACAGCATTTGCCTTTTTCTTAAGCACAAGCGTTAACGGTCCCGGCCAAAAATGAGCTATTAGACTCCGAGCAGTTTCTGAAATATCTTCCGCAATCTCGTCTACTTGTTCAATTTTTGCAATATGAACGATGAGTGGATTATCACTCGGTCGACCTTTTGCTTGATATATTTTATCCACAGCTTCATCTGATTTAGCATTTGCCCCTAGACCATATACCGTCTCCGTAGGAAAGGCAACTACTTCATTTTCTTGTAAAAGCTTGGCGGCTTCTTTAATCTGTGGATAATCCTCTAGTTGTTCCAGTTGCTTATCCACAACCCAATATTTCGTGTCCATTTCAAGCATCTCCTATATCTAAATTGGGCAAATTTCCATATAAAATGCCTCATTTATTTTAATCACAATATAAGAAATTATAATTATCTCAACAACATAAAACAAGTATTATCCACAATTTGTGGATAATACCTTCTTTAATGTGGATAACTTTGTGGATATGCACATTTTTGGGTAAGATGGTGGCAAGCATCATGTGTAAAGAAATTCACGCAACCTTAATGAACATGAACATTGGCTCTACAGAATGGCAGAGCTGTGTAATATGGTCAGATGTTTGCAAGTGAGTAGGTAATTCACACATATCTATTTTTGTGAACCCAAGTAACTCAAAAAATTGGATTGAAGCTTCTATGTTTGTTGTCAAATATAAATGCTCCAATTCCTTCTTTTTAGCTAAAGATAGAACACTTTTAAATAGTGCAAGAACTTCCGTTTGATCAAGTCCTTGTGTAATCACCAGTGAGCGAAGAAGTCCGTCCTTTTCAATGCGCTCAATTCCGATTGTTGCAAGAATATTGTAGTCAACATCCTCCATCACGATAAAATGATCAATGATTGAATCAATTCCCTCCGAACTTACATCGGCTCGTCCTAAAAATCTCTTTATGTTATCAATATCTTGTACATTTGCAATTCGTATTTGCTTCATTATCATTCACCTCATTTGATAGATTACTACTATCTACTCTATGAGGATTTATACAAAATAGAACAGCTTACTAGAATTTTCAACTGAATAAGGATGTGAAGAAATCAACGAGGAAAAAACGAACCTCCACCTCATCCTCATCTTTTTTCTCTATCTTTTTATTCTTCTTTTTATCTTCCTGTTTTTCAACTGACACAACTTTCTTCTCTTCTTTTTTGTTATCACCAGAAGTATCAACTGCTTCACCATTAGAAAAGTCTAGGAAACACAAAGGTGGAAAAAGCACACACCACCAGTTCGCCCCTTTTGCCTCTCCAAGTGAAATAAGAATGGCTTCATAATTACCTGCTGGATAAAGAAATTCACCATATAATTTTGTCGGAAAGCTTACATTGCTTCCATATTTCACCGAAAAAGTTTGGTTACTATTTTCATTCTCAAGTACATCTTTAACAATCTCTTCAATTTCAGGTAATCTCTCTTGGATTAGGGTTCTAGCAGCTTCAACCGATGTTAACTTCTCGACCCATTTGGTAATTTCTTTATTAACCTCATCACGGATTAATCGTTTTAACGCTTGATCCTCATCTGAATCACTATTAGCTAATATGCGAAGACGAATGGCCTCGTCTGGAATTTCTGTTGGCCCACTTGCGTTTGTTTTCTCTAAAAATAAGTGACTATTTGCACCGATAAATAATAATAGAATAAAAAAGATGATTGCATATTGTTTTCTCATTTTACTAGCACCGCCCCTTCACTAATCCATTGTGGACAGGAAACCAACTTCTTAAACTAGCAAAATAAAAAAATCTAGTAATCCATTTACGAATTCTATGAAACTTTGAATATATGTACCTACATTGCCACATATCCACAATAGTACTGACATCCGCGTATAGAAAAGCCGCTAAGACAAATGTCCAAGCGACCTTTTTTCAATTGAATCCTATTTCAGCAAATACCATCCGATCCTTGCCATTAATGTCATTTACAACCTCAATCTTTGCTTTCGGGAATGTCCCTCTAAGCATGGTGGCTACATCATTCCCTTGTCCAACACCAACTTCAAAAGCGACAATCCCTTTCTCCTTTAATACAAGAGGGATCTCCACCATAAAGCGCCGATAAAAATCTAAACCATCACGTCCACCTACAAGTGCCCTTATCGGTTCATGATCTTTCACAACTGTGGATAAGGTGTTAATATCTTCTTCAGGTATATATGGTGGATTTGACACAACCACATCGACCCTAACACCATTTGTAATGAGAGGTTGTAATAAGTCACCTTCTAGAAATCCTACATCTGCACCTAGCTTCAAAGCATTTTCCTTCGCTACCTGTAATGAAGCCTTGGCAATGTCGACTGTCACCACCTCTAGGGTAGGATTTTCTAACGCTAATGTAATCGAAATAGCCCCACTCCCAGTTCCGACATCTACAACACTTACCGGTACATTTTCTCGAAAATTCCCTTTGATCCGTTCTAATAGACCTTGTACGAGTTCCTCCGTTTCTGGCCTCGGGATCAGTACTTCTTCATTCACAATAAACCTACGTCCATAAAATTCTTCGTAGCCAATAATATGCTGGGGAGGAGTCCCTTTTACAACTTGCTGTACTGCCTCGATAAACTTCATCTTAACCGCTTCATCCAGTTCCTCCCGAAGATCTGCAAGAAGCTGCGCACGACTTTGACCTAGATAATGACATAAAAGCAACTCACCCGTATTTTCATCCCGACTATTTTCTTTTAAAAAAGAAGAAGCCCATTTGAGGGCTTCATACACTTTTTGAAAATCTTGCATTACTCTGCTTGCTCCATTTTCAATGCCTGATCTTCCATTACAAGTGCATCAATTACTTCATCAAGCTTACCTGTAAGAATTTGATCAAGCTTTTGAATGGTCAATCCAATTCGGTGGTCGGTAACACGATTTTGCGGGAAATTATAGGTACGAATTCGTTCAGAGCGGTCACCAGTTCCGACAGCTTGCTTTCGGTTTTGATCATACTCTGCTTGAACTTCTCGTTGAATTTTATCATATACACGTGCACGTAAAACTTTCATTGCTTTTTCTTTATTTTTAATTTGCGATTTTTCATCCTGACATGAAACAACCGTACCAGTAGGTAAGTGAGTTAGTCGTACTGCAGACATTGTCGTATTAACACTTTGACCCCCAGGACCACTAGATGCAAATGTATCCACACGAATATCCTTCTCGTGGATTTCAACTTCTACTTCTTCCGCCTCTGGTAATACAGCAACAGTTGCTGTAGACGTATGAATACGTCCACCTGATTCCGTCTCAGGAACACGTTGAACACGATGGGCACCATTTTCAAACTTCAAGCGAGAATAAGCACCTTTACCACTGATCATAAAAATGATTTCTTTATAGCCTCCGACTCCAGTCGTATTGGCTTCCATTACTTCTGTCTTCCAGCCTTGCATTTCTGCATAACGGCTATACATACGATATAGATCACCAGCAAATAGAGCTGCTTCATCCCCACCAGCAGCACCACGAATCTCCATAATAACGTTCTTATCATCGTTCGGGTCCTTCGGAAGTAAGAGAATTCTCATTCGCTCTTCAAGTGCTTCTACACGTTCTTCTAGTTCGTTTATTTCTTCTTTTACCATCTCTCTCATCTCAGCATCAAGCTTTTCATCAAGCATAACCTTCGCATCATCGAGCTGTTCCTTAACTTCCTTGTACTCTCTATATGCTTCAACAGTATCTTGTATATCTGATTGTTCCTTCGAATAATCACGTAATTTCGTAGTATCATTAACGATATCTGGATCACTTAATAATTCATTCAATTTTTCATAACGAGCTTCTGTCGCTTCTAAACGATCAAACATGGGCTTCACCTCAAATTTTGTCCATAACAGTCTAATTATAGTATAGGTTTACTATACCCGTCAAAGCAATTTCACAAACATATATACCCTCATAGTCTTCCAAATGTACACTTCGTTCCCTGTTGTCGAATTCATTAGAAATTGAGGGGTTATCTTCTTTCTTTGCCGAATGAATACTAGTTTTGTCTTCTGTGAAGGATATCAATTATAAAGAGAGAATAGGTATGACAAAAGGAAAGGGGAGTGGTTATTGTGAATACAGCTGAGCTTGCAGGTATAGTAGGTGTATCTACAAAAACAATAAGAAGATGGATTAGGGATTATAACATCCCTTGCCAAAAAAATGAGTATGGACACTTTATTTTTACTGATGAAGATCTCACATTTTACAATCAGATTCGTGATCAATTAAAGAACGGCACTCCAAACGATGAAATAAAAGCAAAAGTAAAACAACCTAGAAAGGGGACCGTCCGAACGATGCAAAAAGGCACCGATCAGCCTGTTGAGCAACTAGTTGCAAAACTGCTTGAAAGAGTTGAGCAAAACGAACGAAGGATTGAATCAAAAGCAAGTGATGTTGTTTCCTACCAACTTCTTCAACATCGCAATGAATTAGATGAGCTACAGAAGAAGGTAAAACAATTAGAAGATTATATTCAAGTATTAGAAAATGAAAGACGTAACATGAAAAGGGAAACGACACTTAAAATAGAACCTCCAGTCCAAAAACCGAGAAGGCGAAAGAAAATTATGGGATTTCTATTATAAAACGTACTTCCTCAATGGAAGTACGTTCAGACTGTAGACAAACTCGAAGATTTTCGAGTTTGCCTACAGTTTTTTTTCATTTAGAATAGAAATAGGTAAATAGTGTAGGTTGATTTCCACTCCGGGTGGTCGCTTTCCGCGGGCGGGGCCGAGCCGCTTCCCTCGCTACGCTCAGTCCAG
>NZ_JAKTTI010000089.1 GCF_022427965.1 Fredinandcohnia quinoae | reverse complement strand
CTTCATCGGCTCCTAGTGCCAAGGCATTCACCGTGCGCCCTTATTAACTTAACCTAATCGGCTTTGATAAGCTTCAAATTTCTTCGTCAACTCATTCGTCAACATCCTCACGTGCGAAATGTACGCTCCGGTGCTTCCTCAATCGTTTCCTCGAACTTCTCGCTTCTCATGCGCCTAAAGTTTAAAGAACTTACATGTTGTTTCAATGAATGTTTCATTACGTTATCTAGTTTTCAAGGAACGAAGTTTGAGAGAAGTTCTCTCAAAACTGATCACAATACAAAGCGTCTTTTTATGAAGTACGTAGTACTTCAGTTTCCTTAGAAAGGAGGTGATCCAGCCGCACCTTCCGATACGGCTACCTTGTTAC
>NZ_JAKTTI010000088.1 GCF_022427965.1 Fredinandcohnia quinoae | reverse complement strand
CTACTGAAATCATCAAAAACCACGATGTGATTGGTATTGAAGACCTGCAAGTATCTAATATGCTAAAGAATCATAAGTTAGCAAAAGCAATTAGTGAAGTATCTTGGTCACAATTCAGAACCATGCTTGAATACAAAGCAAAATGGTATGGCAAAGAAGTCATTGCTGTATCTAAAACCTTTGCCAGTTCTCAACTATGTTCTTGTTGCGGCCACAAAAACAAAGACGTTAAAGATCTTAACCTTCGTGAGTGGGATTGCCCTTCTTGCGGCACACATCACGACAGAGATATTAACGCAGGACAAAATCTAAAAGCTGAAGCGATAAGACTTCTAACCGTAGGGACTACGGGGGTAGCCTAATCAATTAGAAGCCAAAAGGCTTCCGTACTTAGGAATCTCC
>NZ_JAKTTI010000087.1 GCF_022427965.1 Fredinandcohnia quinoae | reverse complement strand
GAGTAGGACGTCGCTAAGCAAGTAAAAGACCAGTTGAGTGCTGGTCTTTTTTTTGTACTTTAAAACTGGAGTTTAGTGAAATATATATGGCCTCAGAAATGAGGAAAGATAAGAAAACATGTTAAAAATAAAATCAAAACCGAAGGTTTTATAGGGACAATATATATTTGAAATATTAATCATGATAACTAAATCTAAATAGGGCGGGTTTCGAGGAGCGAAGAGTTCAAGGAAGCAAGTGAACGACAACCGGAATGTACGATTGTACATGAGGATTGGAGAGAGTGCAGCTGACGCAGAAATCTGAAGTTCATCGGAAGCCGCCCACGGACACGGAAGTTAAGCTCTTGCGCCGATGGTAGTTGGGGGATTCCCCCTGTGAGAGTAGGACGTCGCTAAGCAAGTAAAAGACCAGTTGAGTGCTG
>NZ_JAKTTI010000086.1 GCF_022427965.1 Fredinandcohnia quinoae | reverse complement strand
CATAATAGCCACTTTCAGGGTCTGTCGTACTTTCCTTAATTTCTTTCCATTCTTCCTTCTCTAATTTCTCAGGGGGAAATGGCTTTTTCCCGTGTTCTTCTCGATCTAAATTTAGTTCTAATTGAAGTTTCTCTTCATAGGCGCGAGTTTCCTTGTGAACGACTTTCTTATTATACTTGCGTTTATTAGCACTGGCCTTTACATGTGTGGAGTCTAAGAATATATGGTCAGCAGACAGTAATCCTTTTTCCATAATCTCCTTCAAAATATGATAGAAGATATCCTCGAACACATCAGTATCGTGAAAGCGACGCTCATAATTCTTACCGAAGGTAGAAAAGTGAGGGACTTCTGTGTAGAACCCAAAACCTAAAAACCACCGATATGCCATATTTGTTTCAATTTCTTTTATGGTTTGACGCATGGAACGTATACC
>NZ_JAKTTI010000085.1 GCF_022427965.1 Fredinandcohnia quinoae | reverse complement strand
CTTCATCGGCTCCTAGTGCCAAGGCATTCACCGTGCGCCCTTATTAACTTAACCTCGGCGACCAATAAGCGGCGAATTTCTTCGTCAACTCACTCGTCGGCATCCTCACGTACCCAAAAGTACGCTCCGGTGCCTCCTCGTTCGTTTTCTTGAACTTCTTGCTTCTTGATCGCCTTTATTTTGGCGTTAGAATGCAGTTGAATTTCTTCATTTGCTTCTCATGCGCCTTTAGTTTAATAAAGAACTTACATGTTGTTTCAATGAATGTTTCATTATGTTATCTAGTTTTCAAGGAACAAATGTTGAGAGAAGTTCTCTCAAAACTGATCACAATACAAGAGTATGCTACGGAAGCATAATCCTCGCAGAAAAATAATCGTAGATTATTTTTCGACAAAACGTCGTATTTTTTGAGTACCTAGTACTCGTTTTCCTTAGAAAGGAGGTGATCCAGCCGCACCTTCCGATACGGCTACCTTGTTAC
>NZ_JAKTTI010000084.1 GCF_022427965.1 Fredinandcohnia quinoae | reverse complement strand
GTGCTCTGACTACTTGTAGGCACACGGTTTCAGGTTCTATTTCACTCCCCTCCCGGGGTGCTTTTCACCTTTCCCTCACGGTACTGGTTCACTATCGGTCACTAGGGAGTATTTAGCCTTGGGAGATGGTCCTCCCAGCTTCCGACGGGATTTCTCGTGTCCCGCCGTACTCAGGATCCACTCAAGAGAGAACGAAGTTTCGACTACAGGGTTGTTACCTTCTCTGACGGACCTTTCCAGGTCGCTTCATCTACTTCGCTCTTTTGTAACTCCGTATAGAGTGTCCTACAACCCCAAGAGGCAAGCCTCTTGGTTTGGGCTATCTTCCGTTTCGCTCGCCGCTACTAAGGAAATCGCGTTTGCTTTCTCTTCCTCCGGGTACTAAGATGTTTCAGTTCCCCGGGTCTACCTTCTCTTACCCTATGTATTCAGGTAAGGATACTACTCCATTACGAGTAGTGGGTTTCCCCATTCGGAAATCTTCGGATCAAAGCTTACTTACAGCTCCCCGAAGCATATCGGTGTTAGTACCGTCCTTCATCGGCTCCTAGTGCCAAGGCATTCACCGTGCGCCCTTATTAACTTAACCT
>NZ_JAKTTI010000083.1 GCF_022427965.1 Fredinandcohnia quinoae | reverse complement strand
TGCTATTGTACCTATATAGTAGACAGTTTTAGAGAAACAACCACTCTCAAATTAATGATATAGTTTTTTTACAGGGGTTTATGAGAGAGGGTTAATGGCAAATGAAAATGAGAACATATCCTTATGATTTAAAGAAGCAATTAGTTGAAATGTATTTGGAGGGACATTCCTCCACTGAATTAGCTAAGAAGTATGATATTCATAGTTATAAAAGGATTAATGAGTGGGTTCGTAAGGTAAGAGAAGGTGGATTTAAAGCACTAGAGGAGACTAGAGGACGTCGTAGTAAAGGGAAAAGTAAAAAGGAAGAGGTCACTTTAGAAGAAAAATATGAAAAGCTTAAATTGGAGAATGAGTATTTAAAAAAGTTGTTGGATCTGAAAAGGGGGTGAATGATAAGGAAGCACAATTTGCGTTTATACACGCAAATGCAAAGAGCCATCCAGTTCAAAAATTGGTGGAGATAACAGAAGTTTCACGTTCGGGTTACTACAAGTGGTTGAAGCGTAATGCGGAAAACGTGCAGGATACAAAGGATGAAATGCTTTTGCCTTATATCACTAAGATATTCCAATATCATCGCGGGACATACGGCAGAAAGAGAATAAAACTAGCATTAAAGGACGAGTACGGGTTGATTATAAACGAAAAGAGAGTTTCGAGAATCATGCGTAAATATGGCTTATACTGTAGAATCCGAAGAAAACGATTTAGAAACCGTGTACAACCACATGGTGAATTTCCTAACATTTTAAATCGCAATTTTAAAGCAATCAAATCGGGTATTAAACTAGCGATAGATATCACCTATGTTGAGGTGAAAAAAGGCTCTCAGAAGTGGATGTATGTGTGTGCAATTAAAGATTTATTTAATGGTGAAATTGTGAGTTATTCAATAGGTCAGAGCCAGAATATGGGGTTAGTTTTTCGTGCATTGGAGGACCTCAAAAAGAAAGGGTTTGAAAAAGGAGCCATCATACATAGTGATCAAGGCATCCAATTTACAAACCCAGGCTACATCAAGCGATTAGAAAAGATGGGCTTAACCCAATCGATGTCCCGCAGAGGCAACTGCTGGGACAACGCTTGTATCGAGAACTTCTTTGGCCATTTAAAGTGTGAAATGTACTATTTCACACAACCAGAAACAGCTGTTGAAGTAATCGATGCCGTAGCTTCCTATATTAACTATTATAACCATAAACGGATACAAACGAAACTAAAAATGAGTCCTGTAAACTATCGATTAAAATCGGCATAATGGCTGTTTTTAAGAGTGTCTACTTGACAGGTGCATGATCA
>NZ_JAKTTI010000082.1 GCF_022427965.1 Fredinandcohnia quinoae | reverse complement strand
GCACCTGCCTTACAAGCAGGGGGTCGGCGGTTCGATCCCGTCATCCTCCACCATTAAATATAACCTTTGAAAAAAGATGGTTAAAGTTAGATTGAATTGCACAAGTTAATGTGGATGGTTTTTCTGTAAGAGATGAGAAACATCTGGTGAAGTTAACTGATCAAAAAAACAAATTATTTGCAAGACGACGATATTTCTAAAATATCCTCTCATGTAAGTTGATTTGAGTTCATATTGAATAGGTTCTATTTAGATTCAAATTGTACTTAGTGTGTCGACGAAATTTCGTGATATTTTCTCTTGCGGTGTTAAGTGCTATGTAATAGGAATAAATCGTAAAAAATCACATGTGTTCTTAGAGAGCAAATACTATCTAGATTTAAGTAGTATTTAGTAATGTCGAAATAATTCCGTGAAATTTCTAAACGAAATTCCCCACAATTATTTCTGCGATGTTGATTCATGTTGCTTAATCGAAGAAGAAATTGCATGATGATTATTCAATGGGCTATAGCCAAGCGGTAAGGCAACGGATTTTGATTCCGTCATTGCGAAGGTTCGAATCCTTCTAGCCCAGCCATTTTTTAATTATACTTAAACAATCATAATTCACATTATGAGCCATTAGCTCAGTCGGTAGAGCATCTGACTTTTAATCAGAGGGTCGAAGGTTCGAATCCTTCATGGCTCACCAAAGTTTTTTGCTTCAGCAAAATAACTTTCATTGATTTGCGCTAGCAAAATAACTTTCCATATATGCGGGTGTGGCGGAATTGGCAGACGCGCTAGACTTAGGATCTAGTGTCTTTGACGTGGGGGTTCGAGTCCCTTCACCCGCACTTATAATTGATTTAGTAGGATTTCTTTCAGGCGGTCGTGGCGGAATGGCAGACGCGCTAGGTTGAGGGCCTAGTGGGGGTTGACCCCGTGGAAGTTCGAGTCTTCTCGGCCGCACCAAAAAAGTTTTTAAAAAACACTTGCATTAATGATGATAAGATGTTATTATAGAAAAGTCGCTAATTTAACTAAATAGCAAATGCGCCCGTAGCTCAATTGGATAGAGCGTCTGACTACGGATCAGAAGGTTATGGGTTCGACTCCTTTCGGGCGCGCCATTTTAAAACGGGAAGTAGCTCAGCTTGGTAGAGCACTTGGTTTGGGACCAAGGGGTCGCAGGTTCGAATCCTGTCTTCCCGACCAGTAGAACGTTTTGAACATGCGGGTGTAGTTTAATGGTAAAACCTCAGCCTTCCAAGCTGATGTCGTGGGTTCGATTCCCATCACCCGCTCCAAATTAATTATTAGCTCTTTGAAAACTAAACACAATACAAGCGTCAACGTTTAATCAAGATAACATTTTATTGAGCAATCAAT
>NZ_JAKTTI010000081.1 GCF_022427965.1 Fredinandcohnia quinoae | reverse complement strand
TGGTCTTCTGTCAAGAAAGTGGACAATATAAATCGAGACTTTTTTAATAAAACACTATCGCACTTCGTTTGCTGGGGTGATAGAAATAATCAGTCCAAAACCATGACTGATTATTTCTATCACCAAATGGCTAATTTATGAGATATACTCCACTTCATTTTGCTGCTGTTTTCTCTCGAATTGGTTAGGAGAACAATTACCCAAAGTGGAATGTTTTCTTTTTTCATTATAAAAACTACTAATATAGTAATTTATTGCCTTTTTAGCTTCCTCTCTTGTTTTGAAACGTCTCCTGTAAATTAAATCTTTTTTGATTGTGGCGTGGAATGATTCAATGCAGGCGTTATCGTATGGGTCGCCTTTTTTACTCATGCTTATTTGTGCTTTCTGTTCCTTCAAGATATCAATGTACTCATGCGAACAATATTGAGAGCCTCGATCAGAATGGTGAATAAACCCTTCCTCAGGCTGCCTTGAAACAAGCGCCATATTTAACGCTTGTATGGATAACTCCTTTTTCATGTGAGAGGCATGACTCCACCCTACAATTTTTCTAGAGAATAAATCCATAATCGACGAGAGGTACAGCCATCCTTCCAACGTCCAAATATATGTAATGTCAGCTACCCAAACCTTATTGGGTTCCTCTGCCTCAAATTGTCGGTTTAGAAGGTTAGGGTAAATATTTAAATCATGATTAGAATCTGTAGTAACTACGTACTTTTCTATTGGAGTAGCTTTTAAACCCATCTCCTTCATCATTCGAGCCACTGTTTTTTGCGAAATAATATAACCCCACTCCACTAGGTCATCGTGAACCCTTGGGCTCCCATAGGTTCCGTAACTCTCATGAAAAGATCTGCTAATTTTTTGTTGGATCTCTAAACGGTAATTTTCCTTCTCAGAAAGAGGATTACTCTGAATCCTTAGCCACTTATAGTACCCACTAGTTGATACTTCTAGAACTTTACACATCTTCCACACAGCGTATTCATTTGAGTGGGCTTGAATGAAGGCGTATATTACTTTTGGCTTTTTGTGAAGATGTGCATGGCCTTTTTTAGGATTTCATTTTCCTCCCTTAACCGTTCTATTTCCCTTTCGTGTTGTTTCTTAAGCTCTTCCAGTTCTTTTGGTGTAATATAATCTGTCTTCTTACTATTCAATTTCTCCCTATATGCCTTAACCCAGATAATGAGGGTCTTATATGGGATCTCAAGCTCATAGGCAACTTCTGTTGCTTTTCGGCCTTCCTCCACAACTAACTTTGAAACATACTCTTTGTATTCTTGTGAATGATGCTTCCCCATGTGAACACGTCCTTTTAAATGTTGATTCAATTATAAACTAAATCTCGTTTTCCAGTGTCCACTTTTAAGACTAACCTCA
>NZ_JAKTTI010000080.1 GCF_022427965.1 Fredinandcohnia quinoae | reverse complement strand
TTAGCGGCGGACGGGTGAGTAACACGTGGGCAACCTGCCTGTAAGACTGGGATAACTTCGGGAAACCGGAGCTAATACCGGATAATATATGAGACCACATGGTCTTATATTGAAAGATGGCTTCGGCTATCACTTACAGATGGGCCCGCGGCGCATTAGCTAGTTGGTGAGGTAACGGCTCACCAAGGCGACGATGCGTAGCCGACCTGAGAGGGTGATCGGCCACACTGGGACTGAGACACGGCCCAGACTCCTACGGGAGGCAGCAGTAGGGAATCTTCCGCAATGGACGAAAGTCTGACGGAGCAACGCCGCGTGAACGATGAAGGCCTTCGGGTCGTAAAGTTCTGTTGTTAGGGAAGAACAAGTACCGTTCGAATAGGGCGGTACCTTGACGGTACCTAACCAGAAAGCCACGGCTAACTACGTGCCAGCAGCCGCGGTAATACGTAGGTGGCAAGCGTTATCCGGAATTATTGGGCGTAAAGCGCGCGCAGGCGGTCCTTTAAGTCTGATGTGAAAGCCCACGGCTCAACCGTGGAGGGTCATTGGAAACTGGGGGACTTGAGTGCAGAAGAGGAGAGCGGAATTCCACGTGTAGCGGTGAAATGCGTAGAGATGTGGAGGAACACCAGTGGCGAAGGCGGCTCTCTGGTCTGTAACTGACGCTGAGGCGCGAAAGCGTGGGGAGCGAACAGGATTAGATACCCTGGTAGTCCACGCCGTAAACGATGAGTGCTAAGTGTTAGAGGGTTTCCGCCCTTTAGTGCTGCAGCAAACGCATTAAGCACTCCGCCTGGGGAGTACGGTCGCAAGACTGAAACTCAAAGGAATTGACGGGGGCCCGCACAAGCGGTGGAGCATGTGGTTTAATTCGAAGCAACGCGAAGAACCTTACCAGGTCTTGACATCCTCTTGCCCTCCCTAGAGATAGGGATTTCCCTTCGGGGACAAGAGTGACAGGTGGTGCATGGTTGTCGTCAGCTCGTGTCGTGAGATGTTGGGTTAAGTCCCGCAACGAGCGCAACCCTTGATCTTAGTTGCCAGCATTCAGTTGGGCACTCTAAGGTGACTGCCGGTGACAAACCGGAGGAAGGTGGGGATGACGTCAAATCATCATGCCCCTTATGACCTGGGCTACACACGTGCTACAATGGATGGTACAAAGGGCTGCAAGACCGCGAGGTTTAGCCAATCCCATAAAACCATTCTCAGTTCGGATTGTAGGCTGCAACTCGCCTACATGAAGCCGGAATCGCTAGTAATCGCGGATCAGCATGCCGCGGTGAATACGTTCCCGGGCCTTGTACACACCGCCCGTCACACCACGAGAGTTTGTAACACCCGAAGTCGGTGGGGTAACCGCAAGGAGCCAGCCGCCTAAGGTGGGACAGATGATTGGGGTGAAGTCGTAACAAGGTAGCCGTATCGGAAGGTGCGGCTGGATCACCTCCTTTCTAAGGAAA
>NZ_JAKTTI010000007.1 GCF_022427965.1 Fredinandcohnia quinoae | reverse complement strand
ATGACAAAAGGCACCGAGAGGGATTCCTCTCGGTGCCTTTTGTCGACAATCTGAGCCCCTCAAATTGAGGGGCTTTTATTATACAAACATTATTGATTAAGCTGTTCCTTTCTTTCTCTTCACAAGCTGAAGCAATTGCTGGAAGCCTTCGCGATAAAAGAGATAGATTCCACCTGCGTATAGGATAACACCGATTGGAACGAGAATTCCTAGCTGAATGAGTGAATACCACTCGGTAATTGGCGTAAATTTCTTTAGTAAATAAATTGGCACAGCCATAAGAATTGTAGGCAGGATTACCCTTAACACGAGATTGCCGAGTTTAACCCTTTCCTCACGATCAAAATCCTTATACACGACAAAAGTAGAAACCGCAAGATAATAGACAGATACTAATGAGCTAGTAAGTGCAAGGCCAGGATATCCAAACTTGTCCACAAACAACCAATTCAACACATAATTAAGTACAATTGTCGTTACACTAATGCGAAATACAATTGCGGTCTTTCCACGGGCATACATTGATTTGGAGACAATATATTGCAAGCCTTGTGTAACGATTAATGGAACATACCATAACAGGGCAATGTATGTATTATGTGTGTCAGTTGAAGTGAATAGTCCCCGTTCATATACGAAGGAAATGGCTGCATCCCCCACTAAAAGAAGCCCAACCATGATCGGCATTAGCGTAACTAATGTAATTTGCATTCCCATAAAGACAGTTTGCTGAAACTTTTTATGGTTATCTACTTGTTCTGAAAGCAATGTAAAAATAATCGCAGCAATGGTTGTCCCATATATCGCTTGAGGAATACTCACTAATAATGACGCATTATTTAAATATGTGACAGCACCTTCGGTTGTACCAGAGGCGAACATTTTATTAACAAACATATTAATTTGACCGACTACGGAATTAAGTAATGCTGGCACAAGTAAGACGAGAAATGCTGAACGAAAGGCCTTCTCAACCTTTATAGTTGGCTGCCATCGATAACCACTTTTCCGTAAATAAAAAAATTGAATAACGGCACCTAATAATGTACCGAAAATGAAGCCATATGCTAAGCTATTAATTCCCCATTGGTCGGAAAAAAGTAAGGCGAAAATGGCACCAAATAAAGTAGCTGCTAGCTTTGAAACCTGGGAAGGTACAAATACTCTTCGTCCTTGCAAATACGATTCTAAAATTCCGTTCAACGCAATCGCACTCATAAACAAGAAAAAGAATTGCGTAATATCAACTGCAACATTTTCAGTTGTTGGCGTCATATCTCCAAATATAAATGGAACAAAATAGGGAACAAGAAAAAAGCCGGCAACTGTGATTAGTAAAAATAATAGGACCGTGGCATTCAAAATACCGGTCGCATTACGTTCAGTTTTCTCGGGAGATTCCTTTTTGCCCTGCACATATTGTGGCAGAAAGACATTGTTGAAGCCGCCTGAAATCATGGCAACAACTAAGGTAATAAAAGAAAAGGCTAATAAATAGCCATCTGTATATTCATTCGCACCAAACTGCCTTGCGATAATACTTTCTCTTAAAAAGCCAGATAGCTTTAGTACGATCGCAAGTAAGGTGATCCATATTGCTGTTTTTTTCAATCCCGCCATGAGTTATTCAGTCACTTTCTTTCAAGGGTGAAATTATTTCGTTAAATTGTCTAGCTCCAGCGCCAAGCCCCTCGAGGTCAAATAACCTGGGGCAAGAAAAGTCAAAAAGCGACTTTTTTGCCCCAGAACATTTGCTTGTCGGGGCTGATCAAGGCGCTTACGCTTTTCTAAGTGCACTTTGATAAATTTCAGCATATTTTTTTGCAGCTGCTAAATGTGAATACTCTTGTTCAATTTTCAAGCGTGCTTTCTTCGCCATTTCTTCGCCCTTTGTAGGATGGTCTAAAAGGTAAATAACTGCTTCAGCTAGTTGCTGTACATTTTTCTCTTCTACTAATAAGCCATCACTTTCATGGTTCACGATTTCCTTTAATCCACCAACCGCACATGCCACGAGAGGTGAACCAGATCCCATAGCTTCTAGTGCTGAGATTGAAGTGGCCTCCTCAACACCAGCTGAATGAACACTTGGAACAAGAACAACATCAGCCATAGCATAATAATCTTTTACCTTCTCATGTGGAACAGCTCCAAGCAGCTCCACATTTGCCTCAAGGCCATTTTTGGCAACAATGTCTTTAATTTCAGAAAGTGCTTCACCACTACCTGCATAGATTAATTTTGTATTAGGGTGCTTTTTAAGTATTTCTGGTAGTGCAAGAGCAGGGTAGATGACACCATTTTTACGAGTAAGTCGTCTAGGGACAAATAGAACATTCATATCCTTAGGAATTCCATATGAATCCCGTAGTGCACTTTGTTTATCTTTATCAGGCTTAAAACCATGAATATCAATGAAATTTCGGATGGCTGTTCCTTCAACACCTGATACTTCTTTTACATAATCCTTTAATCGCTGATCAACAGTAATGATTTTATTAGTGCCTTTGTAAGCCTCAATTTCTTTTTCTTGCATGTACTTTGCTTCGGCGCTTCCTTCGATAATGGAGCCCTTACTTATCGATTCAAATGCCATATAACCGTGAACAGTTGAAACAGTTGGAATTCCTGATTCAATTGCAGCAAGTGTTGTAAAAGGATCTTGGGCATTAATAATGTCATAGTTTTTATGCTTATTCTTTTCGATTAATGATTTCATTAGTTTTTGACGAATCTTATGACTCCAAACAATGCCTTTTCCTTTTTTGACTTTATTTAGAACAAAGCTAGGACCTTGTGCAGAAGCCTTTCGGACAATGGGTGGAACATCTGAAAAAGAAAGAACGTCAACCTTGTGTCCTTGCTCTTCTAATCCAGCTTTTAATGTTGTTACGTGTGTAGATAAACCACCTGCATGTGGATAATCATATGCAGTCGCAATTAATATTTTCAAAGAAATACTCCTCCTGTTCGATAGCAGAACTTTACCCAAAAACGAATGTTATTTCACAAAATGTTCCTTTAATAAATCAAGATTTCTTATTGCGTCCACTCTCATTGTCTCAGCGTTGTTTTTAACAATTTGAACAAATTTATCACGGTTGTCCAATAATGTAATAGCGTTCTTAGTGAGATTTTCTTCGTTAATTTCTTCTAGAACAGCAGAGTATTCCCACATCCCACTCCGTTTCAGTAGACTTTCTACCTTTTTATCATAGCTTAGACCGATATGTGGAACCCCTGAAATCGTTGAGAAAATAAGGGCATGTAATCTCATTCCAATTGTTAACTGACACTTGCTTATAAAATTCAAATATTGATTTGGAGTAAATTTTTCTCCTAACATGACACATTTGTCCGCATGCTTCATTTTTTCTAAAACCTTCTGACTTGCATTGACATCGTGATGTCCTTCCATCGGTACGAAGACTGGAGTAATTTTGCGTGCTTCAATTAATTCATCTAATATAGAAGCAATTTGTTCGAATTGCTTAACCTTCTCGAACCACGGTCTAACAGAGACAGCAACGAGGTTGTCAGTATTTGAAAGCTCTAAGCTCTTAAGACACGCATCGTCTTCTTTCTTTTTAAATGCAAATACAATATCAGAAGTAACGACAGTCTTAGGACGTGTAACTCCAAGCTTAAGTAGATAGTCTTTTGAATACTGATCTCGTACTGTAACAAAATCAGCCATATTCGCAAATATCTTCATTAATATTTTTCCCCACGTAGATGTAATAGGTCCAATTCCTTGTGAGAAAAACATAACCTTTGTCCGACATAATTTTGCTAAAAAGACAATTAATAAATAATAAGGTAGCGGACCGAAGATGAACTTTGTTGGGTATGTATCTTGTAAAAGTCCTCCACCACCACTAACAAGTAGGTCTGCTTCACGTAAGGCTTTTATTTTATCACCAAATTGATGACGCCAGCCTCTGTATATACTTTTTACCTGATGAGTACGTGCGGTTTCTTCGGGAGATAATGAAAAGACAGTGATCTCTGGGGAATCGAGCTCGCCACGCAAATTATCAACGATGGATTCTAATATGGCTTCGTCCCCTGTATTTCCAAGTCCATAAAATCCGGATATAACAATTTTCAAAGAAGTATTTCCTCCTCTATCATTTCATAGAACTGTTTACTGATTTGCAACATATTGTACGAAAGTAATGTGAATAACATATATCAATATGAAAACCACCCTTATTTTATCATCAACAATACATCCATTCAATGTTAAGGATGCAAGGATTGATGGAATTTGTTATACTATGTAGGAATTTGATTGAAATCAATCAATATATTTTTAAAGCGAGGTCCTTTTTAATGAAAAAAATATGTGTCATTGGTTTAGGTTATATAGGATTGCCTACTGCCGCTGTTTTTGCAAAAGCGGGCTATGATATCGTTGGCGTAGATGTGAATGAAAGAGTCGTTTCTTCTTTAAATAAAGGTGAAATTCATATTGAAGAGGTTGGCTTACCTGAGGTAGTGAAAGAGGTTGTTGAAAATGGCAAACTTCGTGCATCTGTAACTCCTGAAGAAGCAGATGTATTTATCATTGCCGTTCCAACACCGATCCATGAAGATACAACAGCAAATATCGATTATGTTGTTGATGCGACAAAAGCAATCATTCCATATTTGCAAAAAGGGAATGTTGTCATCGTTGAATCAACAATCCCGCCACGTACAATGGATGATGTTGTTGCACCTTTAATTGAAGAAAAAGGGTTAGACACAGGGTATGATATCTATCTTGCACATTGTCCGGAGAGAGTTCTGCCAGGTCGTATTTTAATTGAACTTGTGGAAAATACAAGGATTGTCGGAGGGACAACACCTGAAGCAGCGAAAAAAGCAGCAGATGTGTATCGTGCAGTTGTTACTGGGGATGTTGTTGAAACGGAAGCAGTTACTGCAGAAATGTCTAAATTAATGGAAAATACATTCCGTGATGTCAACATTGCATTAGCAAATGAACTTGTGAAAATTTCACAACGTCTAGATGTTAATGCCCATAAGGTCATTGAACTTGCTAACAAGCATCCACGTGTGAATATTCACCAGCCTGGTCCAGGTGTTGGTGGTCATTGTCTAGCAGTGGACCCATATTTCATTGTTGAAAAAGCAGTGGAGGAATCACCACTTATTAGTACAGCAAGAAAAATTAATAACTCTATGCCTTCATTTGTTGTCCAACAGGTCCAGCACTTAACAAGTGAATTAGAGAAGCCAGTAGTAGCTGTATTTGGATTAACATATAAAGGTAATATTGATGATATTAGAGAAAGTCCAGCTATTGAGGTACTTGAAATGCTGCAGCATAGCAACCGCTATGAGCTTCGCATCCATGACCCACATGTTCGTGCGGATCAGGTATCATTCTCACTTCAATCCTTTGAAGAAGCAATAACTGGTGCCAATGTTCTGCTTATCTTAACAGATCATAATGAATTTAAGTCAATTCAAACAGAAGATATCGTTAATAAAATGAAAACACCAGTTGTACTTGACACACGAAACTGCACAAACCTAGACGAATCAAAAGCAACAGTTTATAAAATCGGAAACCTTTCAACTATAAAGGTCATTTGAACGAACCAAGGGGACGGTCCTCTTGGTTCATGAACCACAAGTACCGTTCCTATGGTTCAAAGAAGGGGACAGGTCTGTTATGACCTGCCCCGATTTTCACTTAATTCCCAATGAAAGAGATTGATAGGATGGAGAAAGAGACGTATTTGGGTGTTGATGTTTCACCTTTAAGTTATGATGAAATTATTACGGATCTTAAGAGCCGAATGATTCAAGGTGAGCAGTCAACAATTATAGCAGTTAATCCAGAGAAAGTAATGGCTGCGAAAAGTAATAGTGAATTAAGGTCGTTAATTAACGGTTCCACATACCAAATACCCGATGGGATTGGAGTACTGCTAGCTTCCAAGCTAAAAGGGGGTTCCATTCGTTCACGTGTTACAGGTGTTGATATGATGGAACGCTTAATCCGCTTTGCAGCAGAAGATGGATATAAGGTATTCCTATATGGAGCAAAACAAGAAGTTGTTGAGACCGCAAAACAAAAGCTTGAGGAAAAATATCCTGGCCTCAACATTTCAGGAATTGAAAATGGGTATGTTAAGGACCAAGATGAACTAATTAATAAAATTAATCAGTCTGAGGCAGATTTTCTATTTGTCGCGATGGGAAGTCCGAGACAAGAGCTATGGATACGAGAAAATATGAAAAAATTAAACGTTAAAGTCTTCCAAGGTGTCGGTGGAAGCTTCGATGTTTTTTCAGGCAAGGTCAAACGTGCACCACTTTTCTATCGCAAGCTTGGAATTGAGTGGTTATATCGTCTAATGAAAGAACCAAGCCGAATGAAAAGACAGCTTGCCTTACCAAAATTTTTACTCAGAATTTTATTTACTAAATAAAACATTATAAAATAAGAGACTGTCTTTAAAAGGTTGAAACAGTCTTTGTCAAGCACGAAAGGATTAGATTATGAAACTTCAGTGGAGAGATTTTCTACATTTGTATATTAGTATCCCATTACTTGCTATTGCGTTATTAATGCCTTCAAACGTAACAGGATTAGCAGTTGCGGCTATCTTTGCATTATATGCATTCGCATTCCCTAAAAACGGGCTGCTTTTGTTATTACTATATTTTCCAACAAGACCCTTTTTAATTGAAATGAACCCTTCGTTAAAAATTGTCGGAGATCTTATTATTCTTGCTGCATTTGCAAGGGTAATATTCACCCACCTAAAGAATAAAGAAATAAAAGAAATCTTCCGTTTTCACATTTTTGAATGGGCATTTCTTTTATTTTGTGCAGTAGGAGCATTATCTGCTTTTATTACGGGTGTATCAATTTCTGCAATCGTATTTCAGTTACGTGCATTTGTGATTACGTATTTGATCTACTATGTTGTGAAAAGACTGGATATTACAAAGAAAGACATTGGAAAATTCCTGTGGACGACATTTATCGTTGCTATCACAATTTGTATTCACGGTATTGTTGAAAAATTATCGATACGAACAGTGCTTATGCCTGAGAAATGGGTACAACGTTCCTTATCTCATAATAACCGAGTACGAATCTATGGATTAATCGATAATCCGAATGTGTTGGCTGTATATTTAACAATCGCATTTGTTTGTACATTATATTTAAAGCAATTCATTGTCGGAAAAATGAACTGGCTCATCAATATTGGCCTTGTGCTTATGTTCGGTGTAATTACACTAACGTATTCCCGTGGAACATGGATTGGTTTTGCAGTTGGATTAGTCGTATATATATTGCTTACTCGTAACTGGAAAAATCTGAAGAGAATTGCACTAGCTGTTATCACTGCGGTTATCTTCATTAATTTACCTGTTGCAACCCTTGCAAGTCATCTTGCTACAACAATTAAGACACCTAGCCCTAATTATACGGATGAGAACACACCGAATAAGGATGGTACAGATCGGATAAAGGATACTTTCAATGAGGATACACTTGAGCTAAGTAAGACGACAGGAAGATTATTCATCGTCTCCAAAGGATTTGAAATATTCAAGGATCACCCAGTCATTGGAACTGGCTTTGCTACTTATGGGGATTCTGCAGCGAAGGGGTATTCATCCCCGATTTATAAGGAATATGGGATTGAACATGATATCTATTCTGATAATCAATATATTCAAATCATCGTTCAAACCGGTGCAATAGGTGTACTATTATTTGCAGTCTTTTTACTTGGGATGCTATTTTTCGCTTGGAAAAAGAGAGAAGATAACCCAATAGCAATCTTAGTTGTATCACTTTTAGCTGGTGTATTCGTTTGTGGAGTACTTTATAACATTTGGGAAGACAAAACGTATACAATGTATTTCTTCTTATTATTAGCTGCCATCACAAAGGTTGTTGATTTAAAAAGGACGAATACAATATGAACGTACTCCATTTAATCAGTGGCGGTGAAACTGGTGGTTCTAAAAACCATCTTCTTTCATTCATTGAAAAGTGTAAGAATGAGGGCGTCTATCTAGGTGTATTTCAAGAAGGACTTCTTGCAGAGGAAGCGAGAAAACGTAATATACCAGTCGTTGTATTTAATCAAAAATCACGTTATGATTTTTCAATTCTTCAAAGGATAAAAAAAGAAATCATTGAAAAGAAGATCAACATTGTTCATACGCATGGCCCACGTGCCAATCTGTTCACTCTTTTTCTGAGAAGAATGATAAAGTTCACTTGGGTGACAACTATTCACAGTGATCCAGAAAAGGACTTCATTAAAGGTGGAGTAAAAGGAAAAGTATTTACAGCGATTAATATGCATGTACTGAAAAAGATTGATCATTTTTTTGCTGTATCTAATCGATTCAAAGAAATGTTAGTTCGTTTTGGAATAAAATCCGAAAAAATAACTACGATATATAATGGCATCGATTTTGATATCGAACTAACTACTACTATTAGTAGGAAACAGATCGGTTTATCAGATGAAGACTTTGTTATCACAATGGTAGCAAGGCTACATCCGATTAAAGGGCATATCATTGCCTTTGAAGCAATCCATAAGCTTGTATCCAGTGGAAAGAACGTTAAGTTGTTGCTCATCGGAAATGGTCCGTTAGAAGACGAATTAAAAAAAGTCGTTCAAAAGCTACAGCTTACTGACAATATTTTATTTTATGGATTCCAGGAGGATGTCCATTCATTCCTGTCGCTTTCAGACGTGAAGCTTCTTGCCTCATATAGTGAAAGCTTTCCACTGGTCATCTTAGAAGCAGCAAGGGCATATACACCTGTCATTTCTACAGATGTTGGCGGAGTGAAGGATTTGATCTCTGATCCGTCGCTCGGATGGATCATCAATATTAAAAATGTTGAAGAGTTGAAAGTGGCAATTGAAGAAGCGATTATTTTGAAGCAATCTGATAAGCTTCAACAAATTGCAACAAATTTAAATAAAAAAGCCTCAGAAAAATATTCTGTGGATCAGCTTGTTGATACAATATTAAAAAAGTACCGTACACTATAGACAGTGTGCGGTCTCTTGTTATTAAAAGGGTTTAATAGAAATTCCCACATAATTATGAAAAAATACTAGTAATCTTGTTGACAAACAAGCATTCTATTACTATAATTGGAGGAAGCGAAACCTGTTTTGCCAAATATATCTATTCTATGTAAAACATTCTAGACGTAAAGTTTAGAAAAACAGTTGAAAAATGTGAGATATTTGGTAGAATAAATTTTGTAAGAGTTATTGATTCATTCAATTTCATCAAAATTAGACAAAAGTCACCTAGAGTTCCATAGAGTTCATAAGGGAATAATGTCGAGTTTGAGATTTTGTATAAATAGGTTCTATATGATTACATATTTTCATATATTGAACCTTGGATGATATGAATCTAGTAACTTACAATGTAGTGGTTAAACCCACTTTGATCAAGAATACTTGAACAAAGTGTAAAAAAAAAGTACAAAGCGTACACAAGGAGGAACAAGGTACATGGCTTATCAACCTAAGTCTTATCGCAAATTTTTAGCAACAACTGTTACAGCTTCATTAGTGGCAACTGCTGTAGCTCCAGTTGTTGGAAACGCAGCTTCTGCATCTGATTTCAAAGATGTGAGCAGCAAGTATAAGGAAGCAGTAAATTATTTAGTATCAAACAACATCACTTCAGGTCTTACTGATACTTCTTTCGGTACTGACAAGCAAATCAAACGTGGTGATGCTGCAGTATTCATCGCTAAAGCATTAGGATTAGCTCCAGTTGCTAACGGTCCTTTCAAAGATGTTAATGATCGTGTTGCTGGTTATGTTAATGCATTATCTGCTGCAAAAATCATCAATGGTAAAAGCGAAACTAAATTCGCTCCAGACGATGTAATCACTCGTCAAGAAATGGCATTAGTTCTTAAAAATGCTTACGGCTTAACTGGTGATGTTGCATTACCATTCAAAGACGTTAACTCTAACTGGGCTCCAGCTGTAAAAGCGTTACTAGCTAACGGAATCACTTCTGGAACTTCAGAAACAACTTTCGGAAGCACTGCTCCAATCAAACGTGGTGACTTCGCGATCTTCTTACACAGAGCTGCAACTCTTAAAGCTGAAGTTTCAAGTGTAACTGCTACTGGACCAAAAACTTTAACTATTTCTGGTACTGCACTTAACAAACTTAAAGCTGAAGATGTAACTGTAGAAGGAAATAAAGTAGTATCATTAACTCCTGCTGCTGGTGGAAAAACAGCTACTGTAGCTCTTGAAACTCCACTTGTAGAAGGTCAAGACTACAAAGTATCTGTTAAACTTGAAGATGGTACAAAAGAATTTACTGTAAAATTCACATTTGTTCTTGCTGATGTTGCTATCACAACTAGTTCATTAGAAGCTAACAAAGACCAACAATTCTTACAAGTAACACTTAATGGAGCTGTTACTGACTTAACTACAATTGACTCACTTGGATATGATATTGAATTCCAAGCTGACAAAGCAGTATTTGCTACTGCAACTCCTGGTACTGCAGTAACTACTTCTGCTACTGGTGAAATTGACGAAACTGTAGCTGCAACTAAATTAAATGAATCATTTAATGTAAAAGCAGTTCTTACTAAAGATGGCAAAACAGCTGAATCTAAGTCTGTTAAAGTTGAAGTTGTAAGTAAAGCAACACCTGCAATTGGCGATATCGTAATCACTACTAGTGAATTAACATTAACAAAATCAGTTATTTCAACTACTGATTCTACAGTAGCAGTAGATAGTGTTGAATCAAACACAGGTAACGTTATTGATAAATCTGGTTTATCATCTTATGCTTCTTCAAATCCTGAAGTTGCTTTAATTGATGCTGCATCAGGTGCAATCACACCTATTAAAGCTGGTAAAACAACTATTACTGTAAAAGCTGGAAGTGTTGTTTACTCTAAAGAAATTACTGTAGTTAGCGAAGCTCGTGTAGCAACAAAAGCTACTGCTTCTACTGCTAATGTAGCTCCTGGCGCTACTTACACTACTAATGTTGCAATCACAGACCAATTCGGTGAGAAAGTAGATGTATCTGATATTATCGCTGCTAATATTAGTGTATCAGAAGTAACTTTGCATACAGCTGCAGTTGCAGACTTTACTAATGCTAAAGATGGTATCTTACCAGTAAACATTTCTCCTTTAGCTACTGCGCCAGCTGGTTCTTATACAGTGGTTGTTAAAGATTTAACAACACTTAAAAACCTTGGCCAATATACAGTTAGTATTTCTGCTGATAACACAGCTGACAACTATAAATTAGTAGTTGCTGATTCTTCTAAAGGTGTTGCTAATTTAGCTGGTACAACTACTGTAAAATTAAATGCTAATGAATTTACTAAATCTGGTGGTTTCTTACAAACATTAGATTCTGGAGACACAGCGTTTTCTGTAGAATCTGCAAATTCTACTATTGCTACAGTAACTCCTGCTCCTGATGCAAGTGGAGTTATTACTGTAACTGGTGTTAAAGTTGGTACTACTCAAATCATCTTGAAAAAAGGTGGAGTACAAGTAGCAACTGCAACAATTACTGTTAAAAATGAAGCTCCAATAATTGAATCAATTACTTGGAAATCAACTACTGCACCAATCACAGTGGTTGGTAAATTATTAACTTATAAAGATATCTTTACAATTACTGAAACTGCTTCAGGTGTAGATCCAATCGTTGAAAATGTTAAATTAAACGTAACTACAACATCAAAAGTTCGTATAGACTTAACTGCTGTTGCAGCACCTGTTTTATATCTAGACAAAAATGATGATGGTGCTTATGTAGCAGCTGATGATGAAGTTCTTGGTACACTTGGTACTAAATTAACTGGTTCAGTAGGTCAAACTATCACTTTAGGTGCAGATTGGACTTCGAATATTCTTGGTCAAGCTACTGCTATTGGTGACAAAGGTAGCTTTGTAATCACTGTAACTGATGATGATACTAATACAACTGTTAGAGCATCTACTACAGTTAATGTTGATGTAAAATAATAAAGTAATCATCGATCGTTTAAGTTCAGGATTATCCTAATGACTTTAAAATGCGAAGTTGATTCTTGATGAAAAGCCTTGTATGGTTAGTAACCCTACAAGGCTTTTTTTTGCGCTAATCTCTTGATAAGGTTTCCGAGCCAGTCACTCCTCGAAGTTTGTCGAATGTTTAGTAGATAAACAGATTGAAGGAAAAATCTGTGGAGAGTAAGATCTCTGATAGGCTTGATTGGTTTTGAATTTTTGGTTTTGTTCATTGCATTTAGTTTAATGGTTAACTGATACAGTTAAAGAAGCGATAAAGGTAGATTGATGAAGTTTAGAGTAGTACATTCAGATAAAGATGTAGGGTCTTCCTCAACTCATAAAGTAGTAATGACTGGTCTTTGGTTTATTAGTGGATTAAAACCTTTTAATTCGATCTAACAAACTAGCTCTAATGGTTTTCTAGTCAAATTCTACTGCAATTAAGATTTTCATACTATCATTCAATTCTATTTCCATTACTTTCAAAAGATAAGACCCCTTTTTATGTGGCACCATGGTCTGGAATTTTGTAATTATATTTCTATAACTCGATTCCCTTCAATCATTCTCGCAAGCTGATCTACGTTTGAGAATGGAGAGGATGATACGACTTTACTTATTCCCTGCATACCAATACTAACTAGATCCTTATCACTCTCTTTTAACCCCTTGTCTATAATCTCAAACGATTTGTCCAGCAATCGCAGTTCCTGTTGATGCTGTACCAATTGTTGAAACAAGTGCGCAAGTTCCAAGAGCCGTTCCAATCACTGAAGAGATACCTTTGGTCGTATTCATTGCAATTCGAGCAGTATTCAGTGTGCCTTCAATTTGACTAAAATCTACATTTTCAAAATCATTTCCAAGGCTTCGATAAATAAACTCCCGATCTTTTCCTTTTAAATTCTTTGAAATTTTATTGATTTAACTTTAATTTTCACAACCTTTTTTAGAGTTTTAATAACCGACTCTCTCTTATCTTCCATTCTCCTATATAACGCTTCATATTCATCTTGCAAACTATCAAACTCTTCAACTTTACTAACAATTCTTCCAGAAGCACCAAAGGTGACAAGATACTTCAAGAAACTCATGGTTGTATCCCCTTTTCTTATAGATCAGCTAAAAAATAAAAAGATATTATTATATTTAGATATCTTCTCAATAATTGGTGTATAATGTATAACGTACTACAAATTACCTAGTTTTAACTATAGCTTGCTAGTTTATTCTATCAAAAGTCCTATACATGGAATTCATGTGGGGAATGGCAAAAAAAGTATTAGAAAAGGTTAAAAATATGTAGGATAGACCAATAAAGAATGGGGAATTAAAAATGGAAGAAAATCAGATTGTGAATCAAATGAATACTAAGAAGAAACTGAAGCTGTGGCAGTGGATTTCAATCGGCATTGTTGCGATTATTCTTCTTATACTTATAATTGCAGCAGTTAATTCTAAAGCGCCATCTCAAGAAGAAGAATACATTAATAGCGCGAAAGCTTTAATTTTGAATCCTGAAGAAAAATTAGAAGTAGGAGAAGCATTCGATGACTTCTTTTCAGATGGAGAGTGGTCGGTCAAAGATACAATTGATAATAGGAACTATGTATCATTTGTTGGTAATGCAAACTTCAAAGATGAAGATGTAGAGGTGGAAATCACCTTCCCTTTAACAGAGAAAGATGATGAATTTGAAGTACAATTGTCATATTTATCAATCAATGGAGAAAAGGCTGAAGAGGATGTGTTGAATTCATTACTTTATGAGATTGGTGGGGAAGGAACAATAGGTGTAAATGGTAAGAAGATAGAAGATACTCTTTATAGTTCAACAGACTTCATAACAGAAAGTGATGCGATAATAGCTGTTGGTAACCTGACAGAGGTAAAAAGTTTAGTAAAATCTCCTGAATCGTTAGAAATTACGATTGTTTCACGACCGGATGTTAATGACGAGAAACCTGTCTATGTGATAAAAACAGGAGATATGGATGCTAATATCGATTATTTTGAAATTACTGTTGATGCGTTAAGTGGGGTAATTATTAATATAAATCAATTAGTGGAACAGAAGGAGGAAGTTACCATTAATGGAATAACTGCAGAAGAAGCAATTAACTTGTCTAAAAGGTTACCAAGCTACACGGACCTAGTTGAAAATGGGGATACTTTTTCTGCACCAAGAATCTATGAGGGTTCATGGATTATCGATATAAGTCGACCGAACGGTATAGCAGAAGGTTCAATTATCATTGATGAAAATAAAACAGTTTCATTTATGTACCCTAACGGAGATGTGGATGAGGTTACTCCATACGGAGCTTTAGATAACACACAACAGAATCAAGGGAAATCAGTTGGAAATGGATTTTTGAGTGAGGATGAAATTTCTGAGATAGCATGGCAGGACCCGGTAACTAGTAATATTGATTCTCCAAGTATAGAGGTAAAGTTTATTAATTATCCAACAGAAAAGATCCCATATTATAAGGTTCAAGTTGGGGATTTTTCAATAGATTCATATTACACGTTTATCATTGATGCTTATACAGGAGAGATTATAGATATCGGTTCTGAGTGAAGGAGAGGTTAATGAAAAAAGAGTATCTTGGTACGGTTGATTCTTTTATAAGGAGTGATAACATGACGAATGTTGAAATGATAATTGAGATTGATAAGATAACCTCAGGTAAAAACAATGTGATTTCTTTCGAGCGAAAGGGGAAACAAATTGATCAGGCTCCCTTAAAATTAAAACCATATTCAGAGTCGTCAGATTACCATTATAACCATCACTTTGATAAAAATGACCTAGAACAGCTAAGTGAAATTTATCCATCAATTTATCCAAATTACTCCCAAAAGAATATAAACAGTTGGGCAAATGAAATCAAAAAAGCACTTAGACACTTAATTGAAACTGGCCAACTTGATAAAATTTACGATTATCACGGTCAAGAAGTATCTGTAAAGTATATTTGGGTGAATGAGTTGGAATCCAGTTAGAAGATTAATTATGTTAAGGAACAAGTGAATTGAGTTGGTTTATTTCGGTGCCAGTCACTCCCCAAAGTTTTTCAAAGATTTACAGAGAAATAGATTAATGGAAAGCCCTGTGGAGATAATGGTCTCTGCAGGGCTTTTCTATGATATTTTCAGACTATTAAAGAATAAGTATGATAGAATAAAATTGCAGCTGAATATTGTGAGGGTGGTTGGTTGTCGATCTTCTTTCCGTTTAGGAGAGGAGGTGATAACCATGGAAACATTTCTTGAATTTCTAAGAGAAGTTCTGAAAGGGATTGTACGTGCAGTAAGTGCGTATTTCTTTCAGAAAAACATATTAGAACACAAGAAAACCACCCCGCGCCGTCACAATCATAAGGGTGGTTCTCGAAAATAATAAATTTTGACAACCATCTACCCTGACGGTAGCAGCTGTAGGGAGAAGTGTTAGTAGCACTTCTCTTTTTAGTATATTCTTATTATACATGAAATAAACCTTAAAATAAAGCGGGATAGGTGCCAGTCACTCCCCGATATTTCTTTTTTCACGAGAATGTTTCACGGGTTATGAAGAAAAGCTCTGTGGAGAGTAGGACCTCAGCAGTGCTGTTCTTTGATATTTTCAGACTATTAAAGAATAAATATGATAAAATGGAGTTGCAGCTGAATATTGTGAGGGTGGTTGGTTGTCTCACTTCTTTCCGTTTAGGAGAGGAGGTGATAACCATGGAAACATTTCTTGAATTTCTAAGAGAAGTTCTGAAAGGGATTGTACGTGCAATAAGTGCATATTTCTTTCAGAAGAACATATTAGAACACAAGAAAACCACCCCGCGCCGTAGGAAGCAAAAGGGTGGTTCTCAAAAAAAATAAATTAATTTGACAACCATCTACCCTGACGGTAGCAGCTGTAGGGAGAAGTGTTAGTAGCACTTCTCTTTTTAGTATATTCTTATTATACATGAAATAAACCTTAAAATAAAGCGGGATAGGTGCCAGTCACTCCCCGATATTTCTGAATGTTTCACGGGTTATGATGAAAAGCTCTGTGGAGAGTAGGATCTAAGCAGTGTTTTTCTTTGATATTTTCAGACTATTTAAGAAAAAGTATGATAGAATAAAATTGCAACTGAATATTGTGAGGGTGGTTGGTTGTCTCTCTTCTTTCCGTTTAGGAGAGGAGGTGATTATCATGGAAACATTTCTTGAATTTCTAAGAGAAGTTCTGAAAGGAATTGTTCGTGCAATAAGTGCGTATTTCTTTCAGAAGAACATATTAGAACACAAGAAAACCACCCTACGCCGTCGCAAGCAAAAGGGTGGTTCTCAAAGAAAATAACTTAATTTGACAACCACTACCCTGACGGTAGCAGTTGTAGGGAGAAGTGTTAGTAGCACTTCTCTTTTTAGTATATTCTTATTATACATGAAATAAACCTTGAAATAAAGTAGGTTTAGTGCACAGTGCTTAATGAAGCAGAGTTCGTATGAACCTTATCCAGATTTGATCCAGTTTGTTAAAATAGAACAAAAACAGGCGAATGTGAATGACCGAATGTCAAAGTGCGCTTTATAACAAATGAAGATGAAATTCTACTATTTATCCAATTATTGACTTGTATCCGAAGCTACTGGTAAATCTTCTACTGAAATTTCTAAAGTTAAAGTTGTAGAATTTTCATTTGAGTCCTTAAATTGTGTTTCTAATGTGTAATGACCAACTGGGATGAAATCGTATTTCGCATCATCGACTAGTGCCCACTTGTCTCCATCATAAGTTAGCGTGCCCCAGGTTAAGCCTTCTCCAGGTTTAGCGGCTGCAACATCAGTACTTTTTAGTATGACAGTTACTGTTTGGTTATTCGTAAAATTTGCATCCTCAACAGTGAATTCAATCCCATTCAAATTAGCAGATCCATTGGTTGCAGGTAATGTTACATTCGTTGTCGTTTTACCTGCAAAATCGAAGTTGACGGGGTCTACTCCTTCTAATTGAATGACTCCTGCCTTCGCTTTTGGTGCAGCATAATCAAAAGGAAATTCAAAGTCGCCTATAAAAAGTACTCCTTCCTCACCTGTTAAATCACGGTGAGTAATCGTTATTGATTTACGGTCAGTCGAAATAACTGACGTATTGGCGATTAAATCTAAGGATGTGCCATCATTAAAATCAGCCCAAAAATAAAATAAATCGGTAATATCCTCTGCCGTGTATTCATCATCAAGCGGCTCTTCTAATTGTAAAGTGAATGATTTTGAATCAATGATATTTACAGATTCTACATAGATTGAACCATTTTCAAGGATAAAAATGAATGTGTTATATAGAAGATTAGCAAAGTCCCCTCTCGTTATTTCCTGATACGTACCATATGAGGTAGGTGATTTACCCGAAGTAATTTCTGTTCCGTAGAGAGCCTCAATATAAGGCTTGAACACGCCAGCAGCATCGTTGAAAGGTGTTTTAGTTGAATATTCTTCTAATTCAAATGCCTTTACCAGTAATTTTGCCATCGCCCCGCGGGATAATGGTGCATGTGGATCAAATTTATCTTTCGTTACACCAGAAATAATCCCTTCCTCTGCAAGTGCATTTACAGCTCCTCTAATTCGAGGAAATAAATCCTTAAATCCAGCATCTTTAGCATTTTCAGTATCTAAACCTAATACATTCGCAAGGATAACAGCTGCATCTCCTCTAGTTAAGTTCAAGTATGTTCCAAATGTAGTAGTGGATGTACCTTGAATGATCTCAGTTACATATAAGAAATCTACAGCTTCTGAATAGTTAGGACCTACATCTGTAAAAGGATGTTCTGCAGCAAAAGCAGCTGGTGCAACGGCAGTCGCAACAATTGCAGCTGTAGCCCCAGCTGTTACGAATTTTTGAAATGGTTTTCTCATTTATTTTGTCCCCCTAGGAAATAGTTTCATATCATTACTATTTTGTTTGTTAAGAAATTGTAACTTACTTGTAATAGTTTACAAGAAACCGTGATGAACAGATATGAGTAAATATTTCCTTATATTTTCGGAATGGAAGAACGGTATAGAACTCATAACCTATTTATCTATTACTATTTTAGTAGTAGAATACTAGTTTAATTATTTGGTATCATTTGAGTCCTTTGTGAAATTTCACCTTTTTGAGCGAATCTCTTCTATATATATACTAAAAAAGGACTCTATCAATTTATTAATTAACCAATATATAACAATGAAATAGGCATATAGACCTGTTACAATAAATCTCGTGGTCAGGCAATCACCTTACAAAAAAAGAGTAGAAGATTGCAAGTATCCAATTATGTTAATTAATAAAATTCATATACACAACAGGAGGAAATAATTCATGTCATATAAATCAAAATCATATTCTAAATTTATCGCTTCAGCTGCAACAGCAACGATGGTAGCAGCAGTAGTAGCACCATTCGCATCTGCTGCAGGATTTTCAGATGTAGCTCCAAAATACAATGATGCAGTAAACTTTTTAGGAACAAAAGGTATTGAAGGTTTCTCAGATACTAAATTTGGTACTGATCTAAATATCAAACGTGTGGACGCAGCAGTTATGGTTGCAAAAGTATTAGGGCTTGACGTTAACGCTGCTCCAGCATCAGGATTCAAAGATGTTCCATCACGTGCTGTAAAATATGTTAATGCGATTAAAGCTGCTGGAATCACTAGTGGTAAAACACCTACTCAATTTGATGCAGATAGCCAAATTACTCGTGGTGAATTAGCAATCTGGATTCAAAAAGGTTTTGATCTTAAAGGTTCTGGTGAACTTAACTTCAAAGACGTTAATCCTCGTTATGTAGATGCAGTAAAAGCACTTGTAAGTAATGGAATTACAAATGGTGTGTCTGCAACTGAATTCGGTGTTGACCAACCAGCAAAACGTGGTGACTTTGCAATTTTCTTACACAAAGCTAGTGGAGCTGAAGTACAAAGCTCAACAGTTTCAACAGTAAGTTCAATCAATGCTACTCAAGTACAAGTAACTTTCAACACGGCTGTAGATGCTAAATCATTGTTTATAGATGGTGTTTCTGGTGCGTTTAAAGCAGGAGTACTTTCAATTCGTTCAATTGATTCAGTAACAGATGGTACGTTAACTGGTGAACTAAGCAAAGATGGAAAAGTTCTAACAGTAACATCAACACAACTTTTTGAAAAACGCTATGATGTAGTGATTGATAAAGTAACTACTTCTTTAGGTGAAAAGGTTGAGAAGTACAGCAAAATTATCTCAATAGATAAAGATGTAAAAGCTCCTTCAATCATTGGTACAGAGGCAGTAACTGCTACACAGGTTAAAGTTAAATTCTCTGAGCCAATGACAAATGCAGGTTCTATTTCATTCAAACTAGCTGATGGAACTGTAGTATCAGACATTACAGGACAAGGAACACTAGTTGATGGTGGTAAAGCGGTTCTTCTTGACTTAAGTGATGCAGATGTTCCAGAATCAAAAGATATTACTGCAACAATTATTGGTGCAGCTGACATGGCTGGAAATCTTTTAAATCCAAACCCAGCTCAAGTAACGTTCCAAAAAGGAGCCAAAGATGGCGTAGCTCCGACTGTTTCATCAGTTACACAAACAGGAGCAACAACTTTTGAAATTAAATTCTCGGAAGCTGTTGTAGTAAAACCAACAGTTGCGATCGATAGCCAAGCAATATCTGCTTCTGATGTTGTTATCGACTCTGAAGATGCAACAAAAGTTACAGTAACTGCAGGTTCAGTACTTGATGGAGATAAAGTAGTGTCCATTTCAAACTTTGCTGATTTTTCTGGTGAAGTAGGAGAAACTACAAATCGAGTAGTTAAATTTGTTAAAGATACTGCAGCACCACAACTTGTATCAACTTCTGTAGTTGCTGATGCAACTGACAAAGCAGAATACCTTGAATTCACATTTGATAAAAATGTTAATCTTTCAAGTGCAACTGTAGATGTAACTGGTGGAAATCACGTGAAAGATCATGTTACAACACCAGTTGTTGATGGTGACATTTCTGCACAAACGATTAATTACAAAGATACAGCCAATAAAAAAGTGGTTCGTGTAAAACTTGACACTCTATTAGGCGGTATAGATGTTGAGGGAGCTAATTATTCTGTAGACGTAGCATTTGCAAATGTAACAAGTGAAGCTGGAGTAGCGATCACAACTGGAAAAGCTACATTTACACGTGGTATAGATGGAGCTCCTGTTAACACAGATGTAATTGCACTTGCTGCAAGCAATGCAATTGTTCAAAACGTAAATAATAATGATGAAATCGTTGTGACATTCGACAAAAATGTAGATGCTGCTACAGCAACTGAAACATCTAACTATATTGTAGGTGGCGCAATCGTTGATTCTGCAACAGTAAGTTCTACTGACTTAACAAAAGTAACATTAAAATTAAGAGCTAACTCAAATACTTTCTCTGGAGTTCGTAATGTAACAGTACAAAATGTGAAAGCTGCTGGTTCAACAGTTGCAATGACTACTGTAACGAAAGTAGTAAATCTTAATGAGAACGTAGCTCCAACTGTGACTGCTCAACTTCAGTCTGATCTTACAACAGTTAAGTTAACATTCTCAGAGAACGTACTACAAACTGCAAACAGCACAGATGACTTCGCTGTTTTAGTAGGTACTGAAGCATATACCTATGATCATGACACTGATGTAGCTACTCCTGCTATCGCATTTAAAAAGGATTCTGGTTTAGCAACATCTGGAGCTGGAGTTAATACAATTAATATTACTCTTCCAAGCACAGTAACTGCTGATCAATTAATTAAAGGTCTTTCTTTAGAGGCTTTAAATACACTTGATATTAAAGATGTAAAAGGAAATAAACTATCAGTTTCTGGTAACATTACAATTTCACGCTAATTAATAGTTAAACCCTTTAAGGATAGGATATCCTTAAAGGGTTTCTTTATGTATATTTGTATTAATCCGGCGGATTCCGGTATGAATCCGGCCGATTCTTGCTTTTTTCCGGCGGGAATTCGGAATAATCCGGCGGGTTTCAGCAATAATCCGGCCGAGTCCCCTAATTTATGGATACTACCATACTATAAACACCACATCCTACTATTATATTGTTCTTAATAAAAAACGAAAATAAAAGATAGAATGAGATAATCCGTGATAAAGAACGTAAAAGTGTTCTTTATAGTGAATTTCGACTGAAAATGGAAGTTTTCTTTATATTTTTAATCTTTTATACTAGATTACGTAATAGATTACATATATATACAGGAGGTAGTAGGATGAAGAAGAAGAAAAGAAGCAAAGGGATTATTAATGTTTTAAGTACTGGTTTTATTGTGTCTTCACTATTTTTCGGTGGAGTAGTTGCTAGTGCTAGTAGTAGTGGAGTTTCACAAGTTGTAACAGGGAAGCATGACAAAATCTTTGAACAAATCTCTACAGGTAAGAAGAACGTACAAAACCAAGGAGTTCATGATAGTGCGATCGTGAATCAAATTGCGAAGGACTTATTTTTAAGCAGCCAGTTTACAAAATCAAAAAATCTTTCAGGCGTCTCTCAATTAGCTGATGGAAAACGAACAGTACAAAATCAAGGATTATCAAATAGCTCAACACAAAACTCTGGAGCTATGGGATTGTTTGTATCTCAGGATCAGAGATCAAAGGACACAACTTGGGCTGATCAATTAAGTTTTGGCAACCGAAATACACAAGATCAATTTTCTACTAATGAAATAGTTCAGAACGCAGATGTGATTGGTGCTTTAATTGGACAAAAACAAAAGTCTGATAATTATACTGAATTGTATCAAGAAGCAGATGGAAATCAAAATAGTCAATATGGTGAGTCCAATAATGATACAGACCAGAATGCTGGAGCAATCGGAATTGGAATTGATCAAACCCAAAAATCAGTAAATGATAAATGGAATAATCAATATGCATCAGGTAACGGAAATGCACAAGACCAATTCTCGAATAATGATACAGAACAAAATGCTGAAGCGGATGGTTCATTAATCGATCAAAAGCAAAAATCAGACACTCATACTGAGTTAGATCAAATTGCCCTTGGAAATAAAAACTCTCAATACCAAGATTCAGATAACGCAACGAGTCAAAATGCTGGAGCAGAAGGTAATGAAATTAATCAGAAGCAACAATCTACGGATGTAACAATTGGTGCACAAATTGCGGATGGTAATAAAAATTCTCAAGACAATCTTGCTTATAACACAACTGATCAAAATGCTGGAGCTCTTGGTGAACTAATTGATCAAAAACAAAAATCAGACAACTATACGGAGTCCTATCAAGAGGCTACTGGTAATCAGAACTCCCAAATTGAAGTAGTAGTGAATGAGACAAATCAAGAATCCGGTGCAGTTGGAGTTGGCATTGATCAGAAACAAGTGTCAGACAATTATACAGATGTAGAGCAAACTGCAAATGGAAATAAGAATGATCAATATCAGGGCTTAGATAATAGCACAGACCAAAGTTCTGGCGCGGTAGGAATTGGAATTGATCAAAAACAAAAATCTGAAAATGCATCATGGATGGGCCAAATTGCAGATGGTAATAAAAATTACCAGGATCAAACAGCGACTAATGATACTGATCAAGCCGCTGCAGCTATAGGTGGATTAATTGACCAGAAGCAAAAGTCCGATAATTATACAGATCAATACCAAGATGCAGAAGGCAATAACAACTCTCAAGAAAGTACTTCATCTAACGACACAAATCAAGCTGCAGCAGCAGAAGGTGTGTTGATCGATCAAAAACAAAATTCACAGAATCAAACTGAATCTTATCAAGATGCGTATGGAAATGGTAATGAACAAAATCAAGAATCAGATAACTACACAGAACAAACAAGTGCTGCAGAGGGCACTAATATTAAGCAAAATCAAGATGCAAGCAATGTAACGGTACAAAATCAAACATCAGAAGGAAATAATAATAAACAAAATCAATCTGGTAAAACACGTACAAAACAAAAGCAAAGCTCAAGTGGGTCTGGGAATAGTCAAAGCCAAAGCTCAAGCTCTACAATTGTTCAAAACCAAGTTGCTAACTAATCGGGTTTAAGAAAAAATGGACGAACCTAGCGATGTACTCAAATAGAGAGTATTTATTTTTTGATAGGTTCGTTCTTTAATAAGAACTAATTTATTCGTTTTAAAATTATTCTTGGAGGGTGAACTTATTGATTAAAAAGCTCGTCATAACGATATTTACATTACAATTTTTACTATTTGGTAGTGTTACTGCCCTTGCAGCGGATTCAGGACTACAGCAAGATACAGATACAACAGTAGAACAAGGCCAATCAATTATTACTGACGGTACTGCTGATGAAATCAAACAGGGTCAACATGATGAAAATGAAGTTTCACAGGACCAATCAAGTAATTCCCAATCCCAAACAACTGAGGTAGATGCTACACAAAACCAAACTGTAACTGGTGCAGATCATCTAGATTCGAATCAGGGACAAAAGGTTTCTGTTGATTCTAGTCAATCACAACAAATTCACGATCAATCTACAAATATTAAAACAGAGCAAAATCAATCGATTAGCACTGGTAGTGAGATTCCAACAGCAGAACAAAATCAATCAGCAAACCTAAAGACAACACAAGAGGGTAACAAAAACAGTCAATCCCAAAAATCAGATGTGACTCTTGAAGAAAGTCAGTCAACTGAAACAACAGGGGATGCAACATTAAAACAGTCCCAAAGTGTGACCGCAAAAGGACAAGAATCTTCAGGTGAACAAGGATCAATCGAAGCGGGCGCACAAAACCAATTAGAGATTGTGAAGGAATCTGCAAAGACAGTAGTGAAATTAATTCAAAAAATCATTATCAATGGAATTGAAGTAGCTATATTAGACGAATCATATGATTTAGGTGATGATGCAATTGATAAAAAACAAGAGCATAGTTTTTCCTTCGATTGGGGAACAGTATATGTTTCAAACCATACTGTTGCAGAAAAAGACAGTGATAATCTAGTTAAATCGTACATGAAAAGCGTAATCAAGTTATTTCTAGCAACTCCACAACCACCTATTGATGATAGTGATGGGGACGGCTTACCAGATGATGAGGAGCTTCAACTTGGTACAGATCCATATAATCCTGATACGGATGGAGACGGTGTGACAGACTTTATGGAAGTGAAAATTTTTAACACAAATCCATTAAAAATTGACAGTGATGGGGATGGTTTAACAGATTACTTTGAAATTCTCTATCATGATAGCACTCGCTCTTTCAACTCAATATACGAAATAAGCAATTATGCTCCAAAAGACCTCAATCCATTAAACAAAGATACGAACGGAAACGGCATTAGTGATAACAAAGAAGACTTTGATCAAGATGGATATGACAACGAGGCAGAACAAAAAAATAATACAAATCCATATGTTGCAAACTAATGGTACGAGGGATTTGTCCCTCGTACTTTTTACTGCCGCTGCTTGGAAAGTAAGCGTGCTCCAAGTAAGCAAAATCCTCCATACAAAAGATAGACTGGGATGATCGGTGTGCGGTAGCGTTGTCCACCCACTAATAATCCTGCAGATGTTAGACCGGCAAATCCAGCGATGAATAGAAGTAAGAATAGATGAATATGCCGGTTCTCTCGATCAAAAATAAACGCAAGAATCCACCCCACTACGCTAACAAATAAAAGAATCCAATCTAAAACAGAAATTCCTTTAAAAAATAACAGTGACTTGAGAATTAATCGTTTAATGGTTTCAATCGGGTTATGTATCATATAATCGATTGCTTTTTCTTTTAAGAGTTTACTTTTCTCTGAGAGCGGGTAGTCCTTATACGTTTCATATTCGGGACCAACAAAGCGATCAATCCGAGTGGAAGCGTAAAACTCTACTGAAGTGTTTGGATTATTTGCCAAATATAAATTTTGTCCACTATAGTTCTCCAATAATACAAATTCCCCGTGGAGCCATTGATTGTGCAACCCATTTAGTAGCAAAAATAAAAGAGGAATCAAATAAGCTGCTGCTGTGATAATCTTCAACTTCTTTTTTACTACAAGCCAAATATGATAAACGAGTACAATTCCGAAAACATACATAAGATGTGGTCTGAAAAGTAGACTTAATGACAGTATTATCATTAAGTAATAAAAATAGTTAGATGAATCTTGTTTCAACCATAAAATTGATAGATAGCATACGATTAAGATGAACGTAATAAAGATTGTCTCAGTGAGTAAAAATTGGGGACCATTTAATAAAATAACAGGGTGAACTGCGTACATGAATGTTGTCAATACTCCAATTGCCTTAGATTTAAAGAGTTTGATTGAAATAACGAATAAAAGAAGAGAGTTTAATCCATAGAGAATGTATTGAAAAATAAAATAAGGAGCTTCACTTTTAAAAAGTAATACAAAAGGTGCTAGAAATAGGGCAAATAGAGGTGGAACAATAATATCCTCTTTTCGAATCGTATTGATTAACCCATGACCCTCTACAAAATTTTCAGCAAGATTTAAATACAACTTCCCGTCAGCTGTAATCGTAAACCACTGCTGGTTACTTAAAAAGATATACATGATTAAAAAGAATTCTGTCATTAGAAATAGGAAAATATAGACAAATGGTTTTTTTATAGTGGATTGTTCCATATAGACGACCTACCCATCTTTTACCCCATTATGTTAAATTCTTGAAAGTTTGGGGATACTTTAACTATTCAACTATTATATCCAATTAAAAGGGGCTTCATTATGGCTGATAAGGTACTGATTATTATTCCGGCATATAATGAAGAAGAAACTATCTATAATACAGTTACTTCTTTACTTTATTCATGTACATATGATTATTTGATTGTTAATGATGGGTCGAATGATCGTACAAGTGAGATTCTTAAAAAAAATAATCTTAACCATGTAAGTTTGACGGTGAATTTAGGTATTGGCGGAGCTATGCAGACTGGCTATAAGTATGCATTACGACATGGCTATGATTATGCCATTCAACTTGATGCAGATGGACAGCACGATCCCAGGGACTTGGAGAAACTAGTGAGTGAAATGAAAAGGTCTAAAAGTGATATGGTGATCGGGTCGAGATTTATTGAGAAAACGGCCTATAAAGGAAGTTTTATGAGACGGTTTGGGATCTATTATTTTTATTATATGTTACGAATGATTGCAGGTATTAAGGTGATGGATCCGACATCTGGCTATCGGATCGTGAATGCAAAAATTATCAAAGAATTTGCAACCTACTATCCAATCGATTTTCCAGAGGTAGAGGTTCTTGTAAGATTGGCGAGTAAGAAGTACATCATTAAAGAAGTGAAGGTAGATATGAATGCAAGGCAAGGTGGGAAGTCATCAATTACCCCATTTAAATCTATTTATTACATGACGAAGGTAACCTTCTTCTCGATTATTCGCTCAGTATTTTAAGGGGAGATCGTATGAATCAAGTTCAAATGATTGCCATTGTTGCAGCCCTGCTATTCTTAGCACAGGTACTTTATTTAACATCGAAAAATAGGCTTCATGACCAGCAGGCGTTCATGTGGATATTATTTGCACTGGGGGCATTAATTGTTGGCATTGCGTTACCATGGTTTAATGGTCTTGCAAATGTGTTAGGTGTATCCTACATGCCAACTTTAATTTTCATGACAGCGTTCTTTATTATTCTGTCATTATTAATTTACTATACAATTGTGATTTCAAAGCAGGATGAAAAGATGAAAAGCCTTGTTCAAGAACTAGCATTTTTATCAAAAGAAGTAGAGGATTTACGACGAGATTTATCACAGGGAGAATGATGATGACACAATTCAACTTTATATTGTTGCTAATTAATTCATTCATATTGGTGGCGGGGCAATTTCTTTGGAAATTTGGTATGACTAATAAGGAAGATAGCTTTCAATCGATTGCATCGATTATAAAAATGCTTTTATCCCCATATATTCTTGGTGGGCTATTCCTCTATGGAGTAGCCACGATTATATGGTTATTTATTTTGACAAGGGTTCCGTTAAGTGTGGCATACCCTGTTCAATCGATGGGCTATATATTGGCGGTTTTTGGTGCTTACTTTATCTTTCATGAACCACTGACATTTCCAAAAATAGCAGGGGTTCTCTTTATTATGTTAGGTGTCTCTATTATTGGTTTTTCAGGAAATGAATTGATAAACAAATGATTTTATAGTATTATGTTGAGTGCATTTATTGTCGTAATTTGGGGGAGATTTCCGGGTGCTTTTTAACTCATTTGAATTTATATTTTTATTCCTACCAGTTGTTTTTATCGTATATTTTATATTAAATAAGTTAAATTATACTGTCTCAAAGATTTGGCTATTAGGCAGTTCGCTCTTTTTTTATGGTTGGTGGAATCCAAGCTATTTGCCCCTAATCATTTCATCATTAGTCGTTAACTACTGTGTTGGGACGTTAGTAGGCAAAAAATTCAAGACTAGTACAAGAAAATTGATATTAACGGCTGGAATCCTATTCAATGTGGGACTATTAGGATATTTTAAGTATACCGACTTTTTAATAGCAAACGTAAATACCGTTCTATCAACACATTTTCACTTATTTCATCTGGCTTTACCATTAGCAATCAGCTTTTATACGTTTCAACAAATTGCTTATTTAGTAGATTCCTATCGGATGGAAACGAACGAGTACAATTTTTTAAACTATTCATTGTTTGTTACCTTTTTCCCACAATTAATTGCAGGACCAATTGTTCATCACAAACAAATCATGTCGCAATTCGATGATGCTACTAAGCGAACAATCCATTTTAAAAATATTGCATTAGGATTATTCGTATTTGCAATTGGTTTGTTTAAAAAGGTAGCGATAGCCGACCAATTTTCAGCATGGGCTGTAAGAGGATTTGACCAAGTTCCTGTATTGCATTTCTTTGATGCATGGGCGACTGCATTATCTTATACATTCCAATTGTATTTTGATTTTAGTGGATACTCAGACATGGCAATTGGAATTGGGTTACTATTTAATATCGCTCTTCCAATGAACTTTAATTCTCCTTATAAGGCATTAAATATTCAAGATTTTTGGAGAAGATGGCATATCACCCTTTCGAACTTCTTAACGAGATATATTTATATTCCGCTTGGTGGTAATCGAAAAGGAATCGTACTTACATATGTTAATATTTTGATTGTGTTTTTTGTTAGTGGAATCTGGCATGGAGCGGGTTGGACATTTGTTCTTTGGGGTATACTGCATGGTTTGGCTTCGGTTATTTACCGGTTTTGGAATACAAATGGATATAAGATGAATCGTATTCTTGCATGGTTCATAACCTTCAACTTTATTAATGCGACATGGGTATTATTCCGTGCAACTTCATTTTCAGATGCAATGAAAGTGTACAAAGGTATGCTTGGGTTGAATGGATTTGGATTAGCGGACTCACTGACATTTGCCAATATTGTAAGCTATAAGTTTACACTTATTCAAACGAAGTTACCCGAAAGTACATTAACCATTACATGTTACCTGCTAGTATTCTTCTTAATCTGTGTGTTTGCACGTAATTCGCTTGAATTAAGGGACCGGTACAAGCCAACTTGGATTAATATTGTATTTGTATCATATTTATTTCTTTATTCTGTTTTTAATTTACACAAGGTTAGTGAGTTTTTATACTTTAACTTTTAAGGTGGATTCAATCAAATGTCTAATAAATCATGGGTAATCAAAACATTATTAATATGTTTTTTGTTCATTGCTCCAATTTATTCTTTTAATTATTTTATTGATCCACTTTGGTTTGGTGGATCTTCGAGTGAGTTTAATGATGTTCAGCTAGCATTTAATGAAAGGCAGCAAAAGGCAAATCATATCGCTTTTCAACCATTTGAGCATGATACCGTCTTATTAGGCAGTAGTCGTTCCACGTATATTAACCAACATGATTTTTCAGGGTATGATGTATATAATTTTGCCGTTAGTAATATGTCTGTTCAAGAATATAAAAGCTATGTTGACCTTGCAAAACAAGAACGTGGCAAGGATATGAAGGCAATTATTATTGGACTTGACTTTTTTAAGTCAAGTGTTGCTCAAAGCAAAGACAAAATTACATTATATAGTTACATGGATACAATGAAGGAACCCTTATATCGATATAAAAAACTATTAAGTTTTCAAGTTCTTGAGTATTCATGGGGAAATTTCAAGGCTTCTTATAAAGATGGAACACTAGGTTTGAGAGATTATGACCGTAATAATGTTGCAACCGTTAATAAAATGGATCCAGATGTGGCTGAAAAACAAACCGAAGGAAAAATTGCAAAATTTAAAGAAGAGTTCTACGGTGACACGTACATATACAATGAGAACTATAAGGATATTCTCATGGAGGTCAAGCAAGCTAATCCAAACTCAGAATTCATTATATACACAACACCGATTTCAACAGAATTATTTAAGGCATTAGTTGATTCCGGTCGTTTTCCGGATTATGAAAAATGGTTGCGTGACGTTGTAGATGTGTATGGAAGTGTCTATAATTTTATGGATATCAATACTGTCTCTAATGATCTTACGAATAATTATTTCGATGGCCACCATTTTTATCCGCATGTCGGCACATGGATTGCCCATCGAATAAGCAACGTAGAGGATGATACACTTCCAGACGATTTCGGAAGTTATGTCACGAAAGAAAACATCGATCAATACTTAGAAGAACTCAAACAACAAGTGAAGGAATTATAAAAAACTCGTCAAAATTGGCGAGTTTTTTTATGTCACATAATTACTGATTCAATAGGACAACTTATAATTGAAATCATAAGTGTGGGGTGATAATGATGCACAAGATTTTAAGACATGAGTTGAAAAAAGAAGGTACTGAAAATATTATTGTTGTCTACTTAGATCCTGGTTTAGCTGAGTTTGCAAAGGAAATGGGATCATCAGGTGATGGCAATCAAGAAGATTTGAATAGAAGTATCAAAAAGTATGTTGCTCAAAAGTTCCCTAATCTTAAAAACGCAACTGTTAGAGTAATGGTGGGCTCAATGCTAGTTACCTCTATTGCATTAACACCAGCTACCTTTGCAAATACGGGTAAGGCATCTGCGGAAACAATTGAAACTGGTCAGGGCACAGAAGTCACACAATCAACCGAGGCAACAACAAGTGGTACGGAAGCGACACCGACAACGGGGGATTCTTCTACCGCGACAGGAACACCATCGACCGATGTTCCTTCAACTAACCCAAGTGATGGAATAGATACAAATGTAACGCCTCCTACTGAGGAAACCACAACTAATCCTAGTGATGGGACAGAAACGGTGGTAACCCCTCCTGCTGGAGAAACGGAGTTACCTGCAGTCCCAGATCTTGATGAAGAGGGGGACTACGAAGTTCCATTCACAGATATTGAAACACTTTCGTTTGAAAAATTTGCAGCAATCTGGACCCTCCAGGAGTTTGGTGTTATTAATGGATATGGAGATGGGACATATCGTCCAGGTGAAATCTTAACTCGAGGTCAAGCTGCACTAATGTTCTATAACACTGGAATGTTTGATGCACCGACAGATTTGAATGCTTTTTCGGATGTGAAAAATGAGCGCTATCTCGAGGCCGTTGCTGCGATGAAGGATGCGGGTGTTTTTGTAGGAAAGGTTAATAATTCCTTCGGGTTAACGGATAATTTAACGAGGGAACAAATGGCGGCTACGATTGTGCGAGCATTTGACCTTCAACCGATTGAAGGCGTTGAAGTAGATCTGAAGGACCTCAATAAAGTTTCCCGTAGTCTTGTGGATGATGTGGAGATCCTTTACCAGCATGGTATAACTGTTGGGAATGGGAAGGGAGAATTTAACCCAACTGGAACTGTGAATCGAGGAGATTTTGCGTTATTTCTATATCGAGCAGTTATGAATGATATTTTACCATCATCAGAAACTAGTACGATTGAAAGTATCGATAATGGTGATAATACTGCAACTCTAAAGTTTACGTTAAATGATCGCCGTGGTTTCCCGGTTCCTGAAATGACTGCAGATTTATTCAGCATCGAGTCTGAAGATGATTTCTTTACTTTAGATGAGGATACTTATTTTAAAAACTTTACTGAGATTGAGGAGGGTGTATATGAAGTAACATATACACCAGGTAGTCCTATTGATGAACATTTTGAAGTAGCGGTGTTAGGTAATGTAATTGCAGACGACTTGCATATCGTTGTGAAATAAAAGACAGGTTCCTTTTTCCATCCAAGTGGAAAATGGGGCCTGTCTTTTGATTTGAAAAAAAATGTCGAAATTCCTTTTTCAATGTTGGTTTAAGTGGTAAGATAGAAACTGGGTTAGCTTTCCAATTAGCTGAAATAAATATAATACATATATTAATGGAGGTTGTAATGAAGAGATTTATAGTTTACATCACGGCTATCATTCTATTATTTATGATTATCGGAACGCCACAACAGGCAAATGCTACTTCAGAGTTTTCGGATGTGTCTGAGAATCATTGGGCATATAAACAAATTATGTTTCTAACAGATCAAGGTGTTATTAACGGATTTGCAGATGGTAAATTTCGACCAACTGAAACAATTACGAGAAAGCAAGCAGCAATCATGATGAGTTATGCACTTGGCTTGGACCTTGAAAATCGAACAGAAATAAAATTTGCAGATTTAAAACCTAATGAAATCGGATATAAGGAAGTTGTTGCTGCAGTAGAGGAAGGGTTGTTATCAGGAACTACTTACTTTTATCCGAATGAACCATTAACAAGAGAGGAAATGGCAAAATGTCTAGTCATTGCGTATGAGTTAAATAGTGCTGACCAATACAAGTTTTCAGATGTACCTGTAAGCAGCCCTTTTTATACTTATATATCTAAGCTAGCTGCAAGTAAAATTACTACTGGTTATTCAGATGGTACCTTTAGACCAAAGGAAGCAGTAAATCGGGCACAATTTTCGATGTTTCTAGCTAGAGTTTATAATGAACCACATCAATTTGAAATCATGGAATCTGGTAATAAAGTCACTCAATTTAGTTCCAGAGATGAAGCAATTGAATATGCGGTATCAAACCCTGGGACATCAATTAGACCTGCTAGCAATCACTTAATTTCATATCCTAATTCTTTTATTAGTCCTGAAGAGTCGAATATTAAAGCAGGGGCATTGATTTATAATGGGTATGAAATTGATGCGAAATATGGATCGACAGATAGATTTACGCCTGAATTTTTCAAGCCATATGTAGCCTTTGAAAAAGATGGTAGTTATGTAGATACAATGTTTGATACTTTTATTATCTTAGGTCGTAAATATCCAGACGGAGAGTTTCCGGAAACAAAACAAAATATGGCAAACTACAAAGACTGGAAATGGTATATTGATAGAACATTTAGTGAAAATGGCGCTATTTCTAATTTGAATAAGGCAGTTGCACAAGTTCAGAATGTAGATAAGGTAAAAGTATATGTAGCAATCCCTTATCCAAAGGATGAGGGGGTTATCGAGGACTTAAATGGTAACGGGTTTGTAGCAGATTCTTTTAATCGTTTTCAAATGATAAAATGGTATATTAGCGAAGTAAATAACGAGTTTCAGAATAAAAAATTTGAGCATATTCAATTTGAAGGCTTTTATTGGTTAAATGAAACAGTTATTAGTAAAGAGGATGAACAATTAGTAAATTCAACAGCATATGCTGTACAAAATACAGGAAAGAAATTTATATACTCACCACATTCCAGATCTACTAATCTTGAAAAATGGGATTCATATGGCTTGGATGGTGCATATTTACAAATGAATGCACATAAAGCTATACATAATGAATTTGAAACAAAACGCCTTCTCCACAAAGGGTATTTGAATGCGTTGATTAATGGTACAGGTATTAATATCGAAATTGAGGATTCAACCCTTGATATTGAGCTTGTATTTCAAAATCTAAGAAATTATCTCGAAGTTGGTCGTTTATATGGTGCTGAGGATAAATCTATCATTATGTATCAAGGAACAGAAATGGTTCATCGTCTAGCAACATCACCAAGAGAAGACTATAAAAAAATGTATGAAGATCTATATAAATTCTTACGAGGAAAATAGGGAAAGGTTTACTTTTGATATCAATTGGAAAAGGTAACCAATCTTTATATTCATTTCGAAAAAATGTTAAACGAAATTAGCAATATAGGAATAAAAAACATTTACAAGAATAATTTTCTAGTTTATCATGGTAGTAAGTGATAAGCCACTACCTAATTCCTTTTTTAAAAATAATGAGACAAATTGCATTCCAATCGTTATGGAGTGTAAAGCCAAAGAAATTGATTGGCAACCAATCGATGAAATAATTGGTTATAATGACTACCCTTTAAAAGGGTAGTCATTTTTTTGACGAAAAATTTTATAAAATTTCCCAATTTGTTCGACAAAAACTACTAAACTATGATAAAAATAGTATATAACCATTTTCATAGAACAAATCATACTAGATATAGGAGGAGAAGTTTTGGCAGAAAAAAGGAAAATACTATCGATCGTGGTAGTCGCAACATTAATTATTCAAATGGGCTTATTTATGAAGCCAACTAATAAGGTTTCCGCTCAAGGAAGTCAATTCCAGGTTTCGACTGGGGTTAAATATAGTGAGACAAATACGAAGATTAATTCTTATAACCAAGCACTTCGTGTGATGGAGATTAATCTACAAGATCCTTACACTCAATTGGACTTAGGGCTACCGAGTCCACTTAATTCGTTAGCAACTACTTCCAAACAAGCTATCCGTGATAGCAAGGAAGGACATCAGGTTGTTGGGGCTATTAATGGTTCATTTTTTGATATGAGTAGCAAGTTTCCTATGTATCTACTTTCCTATAATAATCAATTAGTAAATGCTGGTGTTATTTCTTCAGGTTTTGATCAGTATGTTAATAAACCAGTTGCATTTGGAGTTACTGCTGATGGAAAAGCATTAATTGATTCCTATGATTTAAATCTTTCCCTCGTACATAATGGGGTAACTTCGAAAATTACTAGTATGAATAAAATCCGAAATTACGATGATTTGATTTTATATACACCAGAGTATGGGAAAAATACGAATTCAAATAAATTCGGTATGGAAGTTGTTATTACGAATGCATCAAAAAATAAGAATTTAGCATTTGGAGATGTTGTTACCGGAACTGTTAGTGAAGTTAAACCATATGGGGAAGCAGCAGCAATCCCAGAGGATGGATTGGTTTTATCAGCTCATGGAACTAGCATTGATATTTTAAAAGGAATGCAAACTGGTGATCAAGTTAGTATTTCATTAGATATTGATGCAAAATGGAAAAATTCTAAATTCATGGTTGCAAGCGGTCCGGTTTTAGTAAGTAATGGACAAGTAAAATTGGGGATTGACCCAAACTCATCACGTGCTAAAGAACGTGCTCCAAGAACAGCAGTTGCTGTAGACAAGACATTAACAAAAGTATTTTTTGTGACGGTTGACGGTAGACAAGAGGGTTACAGCAAAGGGATGAATTTAAAAGAGTTTGCTGAGTATTTAGTAAAAATGGGTGCATATCAAGCACTTAACCTTGATGGTGGTGGGTCGACAGCGATGGTTGGGCGTAAATATGGAAACCAACAAGCTACATTACTAAATAAGCCATCAGATGGAAGAGAAAGAGCTGTTTCGACTACCTTACAAGCAATTAGTACAGCTCCAATAGGTGAGCCTAAAACAATCTCAGCACAGTTTGCCCAAAAAGGAAAAATAGCAATTGGAGCATCTGTTGATGTGAATGTGAAATATATTTTAGACCAATACTATAATACATTAACAGTTGATTCTAGCAAACTAGCATATTCAGCTAGCTCGACGATTGGAAATATGAATGGAAAAACTTTCACAGCTTCAAAAGCTGGGACAGGAAATATTGTTGTAAAATCAGGAAATGCAACAGCCTCTTTACCAATAACGGTGGTTGATAAAATTTCAAAACTGAGTGTTAGTCCTGCAACGATTAACATCGCAAAATCAGCTTCACAGCAATTATCAGTTAAAGGCTATGATGCAAGTGGAGATGAAGTTATTATAAATGCCTCAAGTTTGAAATGGAATGTGCCAAGCAGTCTTGGAACCATTACAAAGGATGGAAAGTTCCAAGCAAGTAGTAAAAATGGATCTGGAACGATTACCGCAACATATGGTAATTTAAGTGTTAAAATACCAGTTCAAATTGGTGCAGATAATGTTATTGTAGAAAGTTTTGATACAGTAGATGGATGGTCAGTGGAGACAGCTCGTGCTACTGCTAGCTTAGTTAAAGCATCTTCATCTGAACCGAAGATGCAAGGAACAGGTGCAGCAAAATTAAGCTATGACTTTTCTAATGGTGATTCGGGAACAGCTGCTGCATATCTAGTGCCTAAGAAGCCAATCACTTTCTCGGATAAGCCGGATCACATTGGAATTTGGACATATGGTGATGGAAATGGACACTGGCTTCGCGGTCTTGTAACAGATGGAAATGGTAAGGAACATACAATCGACTTCACTGAAGAAGGTGGACTTGATTGGGTAGGCTGGAAATATGCAAAAGCAACACTTCCAAGTGATATTGCTCTTCCTATTCAAGTTAAACAGGTTTATGTTGTTGAGCCGAGTGCAAGCAAGCAAGGAAAAGGTACTCTCTATTTTGATAAATTACAGGCTGTTTACAGTGCATCATATATTGAACCAATTTATACTGACGTACCAAGTTCATATCCTGGATTTAAAGAAATCAAATATTTATCAGAAAATAATATAATCTCCGGCTACGGAACTGGTGATTTTAGACCAGGTGCAGAATTAAGGCGTGTAGATGCAGCAATTTTGATTTCAAAAGCATTAAACCTTAATACTGAGACTGTGAAGAATGTTTCGTATAAAGACGTTCCAAAGACATATCGTTTCTATAATGAAATTGCGGCAGTAAGTAATGCAGGTATTATGAATGGTAAAAATAAAGGAACTACCTTTGACCCGAATGCTAAATTAACTCGTGCAGAAATGGCTGTAATTTTACAAAAAGCATTCAAATTAAAAGGAAATGGTAAAGTCGTCTATAAAGATGTAAGTAAGAGTAGTTTTGCCTACGATGCAATCTCAGCCCTATATACTGAAAAAATTACTGTGGGCTATGCAGACAACACCTATCGACCAGGTGAACCGATTACACGTGCTCAATACAGCTACTTCCTATATCGCTGTCTAACAAAATAAGCATAAAAAAACAGGCCAAACTCCTTTGATATGAGTTTGGCCTGTATTCTTTTAACTGGTTATTGGACAGGTATTGCACGCCATTTGCTGAGGTCTGGATTTTCTTTTTTGATAAGGTCTTTTGGAAATATGAATGTCCATGGCTTGCTTGTATTTGCGACAATTTCAAAATTGTCGAGGGCAAAGCCGCCTTCTACGATGATTTCTCCAGTTGCATCTTCAATTTGTAGCGGTAAATGCTGAATTTGAATATTTTTATCCGTACCGTTTCGAATGAGGACTGTTACATGAAGGTCAGCTTCTTCACTTTGTTGGATTTGTAATCCCATAAAGTTTACTTCGCCTTGCTTTGGTGCTCCTAATTTATCGACCATTTCTTGGAGTGATTGCTTAGCTTCATCTGATAGTCCTTTTTCCCAATTTTCATCTAATTGCAGTGAATGCTTTGGTTTCAATTCAAATGCAAGATTCCAGCCTTCTGAAGGTATTTCAGATGATAATACAAATGAAGGTTCGAAAACAAAATGCCATGGTCTGCTGCTTTCTGCAGGGATCTCACCTAATTCTGTTAAGTCAAACTCTCTTCTTGCAAGTATTTCACCGTTTGGGCCACTTAATAATAATGGAGTATTACCTAATGTGATAGACTTAGATAAACTATTTCGTAAAAATGCTGAAACGATTAAGTTGCCGTCTTCTTCATTAATTTCGATTCCAGATAGGGAAATTTGATTTGGCTTTAATGGGTCCAATTCATTATTTAAAAATCGGTACACATAACCTTGTTCAGACGGTAGATTCCAATTTGGGTGAAGGGATAGGCTTGTTTCTACTTCCGTATTCTCCTTAGCCTCACTTGTTTCATTTAGTAAGGTTTCTGATGAAATGCTACTTTCCTGGCCTTTATTCTTTAGCTCTTCTTTTTTATTTTTCTTCAAAAATGAAAGCATTAAATTTCCTCCTTCGTCAGTACAAAAGTAAATGGGGGATGATTAATACCCCCCACTCTTTAAAGCTTCACTTTACTGCTGTCCATTCTCTGTCATATCATGTAAGATTTTCGCAAGTTGAAGACAAGCTTCTTTTTGAAATTGTGCAAACATCATTGTAAAAAGCTCAAGTCCGTCATTTTGATATAGACGCATCGGGTCTTCTTGCTGGTATTGCCGTAGCCCAATTCCCTCTTTTAGACGAGTCATATCTTCAAGGTGTTTCATCCATTTGACGTCAATAAGACTAATGAGAGCATACCTTAAAAAATTCTGAAGTGAAGTGTCATCACGATATGATTCGATAAAATCTTCGTATTCCTTACAAGCTTTAAAGACGATGTCTACTATATCACTTTTATCTTCAAATCCACTTGGAAAATCAATCTCAACTTTGATAATAATTTTTGCTAACTCATTTTTCAACTGGTCAAGATCCCAGTCCTCTACACCTAATTCTTCATTACAATATTCATCAATAAGTGTCTGACATGTTTGCCTAATATAAGGAAGAATAATTGTAACTGGATTGTCATTTGAAAGTACTTTATTACGAATTGTATAGACGACGTTACGCTGTTCATTGACAACATCATCAAGCTTTAAATTGTATTCTCGGATTGAAAAATTGATGCCCTCAACGATTAATTGAACCTTGTCTACAAATTCATGAATTTTTTTACCCTGTACTAACCCATTTTCATCCGTCTTCAAATTTGGTGTCATTTTTTCGAGTTCTTCAAAAGCAAACCTTCGGAACATATCATCTTCCAAGGAAATAATAAATTGAGAAGAACCAGGATCACCTTGTCTTCCGGCACGACCTTTTAACTGGTTATCAACACGGCGACTTTCATGCTTTTCAGTCCCAATCACGTGGAGACCTCCAAGCTCAGCAACACCTTCACCAAGAAGGATATCAGTTCCACGTCCAGCCATGTTCGTGGCAATTGTAATATGCCCACGTTGTCCAGCTCTTGAGATTAGCTCAACTTCTTGTTCCACACTTTTTGCATTCAAAATTTCAAACTCTAAATTTTCCTTTGATAAATACTCTGCCACTGTCTCTGATTGTAAAATGGAAGTTGTTCCAATTAGCACAGGCTGTCCTGTTTCATGACATTTTTTCACTTCTTGTAAAACGGTGTTATACTTTTGTTCCTTTGTTAAATAAACTTGGTCTTCTCTATCTTGTCGAATGACAGGCCTATTCGTTGGAATTTTGATAACATCCATGCCATATACTTGTTGGAATTCCTTTTCCTCTGTCTTAGCAGTACCAGTCATACCAGAAAGGTTAGGATACATTCTAAAATAGTTTTGGATTGTAATGCTTGCCTGTGTTTTATTTTCATCGGTAATTGTTAATTTTTCCTTCGCTTCAATTGCTTGATGCAGACCATCACTAAGAGAACGTCCTTCCATTATTCGACCGGTAAACATGTCAACGAGCGCGATTTTTCCATCACTAACAATATAATCCACATCTCGCTCGAAAATAACATGTGCGCGTAGCGCTTGAATCACATAGTGGAATAATGTTTGATGCTCAAGCTCATAAAGGTTATCAACTCCAAAAGCCTTTTCAACCTTGGAGATTCCTTCTTCAGTTAGATTTGTTGCTTTTGACTCCTCATCAAAAGTATAGTCTTCGTCTCGCTTAAAACGTTTCGCAAGACGAGCAGCAATGAAGTGTAAATCTGGGTTTGCTCCCATTTTTCCTGCAATTATGAGTGGTGTCTTTGCCTCATCGATTAATACACTGTCCACTTCATCGATTATCGCAAAGTGATAAGGGCGCTGCACACGATCAGATGAATCGATAGCCATATTATCACGTAAATAATCAAAACCAAATTCTGTCCCAATACCGTATGTAATATCGGCATTGTATGCTTGTTTCTTGTCTTCCGGTGAAATCATCGGGATATTTAGCCCAACTGTTAGGCCTAAAAATTTATGGATTTGTCCTATTAAGTTGAAGTCACGACTAGCTAAGTAATCATTGACAGTGATTACATGGACGCCTTTTCCTTCTAATGCCCTTAAATATGTTGGTAGAGAGGCAACGAGTGTTTTCCCTTCTCCAGTAGGCATTTCCGCAATATTACCCTCTGTAAGTACCATTCCGCCAATTAATTGTACATCATGATGACGAAGTCCTAACACCCGTTTCGATGCTTCACGAACAACTGCAAAAGCTTCAACTTTAATATCATCTACAGTCGCCCCGTTAGCTAATAAATCTTTGAAGTGATTTGTTTTTTCCTTTAGTTGTTCGTCTGTTAGTTTTTCGAATTGTTCTTCCAAAAGATTAATTTGATCGACAATTTTTCGGTATTTATTGATACGGCGTTCATTTGTATCGCCAAATGTTTTTTTCAAAATTGATAGCATACGTTCAATACGCTCCTTCATTAAAGTACATCTATTATATCATGCAGAAAAAAGTAGTTAAATGTCAATATTTAGTGCAAAATGAGAACGATTTGTAACTTTTTTCGAATAAATTCGTCTAATATGTATACAGGCCCATATTATGGCTGATAGATTGTGGGTAGGTAATCTATAAATATCGTAATATATGTGTAAAAGAAATAATGGTTTCAGAGAGTTGTTTGTTATGATATAATGCAGATTGTGGATTTACCCATACTATTTACAAGCAACTAAATGAAAATACGTTAATTTATGAAAAAAATGCACTAAAATTGGATAAGATAATAGCAAGGAGGGTCTGCATGGTTTATTTAACCTTGTTTCTATGTTTCGTGACCTCTATTCTAATTACACCACTAATAAAAAAATTAGCAATTAAAATAGGTGCAACCGATCAACCTAATAGCAGGAAAGTACATCAAAAAGTGATGCCACGATTAGGTGGTTTAGCAATATACTTTAGTTTTTTAGTTGGATATTTAATATTACGACCAGTATCAGACGACTATAATGTATTCGCAATTCTTCTAGGTGGTCTTATCGTAATTATTACTGGGGTATTGGACGATATTATTGAGCTATCACCAAAGCTTAAGCTACTAGGACAATTGGTAGCAGCAGGTATTGTTGTCATTTATGGTGGAATTCAGGTTGAATATATCACCCTTCCGTTTGGTGGCGAGTTGAATTTCGGATATTTAAGTATTCCAATCACAATTATTTGGATTGTCGGTATTACGAATGCGATTAATCTAATTGATGGCCTTGATGGATTGGCAGCTGGAGTATCCTCAATCTCACTTATTACGATTTCGGGAATGGCAATTTTCAAGGGTGATATATTTGTAATGAGTATCGGTTTAATACTTCTTGGAAGCACATTAGGATTCTTACTATATAATTTTTACCCTGCAAAAATCTTTATGGGGGATTCTGGTGCCCTTTTCCTAGGCTACATGATTTCGGTATTATCACTCTTAGGATTTAAAAACGTTACGGTCATTTCATTTATTGTACCGATCATCATTTTAGGTGTTCCAATTTCCGATACGTTATTCGCAATTATTCGTCGAATTGTCAATAAGCAATCGATCTCTGCACCTGATAAATCTCATTTGCATCATTGCTTATTGAACTTAGGTTATAGCCACCGTAAGACAGTATTAATGATTTACGGAATGAGTGCAATGTTTGGACTAGTTGCTGTTATCTTTTCAATGGCAACGATGTGGGTATCATTTATTGTTGTACTTGCACTTCTCTTAGCAATTGAAATAATTGTTGAAAAGATTGGTCTAGTTGGAAAAGAGTATCGACCAATACTAAATATGCTTCAAGGAATTAGAATGAAATAAGTTTAACCCTCCAAAATTTTGTTGGAGGGTTTTTATGACCAAGTAAGATTGAAAAAAGACAACCATATACGGTTGTCTTTTTTACATTCATATGCTTATTCTTTTAGTTCATCATCCCGTTCGGTTGTTTCGGATAATGCGAGATGTTCTTTTAGAACTTCTGAAAGTTCTTCTAACTTTTCTTCATTTACTTCATAGTAGTAACCGTGATCTGTCCATAAATCTTCACCTTCAAGTACATGTGATTCAATTTGAAGCTTTTTCCCTGAGGCTGCATAGTCATATAAGGAAACCATTTCACCGAATTTCATATTTGTTGAAATGTTATTACCTAAAGCATCAATTACCTCACCATATTTTGTGATAGAACCAACTGAAATGGCTTTATCAATGATCGCTTTAACAACTAATTGTTGTCTTTTTCCTCGTTCAATATCACTATCAATTTTCCTAGTACGTGCTAAAGCAAGTGCTTCTTCACCGTTAAGCTTTTGTAAACCTTTTTCAAGATGAATGGCATTTTTCTTATCTTTACTATTTTGTTCTGAAAATGTTACCGGTACTTCCACTTCAATTCCATCAAGTGCTTCAACGACTTCAATAAAAGCATCAAAGTTCAATTTCATAAAATAGTCAACCGGTACATCGAATAACTCTTCTACAGTTGCAATTGTTCCATCAACACCGTTAAAGGCATGTGCATGATTGATTTTGTCATTTCTGTCACGCATTGGGTCGTAAACAAGAGAATCACGTGGGATACTAACCATATGGACAGATTTTTGCTTCTCATTTAATGTAGCGAGAATTAATGCATCTGTTCGTACTGAATCTCCATATTCACTTTTACGTTTCTCACTATCATCGACTCCCATAATGAGAATTGAAATATTATCATGCTTTGGATCAACAGGAGCAACCCTCTTTTCAGACTTAATACCCCGGTCAAGTTCTGTATTGGAATTTGCTGCAGCATTTGATGCTTTATTTACTAAATATGCACCATAAGCTCCGACACCAAGAAGTACAATTAAGATTGGAACTAAAATAAATTTTATTAGTCTTTTTCTTCGATTTCTTTTCTTCAATTGAACCCTATCAATTTTTTTGGCCATCTGATTTCTCCTCAAATAAGATAGTTTTATTATATATCTTCTTCTAAATATTTAACAATACCAACAGAAATTTCGGATTTACCGTTTGTAAGTTCAATCATCCAGTCGGCAAATGCCTGTTTTTGTTCTTCTTCTACATATGTCTCAATTTCAACATCTTCAAGGAAATGAATATCTTTTATGTTGTAAATTGATGACCTTAATTCATTTTCTACTTTGCCAAGCCAGGTATAGTCAAGCTTAGTATGCATAACCCGCATAAGTTTTCTTTGTACAATTCCGGTACCTAGTAATCCTTCCGAGGTAGCCTTTCCATATGCTCGGATAAGTCCTCCTGCTCCTAATTTTATTCCTCCGAAGTACCTAGTTATGACAACTACTGTATCTTTAAGGTGTTTTTTCTTTAGTACTTCAAGTATTGGAACACCAGCTGTGCCACTTGGCTCACCATCATCGTTTGCTTTTTGGATGTGATCAGTTTCACCAATTAAATAAGCGGAACAGTTATGGGTTGCATTCCAGTTTTGCTTTTTTATTTTTTGAATAAAGTCCTGGGCTTCTTCTTCCGTCGTTGCACGACTAATATATGCAATGAAACGTGACTTCTGAATATTTATTTCATGCTCCCCGTAGCCTTTTACGGTATAATATTGAGTAAGCATTGACTTATAAACCTCCTTCGTATGGGGAAATATAAGCATTTTTTAGTAGATGGTATTAGTTTTTAAGTAAATTTGCCCATCTTTTATTATAAAACGACAAATTTCAGCAATCAATCATTAGTTTATGTATTATAATAGATTTAATAAAAGGTAATTCATATAAATGGAGGTGGGAGGATGACCACCAAAAAACTTGATACGAAAATGTTGGATAAAATATTAGAAAAAATGGTGAAAACCGTTAATCATAGTAAGAGTGAAATTTTTCATATCGGAGAACAGTCGCGACAAGAATATGAATCTCTATCTGAAGAACTCAAAGATATTAAAGTGAAGGTAAAACATGTAATTGATGAAGGGGACAAGCTGGATATTCATATGCGTTTCGCAAGGAAAAGATTATCTGAAGTAAGCAGTCATTTTAAAAGTTATTCAGAAGATGAAATTCGTGATGCTTATGAGAAGGCACATGCGATTCAAATGGAATTAAGTGTGTTCCGTCAAAAGGAGAAGCAATTACGTGATCGTCGTGATGAGTTAGAAAGGCGTTTACTTGGATTAACTGAAACGATTGAACGTGCCGAACATCTAGTCGGTCAAATTTCTGTCGTATTAAATTATTTGAATAGTGATCTTCGTCAGATGGGCGCATTGCTTGAGGATGCACAGCAGAAGCAGGAATTTGGTCTGAAGATTATTGAAGCACAAGAGGAAGAGAGACGAAAGCTATCCCGTGAAATTCATGATGGGCCCGCACAAATGCTTGCAAATGTTATGCTTCGGTCACAGCTGATTGATAAAGTATTTCGTGAAAAAGGAAATGAGGATGGTTTTAAAGAAATTAAAGACCTAAGAAAAATGGTCCGATCGGCGTTGTATGAGGTGCGACGGATTATTTATGACCTAAGGCCAATGGCATTGGATGATCTTGGTTTAATTCCGACACTTAAAAAATATTTATCAACAATTGAAGAGTATAATAGTGACACTAAAATTTCATTTATATATATTGGTTCAGATAAAAGAATTCCTACAAAATTTGAGACAGCCCTATTCCGAATGATTCAAGAGGCAGTTCAAAATGCACTGAAGCATGCAGAAGCGAAAGAAATCAAAGTAAAACTCGAGATTACTAGAAGTCATGTCATCGTCGTCGTAAAAGATAATGGTAAGGGCTTTGACATTCGGGAGAAAAAGGACAACTCGTTCGGTCTGATTGGAATGCGTGAAAGGGTTGAATTATTAGAAGGACATTTGACAATTGATTCAAGTATTGGTAATGGAACGATTATTATGATTCAAGTGCCGATAGAGAAGTAGTGTATGAAATGCTAGAGGGATAGTCAAAAGGAACTAAAAATACTTGAGTACTATCTTTTAAAGTGAAAGTTATACGAGCGTAATTTTACGCAAATTTTTTGATGATTTACAGTGTTGATGATACTTTTCAGGAATTGGTAATCTATAACACTGAAATATATGGAAATTATGAGTAAATGTGACAAACGTCATTGACAAATTGGAATATTTTGTTGAAATACTGCAAAAGGCTTATTGACTACATGTACCTCAATAGGCAAAATGAAGAATGGGGAGGCGTAAAACGTGAAAACAAACATAGTAATTATTGATGATCACCAATTATTTCGAGAAGGTGTAAAACGCATATTAGATTTTGAACCAAGCTTCCAAGTAGTAGCCGAGGCGGATGATGGTGAGAGAGCATTAGAAATTGTCGAGCAATTTCAGCCTGATGTCGTCATAATGGACATCAACATGCCAAATATGAACGGTGTAGAGGCTACAAAGCAATTAATTGAAGCAAATCCTGATACGAAGGTAATTATATTATCGATTCATGATGACGAAAGCTATGTAACGCATGCCCTTAAAACTGGTGCTAGTGGTTATTTATTGAAAGAAATGGATGCAGATTCGTTAGTAGAAGCGGTAAAAGTAGTTGCGGACGGTGGTTCATACTTACATCCAAGAGTCACTCACAATCTAGTAAATGAATATCGTAGACTTGCAGTTGTTGCAAGTGGACATTCAATGGCAACACACCCTCATCAAATGGTGGAAATTCGTCGCCCATTACATCTTTTAACACGTAGAGAATGTGAAGTTCTTCAATTACTTACAGACGGAAAAAGTAACAGAGGAATTGGCGATGCTTTATATATAAGTGAAAAAACGGTTAAAAACCATGTTAGTAATATTCTTCAAAAAATGAACGTTAACGATCGCACTCAAGCTGTAGTTGTTGCAATTAAGAACGGCTGGGTCGAAGTAAAATGATTAAGTGCCAAACACTAAAAAGAGGTGTTTGGCATTTTTATTTTGGGGGGATTTGTATGAGTTTTTGGTTAATGTGCATATAATTCGGTGAGCGTGCAAATGAGTCGGTGAATGCGCATATATTTTGGAGAACGTGCAAATAATTCGGCGAGCGCGCAAATATTGCTGGTAACGTGCATATAATCTGGTGAGCGCGCATATATCTTGGCTAACGCGCAAATAATTCGGCGAGCGCGCATATATCTTGGCGAACGTGCAAATAATCCGAGCAACGTGCATATCCCAAAATTATCGAGCATATCTCAAAAATAACGTGCAAATCTATATTTTCACACCTTCTCAAACCAAAATTCAAGCGCAAAATTCTATAATTATCAATCAAATAGTAAAAAGTCTATGATAAATCTCATGAAATTATCAAATCTATCACCTCCACTCAACCCTCATTTGAAAATTCAAACTTTTTATGTAAGTGTTTAATTTTTCAGTCTCTTAGTTTATAGTTCTAAATAGAAACTATTAATTTTTTATGTTTTTTCAAGTCTGATTATTCAATCTAGGTAGAAAAATACAACATAAGGGGACATACGCAAATGGGAAGGAAAGGTTTTAACATCAAGTCAGGCATTAAGATTAAAAAGGGGAGAAAAGAACATAAAATTAACACTAGAGCAAAGACAAAAGTAGAAAGAAAAGGTTTTAGCTTAAAATTAGGAACAAAGATTAATTTAATTGTTTTGGTAATTATTTTATTACTATCTGCTGTAGTTGGGTCTACAGTTGTGTATCAAATTAATGCGGGGATTAAGAAGTTTGCAGTGGAAAAAGCTCGTGGGGATTTAGAGCTAGCTTATAATTACATAGATGGAAAATATCCAGGTACTTGGTCTGAAAGTGATGGGAAATTATATAAAGGTGCAATTGCATTAAATGAGAATTATACATTTGTTGATCAAATCGGCAAGCTCACTGGAGATACTGTAACTCTCTTTTTAAATGACACTCAAGTTTCGACAAATGTTATGAAGAATGGAAAAAGGGCTATTGGTTCGAAAGCTACCAAAGAGGTAGCAGATACCGTTCTCAAAAAGGGTGAGAAATTTTATGGACAAACTAAAGTTTCGGGGGAAAATGTCCAATCTGCCTACATGCCGATCTATGATCGTAACGAAAAAATAATTGGGATGTTTTATGTAGGAGCATCGCAAGAAATTGTAAAAGAGACAATTATGAATGTTACCGTGATGTTCTTGGTTATTTTAGCGGTAATGATTGTGCTAGCTTATTTAATTGTTCATTTCTTTACAAGTGGATTAAAAAGAAGATTGGCGACTATTTCTTCTGCGTTAGACAAAGCTGGCAATGGTGATTTTACGACTGATATTACGGATCGTTCCGGTGACGAGTTGACTGGTCTAGCAAAAAGCTTTAATGCGATGAAGTCAAACTTAGGTGGTATGATCGGGGAAGTATTGAAGACATCCGAACAGGTTGCTTCTTCATCCGAACAATTGACAGCTGGGGCAGAGCAAACAAGCAAAGCGACAGAAGAAATTTCGAATTCCATTCAGCAAGTGGCGAGTGGTGCAGAAACTTCAACAGAAAACTTAGAAGATAGCTCTGTTTCATTAGAAGAGGTCACTCGAGGAATCCAATATATTGCTGATCACTCATCGACGATAACAGAAGCGGGGGTCAAAGCGACTGAACAAGCGAAACATGGAGGCGATTTTGTCAAAAAATCCGCTGACCAGATTCATGCGATCGACCGGTCTGTTAATATAAGTGGAGATGTGATTAAACTCCTTGAAAAGAGATCAAAAGAAATAGGCGATATTACGAATGCAATTACCGAAATTGCCAATCAAACGAATCTATTGGCACTTAATGCTGCCATTGAAGCGGCAAGAGCTGGTGAGCATGGGAAGGGATTTGCGGTTGTAGCGAATGAAGTTCGAAAGCTTGCGGAGCAATCGCAAAATTCCGCGACCCAAATCACGGAACTGATAAATGATATTCAAAAAGAAATGATTCGATCCAATGATTCAATCACTCAGGTTAAATCAGATGTAAAAGAAGGTCTTGTCATTATTGGAAAGACAGAAGAGAGCTTCAAGGAAATTGTCGCATCAATGGAAGAGATGGGTTCTCGAATTGATGAAATGGCCGCAACATCGGAACAAATAGCAGCAGGTGCTCAGGAAGTATCAGCAACAGTTAACAATATTACAAAAATCACGAGAGATACTTCAATGCATTCACAAAGTGTTGCCGCATCAACAGAAGAACAATTGGCGTCAATGGAAGAGATTACATCCTCGGCAAATAGTCTTTCTGAGATAGCGATGAATCTACAACAGCTTGTAAGTAAATTTCGAGTGTAAAATATGAAAAACAGGATCAACTCTTATGGGTTGGTCTTTTTTAATCTTTCGTCCAAAGTGAGTGACATACCCAAACTTTTCCGATAAAATGGATATAATATAATAACAGTGTGAATAAGGAAGGTAAAAATAATATGAAAACGGCGATTGTAACTGATAGTACAGCTTACATACCAAAGGATATACGTGAAAAATATAATATACATATGTTGCCGCTTAGTGTAATCTTTGGTGATGAGGTATACAGTGAAGAAGTCGACCTTACAGCAGAAGCCTTCTATGAAGAGCTGAAAGTGCAGAAAGAGCTTCCGACTACATCACAGCCACCAATAGGTGAGTTCGTAAAACTTTTTAAGCAACTCGGAAAAGAAAATGATGCGATAATTAGTGTGCATCTTTCAAGTGGGATAAGCGGGACATATCAAGGTGCAGTTACGGCTGGTGAAATGGTCGATGGAGTCAAGGTATATCCATTTGATTCTGAAATCAGCTGCATGGTTCAAGGCTTCTACGCACTTGAAGCTGCAGAAATGGCGGAACTAGAGAAGCCAGCTGAAGAAATTGTGGCAAGATTGAATGAAATGAAGAAATCAATAAGAGCTTATTTCATGGTTGATGATTTAACTAACCTTCAGCGTGGTGGTCGATTAAGTGGAGCGCAAGCGTTTGTAGGCGGCCTTTTACAAATTAAGCCAATCCTTTGTTTTGAAGACAAACTAATTGTTCCATTTGAAAAAATTCGTACCCGTAAAAAAGCACTTAATCGTGTATTTGAGCTGTTTGATGAGGATGCAAGCCTTGGAGTCCCATTGCGTGCTGTCTTGATTCATGGGAATGTCGAAATAGAAGCGAAACAACTTAAGGCAGAGCTTGAACAGAAATATCCTCATGTCGAATTTATGCTTAGTTACTTTGGCCCTGTCATTGGCACACATCTTGGTGAAGGTGCGATTGGACTCGGCTGGTATAAAAAATAATAATAAGATAATTCTGCGATTGCTGAGTCGAAGTTTCATTTATTCGGATAAGCAAGTTTATACTTTCCGTAAAAAAAAGAAGGCGCTAATTTTCTAAGGCGCCTTCTATAATGTATTCTTTTGCGTATTATCCTCATTGCCCTCTATATCCTCAGACTGCACTTTCTGCTGCTCATTTCTAATTAAAATACTCAACAACAGGAAATAGAATAAGATTGGCGCGGTCCATGTTGCTGAGGATAACTGTACACCCTCATGAAACAATATCATATAGATTCCGAACAATAGAACCAAAAGAATACATAGTAGCAATGGATATCGCTTTATCCAATTCATCATGATTCTCCTTTCATTATATTTTAGTACTATTCCCAAAAAAACATTCTCTATACATAAGGAGGCAATTTATGCGATTTTTTCAAAACAATGAACAACTACTTATACCTGAACCACTTACGGACAAACAAGACCACCCACAATTAAAACCAATTTCCCACTTCGAACAACTTCCCTCCGTATTTCCAAACACTACCTATACTTTCTCAACAGAACTTGAACAAATTTTATATGGAAAGCAATTATTCCTAGAAAATCTTCCATTACCAATTGAACAACTCCACCAACACTATGTAAACGGCTATCTCTCCTATCGAAAAGGCATTGAAAATCAAATGTGTATTCGCTGTGGGAATGAAAACCCATCTTTATTCGCGAAATTTTCTTGTTCCCGTTGCAAGCACGAGTGCACGTATTGCCGCAAATGTATTTCGATGGGACGAGTAAGTGAATGTACACCACTAATCAGCTGGACTGGTCCAAAGCCACAGGACAGTATTCCCTTAAAGCCACTCGTGTGGAATGGCACTTTATCAGTTGGACAACAGAAAGCATCTGAAGCATTGGTGGATACAGTAAAACATAATGATCAGATTTTGATATGGGCGGTTTGTGGTGCAGGGAAGACGGAGATTTTATTTGAAGGAATTGAGGCTGCTTTATTAGAAAATAAGAGGGTTTGCATTGCAACACCAAGAACTGATGTCGTAATTGAGCTTGCACCAAGGATAAAGAGTGCATTTCCACAGATCGAAGTGATTGCCTTATATGGTGGAAGTGAAGACCACGGTAGTACCGCACCCCTCACAATTGCTACGACACATCAACTTTTGCGGTTTTACAGGGCATTTGACATGATTATCATTGATGAGGTTGATGCATTTCCATATTCAGCTGAACCGATGCTCCAATACGCTGTTGACCAAGCGAAAAAGGATACGTCCTCAACGATTTATTTAACTGCTACCCCAAATAACAAATGGAAGCAAGAAATTGCAGCGGGTAAAAGAAAAGCAGTCACCATTCCTGCACGGTATCATCGCCATCCATTGCCAGTACCAACCTTTGCTTGGTGTGGGAACTGGGAGAAAAAAGTGAAGAAACAAAAACTTCCTCAAAATGTTTTACAATGGATTAAAGATCACCTTAAGTCGCATAAACAAGCATTTTTATTTGTACCAAGAATTGATTACATCAAGATCGTTGTGTCGATTTTACAAAAGTTGGATCATCGAATTGAGGGTGTGTATTCTGAGGACCCCCGCAGGAAGGATAAGGTGTCTGCTTTTCGGAGAGGTGAAATTCCAATCTTAGTGACAACGACTATTTTAGAAAGGGGTGTGACCGTTCCGAAAATTGATGTTGCTGTTCTCGGTGCAGAGGACACGATTTTTACCGAAAGTGCACTTGTCCAAATATCCGGTCGGGTAGGACGAAGTTCAGACTATCCAACAGGTAGTATTATTTTTTTTCATTATGGAAAAACGAAGGAAATGATTCAAGCGAAAAAACATATTGAAGGTATGAATAAAGAGGCTAGTGAGAAAGGGTTGCTAGAAGTATAAGTGAAGTTTGGTGAGAAATACTAAATGTAAAAATCGTGAATGGTGTGAGTTGATTGAATAAACTTTTTCATTTCCCCCTTTTACTCGTATCCATTGGAGTCTTCCTATTGGGATATACTTTTTTTCAAATGTGGAAGATTGAGAATTTAGAAGGAAAAGCCCTTGTTCAAGCTGAGGAATTGGTTGGACGCCCTCGGAAGGATTCACTTACTCAAACTATTGATGTCCCTATTTTTAAAAAGGGGGATGCGGTTGGAGTGTTGGAGGTGCCAAAATTAAATGTGAAGCTTCCAATCGTTGAAGGAACTGATGAAGCAGAACTAAGAAAAGGTGTAGGACATTTTATCGGTACTGGTTATCCTACACAGAATGACCAAATTGTATTATCAGGCCATCGCGAAACGGTTTTTAAAAGACTGGGTGAATTAACAATCGGGGATATTTTTATTATGAAGATGCAATATGGTGATTTTACATACAAAATTGAAGATATAAAAATTGTTCATGCGAATGATCGAACGATTATTGTCCCGACCTTTCCAAAGGAAGTTTTGACAGTAACGACCTGCTACCCTTTCCGGTATATTGGAAATGCACCGAAACGCTATATTATTATGGCGAAGCGGGTGAATGATTAACGTTGCCAATGTAACAATTCCATTACATTTAGTAAATCTCCATTTCCAAAATTTACTTTTTCATGTAATAATATATAGCATACATATGAAACGGAGAGTGTCCAATGAAGGTTTTTAATGCGATGGAACCATTAGTTGCAGAAGCTTTGAATGAATATTGGTCAGATATTAACATGCCCTGCAAATGTGAACAATGTAAAAATGATGTATTTGCTATAGCACTTAATAGTATTACCCCACGCTACGTATCGAAGGATAACGGAATCGCATACGTCAAAGCTCAATACTTCGATAAACAAATGAAGACAAATATCGTTGTAAAAATAGCCGAAGCAACCAAAAAAGTTGCAGAACACCCTCAATGTGCAAATTTTCAAAGGTAAGGACGTTATATGGTGTCAAATAGATTCATGGGTCGTTGAAACTGTCACAGATGAATACCCCTAGGGTGATAGCAAGGACCCGGTAGATTTTCCTTTGTAACATTCTTCATGAAATCGAATACCTCGTGTATGTGTTACCACAGCAATCTAAAACCCATTAAATGTAAATAATATCTATAAATTAGGATGTGTGGCCGGATTAATGCTAAAACCGGCCGGATTATGGCAGAAAGCCGCCGGAAAAAGCGTAGAATTGGCCGGATAAATTAAAATACCCGCCGGAAACATAGTGAAACCCGCCGAATTCCATCTTTGGAAGAATGGATTTACTAGATGATGATACTATTGAAGAAATTATAATAAATAAAGGTTGTGGAAGATGGCTAATTGTTTACTTTGTCACTCGTATTATGACGAAATTAATTCATGGAGCACATTGTTTTCATTATCTGAACCAGACCCTGTTTGCCCGACATGTGAAGGGAAATTTGAGAGCATTGACGGTGAAATATGTACAATATGTGGTCGGCCCTTTTCAAAAATATCGACGGAATATCGAGAGGGAGATCTTTGTTATGATTGTGTCAGATGGCAGAATGATAACCGGTGGCGAGACGTTCTTCAGAAAAATCGATCCGTCTTCTTGTACAATGATTTTGGTAAAGAAATTATTTCCCTCTATAAATTCCGCGGCGACTACATCGTTTCAAACGCTTTTCGAACATCACTCAAACATACATTCAGAACGTACTATAACTCTTCTTATATCATAGTCCCAATCCCATTAAGCAGTGAACGCCTTTATGAGCGAGGATTCAACCAAGCTCTCGTGCTGGCACAATTATTAGGCAAACCCATACATGAAATCCTTTCCAGAAATCATCTTGAAAAACAATCAAAAAAGAGTAGGCAAGAACGTATGGAAACAGAAAATGTATTTCAAATTGAAGATAGGGTTTCAGTAAAGGAAAAAAGTATTATATTGGTGGATGATATTTATACAACAGGATTAACACTTCGGCATGCTGCAGAGGTTTTATTGCGTGAAGGGGCTAAGTCGGTTTCAGCGCTAACGTTGATGAGGGGGTAGATTGGTAACATGTGGAGTATATTCAAAAAAATATCCATAAATTAGGGTAATCGGCCGGATTATTGTGTATACCCGCCGGATAATAGTAGAAAAGCACCACCTAATATCCAAACACTACACCATATACGATTTCAGTATAAATTTTTAATGTAAAATCCGAAGTGCCACCCTAAAAAAATATATTTCCCAACGAACAAATATGGAGGAGAAATTCTTCTTTAAATTCTTTCCACTCAACCGATATAATAAGTAATAGATTGGACTTGAGGAGAGAGTGAAATGGGAGAATTAATGAATTGTCCGCATTGTGGTAGTATTTTTGTTAAAACAAATCTTCGTGATGTTTGTGAAAAATGTTATAAGAAAGAAGAGAAGGATTTTGAAACGGTTTATCAGTTTATCCGAAAGCGTGAAAACCGTACAGCTACCTTAGTGGAAGTTGTTAAAGCAACTGAAGTAGATGAAGAATTAATTACAAAATTCATTCGAACTGGTCGTCTGAGACTGGCACAATTTCCAAACTTGGGATATCCATGTAAAAAGTGTCATACACTAATTCGCGAAGGCAATTTATGTCAAAGCTGTACAACTCATTTAAGAAAAGAAATGGTCCACTATGAAGAGGAAGAAGAACGTAAAAGAGCAATAAAAGAAAGAGACAAAGGCAGAACATATTTTAGCTGATTGAAGATAATTTCTAAAAAGAAAGTAAACATTTTTGTAACTTTGCCGATAATAACTATATAGATATGTATCGGAAAGGAAGGCGAGGAATACCAATGAAAATTAATCAATTTGGACCACTTGGGGTCAACCCATACAAAAACCAAATGAATAAAGTTGCTGCATCTGAAAAACAAGCAAAAGCAGATAAAGTTGAAATATCCTCTGCAGCAAAGCAACTACAAGAAGTGTCACCAATCACGATTGCACGTCAAGAAAAGGTAGAATCACTCAAGCAGCAAGTACAAAGTGGAACCTACCATGTTGACTCAGAAGCCATTGCAAATAGTGTGTATGATTTCTATTTTAAAAAATAAGATCAGTATCAACTGATTTTGTTTTTTACAAGATTAGAATACCAATTTAATTCTAATGTTTTAAGAAACAAAAGGGAGGGGAATACATGTCAGCCGAAAAACTAATACAACTGCTTAATAAGATTTTGATTTTACACGAAAATCTGTACAAGCTATCTGAACAAAAAACAGAAAATCTAAAAAAAGGCGACATTGATGCCCTGAGTAAACAGATGAAAGAGGAACAGAAATATATATTAGCTATTAAGCAGCTTGAAGATCAGCGTGTATTACTTGTACAGGAGATCCTGAACAACCCTCCAAGGAGAAATGTACAATTAACACTATCTGATGTAATAGAGGTATCAAATGAACCAGAACGAAGACAATTAGTAAAACTAAAAGAGGATATTACAAAATCCATTGCCATGTTACGTGAACGAAATCATTTGAATCAGCAACTTACAAATCAGTCACTACAATTTGTTAATATGGAGTTGGAATTGTTTTATCCAACTGAAAAGACAGTTAATTACGAGAATCCAAATATAAATCAAAGTCAAAAAAAACATCGCTCTATGTTTGATTCAAAAGCATAAATAAACGGAGGATTATAAAATGACATCAACATTTCATGGGTTAGAAACAGCACGCAGAGGGATGGTAACACAGCAAGCTGCATTATACGTAACCGGACATAATATTGCTAATACAAATACGCCAGGTTATTCAAGACAACGTGTGAATTTTGAAACGACAATTCCTTTTCCAGGAGTTGGAATGAATGCCCCGAAAATTCCAGGGCATCTTGGTACGGGTGTTACAGCGGGCTCTATTCAACGAATTCGCGATGAATTTGCAGATAGACAATACCGTGATGAAAATAATAAGTTCGGTTATTGGAATTCACGTGCTGAGTCACTTGCAAGAATGGAAGAAATTATGCATGAGCCATCAACTGAGGGACTAACTGCATCACTTGATGAATTTTGGAAAAAGCTACAGGACCTTGCAGGCAGCCCAGATAACACTGGTGCTAGAGATATTGTCCTTATGCAAGGACAGGCTGTTGCAGATTCATTTAAATATATTTCAGACTCTTTGAACACTGTTCGGGATAATCTTAAGAGTGAAATTGACTTGACGAAAAGTACAATTAACTCAATAGCAGCTCAGATTAACGGTTTGAACAGACAAATAGGTGAGATTGAGCCAAACGGTTATGTACCTAATGACTTATATGACGAGCGTGACCGATTAGTCGATCAATTATCTGAATTAGTTAATGTGAAAATCACTGTGAATCTTAGTGGAGGAAACAGAGATGAAATCGCAATTGGAAAATATACAATTGATATTCTTGATAATAATGGAACGCCAATTGCTAATCTAGTAGACGGTGTTAACTATACAGCAAATGAAATCGATTATACGACGAATGCTAATGGTTATGTTGATGGTATTACATTCGTCAATGCACCAGGTACAACCCATCCAATTGATAGTTTTTCGAATGGTAAGCTTAAGGGTTTAATAGATTCATATGGTTATGTAGACAATGCCGGTAACGAAGTGGGGGAATACCCTAATACTCTAGAAAATCTTGATAAGCTAGCGTTAGCATTTGTGAATGAATTTAATGCAGTTCATAGGAATGGAAGCGGGTTGAACGGCTCTACGGGCCTTGATTTCTTTACTCCTATTGCAAATCAGAAAGGCGCAGCGGCAAATATAAAAGTTGCCATCACTGATAAAAATGATATTGCAGCATCAGATATCACTAAAGGGCCTGGGGATGGCTCGAACGCTTATAAATTATCAGAAGTCATTACGAAAGACTTCGGATCATACATCTCCACCCCTTCTGCAGGACTTTCAGGCAGTGTTAAAGATTTCTATACTGGAATGATTGGTACATTGGGGGTTGCGGCAAGAGAAACAAACTTAAGATTATCCCAGGTAAATTATACGAAGGAATCAGTTGAGTTTCGTAGACAATCCGTAATGGCTGTATCTCTAGATGAAGAAATGACGAATATTATTAAATTCCAGCATGCGTATAATGCAGCAGCTAGAAATATTACAATCATTGATGAAATGTTAGATAAAATAGTGAACGGTTTAGGAACCGGCGGAAGATAGGTGATATGAATGAGAATGACACAAACGATGTTATCAAATAATATGCTCACTAACCTAAATAAGAGCTATGGACTACTCGGGAAATATCAAGAACAGTTATATACACAACAGAAAATTAGTCGTCCTTCGGATGATCCTGTTATTGCTGTAAAAGGTATTCAGAATCGTAGAAGTCTAGAGGAAGTAGAGCAGTATAACAGAAATTTAGGAACAGTTTATGAGTGGCTTGAAAATAGTGAGGATTCACTTGACAAAACGGGGGATGTAATTCACCGAATTACAGATTTGGTTACTCGTGCAAATAACGGTTCTTTAACAAATGAGGATCGCGAAAAGATTTCTACAGAACTTGAAGAGATGAAAAAACATGTACTTTCAATTGCTAATACGAAAGTTTCAGGGAAATATATTTTTAGTGGGTCAGATACTAAGACCGAAACATTTTCTTTTGACACTGCTACTTCAAAATATGTTTATAATGGAAACACTGATAACATAGATATTGAAATATCTGAGGGCATGAAAATATCGGTTAATCAAATAGGCGACAATTTATTTGGTGGTTTATTGAACGATATCCAAGATTTACAAGAAGCGATTAAAAACCCGCCTGCGCCTGGTCAAGATCCGGATTTGTCTACATTTATTACTAAGTTCCAAGACAATCTTGATATTGTTGTATCTACACGTGCAAAAATTGGTGCAACTACAAACCGTGCGGAATTAATTGAGACTCGATTAAGCTCTCAAAAAATTATTGCTACAAAAAGAATGTCTGAGAATGAAGATATTGATGTAGAAGAAGTCATCATGAATTTAAAGACTCAGGAAAGCATTCATAGGGCTGCATTAAGTGTTGGAGCAAGCATCATTCAACCAACTTTAGTAGATTTTATGAGATAAGAAATAGAGCTATCAATTTGATAGCTTTTTTTTCAATGATAAGGAGGATTATTCCTATTATCTAAATCAGTTCAATTAAAGAGCTTTCTTTTTATATAAGGGGAGAAGATTATGCAGTTACCACAAATTCGTCTGGAATCTCAAAATGCTAAATTAAATCTCAATATCCAAAAGCCGGTTCAGGAGATTTCTCAGCAATCTGCTGATTTAACAATAGAACAGCCTCCAGCAACAATGACGATTCAGCGAACACCTGGAAGATTGACAATTGATCAAACACTTGCATGGGAAAACTTAGATTTGAAATCTCCAATGAGACGGGCTGAAGAGAACGCTTCATATGGTATGAGTGTTGCATTTGAAACGGTTGGAAGAATCGCTGAAGAAGGAAATGAATTAATGAAAATTGAAAATGGAGGGAACCCTATAATTGACCAGGTGATAAGGAATAGTGAAACTGAGACCACTTTTGATACAGGTTCAACACCTTCTCAATTCAGTGTAAGGGTGAATTACGAGCCAGTAAATCTAACGATCGATTGGGATCTTAAGAAGCCTATCATTAATGTGGATATTAATAAACCCATTCATAACTATACACCAGGTAAAGTTACTGGATATGTGAGTCCGGGTCAATCACTTTCCATTGATTTTATAGGAGTAAATGTAGATAAAATAAAATGATAATGGTGGGAACTTATGAAAATAAACACAAAATATCATGGTGAGATAGAATTAAATAAGAAAGAAGTAATCCATTTTGACCAAGGTATACCGGGTTTTCCCGAAGATAAAGAATATATTATATTGCAATTAACGGATGATGGGGTCTTTTATATTCTTCAATCGGTAAATACAGACCAACTTGCATTTATTATTTCTAATCCATTTTCACATTTTAAGGAATATGAATTCTTGATTCCAAACGATGACCAAGAACATTTAAAAATCGATAATCCAGAAGATGTTACAGTATTTTCAATTATTACCTTAGTTGAACCATTAGCTAATACAACCGCTAATTTACAAGCTCCTCTTGTTATTAACTTAAAAACGAATAAAGGAAAACAAATTATCTTGAATGATTCAATTTACAGTACAAAACATAAAATCTATACGAAGGAAGCCTCCGACAGGCGGGAGGGATAATCAATGTTAGTATTAACCCGAAAACTAAAAGAATCAATCATGATTGGGGCAAATATCGAAATAGTACTGTTGGAAGTTAATGGTGATCAAATAAAAATTGGCATTAATGCACCAAAGGATGTTGATATATTTCGAAAGGAAATTTTCGAAAGAATCATGGAGGAAAATGCGGAAGCCTCTAAGGTTAATGTAGATTTAGTTAAGAAAATGAGGATGTTAACGTAACAGCCACGTGAGTAACCTGGCTGTTTTTGTTTGAGTATAAAAAGATAAATAAATTTATAAAAAAAATTTATATAAACTATTAAACTTTTAAAATCCATGTCGATAATATATATGAAAGCAATGATAGAGTTGAGTACGGCCGACTCATCTCAATCATTGTTAAAAAAAACAAACCACATGGATGTGGGTTAAACTCAAGGAGGAAATTATAATGAGAATCAACCATAATATTTCAGCAATCAATACTCATCGTCAACTAACTTTCAATAATGGTGCAGCAGCAAAATCTATGGAGAAATTATCTTCTGGATACCGTATCAACCGTGCAGCTGACGATGCAGCTGGTCTAGCAATTTCTGAAAAAATGCGTAATCAAATCCGTGGACTTGAACAAGGTTCAAAAAATGCTCAAGACGGAATTTCTTTAATTCAAACTGCTGAAGGTGCGTTAAACGAAACTCACGCAATGCTTCAACGTATGGCTGAATTATCAGTACAAGGTGGTAACGAAACAATTACTGCTGACGATGCTGCGAAAATTCAAGCTGAATTTGACCAATTAGTTGCTCAAATTGATTCAATTGCTGGTCAAACTAAATTCAACACTAAAGAACTTCTTAATAATACAAACACATTAACTTTCCAAGTTGGAGCTAACGGAACTGAAGTAATTTCTTTAGATCTAATTGATGCTACAGCTGGTACATTAGGTATCGATGCTTTAACATTAGATGGTACTCAAGCAACTGCTTCAGCTACTTTAGCTTCTGTACAAACTGCTATTAATACTGTTGCTGAAGGTCGTTCAAGCTTAGGGGCTGTTCAAAACCGCCTAGAGCACACTATCAACAACTTAGGTACTACTTCAGAGAACCTACAAGCTGCTGAATCTCGTATCCGTGACGTTGATATGGCTAGTGAAATGATGAATATGACAAAGAATAATATTCTTACTCAAGCTGCACAAGCTATGCTTGCTCAAGCTAACCAAGCACCACAAGGTGTTTTACAACTTCTAAGATAATCGTAAGTTACGATATGCTGGGCCTTATTAAAGGGCTCAGCTTTTTTTGTATACAGGATAGGTTCGTTTTTACTAGATGATATTTTTCTGTCATTGATTTTTTAAATTTTCCGAATTAATTAGGTAGATTTACATGGTATTTTTATCATTTTTCCCCAAAATAAACAATTTTATGTTAAAATATAATAGTAAATACTAAAAAAGGTGGGGGCTATATGAAAAAGAGACACTACATAAGACCTATGATTCTAGTTGTAGCTCTATTATTCAGCTTCATTCTGCCAAATTCAGCTGATGCAGCAACAATTACTAGTGGCGATTTATTGAATGTCACCAAAACAGCTGATGTTAATAAATTGGTAGAAAACGATATTGCAAATGTTTCATTGACAGTAAAAGGGACTCCTAAGGACTCCACATTTGTTAGACCGAATGATGTAATATTAATTGTTGATAAATCTGGAAGTATGTCGAGTGATAATCGCTTAACTGCAGCCAAAAATGCAACAAAAGAATTTATTGATTTAATGGATCTGACTAAACATCGTGTGGGTATTGTCGATTTCGACGATTCTGTCTCTTCTTTTCCTCTAACTACTGATGCTACTGCTGCAAAAGCATATGTGGACACAATCCAACTAGGGGGAAGTACGAATACAGGTGATGCGGTCAGAACAGCTACAGCAATGCTAGCAAATCATCGCACTGAAGCCCAGCCAACGATTGTAATTCTGACAGATGGTGCTGCGAATAATGCTACTGATGCGCTAAATAGTGCAACTGCTGCTAAAATGGAAGATATTAATTTTTACTCTATCGCGCTATTAGGAGTAAATGAAGATCCAAGCAAAAGTGCACCGAATGAATTACTAAAGAATATGGCTTCATCAGCGAGCCACCATCACTTTGTACTGGGGTCAGTCGGTTTACCTGATGTGTACAAAAGGATCGCTGAAGAAATTGGATTAGCAAGTGCATACAATGTGAAAATAACAGACACGGTTTCATCTGAATTTGAAATTGTTCCAGGTTCATATGATAACAATATTCCAAAGCCAAAGGTTAATGGAAATACATTGGAATGGGATATACCAGAATTAAAGTCAGATGAACTAACATTCACTTATCAAATTCGTGCGAAGACTTCAACGACAGCTGGTAAGTACTCGTTAGGAAAAACTACGACAACATTTGAAGATCATCAAAGCACAACTTATTCATTAGACAATTTGAACCCTATTATTGAAGTTCTTAATCCAAAACCAATTATTTCTACAATTAATCCTGAAAAGGGATTAACAACTGGTGGAGAGACAGTTTCGATAACTGGAAAGAACTTCTTACCAGGAGCAAAGGTATATTTTGGTTCAAATCAGGCTACAGTAGTATCTGAAACTGCTAATGAAATCGTTGTGAGCACACCTGTTGGTGCACAAGGTACGGTGGAAGTTAAAGTAGTGAATACTGATGGGCAATTTGCTCTAGGTACATTCCAATATTATGCCGACCCAACTATCACATCTGTTACTCCTGCAGAAGGAGAAATGATTGGTGGGAACAGAATTACGATTATTGGTTCGAATTACATGAGTGGAGCAAAAGTTTACATCAATGGAGTTGAAGCGGCAACACAATTTTCTACAGCAAGCAAACTTTATGTAGTTGTACCTGCTTCACAAATCGATGGAACTGTTGCAGTCAAAGTGGTAAATCCAGATCATACAGAGGCAGAGCTTGCGAATGCATATACGTATTTGACTCCACCACCACCTCCAGTTATTCAACTTGATAGTCTTTCAGCTAATTCAGGTATATTAACAGGTGGGGAATCTATTTACCTATTTGGTGCAAATTTTGACAGGAATGTAAAAGTTTATTTCGGAGATAAAGAAGCTATTGTTAACTACTATGCAAATACTAGCAAAATTCGTGTGAGTGTCCCTGAGGGGGTATCAGAAGGTCTGGTTACAGTTAAAGCTGAAAACCCAGATGGTACTTTTGCGGAATTGGTAAATGCATATGAGTATTTAGCTCCACCTCCGGCTCCAGCTCCAGAAATCAGTTATTTATCTGATCCATCCGCATTAACTGGAGAACAAAAAACGATTTATTTATTTGGAAAAAACATCCTTCCAGGTGCACAAGTGTTTCTTGGTGATGAAGAGATTTTCATGGACTTCGTAACAAATAGTAAAGTGCGTATTAAAATTCCAATCAGTAACCAAGCGAAGACTGTCGATGTTAAATTAGTAAACCCAGATGGTCAAACTGCTATTTTAGTTGGTGGTTTCACTTATACTGAGCCAGTATTAGATCCATCTCCAGTCATAACATCACTATCGAGTAATACAGGATTCGTTACTGGATATGAATTAATTACAATTACTGGAAGTAATTTCACTAAAGGTTTAAAGGTATACTTTGGTGATAATCCTGCAATAATTGTGTCTGTAACAGATACTGAAATACAAGTGAAAACCCCTGCTTCTGTTACTACTGGTTTAGTATCTGTAAAAGTGGTGAATCCGGATCAGCAGGAATTCATTCTTACTAATGGTTTTGAGTATACTCAAGTTCCAATTACAGTTACAAAGCTTTCTGTTACAAGCGGTCCTGTAAAGGGTGGGAATTTTGTTGTCATATATGGAACTGATTTCGATAAGGCAATGACAGTTACAGTTGATGGACAAGAAGTGAGTTATACTTTCTTGGCAACTAATCGCATCCGTATATCCATGCCTGCAGCACCGGCAGCTGGAACAGTTGATATTACTGTAGATAAAGCAGGTGCAAAAGCATCCATTCAATACACGTACAATTAATACGGATTTTTAATTAATACAATTTCAGGCTGAATTCAACTCGGATTCAGCCTTTTTGTATTCGCAGGGTGAGTTAATCAGTGTTTCCTATCCCTTGGCAAAATTTATCCGTTAAAAATCTAGTCGAATAACCGATATTAAGAAAAGAGATATGTCGAAAATTAGGGGGTAGTTAATAAATGAAACATTCGATTTCTTTATGTATGATCGTTAAAAATGAGGAGAGATTTTTAGAAAAATGTCTTTCTAGCATAAATAATCAAGTAGATGAGATTATTATAGTAGATACAGGTTCAACAGATCGGACGAAGGAAATTGCAAATAGCTTTCATGCGCAAGTCTATGATTTAGAATGGAGAGAAGATTTTTCTATTGCTAGAAACTTTTCAATAAGTAAAGCAACATCAGATTATATTTTAGTACTAGATGCTGATGAATATTTGGATGAGACCTCAGACCTTCAGGAAGTACTAAAAACAAAAAGGGATCACTACACAGTAAAAATAAAAAACAATCTATCAAGTGGATCTGCAATCTTCCATCCTGCTGTTAGATTATTCAAAAACTTTTTAGGGTTGAATTATTTCGGTAAAATTCATGAACATCTTAATGTCTATGATCCTTCACTTAATTTATCACATGAATATACTACATTTACGATTAATCATGATGGGTATAAAAATGAAGTAGTTAAGGATAAAAATAAACACCAGCGGAATATAATAATGCTGTTAGAAGAAGTTGAGAAAAATCCAAGTGGTTATAATTATTACAATCTGGGTACACAGTATAGGTCAAACAATCAGTTTGATAAGGCAGTTGATGCGTATCGTATTGCTTTCCCACTTTCTAAAAATCAATTATACATTCAATCACTACTATACAATATGATTGATTGCTTAAGGGAATTAGAACGATATGAGGAAGCATTAAATGTTGTAGATGGAGCTATCGAGAGTTTCCCAAATTATACTGACTTTCATTTTATGAAAGGAAGAATCTTTGAGGAATTGGAATATTATCAGGATGCAGTGTTAGCATATCAACATTGCCTAAAACTTGGTGAAGTAAAATTACTTCAAACATTCGAAGGTGTAGGAAGCTTTTTGTCGTATATTCGATTGGGAAATATTTATATGAAACTAGGTAAAAATCTTCTAGCATTTGATATGGCCATGGAGGCTTTAATGTGTAATAAATCTAACTTGACTGCTTTAAGGATGTATTTAGAAATTGTTCAAAAGACTAAGATACCTGCAGAACAAGTGAAGATACATTTAAGCAAAATATATCCTATACAAAATAGTGACGATCTCAAAAATTTAGTTATTGTACTTACAATAATAAAAAGTCCACTCCTTAAGGATTATATCAATATGTATAATCTGAAGGTTGAATCCGCAGTTATGGCAGTTTCTGAGCTCTATGCGAAAAATTACCAAAAGGCGTATAACTTATGGTCAAATCTTGATGTACAAATAGAAAAAAATGATGTGAAAGATATCATTCTTATAAGTTTTTTACTAAATCAAAATCAACTTCTTAATAAGTATAAAAATATAATTAACTTAAATGATAAAGAATGGAAGATTTTAAATAAAGTAGTAAATGAACAAGAGATCAAAGTGAGTAATTTGAGTAAAGAATTCGAAGAAATCATTTTGTTTATTGTTGAAAGATTAATTTATTTGAGTGAAGATAAAAAAATAAAATACATGACCGATATCTTCCTTTCCAGCAAAAATAGTGTATTGGAGCTTGCAGAACGATTAAATGACAATGGCCTATCATATTTAGCTCAAACTATTTTGGTAAATGAATACAAGCAAAATCAAAAAGATCCTATCTTAGTTGAACGACTTGCAGACACTTGTGTTAAACAAAGACAGTTTAAAGAAGCACTTTCATTTTATAATCATGCGATTAGCTTGAAATCTCATTACCCCGTCTTTGAGAAAGCCTTTCATGTGTATCAAGAATTGGATGATCAAGACGGTATGAATTTGGTGAAAAGGGAAATAGAACGTAATTATCCATTGGTAAAATGGGTTAAATAATTCAGATAAAAGGATGAGAAGATGAAAACAAGTATTGTTATCTTAACCTATAACAAACTAGATTTTACAAAACAGTGTATAGAAAGTATCAGAGAATATACAGTAGATGGCACATACGAGTTAATCGTAGTAGATAATTGTTCTAATGATGGGACGGTTGAGTGGTTAAAAGAGCAGAATGATATTAAGGTGATATACAATCAAGAAAACCTTGGTTTTCCAAAAGGGTGTAATCAAGGTATAGAGATTTCAACAGGTGATAATATTTTACTGCTAAATAATGATGTAATTGTAACAAAAAATTGGTTATCTAATCTGAATACTGCTCTTTATAGTAGTGATGATATTGGAGCAGTCGGACCTGTGACTAATTCCGCATCATATTATACGGCAATCTCAACGAATTATAAGAGCTTATCTGAAATGCATGATTTTGCAAAGTCATTTAATCAAAGTAATCCAGAAGAATGGGAATACCGATTGAAGCTAATTGGGTATTGTATGCTTATCAAAAGAGAAGTAATTGATAAAATCGGCATGTTAGATGAGATATTTACACCAGGAAATTTCGAAGATGATGATTATTCTTTTAGAATCCTACAAGCTGGATTTAAATTATTATTGTGTAAGGATACATTTATACATCATTATGGTGGAGCTTCATTTGGAGAAAATATCGAAAAGTATGCAGATGTTCTCAAACGAAATGGCATTAAGTTTGAAGAGAAATGGGGATTTATGCCATCTTACTCCACCTATATTAGAAATGAAGTAATTAATTTAATAGACAGTCCACAAGATCAGCCTATAAATGTACTTGAAATAGGATGTGCATGTGGAGGTACATTATTAAAAATAAAAAGTAAATATAAACATGCTAATTTGTATGGAATTGAATTTAATGAAAGTGCCTCATTAATTGCTAGTCAGTTTGCAGACGTTAAAGCACAAGATGCTGAAAAAGAGATGGATTATCCAACTGATTATTTTGATTATATTATTTTAGCTGATGTTCTAGAACATCTATACAATCCGTGGCAAGTTATGAAAAATATTCGCAACCATCTAAAGGATAATGGGAAAGTGTTGATAAGTATTCCAAATGTAATGCACTTTAGTTTACTTAGAAGTGTAATTAATGGGAATTGGACTTATACTGATTCGGGATTACTAGATCGAACCCATGTTAGATTTTTCACATTAAATGAAATTAATAAGATGCTTACAGAAGCTGAGTATTCTAATATTGAATATAATGCAACAACTGTAGCAAAAAAAAGGGAAGATGAAGAATTTATCCAATCGTTAACAAGGTTAAGTGCTCCATCAATGGAAAGCCAGTATAATGCATATCAGTATATTATTAAGGCAACGAAAAATGATGTAAATATGAAATTAAAACGTAAGTTACAAATAATAGAAGGAAAGTTAAATTCCGGAGATGTCGATAAAGCTACAATAGAGTTATCAGGGATGGAACAATTTAGTTCAGATGAAATAATAGAAAACATTTGTAAGCATTTGAAGAAAAAAGTAGAAATCTTAAACCTTATTGCCATTAATAACTTTGGACAAGGTTTGTTTGATGAAGTTCTTCCTTACTTGGAAAAGGCATTTGAATTAAATAAAGATGATTCTGACACATTATATAATATTATATTTGTTTTAAACAGTTTAGGTGAATCAAAACTTGCACTCGAATATTTTAGATTGTCTAAAGTAAAAGACCAGGAATTAATATCTCTTTATCAAGGAATACAGCAACATAGCCCTATTTACAATTTGTTGATGAATTTGGATGAAAATCCTAATGATATGGAAGCTAAGAATCAATTAGTTTCTATTATAAGAGAAGATGACTCACTTGTTTGTGAACTAAAAGAGATAATTAAATATTGTTTTGATAGTAAAACACAGTTCCTTACTTTAGTTGATGAATATGTAATGAACTTGGAACAGTGAGGTTATTTTAATGAAAGGCATTATATTAGCAGGGGGGACAGGTTCTCGCCTCTATCCCCTGACAAAAGTAACGAATAAACATTTACTCCCTGTTGGGAAATATCCAATGATCTATCATGCAATATATAAATTAGTTGAAGCAGATATTCATGATATTTTGATTGTTACAGGTAAAGAACATATGGGTGATGTGGTCAGCCTACTTGGGAGCGGGGCTGATTTTGGGGTAACTTTCACATATAAAGTCCAGGATCAAGCAGGAGGAATTGCCCAAGCACTTAGTCTCTGTGAAACGTTTGTTGGAAATGATAATATGACGGTCATTCTTGGTGATAATGTTTTTTCTGATAGTATTACGAAATATGTAAAAAAGTATATTGAACAGGGAAGTGGAGCTAAAATTTTGATCAAAGAAGTTGTAGACGCTCAAAGATTTGGTGTTCCAGAAATAGATGGTACTTTCATTAAAAGTATAGAAGAAAAACCTAACAGGCCAAAGAGTAAATTTGCAGTTACCGGTATTTATATGTATGATTCTTCAGTATTTGACATTATTAGAGGAATTGAGCCTTCTAATCGTGGAGAACTAGAAATTACAGATGTTAATAATGCATATATTCAAAAAGATTCATTAACTTATGATGTACTTAACGGCTGGTGGACAGATGCAGGTACTCATCAGTCACTAGCAAAAGCAAATAAACTCGCATCGAGTATTGATCTCGGAGATTATTTTAATGTAAATATGAAGTTGTGAGGGAGTTAATAATGAACGTAATTCATTCTAAATTCCCTGGTGTGAAACTATTAGAGCCTAATGCCCATGTTGACCATCGGGGATACTTTATGGAATCTTTTAATGAATCCATTTTTCAGGATATAGGATTTAATCAGAAATTTGTACAAGATAATCAATCATTATCTAAAGATCCAGGAACCATTAGGGGATTACATTATCAATTGAATCCAAAATCACAAGCAAAGTTAGTAAGGGTACTTTCTGGTGTCATTTATGATGTTGTTGTGGATATTAGAAAAAACTCTCCGACTTTCGGTCAGTGGGAAGGATATATTCTTTCGGAATATAATCTCCGACAATTATTAATACCAAAAGGATTCGCGCACGGATTCTGTACTTTGGTACCAGATACACAAATTTACTATAAGGTGGATGAATTCTATTCAGCAGAACACGACCGAGGAATTTTATGGAATGATCCGGAAATGAATATTACTTGGCCTGTTTCTAATCCAATTTTATCGAATAAGGATGAACGTTTGCCGTTGTTAAAATATGCGGAATTAAACTTTTGAGGAGATATGCATTGTGAATGTTCTAGTAACAGGTGGAGCAGGGTTTATAGGTAGTAATTTTGTAAGATATATGCTTGAAAAATATCCACATTATCATATCATTAATTTTGATCTTTTGACTTATGCTGGTAATTTGGAAAACCTCAAAGAGTATGAGAATCATAAAAATTACACATTTGTAAAAGGTAATATTCAAAATAAAGAGCTTGTTCAGTATGTTGTTAGTAAACATGACGTAAATGCCATTGTTAATTTTGCTGCTGAATCACATGTAGATAGAAGTATAATTGATCCCGGTATTTTTACAAAGACAAATGTGTTAGGGACTCAAGTTTTGTTAGATGTAGCCAAAGAGTGTCATATACAAAAATATATTCAAATCTCAACAGATGAAGTATATGGTTCATTAGAAGAAGTGGGGCTTTTTACTGAAGAAACACCACTGTCTCCAAATAGTCCTTATTCTGCGAGCAAGGCTAGTGCAGATTTATTAGTGAAAGCTTATCATGAAACTTTCGGCTTGAATATCAATATTACAAGATGTTCTAATAATTATGGACCATTTCATTTTCCAGAAAAATTAATCCCGTTAATGATCACTAATGCACTAGAAAATAAAAAGCTTCCAGTCTATGGGGATGGAAAACATATAAGGGATTGGCTTCATGTTAAGGATCATTGTTCAGCCATTAGCCTAGTACTACATAATGGTAAACCTGGAGAAGTATACAATATTGGCGGTAGTAATGAAATGGAAAATATTGAAGTAGTTAAAGAAATATTGAGTATATTAAAAAAACCACAGAACTTGATTCAATATATAGAAGATCGAGCAGGTCATGATCGAAGATATGCAATTGATGCAACAAAGATTAGATCAGAGCTTGGTTGGAGGCCAGAGTATGACTTTGAAAATGGCTTAATTGATACAGTAAACTGGTATTTGGAAAATAAAGACTGGTGGAGCCACATTAAGACAGGCGATTACGAAAAATACTATGTTTCTCAATACGGTGCATCATTATGAGTAAAGAGAAAGTTTTGATTACAGGTGGAACAGGTCAGCTAGGAATAGATATTAGTGAAGTGTTAAAAGGACAGCAATATGATGTGTACGCTTTTTCAAGAGAAGAGCTTGATATTTCGAACAATAGCCAGGTTATTGAGAAGTTAAATAAGATAAAACCTGATATAGTCATACATTCTGCTGCTTATACGAAGGTAGACTTAGCAGAAGAAAATCAGGATGACGCATACTTAATTAATGCAATCGGTACACGAAATGTGGCGGTCGCGGCAGATAAAATAAAAGCGAAGTTAGTCTACATTAGTACAGATTATGTTTTTGACGGAGAGAAACAAGGGAAATATAACGAATTTGATATTCCTAACCCCAAAAATGTCTATGGTAGAACAAAACTAGCGGGTGAGAATATTGTAAGGGATTTCCATAGTGAATATTTTATCGTTCGAACCTCATGGCTTTATGGAGAAAATGGTAGTAATTTTGTTAAAACAATGCTGCTCCTCGCAGAGAAAGGAGTGCAAATTAAGGTTGTAAACGATCAACTAGGTTCTCCGACTTATACAATTGATGTAGCTGATAAAATTTCAGAACTGATAAAGACTCAGTTATACGGAATCTATCATGTAACCAATTCAGGTTCGTGTACCTGGTATGAATTTGCAAATAAAATATTTGAGTATGCACAAAAAAAGGTAAATGTAGAACCAGTTAGCTCAATGGAATATACTCAAATAGCAAAACGTCCGCAAAATTCAGTATTGGACCATATGGGACTAAGGTTAAATAATTTTCCAACAATGAGGAATTGGGAGAATGCACTTATAGAATTCTTGTTAACCAAGAGATAGCGTGATATGTAAAAAGCTTATAGAGTTCTATAAGCTTTTTACATGAGCTAGAATTAATCAAAAATTGGATGATCCAAACCCGATAAGATTTTTATGTTTTTATCAATGGAAAAGTCAATATAATCCATAGATATGAATTCCCTAGTAGTAATAAAGTAATTAACCTCATCTAATAAATCCATTTCATTTTCAATATTGTCACTAAAAATTGAAAAACGTGGTGGATTTTGCTTAGTACTTAGTAATGTTATAATGTCCTCAATATCACTCGTGAAACGTTCTGATTCTTTTATACGAAGTATGAGTGCAACTTGGTCTTTTGAAGAAAATTTCTTTAGAAATTGGCTAATAACCTTTTTCCATATTGGATAAGGATCTTCAAAATCTGGTTGAAATAGGTATGTATCTATATCCTTATCATAATTTAAATATTTTCTATTTTCTCCTGAGTTACTATTTTCAGGGGTGAATTTTGATACGAAGTCGTCTACATTTCCTGTTATGTAGTCCTTACTTTCCATAATTTTATTATCTTTCCAGTTCCACCACTTTATTTTATTGAGTTTATCAATAATCTCATTTGAAAATCGATATTTTATGACTTTTGCCGGATTACCGCCAACAATTGCATAAGGTGGTACATCCTTTGTTACGACTGCATCAGCAGCTACTACTGCTCCATTCCCAATAACTATGCCGGGTAACAGGGTTGCACCTCTTCCAATCCATACATCATTACCGATAATAATTTGGCCTTTTGTTTTAATTTTCATGTCTACATCCCAATTTAAAACACTCGACCAATCATAAGAGGAAACAGATAAATAATCATGATTCAAATTAAGTAAGAAGGATACACCATGTGCGATAGAAGAATAATTTCCAATAAGAATATTGGTGGAATCAGGAGTTACCCTTGCCTCTATCTTTGAATCAACAATATAACTCCTTTTTCCCATTCTAAGTATTGGGAAATTAACATAACTAGAATCATTAATATAAAAATTTCTTATTTCGTTTTTAAAGCTAACATCACTGCAATTTATTATCAAAATTTCCCTCCTCCTTTGGAGTTTATTATCAGCTTATTTCTCCTAATTTATCATATGTTACTGACTTCTTCTCATTTATATTTTCTTCATTTTCAATAGACTCATCATTCTTTAATTGATGGCCTACTATTTCATTGAATTGTCCTTGAATTGTTTGGAGTTTATCTTCTATTTTGTTAATTTTATCTTGTTTTCCTTCAATATTTGCCCCCCTACTAGCATCTAGTTTGATTTCGATCTTTAGTGTATTTTTTTCACGTTCCAAGCGATTAAATACACTATCTAATGTTTTTACTTGATCTAATGTTACTGCCTGGTTTAGTAATTTCTCTTCCTCTGAGTCAGGAGAAGTTTTTGCATCCTCATTTCCATTAGAACCTAGGATCATATTACGTTCTTCTATTTGTTGCTTAGCAATTGCAGCATCTATCTCGGCTATTTGTTTTTCAAATTCCTTTAGTTGTTCTTTAAAACCTGATAGATCTTGTCCAGAATTTATCATATGTTCAGTTAAATTGCTCCTCCTCTCTATTAATGCTTCTCGTTGTTTCATTAACCCTTCAATCATTGAATTTTGTTTCCCATTTTTCATCCCATTAAATAATTGTCGAGATTGATTACTGATATTAATACGATCATTATGACTTTTTGTGAACATTAGATTAGCATTTGAATGATTTGTATATGACTCTGGCCACCTGATATTTCTTGCATCGTTACTTAACGAAATTTTCAATATGAATACCTCCATTCTTAATTAATTATCGGTTAAAAACTGGAAGTGTTTAGTAGACCTGTAGTTGGGCTTATTTCAAAATGGCAAGAGGAAAAACTTGGTCATTCACAAATAATAGCTTGTGTCGATATTAATGGGGAGAGCTGAAAAAAACGTTAAATTTTATTACTATCAACAAAATTCTAACACGAACCTACAAAATTATGATAAATAGGTCAATAGTCAGTAAAGGTTATTCTATTTCATCCGATATAAGAAATAGAAAAATCTTTAGGAGGGTAATAATGGGCTCTGTTGATTCTATTTTTAATCATTCGATTGGTAGTATTAGTGTACAAGGTGTAAATAATGTTACTACCAATTCATTAGAAGAAAGACAATACAACCTTGACCAACAGCCTAAGAGCAACACACAACAAGAAAATGTGAATGAAAAAGAATTTAATGAAAAAGATTTAAGTCAAGTCATAAATGACATGAACCAAGTATTAGGAAATACTCACACTACACTTAAATATGAGTACCATGAAAAGCTTGGGAAATATTATGTTTCGCTAGTGAATGATCTAACGAAAGAAGTAGTAAAAGAGATTCCACCTAAAAAGCTATTAGACATGTATGCGTCAATGAAAGAATTCTTAGGATTATTTGTTGATAATAAAATTTAACGGAGGTGGTCTTCTTGGTAAATAACCAAATGAGGATTACAGGTTTTGCTTCAGGACTAGATACAGCCCAAATTATTACTGACTTAATGAAGGCAGAAAGAATGCCTCTTGATAAACTTTTTCAAAAAAAGGAATGGCTGCAATGGCAACGAGATGCATATCGAGATGTGAATCTAGAATTAGATACTTTCAAGAAAAACAATGATAAGTTGCGTTTTCAAAGCTCATTTAATGGGTATAAAGCATCTAATACTAATTCAAATGTGGCGAGTGTAACTGCTAAGTCATCTGCGGTATCGGGGAATTATGAAGTTGAAGTTATAAAAGTTGCAGAGGCTGCGAAGATATTTTCTGGAAATCCTATTACCTCTGCGAATGGTAATGTTAAAGGATCAGATAAGATACTATCTGGAACTACGCCAACTACTATCCAGATTAATACAAAGGATTCAACAGGTAATGTTTTAACAGGTAAAGAGATTACTATTGATGATAAAACTACTTTTAGTAGTCTTGCTACTCAAATCGCAAATTTAACTGATTCAAATGGAAAATCTCTTGGCTTGCGAGCAAGCTTTGACGATGCGACAGGTCGATTTGTGATTTCTACAAAGGATACTGGTTTAAAGCAAGAAATTACTATAAAGGATACTGGAACTATCGGTGTTGCAAATGCAATTGTAAATGGTGGAGCTATTTCTAATACACCTTTACTAGAAACAAATTTTAAAGGAATAGACGCAGAAGTAAAAGTAAGCGGCGGAAGTGGAGTAAGTGTAGCAACAGTTACTAGTGCCACGAATGATCTTACCGTCTATGGTATGGACATTAAGATTGCGGCAAAAGGGACTACAACAGTCAATGTTTCATCTGATACTGACGCTATCTTTGACAATATTAAAAAATTTGTTGAAGATTATAATTCACTTATCGATAGCCTTAATACGAAGACAAAAGAGAAACGTCAACGTGATTACGCACCTTTAACAGAGGAACAACGAGAAGGATTAACAGAAAAAGAAGCTGAAAAATGGGATAAAGCTGCACAAAGTGGACTTTTGTATAATGACCCCATTTTAAGAGGTGCTTTAAATGATCTTCGTATAAAAATGTATCAACCAGTAGACAGTATACCATCAGGTAATATTCGAATGTTATCAGAGATTGGAATTTCAACCGGGTATTTATCAACTGATGGAAAACTAACCATTAATGAAGAAAAATTACGTGAGGCAATTGCAAATAATCCTGACGAGGTAATGAATCTTTTTACTAAAGATGATGGTATTGCAACTCGAATTATGGACGGGGTTAATTCTACCGTTAAAAAGTTAGTTGAAAAAGCAGGTTCATTAAATAGTCCTTCAAATTTAGATACGAGTGTCATTGGTAAGGATTTAACTGAATTGAAGGAACGAATGGATAGCTGGGAAGATAAATTAAAAATGATTGAGAATCGTTATTGGAAGCAATTCACAGCAATGGAAACGGCGATAGAAAAGATGAATCAACAATCTAGTAGTCTTATGGGTATGTTTGGATAAAAAATAGTAAATGAAAGTAAGAAGTATTGAAGGGGGAGAGAAAAGATGTCTCTACACAATCCATATCAAACATATCAAGATAATTCAGTCTTCACTGCGACACCTGGTGAGCTAACTCTTATGCTATACAATGGTTGTCTAAAGTATATTGGGTTAGCAAAGCAATCGATTCAAGAAAAAGATATTGAGAAAAAGCATGTTAATATAAGTAAGGCGCAGAATATCATCAATGAACTAATGGTTACACTCAATATGGATTATCAAATTTCAAAGGAAATGCGCCTACTATATGATTTTATTAATCGCAAGCTAATTGAAGCAAATGTAAAAAATGATGATCTTGCTTTAAAAGAAGCAGAGGGTTTAGTTATTGAATTTCGTGATACATGGAAAGAAGTGATTCGCTTAAATAGAGCGAAGCAATTCAAAAATGGCGGAATCGCGTAATGGCTTTAAAAGAGTTATATCAATATACTGAAGCACTTCTAAATCATTTAGATAATGAGCATAAAAAAGAACTGAGAGACGAGTATATTGAAAAAGTTATGGATTTACTTGATAAACGGGAGCAAGCATTAACAATTGTTGCTCCCCCTGTGAATGATGAAGAGAAGAAATTAGGCAAACAAATCATTGAAATGGATACTAAGATTAAAAGTAAGCTAACAATTCTATTCACATCAATCAAACAAGATATTGCTTCCATTAATAAAGCAAAAACCCCACAAAAGAAATACCGAAATCCATATGAATCATATAACCCTGATGGTAGGTTTTTCGATAAAAGAAAATAATGTGAAATGTCCCTATATGGGACATTTTTTTTATGAAGTATCGGAATACTTAAACAATTCAGTTGGATTCTATGCTATAATCGACATAATGAAAGGAGTGTATGCTTATTGCTAGAATATGATTGATTTTGAAAGAATATTAGTACTAAACTATTGGAAGATTTCCTCCTATTTTTGCCACCAGATCTCTACGAAAGTATTACCTTCTCAAAATTCCTCAATCGAAGGAGCAAGAACTGCATAAAACTATTCCAAATTCAATAGAAAAAACGCGGATATATATAAAATATATATCCACAACGCTGCGATGAATGCGTTCTTATTTCATACAAAGAACTTTTTTAGTTATCTAAAGAGACTAGGGTGTTGGAGTAATCATTATATGCTCGGTTAAGTGATCTTTATGTAGATCCAAAATTATTAAGCAGGGGAAGTGTATGGGGGATTGTTTATGAAAAGTATTGTTTCAAAAGGTAAAGATATTAATCAAGCAATTATAAGTGGGCTTAGTTTATTAGAAACAACGAAAGATGGAGTAACCATTGAAATCATTCAAAATGAATCTAAAGGATTTTTAGGAATTGGCTGTAAAGAAGGAATTGTCAGGCTTACAAAGTTAGATAAGACGATAAAGGAAGATATTGTATCAAAGGTGCCTAAGATACCCGAGAATCCTTTGAAAAATAATGAAAATCCAGTTGCTGAAAATATCGAGACATCGAACGAATTAGATTTGCTTGCAGGTAAAGTGTGGGTGAAAAATGGGTATTTATATTGTAAATCATCCCCCACCTATTATCCAATGGTGACGGTGACAAATGGTGTTAAGCTTTTTAAAAATGGTCAACCTATAATCGAAGGCTTAGTGATTTTATCTGAACAAGATTCTTATGAGATTAAGACGGAAAATGAAGATAAGGAAACAAAATGGTCGATTTCCATGGATGATCAAAGATTGAAGGTATTGTTAAATGTGGAGCCTGGCTACAAAGTGACAAAAAAAATAGTTGATCATGAGCCAGACAATCATATTGAATTACGTGTGGAAGAAGTGAGAAGGGTCGAAAATACCCTTTCGTATGCAGAAGTCTTACATGAGCTAGAGTCATTGCATGTGACGCATGGATTAAACCAGGCTGAAATTATAAAAGCAATAGGAGTAACTTCCCCAAGCATATTTGAAATTGCAACAGGCATCAAGTCTAAGCCAGGTAAGGATGGATGGGTTGAAATCAAGGTTGATATGAGCGCATCTGAAGAGTTAAAAGAAAATGAGGAAGGTCGTATTGATTTTAGAGAAATAAAAAGAATACCTTCCGTTGAAAGGGGACAACTCATTGGAATTGTTCATCCACCTATATCAGGAGAAATGGGATATACCGTAATGGGTGAACCGCTTCCTGTAAAACAAACGTCTCCAATTATGTTGAAAACTGGAAAAGGTGTTTCAGTTGTTGAGAATAAAATTATCGCAACCCAATCAGGTCGACCGGTAATTGAAACAAGGGGGCATTGTTTTAATGTTGCAATTATGCAGAAATTAATCCATGAAGGAAATGTTGACTTGGCTTCTGGAAATATTCGTTTTACAGGTGATGTTGAAATTAGAGGCGAGGTTAAAGAGGGAATGAAGATTAACGCAGAAGGTGAACTCATCATTCATCAAACTGTTAACATGGCCACTCTTACATCAACAGGAGCAATCATTTCTAAAGGTACTATCATCGGGTCAGAGGTTTCGGCAGGAAAAAATTATTTAATAATTAATGAATTGGGCCAGATACTCGCTAATTTACATCATCAAATTACAAATTTAATTTTTGTCATTGAACAACTTTCTACATCTACAGCTTTCAAGTCAAGTGATTTATCACAGGCAGGAATCCAGCCTTTAATCCGGCTATTAGTGGAGAAAAAGTTTCAAGACCTCCCAAATATCGCTAAAAAGTATATAGAAATTGTAAAAATGAGTGAAAACTACTTGCAGAATGAGGAGTGGAAAGAGTTAGCAGTAATCATAAATAAGCTTTTTCTATCATTAACGAATGAAGTGACCTCACTTGAAACCATTACAGGGCTATCTAGAAAAATGGAAGACTTGATTAAAATAAATAATACGCTAGTAGAATCTCATTCATATATTACAGTTTCAAATTCCCTTAATAGCAGGCTGTATTGTAGCGGAAATATATTGATTACTGATAAAGGTTGTGTCAATTCAAAGGTTCATGCGGGTGGAACTTTGAAAATTAATGGTATACTTCGCGGTGGCGAGGTGTATGGTCGATTAGGTGTAGAAATTAATGAAGCAGGTGCTAAAAGTGGTACATCAACTTTAATCGCTGTGCCAGATGATCAAAAAATTTATATTAACAAGATTATGGAAGGTAGTTCGATCAAGATTGGGAATCAAAAATACATTTTTGAGGAAACAAGGTATCATGTAAAGGCGCGCCTTGATAAGGATGGGAAAATTGTCATTCAATGATGGAGTTACGGAGATTATCGGCGAAGAGATATTCATAAAATCATCGAGTCTGTGTGCATGTCACCACTCGAAATATCTTGTTCAACGGAATTGATTATTTGTAAGGGACTCTAGTTTTACTAGAGTCTCTTTTTTTAGCTATTTGAAACAAACAGAGTACCCCTTCCCAAAAATAATTAGTAAGGAATACTCTGTATGTTCATATGTTAGGGCAAGATTTACCACTACATGTCACCATAAAAACAGACGATAAATTAAGTAGAATAACCTTCGAAAATGGCAAACTTATTGAAAGATAAGGACGCAAAACTACGGGTCTAAGGCTGTGTAAGCTATGATTGCCGAGTTTCCGAAAAGGATTGGATAAAAATTGTGATTGATTAAGTGGGGCGATTATAGAAGCCTATTTGTTGATCATCTTTTGCCTACCAATCTATTGGTAGGCATTTTTAATAGAACTATGTGTGACTTTGATAGGAGGAATTCCAAACATGCTATTCTCTCAAACGATTATCGGATATTTATTTTTTTCTATGAAGGGGGCTTTTGATGATGAGATCACAATTATGCCACCTGAATGAAACTGGGAGGGGAGGGGTAACTGTGAGACGGCTTTTTGATCATGTTCGGAAATATGTTGTGAAGGATAAGAGTGAACCAATTGCAATGACTCTCCCAGTGGGCTTAGCCTACACTGAATTGGAATTTATGACGAAGCGTGGTTTTCTCGCTCAGAAATTAAGCAAATATCTTGGAGTGGATTCATCAGAGGGAAATCGCTTGTTTTATTTATCGTTATCAAAACAATCATTCCTCAACTCGTGTGATGAAGCTGTAAGATTACTTCAATTGAGTGAACAGATGTTAATTTGGGATGCTGAGAAAGAAGATATTTCAGTTCGAATCAAGCAATTAGATGTCAAATCTAGTATCCAAAATGCGATGTTGAAGGCATTTGCTATTTATAAAAATGAGCTATTTCAGTCACCTATAGAGACAGTTGTGTTAGGACCAACGACAAGAAACGATGAGAAATGGGAAGTATATCGGGATGTCGTATTTGCGGCGACACAGGGTAGACTTTTGCTAATAAGTGAAGATGAAGTTAACAGATATAAAGAAGGTAATATTTTATGTGAGAGAACCATTAAGGATCGTTCTGATATTCCTACCTGTCGAAATATTGTGAAAAGTTGCTTAGAAAATAGAGAAATAAGCAATTCTCAAATTATGAGTTGGTTACTTGCTTTATCAGAGGCAATCACAAATACGATTAAGCATGCGGAAGAAGGAAAAATGACACTGATTGAAGATCTTGAAAAAAATGAAATTCGTTTCGTGATTGATGATAATGGACCGGGATTTCAATTAGATGAATTGCCAAGGGCGACATTATTAGCTGGGTATTCGACAAAGAAATCAATGGGACAGGGGTTCACACTCATGATGAAGATGGCGAAACAGCTTTTACTATATTCTTCTCCAAAGGGTTCAATCCTTATTTTGGTATTTGATATGGTTAAAGAGAAGGAGAGGAATCACACTCCAACTGGTTAATCACAAACTTAGGATATGATAAGTCTTAATCGAAATGGGAAGGTGACCATGAAAAAAAAGAAATCTTCATTACGCAAACAATTTTCAACTCGATTAATCTCAATTTTTCTTGTAATGGGGCTTATTTCGAGTGTAGTCCAGCTTTATTTTATGAATAAACAAATTGACTATGAGATTGAAAAGAACACGATTATGATCAATGAAAGTATTAGTCATGGGATAAAAGAAACAGATCTGGCAGCAAAAAATATTGAATATCAAATTGATCTGAAAATCATAGCAGATGCCAAGCATATTGATGATTTATTGAATACAACAAAGGCCAGTGATATTACAAATGAGCAATTAATCCAAATTAAACAGAGATTAAACCTCACGGATATTTCGATAATTAGTAAAAAAGGTGAGGATTATATTGTTGTAAAGGCGACAGATCCAGCGGAGATTGGTTATCAACTCAATCAAACGAACGAATTGAAAAAGACAATAAATGCAATCTTTAATGGGGAAAATCCTATCATTGAAAGCGCCTATACTGGTGATGGGATGTTAGTTTTACCAATCTTAAGCTCTGATGTCCATCCAGGACAGTTTTTTAAATATGCATACTATCACCCAGAAGGAGCAGACTTTCTGATCAATCCTTATATTGAAGCAGATGATATTGAAAAGTTCACCCTTGAGGTTGGACCAGGATCTTGGATTAAAAAGATTATGAAACAACATAAGTATATTAAGGATATTACTGTATTAGATCCAAAGGTTTTTCAAAATCCTAATTTAGAGAATCAACTGTGGCCACCTTTGAAAAAAGTCATATATGGAAGCTTTCAATATCAAACAGAAAAGGATATTAAGACAATTATGAAGATGGCAGAGTCCCCTGCCGAGCAATCATATGTTCAATCGGTAGGCGGTAAGAAGGTTCTGAAGCTTTTCTATCCAATCGAAAATGAGAAGGTTATTTCAATTACATTGGATTATAAAGAAATGACCGGACCACTAGTAATCCATTCTATTATTTTATTTACGTCAGTTGCTATTTCAATCCTATTCATATTTCTACTAATGTATCGTTCTTTCGAAAGAATTTATGGGAAGGTCCAACAAATTGTACTTCAAATTACATCGATAGAATATGGAGATCTTACAGCAAAGAGTACTATACATGACGGTAGTGAAATTGAACATGTATCGGAAAGTTTAAATCGAATGGTCGATAAATTGAACAAACTTGTGCTAGATATGCATGAACAAGCTACAAAAACACAAAAGTTTTCAGCGCTCCTAGAAGCAGAAGCGTCACAATCTTTAGAGAAATTGTATGAAATATCTACGAATGCAACGATCAAATCAAGGGAACAGCTTTATGATATTACGGCATTTCTAGATGAAATCGTAGCAGTTCTAACCCCATATCAAGAAAATAGAAATGTGCAAGAAGCGATTGAGAAAATTGATTTTATGAGAGAAGTAGCGAAGGAACGTACCTCTGCTACAACTACTATTACGATTAGTTTATCTGACTTACTAAAATCATTATATATACAATCAGGTGAGATTTCAGATACTTCAAATACATTACTTGATCAAATTGGAAAATTTAAATTATAAAGTGGGGGAAATGTATGGGATTAACAATAAGTAAAGCGTGTAATGAAACAACTTTAACATTATTCCTGGAGGGTATTTTAGACATTTCAACAGCAAATGTCATTGACCCCTATTTAGAAGAATTGGATGGAATTAATACGTTAATCATTGATTTTTCAAAATTGGAATTTATTGATTCAACTGGGATTGGGTCAATTATGGGTGCCATTTTTATGTCAAAGGAAAAAGGGTTAAAACTGAAGTTTCAGGGAGAAGATGAATTAACGAAGCAAGTGTTGGAAACGGTGGGGCTGTATGACATTTTGAACACAGTGCAGGGGGAGGTACTATGATGTTTATGGATAGTTTATCCTATACGATTTCAACAGGTTCTTACGAAACAGATAAGTTGGATAAATCATTGCAACGTGAGATTAATTTGGCGAAGAATATCCAAGCCTCTTTACTAAATGGAAAAACTCCTTTATTTGAAGGTGGGGAGGTTTCTGGCTCATCAGTTCCAGCAAGGTTAATTGGTGGAGACTATTTTGATTTTTATCCGTTAGTAAATGGAAATATTCGCATTGTTATAGGTGATGTGATGGGGAAAGGAATACCTGCTGCGATGCTAATGATTTTAACGAGGGGCGCGTTTCGGAGTGCAGCGGAGAGTACACAGGGCCCCGGGGAAACATTAACGGCAATGAATCAAGCATTATTTGACGATTTGCGAACGCTAAAATCGTTTGTAACATTATTTTGCGCGGACTGGAACCCGAAAACATCAAAGTTAACATATGCGAATGCAGGACATAATCCTCCATTACTTATCAAAGGTAAAAGTAATTGTGTTGAGGAGCTTCCTAAGGCAAAAGGGATTATGGTCGGAGGACTTCCAAATCAAGTTTATCTTGAAAAAACGATTCAATTAGAAGAACATGACACAGCATTTTTCTACACCGATGGAATTGTTGAAGCACAAAACAAGAGTGGTGAGCAATTTAAACTCCAGCGCCTTACGCAAACATTATTAGCTAATAAAGATAAAGGTGTTGGAGAAATCGAAAAAAGTGTAATGGATTCAATCAATGAATTTACAGAAGGAATGCCACAGAGGGATGATATTACAATGGTTTTATTAAAAATAAGTGAAAGAAAAGCGGATATTACAAGTTTAAATTCTCCAGTGTTATGGTAGGGGGATCTGGTGGTTATGAAAAGTATTGTTTCAAAGGGTAAAGATATAAATCAAGCGATTGAAATTGGACTAGGTTTATTAGAAACAACGAAAGACGAAGTAACGATTGAAATTATTCAAAATGAATCGAAAGGCTTTTTGGGACTTGGCACAAAAGAAGGAATTGTTAAGCTTACAAAGATTGATAAAACGATAAAGGAAAATGAAGTAGATCCATTCGATATAATGGAGGATATTGTCTCTGATATGCCTGAAGTACTAGAGAATCCCTTGAATCAGAATGAAATGACAGATCCTGATATTATCGAGGCAACGAAAGAAATAGATTTGCTTATTGGTAAAGTGTGGGTGAAAGGTGGGCATTTATATTGTAGATCCTCGCCCACCCATTATCCGATGGTTACGGTGCCAAATGGAGTGAAGCTTTTTAAAAATGGTCAGCCTGTAACCGAAGGAACAGCGATTATATCTGAACAAGATTCATATGAGATTAAGGTAGAAGAGAAGGTTAAGGAAACAAAATGGTCAATTTCCATGGACGATCAAAGATTGAGGGTATTGGTAAAAGTGGAGCCTGGCTACAAACTTAATAGAAAAATAGTTGATAGTGAGCCAGATGATCATATTGAACTGCGCGTTGATGAAGTGAGAGAGGTCGAAAATACCCTATCCTATGCAGATGTCCTACAGGAGTTAGAGTCATTGCATGTGAAACATGGATTTAACCAAGCTGAAATTATAAAAGCGATAGGAGTAACTGTCCCAAGCACATTTGAAATTGCGACAGGCATTAAACCAAAGCCTGGTAAAGATGGTTGGGTAGAAGTTAAGGTTGATATGAACACATCTGAAGGGCTTAAAGAAAATGAGGATGGTCGTATCGATTTTAGAGAAATAAAAAAAATACCATCGGTTGATAGGGGACAACTCATTGCAATTGTTCATCCACCTGTACCCGGAGAAATGGGATATACCGTTACTAACGAACCATTGCCTGCGAAGCAAACCTTTCCCATCCTATTGAAGACTGGAAAAGGTGTAACGGTTGTTGAAAATAAAATTGTCGCTACACAATCGGGTCGTCCGGTAGTTGAAACTAGAGGGCAGCTTGTTAAAGTTGCAATCATGCAGAAATTAATCCATGAAGGAAATGTTGACCTAGCTTCTGGAAATATTCGTTTTACAGGTGATGTTGAAATTAGAGGCGAGGTAAAAGAAGGAATGAAGGTTGAAGCAGAAGGCGATCTTACCATTTATCAAACTGTTAACATGGCCACTCTTACATCATCAGGGGCAATCATTGCAAAAGGTACTGTCATCGGATCAGAGGTTTCGGCAGGGAAAAATAACTTGATAATTGCTGAATTAGGCCATATACTCGGTAATTTGCATCAACAAATCACAAATTTAATTTTTGTAATTAAACAACTTTCTACATCAACAGCTTTCAAGTCAAGTGATTTATCACGGGCGGGATTTCAGCCGTTGATACGGATTTTATTAGAGAAAAAATTTCAAAACCTTCCGCCTCTTGCTAAAAAGTATATAGATATTGTCAAAATGAGTGAAAATTACTTACAGGATGAGGAATGGAAAGAGATCGCGTTAGTTGTAAATAAGCTCTTCTTATCATTAACGAATGAAGTGACTTCACTTGAAACTATTGCAGGACTATCTAGAAAAATGAAGGATCTGCATGAATTAAGTAAAACGCCAGTTGAACCCGATTCATATATTACCATTTCAAATTCTCTTAATAGCAGACTATACTGTAGTGGAAATATTTTAATCACTGATAAAGGGTGTATCAATTCAAGGGTTCATGCGGGGGGTACTCTTAAAATTAGTGGTATTCTTCGCGGCGGTGAAGTATATGGTCGATTAGGTGTAGAGATTAATGAAGTAGGTGCAATGAGTGGTACGTCTACCTTAATCGCTGTTCCAGATGATCAAAAAATTCATATTAACAAGATCATGGAAGGCAGTTCAATTAAGATTGGAAATCAAAAATACACCTTCTCGGAAACAAGGTATCATGTTAAAGCGCACCTTGGTAAGGATGGAAAAATTGTTATTCAATGATGGATAGGTTGGGGGATATCACATGTTTCGTTATATATTACTAAAAGAAAATGAGTATGTAGAGGTTAAATTAGAAGGAGATTTGGATATAGATGTTACTGAAGTGGTTGAAGAGGAACTCATTCCTTCATTGGAAGACTTCAATTCAGTGAACCTTAATTTTAAAGATGTTCCATTTGTAGATTCTTCTGGTATCGGAATTTTTCTGCAAATGATTAAAACTCTTGAGCAAAAGGGAATAAAAGTGGTTGTTTCCCATGTTAAAGAAGAAGTGATGGAGGTGTTTAATCTTTTACAAATACCAGAAATTATCGGTGAAGAGTTATTCGTGTAATGATTCATGTCATTGTTATACGAATCACTCATAACTCACTGTAGAAATGCATATAGTTTCAACACTTACACATTTTTTACATTGGATTTACAGTAAGTTAACACATCATCCATCGTTCACATTTTTGTCATGAAAAAAGTTTGTCGAAAAGCAGGAAAAGAAGAAGGATCTGTAGAATATGTAATTATAACCTTTTTAAAATGAAGGGTTATAAAATTTCACAGGTTGAACAAGCTAAGATAGGTTTAAGTTGTGAATATGTAATTTGTTGTTTATTTAGGTGAGTCGAGTTAAAAGGAGGAGTTCTTGTATGAATTACAACGTACGTGGTGAAAACATTGAGGTAACTCCAGCATTACGGGAGTATGTTGAGAAGAAGCTTGGTAAGCTAGAGCGATATTTTGATGGTACTCCAGACGCAAATGTAAATGTTAACTTGAAGGTAAATAGCGCAAAGGATCATAAAATAGAGGTTACAATTCCAATGCCTCAATTAGTCTTAAGAGCCGAGGAATCTCATGATGACATGTATGCAGCAATTGACCTTGTTACTGACAAGCTTGAACGTCAAATTCGTAAGCATAAGACAAAAGTAAACCGTAAATTACGTGAAAAAGGTTCTACACGTGCCATGTTCACAATCAATGGAAATTCAGCAACAGCTGTACAAGATATTGAGGATGAAGATTACGAATTAGTTCGTACGAAACGATTCGATTTGAAACCAATGGACAGCGAAGAAGCCATTTTACAAATGAACATGCTTGGTCATAATTTCTTCGTCTTCACAAATGCTGAGACAAATTCTACAAATGTCGTATACCGCCGAAGTGACGGCAAGTATGGGATCATTGAACCGAATTAAAACATAATAAATATATAGATTTTGAGAGCACAGTCGAATGAGGCTGTGCTCTTTTCGTTTTTTGAAGTGTGACATTTAAGTTGTATGTGAATCGAGGAGGTATTTGGCGCAACGTGCAAATATGAGGGGTAACGTGCATATAGCGAGTGTAACGTGCAAATCCAAGAGATATCGAGCATATCTCTGGCGTAACGTGCAAATCGCGGGCATAACGTGCAAATCTGCGAGTTAACGAGCATATCTTCCGTGTAACGTGCAAATCCGCAAGTTAACGAGCAAATCTTCCGTGTAACGTGCAAATCCGCAAGTTACCGAGCGTATCTTCCGTGTAACGTGCATATCCGCAAGTTACCGAGCATATCTTCCGTGTAACGTGCAAATCCCAAAATTAACGTGCATATCGCCGCCACAACGTGCAAATCTCAATAATAACCTGCATTTCACACTAAGATTCATCTTAAGATTCCTAAATTTCATTAAAATAGGGACTTTTCACTCAGGAAATAGGGGAAACCCCCAATAGTTTTCGATCGTTTATTAGGCAATAATAATTGTAATGATAACTTTATTCATGAAAAAATAGATTTTTAACCTAGGTTTGTTACAATTCAAGCTATGTAAAAAAGGTAGAGGTGTGAGCAATGAGGGAAATACTTGAATCAAGTCTTGCTAATATGGCAATTATTTTATTTATGCATGTATGCCTTTCGATTTTGATTGATAACAAAAGGCACTTTCCGAGCTATTTATTCCCGATTGGTATGATTACCCTCACGTCAGTGACCGTAATTTCCCTTTTTTACTTACCTATTAAATATGGTGGCTACCAATTCGATTTAAGGTTAATTCCGTTAGTCTTTTTTGCAATAAAATGGGGATGGAGATATGTCATTCCGGCATTAATTATTACTGGGAGCTGGCGACTCAACATGGGTGGGGATGGTGCTGTTCTAGGTGTTATTTTTGGGATGGCCATACCAGTATTGATTACGCTATTTTTACTTTTTTTTAAGAAAACAAAACCTGGGCCAATCTCTTTATTTTCTTTATTTTGCATTTGTTGGCTTTCTTCAGACTTACCAATTGTTTACTTTGTTCAGGATGGCTGGAATGTATTCAAGGAAATCTTTCTTGTACGGTTTTTGTCCTTTATGTTGACAGGTTTTATTCTATATTTATTAATCTTAAATTCTGAAAGGGAATTGAAGTTGAAGAAAAGACTTCAATTTTATGCAGAAAGAGACCCTTTAACTGGACTATATAATATGCGCTTTTTTAAATCACATATCGAGACCAGGTCGATAACAGATAAGAAAAAATACATAGTGATGGTTGATATTGATCATTTTAAATCAATTAACGATACATATGGACATTTAGATGGGGATTTAATATTGAAGGGTGTCGCAACAGCTATAAAAGGGGTATGTCCAAAGATAAATGGAACCGAAATAGTAGTAGGAAGATATGGGGGAGAAGAATTTATTCTCTTCATAGCTGTAGATTCAGCAGAGGAATTATCTAAAATAGTTTCTGATATTCGGGTGGTAATTGAAAATACTGATTTTCAATTACAAAGCAGGCAACAAAAAATAAATGTAACAGTTTCTATTGGTGTTTCTGAACTATTTGAACGATCCAATCTGAATCATGCAATTGAAATAGCGGATCAATTACTCTATAACTCTAAAGAAAATGGAAGAAATAAAATAAGCTATGCAAATAATATCGATTTTATCATCACGAAACGTTGTCAGTATACGGGTTAACTATTAAATGAATATAGGTTGTGACCTCTATAAACGCTCACTCCATGAAATATTTTACCCCACACTCAATTAATGGTAAAATGGAGAATAGCTTAAATTTTTAACGTGTAAAAGAGTATTATTTAACTATAGAGGAGCGTTCATGATGCTTGGAATTTTAAATAAAGTATTTGATCCAAACAAACGCCTATTGAAAAAATATGAAACATTGGCTGGGAAAATTGAGGCACTTCAACCAGAGATGGAGAAGCTATCTGATGAGGGACTTCGTCAAAAAACAGATGAATTTAAAGAGCGTTATCAAAAAGGGGAAAAGCTTGATGACTTACTTGTTGAGGCTTTTGCGGTTGTTCGTGAGAGTGCAAAGCGTGTATTAGGCCTACATCCTTATCCTGTTCAGTTAATGGGGGGGATTTCTCTTCATGAGGGGAATATTTCCGAGATGAAGACAGGGGAAGGTAAAACATTAACTTCTACAATGCCTGTATACTTGAATGCATTGACTGGAAAAGGGGTTCACGTTGTTACAGTGAACGAATACTTAGCTGGTCGTGACGCCCATGAGATGGGGCAATTGTATGAATTTTTAGGACTAACAGTTGGGTTGAACTTGAACTCAATGTCTCGTGAGGAGAAAATCGAAGCCTATCGTGCTGATATTACCTATGGTACGAACAATGAATTCGGCTTTGACTATTTGCGTGATAATATGGTGCTTTATAAAGAGCAAATGGTACAACGTCCACTTCATTTTGCAGTAATCGATGAGGTTGACTCCATTTTAATTGATGAAGCCCGTACACCGCTAATTATTTCAGGTTCTGCACAAAAGTCTACATCTCTATATATTCAAGCAAATGGATTTGTGCATACACTAAAAAGAGATGAAGATTACACATATGATGAAAAGACAAAAGGTGTTCAGCTTACTGAAGATGGAATTACAAAGGCTGAAAAGGCATTTGGAATTGACAACTTGTATGACATGGCAAACGTTACATTAATCCATCATATTAATCAGGCATTAAAAGCAAATGTTAGTATGCATCTTGATATTGATTATGTTGTTGATGAGGGTCAAATTGTAATTGTTGACCAATTCACGGGTCGTCTCATGAAGGGTCGTCGTTATAGCGAAGGTCTTCATCAAGCGATTGAGGCAAAAGAGGGCGTTGAGATTCAAAATGAAAGTATGACGCTTGCCACAATTACATTCCAGAACTATTTCCGGATGTATGAAAAGCTTTCTGGGATGACGGGTACTGCTAAGACGGAGGAAGAGGAATTCCGAAATATTTATAATATGAATGTTGTCGTCATTCCGACGAATCGTCCGATCACCCGTGACGACAGAGCTGATTTAATTTATAAATCAATTGAAGGTAAATTCCGTGCGGTTGCAGAGGATATTGCTGAGCGCCATGCGAATGGTCAACCGGTCCTTGTTGGTACGGTAGCGATTGAAACATCCGAAATTATCTCGAAGTTTTTAACGAAAAAAGGGATAAAGCATGATGTATTGAATGCGAAAAACCATGAAAAAGAAGCAGAAATTATTGAGCACGCTGGTCAGCGCGGTGCGGTAACAATCGCAACGAACATGGCTGGTCGTGGTACTGATATTAAGCTTGGCGAAGGTGTAAAAGAAGCTGGCGGTCTAGCGGTTATTGGTACAGAGCGTCATGAGAGTCGCCGTATTGACAATCAGCTTCGTGGACGTTCTGGTCGTCAGGGGGACCCAGGTATTACACAGTTCTATCTTTCAATGGAAGATGAATTGATGCGCCGTTTCGGTTCAGATAATATGAGATCAATGATGGAGCGTCTAGGTATGGACGATTCCCAACCGATTCAAAGTAAGATGGTTTCAAAGGCAGTTGAGTCTGCGCAAAAACGTGTTGAGGGTAATAACTTTGATGCACGTAAGCAACTTTTACAATATGATGATGTATTACGTCAACAACGTGAGATTATCTATGGTCAGCGTTTTGAAGTACTCGATTCAGAGAATCTTCGTAATGTTGTAGAGCGGATGATGCAAGCAACGATTGATCGTATCGTTGCAAAAGGCACGCCGAAAGAAGAGGTTGAGGAAGATTGGAACTATAAGGGTATCATTGACTATGTAAATGCGAATCTTTTACATGAAGGCGATGTTACTGAAAATGACTTAAGAGGGAAAGATCCCGAGGAAATGTCCGAGCTAATCTTCGTCAAAGTGAAGGAACGCTATGATGAAAAAGAAGCGGAGATGGACTCTGAACAAATGCGCGAGTTTGAACGAGTTATCGTGCTTCGTTCTGTTGATAGTAAGTGGATGGACCACATTGATACGATGGATCAGCTTCGTCAAGGTATTCATTTACGTGCATACGGACAAACAGACCCACTTCGCGAATACCAATTTGAAGGCTTTGCTATGTTCGAAGCAATGATTACTTCAATTGAAGAAGACGTTTCGAAGTTTGTCATGAAAGCACAAATTAGAAATAATCTTGAGCGTCAAGAAGTTGCAAAAGGCCATGCCGTTCAACCGAAAGATGAGGGCGGCGAGAAGCCGAAGAAACGTCCAGTAACAAAAGCCGTGAATATAGGACGTAATGATCCTTGCTATTGCGGAAGCGGGAAAAAATTTAAGAATTGCCACGGGAAATAAGATAGTTGAAGTAAAGGTGAGAGTGCTCTCTCACCTTTACGTCTCTCTACAGCATGAAAGGATGAAGGAAAATGGAATTAGTAGAAATAAAGCATGAACTCGAGAAGATGGCTAAGCGATTAGCGGACTTTAGGGGGTCTCTTTGACTTAGAGGCAAAGCAAGCCCGAATAACTGAGCTTGATGAAATTATGTCAATGCCTGATTTTTGGAATGACCAACAAAAGGCTCAAACCTTAATTAATGAATCAAATGCATTAAAAGATCAAGTTGTTCAGTTTAACAATCTTCATGACGAATATGAAAATTTAGATGTAACGTATCAGCTCGTAAAAGAAGAACCTGATGCTGAACTTCAAGGGGAACTTGAGGTTGAATTGAAGGGGTTAACTCAGGAATTTAATGATTTCGAGCTACAGCTTCTTTTAAGTGAAGAATATGATAAAAATAATGCAATTTTAGAACTTCACCCAGGTGCTGGTGGAACTGAATCACAGGACTGGGGTTCGATGCTATTACGCATGTACACTCGTTGGGCAGAGAAAAAGGGCTTCAAGGTTGATACTTTGGACTATCTTCCTGGTGATGAGGCTGGAATTAAGAGTGTAACCTTGCTAATTAAAGGCCATAATGCGTATGGTTATTTGAAGGCTGAAAAAGGGGTCCACCGACTCGTTCGTATTTCGCCATTTGATTCCTCAGGCCGTCGTCACACATCATTTGTGTCATGTGAAGTCATGCCTGAATTCAATGATGAAATCGAAATCGATATTCGAACAGAGGACTTGAAGATTGATACGTATCGGGCTAGTGGTGCTGGTGGTCAGCATATTAATACAACAGACTCGGCCGTTCGGATCACACATATTCCGACTGGTGTTGTTGTTACATGTCAAACCGAACGTTCACAAATTAAAAACCGCGCTCAAGCCATGAATATGCTAAAATCCAAGCTTTATCAAAGAAGAATTGAAGAACAACAAGCAGAGCTAGATGAAATCCGTGGTGAACAAAAGGAAATCGGTTGGGGAAGCCAAATCCGTTCCTACGTCTTCCACCCGTATTCAATGGTAAAAGACCACCGTACAAATACAGAAGTTGGTAATACCGGAAGTGTTATGGATGGTGACCTAGATCCATTCATTGATGCGTATTTGAGATCGAAATTGAATTAATGATTTGTCAACCCATCCGGAGTTCGGGTGGGTTGGCTTTTTTTTGCTTGTAAATTGTATGAGTGCGGTAGAATTTAGATTGGATTTAGGGGATTTCGGGTAACGTGCATTTATTATGCGTAAAGTGCAAATAACGCGGCTAACGAGCAAATCTCCAGATTAACGAACATAAACAACTTTTATCGTGCATAACATCCAAATATCGTGCATATCCCGAAATTATCGCGCATATCGATAGTTCAGCAGAGATTTCACCCCTTAAAGTTTAATGAAACGGACCAAACAATCTATCAAAATATAAAAAAGGTAATTTCTAAGACCAAAATTAACTAAATAAAACCAAAGTCCCAGGAAAAACGCGATCCAAATCAAAATCTGTTTATTTCTGAATAATTCCTAAATATTTTATTTTCCTTTAATGTAAAAAAATTGTAGAATAGTAGTATATATAGAACATATTGGGGGTAAGTTTATGACGGGGTCAATGCTGAATTTAGAACAGGTGGAGAAAGCGGATATTCAAAGAAAGAATAAACTGGTTACAATCGTTACGCTCATTTCTGTTGTCCTCGCTATTATTGTCGATATTGCGATTCAACAGTCTTTACAAGTCATATTGACGATTGCGATAGGTGGATTAACTTTTGTGGCAATTATTGGAGTTTTGATTTATAAGGAAGTATTTATTACGAGGCTTCCATATATTATTATGGTCGGTATGTCGATTGTTATCTATCTTATTATGAGTGTTTCTAGTGCACCACCGATTGTTTTACTACCTTTATACCTATTAACTGCAGCGGCAATTTATAATAAGCGTCCTATATTAGTGCTAGGAGTGGCGAGTGGACTCTTATTAAGTATTCTATTTCTCTTAACAACTATAGAGGAAATTGGTTATTCAACACAGCATATCATCGTCTATTATTTAATTTTTAGTGTTATTATCCTTACATTATTTTTCCAAAACCAAGTAACGAAAAAGTTAACGCAAGACATACATGTACTAAATGAAAATACTAAGAACATGTTAGAAAAACAAAGACTTCAAGCTGTACAACTTGAGAGTAATTCCCAAACAATAAGTGAAAACATATCGAACATCCGAAGCCAGGGTGAAGATCAGATGCATTCATTTAATGAAATGACAATTGCTGTAACAGAGATTTCAGCGGGTATGAACTCACAAAATGAAGCAGCATCAACGATTACTGAGTCAGTAGAGAAATTAAATAAGGTTGTCCAACATCTAATTGAAGGTTCAAATCAATTAAATAAGCAGACAGTGAGTGCAAATCATGCATCGGAAAATGGAAGTGTTACGATTGAACTTCTCCTTTCAAAAATTACAGATTTTCATGAATCTGTTACATCGATGTCAGGTACGATGAATCAATTAGTTACAAAAATACAGGAGACAAATACGTTTACTGATAAAATTCAAGAAATCGCATCACAAACGAATCTTCTGGCTCTTAATGCATCTATTGAAGCAGCACGTGCAGGTGAAAGTGGTAAAGGTTTTGCAGTTGTAGCAGATGAAATTAGAAAGCTATCAGAACTAACATCAAACACAGTCAATCTCATTTCTCAAAATCTATTTGCGGTGAATGAACGTACAATGCTGACACAGAAGCAAATGAATGAAAATGCCGAGAAGATGAATGAAAGTGTAGAACTTACGAAGGAGACAAAGGGCGTATTTGCAAATATTGACCAAACTGTTTCTGAATTAAACGAATCCGTGAAGAAATTTGAGAGGATCTCAAAAGAGATAGGGAGCTCATCTTCGTCAATTGAAACATCTGTAAGTGAATTTGCGGCAATCATTGAAGAAACGACAGCATCACTTGAAGAGATTACAGCAACAATTGAAAACCAAAATAATCAGATACATCAGCTCGTTTCGTACGTCCAAAATACAGATGATGCAACAACTGAATTAATGGAAATTTTTAAAGAGAAGTAAAAGATTTATAGATATCATCAGGAAGAAAAGTCACAATGATACGTTTATAAGTATTGTGGCTTTTTTGGTTGGGTAGACCATGATAAAATATTTATTAAAATCACTTATACGTTTTAACCTAGTATACGCCACCTTGTAGGAGGGATTGCGTTGAAACCTAATGAACTTTGTAGGACTTTAATTGTTGATGATGAAATGTTAATAAGGCAAGGGATTAAACATTATTTAAATTGGGAAGAAGAAGGTTTTCAAATTGTTGGTGAAGCATCAAATGGCAAAGAAGCTCTTGAATTAATTGAGGCAACCAATCCACACATCATTCTTACTGACATCGTTATGCCAATTATGGATGGTGATGAATTAACTAGAATCGTGAAATCAAAGTATCCTCACATTGAAATCATTATTTTAAGTAGTTTTAGTGATTTTGAATATGTACGGTCTACCTTTCAAAGTGGTGTTGTTGATTATATTTTAAAACCAAAAATTGATGGACCTGAGCTTCTTAAAGTGTTAAGGAAGGCGGCAAACAGAATCCCTGCATTTCAATTTATTGGGAGTCAATCAGATTTCAATCTATCATTGGAGCATACGATCGACAAGCTTATTTCTGGCTATGAAATTAATTATGATTCAGAGGTCATATCTAAGATTCTACCTTATAAATATTACTATTTAATGGGGATTGATTTGCAAAAATACTCTACTAAAAGAAAAGAAGAGTTTAAAACGTATTTAAAAGAGAAATTTGAAGAGTCTTTTCCAAGCCAACTGGTTCACCATACTTTTCAACAGGATCAAAATGTAATTGTATTTCTACTTAATGTACAGCAAGAATATACAGTTGAATTAAGTAGATTTGCAACTCTTCTTGTAGAAGCAGAATCGAAAGCGAGATTTGTATTAAGTGAGTATTTCCTTGATTTTTCAAAATTAGGCATGATATATAAAGTAAATATTATAAAACTACTTCAATATCAATTTTATTTTCCTAATCAAATTGTTTTAGTGCAACAGGATTTGCCAGCGCAACCTCCCGAATGTGAAGCTTTTAATTTAGATTGGTTTACAGAAGAGTTTACACATGAGAGATTTGATACAGCATTTGTCTATTTGAAAAAGCATGTTAATAAATTATCTACTTGTTATACGATGGATATTTTTGAGTACAAATCATTTTTTGGAAATATTATTTTTAATATTGCCGTTCTTTTAGGTAATATGGAATATAATGTTAAGAATTTAGAAAGCGCTAAATATTTATGTTTTACAGCCATTAATGAGTCATCAACTGCAGGAGAAGTTGTCGAGCAATTGAATATGTTCATCACAGAAGCAAATAAAGCAATCGCGGATAAACGTAATAAGCTTGGAAATTCAAATATGAAGAAGCTATTGGAATACGTTGAAGAACACTATAATGAGCCACTTAGCCTTTCTAGCGTTGCAAAACATTTTCATTTTAATCCATCCTATCTTTCAAGTTATTTTACTGCACATAATAATGAAGGGTTTAATGAGTATTTAAATAAAATTAGAATTGAAGAGGCTGCAAAATTACTATTAAAAGATACTGCCACGATTTCAGAAATCAGCGGAATGGTAGGTTATTCAGATCACAGTTATTTTTGTAAAGTATTCAAGAAAATGAAAGGGGTTTCCCCTAGTAAATACAGAAGGAAGTATTCTTAAAGATGGGAATAATACCGGATCGATTTAAACATAGCAGCTTATTTATTAAATTGTTTTTCATCACTTTTATTACAATTCTTGCAGTATCTGTAATTATCACTTGGACGACGATTCGGATGTCGGAGCGGTTTTTTATTGAACGGTTCAGCATTACAAATGATACAGTTATGAAACAAATAAAGGAGAGCTTGGATACATTTAATTACTCGATTGTGATTGCTTCTAATAAACTGTTGCAAAATGGTACAGTTAAGAACTTTCTCACTGAAGAGAAGTCTAATAAGCAGCTAATGTCATCTTATTATACGATCCAAAACCAAATGAGTAGTATCGAATCAAATGTAGATGCATATGATGTCGGAATTACAATCTATGGGGTTAATCGAATTAGCTTTGCAACTGATCGAGCGATTTGGTCGGTTTCTAATCAGGAATTACAAAATCACCCCATCACTAGAAAAACACGTCAGGAACCGAAAAAGCTATTATATCAATTAGATCAACAACATGATAATAGTGGGAATGACGATGTTATTATTGCATCGAAAGCATTAATGGAAAGATCCACAAAAACAATCTATGGGTATATGTATTTTTACATTCAAGAAAGTGATTTTAGAAAGTTCTATAATAGTTATTCAAGTCCCGGTAATGATGTGTTAGTTATGAATAAGTCAGGGTTTATTTTGTCGAGCAATAATACTGAATATATTGGTAAAGGGAATGGGGAACTTCTTGAATATGCGATTGAAATGGAAGGTCAATCGAAAAATTACGTTAACACTCGTTTTATGAATAAGGATCACATTGTTATGATCGAGTATCTTCCTTCTTTTGATTTATATTTAGTTAATTTAATTGATAAAAAAGCTGCCTTCGGAGATTTAATAGACAAGAAGTCGATTGTCTTAATAAGTGTTGGGATTATTTTGTTAGCCCTTATTATTGTATTCCTGGTTTCAAGAAGACTGACGAATTCATTATCCATGCTTGTAAAACAAATTGGAAACGCACCGAAGGATCATTTTAACCAATACGTGTCTGTAAGCGGTACGTATGAAACGAGGCAATTGAGTAAAGCTTTTAACTCCATGCTTGACGAGTTGCATGAGTATGTCGATAAACTTGTACATTCGCAAAAGCAAAAACGAAATGCTGAGCTTGCTGCATTACAGCAACAGATCAATCCACATTTTTTATATAATACATTGACATCAATAAAATTCCTGATTCGACAAGGAAGTAAGGAAGAAGCAGAGGACATCATTCATGCATTAATATCCTTATTACAAAACACAATTGGCAATGTTAAGGAAACAATTACTGTCAACGAAGAAATTGAAAACTTGAAAAACTATGTATTAATTAATCAAAAGCGTTATGGTAATCGAATTAATGTGAATTATTTTATCGCTCCTGATTGTGTGAATTTTAACATACCAAAACTGATTATACAGCCATTTGTAGAAAATTCATTTTTCCATGGTTTCAATCGAAAGGATAATGGATATATCAATGTATTAGTGTGGAAGGAAGGTACTAGCTTGATCTGCGAAGTGATAGATAATGGAGATGGGATGGAAATATCAAATGAAAGCAAATTACCAGATAAGAAACAAAAGCAAGAGCGATTTACTGGTATCGGTGTACAAAATGTACATGAACGTATCCAACTCATTTATGGTGAATCCTATGGTGTAACAATCTCAAGCGAAGTCGGAGAAGGTACAAAGGTACGGATTTCTCTTCCTATCTATGAATAATGTGTAAATGATCCCCCTATCTTTTTAAACTTAGGTGGCACAATTATCATAACCATTGTGCTATTTTTTACCGATAAAGTTTAAAAAGTACGGGGGTTTTGTCATCTGAAAATAATTATAAAACCTAAAAAAAGTACAAATGCACTTGGAGTGAAAGCGGATTCAATACACAAAAATATCACAATTATACAGAAATATTCTCCTAACTCTAGAAGCATAGCTGATGGTAACATTGTATCCATAAGAGAGATAACGCTTTCAATAAAAACTAGGGGGTATATCAATGAAAAAGTTTTTAGCACTTTTTTTAGTAAGCATACTGATGTTAACTGCTTGTTCTTCCGGTTCAGATGAGAAAGACGAATCAAAAGGAAAAAAGGATTCGAACGAGGTAACAATTTGGGCATGGGATCCAAACTTTAATATTAAGGCGCTAGAAATAGCGAAAGAGGCATATCAAAAAGAAAACACAGATGTGAAGATTAACATCATTGAAAACGCACAAGATGATATTATTCAAAAGCTTAATACTAGCTTAAGCTCTGGAACAACAAAAGGGCTGCCAAACATCGTTTTAATTGAGGATTATCGAGCACAAAGCTTCCTTCAAGCGTATCCAGATTCATTCCATGAAATAACTGGATCTTTTAAAACAGAAGATTTTGCTCCATACAAGATGTTACCAACAAGTATTGATGGTAAAAACTATGGTTTACCTTTTGACACTGGGGTAACTGGTTTATATGTAAGAACTGATTACTTAGAGGAAGCTGGCTATACAGTGGATGACTTCAAAGATGCTGATTGGGATAAATACATTGAAATTGGTAAAAAGGTAAAAGAAGCAACGGGTAAGGATATGTTAACACTTGATCCAAATGACCTTGGACAAATTCGTATGATGATCCAATCAAGTGGTTCATGGTATTTGCAAGAAGATGGCGTTACACCTAATCTAGCAGATAATGAAGCGCTAAAGAAGGCATTTGAAGTATATAAAGAATTAAATAATGCTGAGATCGTAAAACCTGTATCAGACTGGAGTCAATTTTTAGCAGCATTTAATAGTGGAGATGTGGCTTCCGTTCCAACTGGTAACTGGATTACACCTTCAATTAAAGCAGAGGCTTCACAATCTGGTAACTGGGCAGTTGTACCTTTTCCAAAACTACCAGGTATCGAAGGTTCAGTTAATGCTTCTAACCTAGGTGGAAGCTCATGGTATGTACTTGATGTAGATGGTAAAGATGATGCAGTGGATTTCCTAAGTAAAACTTTTGGTTCCAATGCTGACCTATATCAAGAATTAGTGAAGGAAATCGGTGCGATCGGTTCTTATATTCCAGCTGCTGAAGGTGAAGCATACAAAGCAGCAGACGAGTTCTTTGGGGGTCAAACGATTATCTCTGATTTCTCTACATGGACAGAACAAATTCCACAAGTGAACTATGGCCTTCATACGTATGCCATTGAGGACATCTTAGTAGTGGAAATGCAAAATTACTTAAATGGTGCTGATCTTGACGAAGTGCTAGCTAATGCGCAAAAACAAGCTGAAACACAAGTTAAATAATCAACCAACTAAAAAGTCTCTAATACAATTAGATATATTGATATAGAGGCAATGCCTCGGAAACTCGCACCTCTCTTATTATGATAAGGAGCTATCCTGAACGATCAGGCGAGATATTCCGAGGCTATTACTTTATGGCAAGGAGTGAGAGAAAGTGATAACAGCAAAAACGAATCCAACCATTCAACCAACGAAATCAGGTAAAGGGCTTCGTACGAAAAATGCGATTATTGGCTGGTCTTTTATTGCGATAGCGACTATTATGATTTGCTTGTTTTATTTTTATCCGATGATTCAAGCATTGATTATGTCATTTCAATCAGGAACTGGGACAAATCTAACATTCAATGGAATAGATAACTATATACGATTATTTAAGGATCCAACATTTTTAACAGCGGTTAAGAATACTGTCATTTTTCTTATCATTCAAGTACCCGTGATGATTTTACTAGCTTTAGTTTTATCAGTTTTATTGAATGATAAAGCCCTAAAGCTTAAAGGTTTCTTTCGTACAGCAATCTTTTTACCATGTGTCACATCACTTGTTGCCTATTCTGTAATTTTTAAATATTTATTCGGAGTAGACGGCATGATTAATATGATGCTAATGAAGGTATCACTGATCTCAGAACCAATTCAATGGCTGACAGATCCCTTTTGGGCAAAAATAGCGATTATTATTGCGATTACATGGCGTTGGACTGGCTATAATATGATTTTCTATTTATCATCTTTACAAAATATTGATCATTCAATCTATGAAGCTGCAAAAATTGATGGGGCATCAGCTTTTCAACAATTCTTTAAAATTACAATTCCAATGTTGAAACCAATTATTTTATTCACATCGATTACATCAACAATTGGTACACTTCAATTGTTTGATGAGGTCATGAATATTACGCAGGGTGGGCCTGGGAATTCGACCATTACGATTTCACAGTATATTTATAATTTGTCCTTTAAATACACACCTGACTTCGGATATGCAGCAACTGTTTCCTATGCAATTGTAATTATGATTGTCATCTTCTCGATCATTCAGTTTAAAGTGGCAGGTGATAAAAAATGAGTAAACTAAAACGAATCATTAGTTATGCAATCCTAATTATAGCAACGATCGTATCTATTTTTCCTTTTATCTGGATGATTGTAAGTGCAACAAATAAATCAGTGGATGTAACAAAAGGTAGATTATTACCAGGAAGTAATTTGTTTGAAAATCTACAAAATTTATTGGCTACAGTAGATCTAGTCCCAGCACTACTTAATTCGGCCAAGATTTCAATTTCTACAACGATTTTAGCATTACTAATAGGCTCATTAGCAGGGTATGGTTTTGAAATCCATCGGAGTAAGGCGAAGGATATCGTGTTCAATATTTTACTGCTTTCGATGATGATTCCATTTGCAGCTCTTATGGTGCCGTTATTCCGTATGTTTGGAAAGATTTCGCAAACAGCACCTTTAATTGGAATCGATACATTAACAGCAGCAGTATTACCATCGGTTACTACCGCATTCCTTATTTTCTTCTTTCGACAAAATACGAAGATGTTTCCGAAGGATATTCTTGAAGCAGGAAGAATTGATGGATTAAGTGAGATCGGTGTGTTTTTTAGAATTTACGTTCCGACAATGAAGACAACATATGCCGCAGCGGCAATTATCACATTCATGGCAAGCTGGAATAATTATTTGTGGCCATTAGTTGTGTTGCAATCACCTGAAAATCAAACAATTCCATTGCTTATTTCGAATCTGGGATCTAGCTACGCACCTGATTATGGTGTCATCATGCTGGCAATTGTTATTGCAACATTACCTGCAGCACTTATCTTCTTTCTCATGCAAAAGCATTTCGTTGCAGGTATGATGGGCTCTGTTAAATAAAGTGGATTGAAAGGAAGTGTGTCATTATGACTAAAACACCTACGATTGATTGGCTAACCGATCTTGATATTTTTGCAGTAAATCGACTTCCCGCACACTCGGATCATTTGTATTATGAGACGATGGCTGAGGCGAAAAGCGCTATACCAATGAAACTCCGTTATTATTTGAACGGAAATTGGAAATTTAACTATGCGGTGAATCCAAGTAACCGACCTGAGCAATTTTATCGTCTTGATTATGAATGCTCTGGATGGGGGGATATCACAGTTCCTGGGCATATTCAATTGCAAGGCTATGGAAAACCGCAATATGTGAATACGATGTACCCGTGGGACGGTTTGAATGATATTCGCCCACCTGAAATCCCAACCGATCATAATCCAGTTGGAAGCTATGTAAAGTACTTTCATGTCCCTGAAAATATGGATAAAAGGTCAGTATACATCTCGTTTCAAGGTGTTGAATCGGCATTCTTTGTCTGGTTGAACGGTGAATTTGTAGGCTACAGTGAGGATTCATTCACACCTGCAGAATTTGAATTGACTCCTTTTTTAATAGAGGGAGAGAATAAGCTGGCAGTTGAAGTATATCAGCGCAGTACGGGAAGTTGGCTAGAGGACCAGGATTTCTGGAGGTTTTCGGGGATTTTCCGCGATGTATACTTATATACAGTCCCTGAAATTCATATTCAAGATATTCATGTACAGACAGAGTTGAATCCGAGTTATTCGGTAGGGACTCTAAATGTTAACATGAAGTTTTCATCTGAGGTTCCAAGTGGTTCGAAATTAGTAGGGGAAATCGTTGATGTTAAAGGTAACTTAATAGAAACTACTTATCTTAACGTGAATCAATCACTATCAATGGAAGTCAAGAATCCTAATCTATGGAGTGCAGAACATCCATATTTGTATACATTATTTATTCAAGTATATGATCCATCAGGTAATCTAGTTGAAGTAATTCCGCAAAAAATAGGTTTTCGAAAATTTGAGCTTGCTGATAAAATCATGCGAATTAATGGGGAACGCATCGTCTTCAAAGGGGTTAATCGCCATGAATTTAATTTTCGCAGTGGGCGCGCAATTACGAAGGAAGATATGCTTTGGGATATTAAGACGTTAAAACGCAATAATATTAATGCTGTTCGAACTTCTCATTACCCAAATCAAAGTTATTGGTATGAATTATGTGATAAATACGGGATTTATGTTATTGATGAAATGAACCTAGAAACGCATGGTTCTTGGCAAAAGATGGGGGCAGTTGAACCTTCATGGAATATTCCTGGGAATAAGCCAGAATGGGAAAATATCGTATTAGATCGAGCAGTTTCGATGTTTGAAAGGGATAAAAATCATCCTTCAATTCTTATCTGGTCATGTGGAAATGAATCCTATGCAGGTGAAGTCATTCTGAATGTCACGAAATATTTTAAATCGGTAGATCCAAGTCGACTTGTTCATTACGAGGGTGTATTCCATAACCGGGATTATAATGAGACAAGTGATATGGAAAGTCGTATGTATGCAAAGCCGAATGATATCGAGAAGTATTTGCAGGAGAATCCAGATAAGCCGTACATTAGCTGCGAGTATATGCATGCGATGGGTAATTCTCTTGGTGGTATGTACAAATATACCGATCTTGAACGTAAATATCCAATGTACCAAGGGGGGTTCATCTGGGATTACATTGATCAATCTATTATTAAAAAAGACCGTTATGGAAATGAATTCTTAGCATACGGTGGGGACTTTGGAGACCGTCCAACTGATTATGGCTTTTGTACAAATGGAATTGTGTACGCAAATCGTGAGCTTTCACCAAAGATGCAAGAAGTAAAATTTTTATACCAGGACATTAAGCTAATCCCAGACCGAAATGGTGTCACAATTCGAAATGAAGGGCTGTTTTCTAATACGGCTGATTATGATTTGGAATACAAGCTATTCCATGAGGGAAAAGAATTATATAAAAAAACTTCATCTATAGTTGTGGAGCCACAAGGCGAAGGAAGACTTGAATTTCAGTGGACAGATGATTTGATGGGTGATACAGGTGAATATTGTATTCATACTTCATTCAAATTGAAGGAAAGTACTCGATGGGCAGAATCAGGACATGAAATAGCATTCGGACAATTTGTATTCGAAATAGAAGAAAAAGTGAATGAAAATCAAGCACTATCAATTAGAGACTTGAGAGTTGTACATGGCGATGTGAATATTGGTGTCCATGGGAGAGATTTTACGATTATTTTCTCGAAAGCCGTAGGTAGTCTAGTATCTCTAAATTATGCGGGTAAAGAAATGATTGAGAGTCCACTCGTGCCATTGTTCTGGAGAGCAACGACAGATAATGATCGAGGATATTCACAAACCTATCATTCTGGATGCTGGTTAACAGCTAGTCTAGCACGAAAATGTGTGGGAATTGATGTGGATGAAAAGAATGATCGTTTCGATATTTCTTTTACGTATAAATTATCGATTAGTAATGAAATAGAGGTTAAAACTATTTATTCTGTGTACCCGGACAGCAGTATCCGAGTTAAGTCAATCTATCATGGTGTAGAGAATCTTCCGCAAATGCCAATTTTTGCTGTTTCTTTCAAAGTTCCAGCAACCTTTAATCAGCTTGAATGGTATGCCATGGGACCTGAAGAAAATTATTCCGATCGTTCAATGGGGGCAAGACTAGGAATCTTTAAAAATACGGTTAGTGAAAATATATCGGGTTATGTGAATCCACAGGAATCAGGTAATCGAACCGGAGTACGCTGGACAAAGCTTACAAATTGTGAAGGACAAGGTGTACGTATATCTTCAACGACGGAGCCACTCGAATGTAATTTTTCACCTTATACCGCCTTCGAGTTGGAGAATGCTGCTCATCATTACGAGCTGCCGAATGTACATCACACAGTCGTTACGGTAGCAGGAAAGCAGATGGGAGTCGGTGGCGATGACAGCTGGGGTGCGCCAGTACATGAGGAGTATCTTCTTAACGCAAATGAAAAGATGGAATTCGAATTTATGATTCATCGCATTTAGTAAATATTTAATTGTAAAGAGCTTGGATTATTCGGGCTCTTTCCTTATATAATGAGGTGCTCTTATGAACATTTATGTAAATGAACAGTTAAAGCAATTCCATTTAACAAATGGTTCAATTAGTTATATTTTTAATGTCCTGAAAAATGGTAGTCTAGGTCAAATGTACTTTGGAAAAGCAATTAGACATCGAGAAGATTTTTCTCATCTTCAAGTAAATGATGTACCGACACCAGCTAGCTGCCACTATGATCAGAATGATCCCGCCTTCTCTTTAGAAACAACAAGGCAAGAGTATCCGGTAGTTGGAAAGGGCGATTTCCGTGAAGCTGCGATCGAAATGGAGAACAGTGAAGGAAGAGCGGGTAATATGTTTTCGTTTCAGAGTTATACGATAACGCAAGGTAAACCAAAGTTAATAGGACTTCCTGCAACATATGCGAAAGAAAATGAAGCAACTACATTAATCATTACATTACTAGATAAAAAAATAGGCTCAGAACTTCACCTAATGTACACGATTTTTCATGATTATCCTGTGATTACAAGAAGTGTCAATGTCAAAAATATTGGCAAAAGCATGTTATCTCTTAAAAGAATAATGAGTGCTTCAATTGACCTCCCCCATCAAGATTTTACGATGGTTCATTTGGCTGGAACATGGTCGAGAGAAAGGCATATAAAAGAACGTGACCTCGTTCAAGGAATCCAATCTATTTCAAGTATAAGGGGTGCAAGCTCACATCATCATAATCCATTTATCGCTCTTAAGAAAAAGGAAGCAACAGAGCATGAGAGTGAAGTATTTGGTTTTAACTTCGTCTATAGCAGTAATTTCTTAGCACAGGTTGAACTGGATCATTATGATGTAGCAAGAGTGATGATGGGAATACATCCACACCAATTTAACTGGAAGCTTGGAAGTGAAGAGTGCTTTCAAGCTCCGGAGGTTGTAATGGTTTACTCTAACAAGGGATTAAATGGGATGAGTCAAGCCTATCATGAGCTATATCGTAATCAATTAATTCGGGATCCATGGAAAACAAATGAGAGACCAATTTTAATTAATAACTGGGAAGCTACTTATTTTGACTTTGATGAAGAAAAGCTCGTCAATATCGCAGAGAGTGCCCAAGAGTTAGGAATCGAATTATTTGTTTTAGATGATGGTTGGTTCGGTAAAAGGAATGATGACACTTCCTCATTAGGGGATTGGTTTGAAAATGAGACGAAGTTGCCAAATGGTGTGGATGCATTAGCGCGTAAAATAAACGATTTGGGTCTGAAATTTGGTTTATGGTTTGAACCAGAAATGGTCAATCCAGACAGTCAATTATATCAGAATCATCCTGATTGGATTGTAGGGAGACCAGGAGAACATGTAGTATTTGGTCGTAATCAATTAGTATTGGATTTTTCAAGAACTGAAGTTGTTCAATACTTGTATGAAAGAATGGCAACGATTATCCGTAAAACAAACCTGTCATATATCAAATGGGATATGAATCGAAATATTACCGATGCTTATTCCTCAGCACTTTCAATTGATCAACAAGGTGAGTTTTACCACCGTTATATGTTAGGAGTCTATTCACTCTATGAAAAACTAACAAATGAGTTTCCGAATGTCTTATTTGAATCATGTGCGGGCGGGGGTGGGCGTTTTGATCCTGGAATGTTTTATTATGCGCCACAGGCTTGGACAAGTGATGATACCGATGCGGTTGAACGTTTGAAAATCCAGTATGGTACTTCTTTGGTATACCCAATTTATAGCATGGGTTCTCACGTTTCAGCTGTTCCTAATCATCAAACTTTACGAACAACATCAATTGAAACAAGGGCAAATACTGCTTATTTTGGAACGTTTGGTTATGAGCTTAATCCCTTGGAATTAAGTGAGGATGAAAGAGCCGTAATCAAGCAACAAGTTCAATTTTATAAAAAGCATCGTAAATTAGTAAGAGATGGTGATTTATATCGTTTATTAAACCCTTTTGAAAATAATGAAACAGCATGGATGATAGTTTCTAAGGATAAAAAGGAAGCACTAATTGGCTGGTATAAAGTATTGGCAACTCCAAATTCAAGTAAACAACAAGTTCTCCGACTAAAAGGATTGGATGAAAATACGTTATATTATGTTGAAGGCCAAGAAAAAGCCTTTTATGGTGATGAATTAATTCATCGTGGATTAACATTACCGACCGAATTTAATGGAGCCAATGCAAAAGAAGCACAACGTGGTGGAGATTATCAATCAGTCGTCTATTATATATATGAATGAAAAAGGGAGAGGGAGTAGTTAACTGATAACTACTCCTTTCTCATTAACCTAAAAAGTGTATGAAATATTTTTACTAAACTTTTACTAAAAATCATTGACCTTTTTAACTAGAAGGAATACACTTGTGGTAGAAAAGTAAAAATAGTCGCATTATTAGGAGGTAGCACCGTGGATTTTCAAGATTTAGCAAAGCGTTTTAAAGAAATCTTCCAAGAAGATGAATATCGAAGTTTTTTTGCACCTGGAAGGATTAATTTAATTGGGGAGCATACGGATTATAATGGGGGGCATGTGTTTCCGTGTGCGATAACAAAGGGGACTTATGCATTAGCAAGGAAGCGTTCGGATCATAAGGTAAGGATGTATTCAATGAACTTCGAGCAATTAGGGATGATTGAATTTGATCTGAACAATTTAGATTATGATGATGCACACAACTGGGCGAATTACCCAAAGGGGATGCTTCGCTATCTACGTGAAAATGGGTACTCCATTCAAACTGGAGTAGATGTTCTCTTTTATGGGAATATCCCGAATGGTGCTGGCTTGTCATCTTCGGCTTCAATTGAGCTAGTGTCAGGTGTGATGTTTGAGAACCTATTTGATTTGAAAATTGACCGAGTTGAACTTGTGAAAATTGGTCAACAGGTTGAAAATAAATTTATCGGTGTCAATAGTGGAATCATGGATCAGTTTGCGATTGGAATGGGTAAAGAGAACGCGGGAATCCTTCTAAACTGTGATACACTTGACTACAAATATGCGCCACTTGAATTGGAAAAGCATCTTATTTTAATCATGAATACGAATAAGCGGCGTGAGTTAGCAGACTCGAAGTATAACGAACGTAGAAGTGAGTGTGAACAGGCGCTTGAGCTGTTCAAGCAAGAATTAAATGTGGAAGCGCTTGGGAATATTTCTTCCACCCAATTCGAACAGAATAAGCACCTTATTTCCGATTCTATCATCCAAAAACGCGCGAAACATGCAATCTATGAAAATGAAAGAACGCTTCAGGCATTGAGAGCATTGAAAGAGGGTAACCTCGATGAATTTGGTCGTTTAATGGATGCTTCACATATTTCACTGCGTGATGATTATGAGGTAACAGGTATTGAACTTGATACATTAGTTGCTGCTGCCTGGGCACAGGATGGTGTATTAGGTGCTCGAATGACAGGTGCTGGCTTTGGTGGATGTGCAATTGCAATTGTCGAAAAAGACAAAGCTCAAGCAATCATTGAGTCAATTGGGGCAATCTATGCAGAAAAGATTGGCTACAAAGCTGATTTTTATGAAGTAAGTATTGGTGACGGAGCCAAAGTGCTTACAAAGGAATATATATTTTAGTAAAAAATTTAAACGGGGTGTTTTCATGAGTATTCTAGTATTAGGTGGAGCAGGTTATATTGGCTCTCATGCAGTGTATCAATTAATTGATGAGAATTTTGATGTTGTCGTCGTTGATAATTTACAAACTGGTCACAGACAAGCGATTCATCCGAAGGCAACATTCCATCAAGGTGATATTCGTGATCGTAGCTTTATGCAATCTGTATTTGAAAAAGAAAAGATTGATGCGGTTATTCATTTTGCGGCAAATTCACTCGTTGGTGAGTCAATGGTAGAACCGTTAAAATACTATGATAATAATGTGTTCGGCACTCAGGTCGTCCTTGAAACCATGCAAAAAAATCATGTGAAATACATCGTTTTCTCATCAACTGCGGCAACATACGGTGAACCAAAGCAGGTTCCGATTACTGAGGACATGCCAACTGTTCCAACAAACACTTATGGTGAAACAAAGCTTGCGATGGAAAAAATGATGAAGTGGTCGGAAATTGCAACCGGTCTGAAATTTGTATCACTCAGATATTTTAACGTAGCTGGTGCAAGAACGACAGGTGAAATCGGTGAGGATCATGATCCGGAAACACATTTAATTCCAGTTGTCCTTCAGGCTGCACTTGGTAAACGTGATGCAATCACCATCTTTGGAGAAGATTATGATACCCCGGATGGGTCATGTATCCGTGATTATATTCATGTAACGGACCTAATTGATGCTCACATTTTAGCACTGAAGTACTTGCAAAATGGTGGGGAGAGCAATTATTTTAATCTTGGTAGCAGTAAAGGATTTTCTGTTAAAGAAATCGTTGAGACCGCAAAGGAAGTTACAGCAAGGGAAATTCCGGTAAAAATCGGCGAACGTCGTGCGGGTGACCCAAGTACATTAATCGCTTCATCTGATAAAGCAAAGAACATATTAGGCTGGGAACCAAAACGTACATCAGTTCAGCAAATTATTACGGATGCATGGAATTGGCATGTGAATCATCCAGACGGATATGAAAGCTGAGTGAACATAATGAATATATATGAAACCATCCAGAATTTAACGAATCAAGCTGTTACTGTACAGCTTATTGAAGAGCAAGATATCGTTTATGTTCGTAATCAAATCCTGTCACTATTGGAACTTGACGATTATGTTCAAACAGAAGTAATTGTTACGGAAAAAGGAATTCCAGATTTACTTGAGGATCTGGTTCAATATGCGGTTGAAAATAATATAATTGAAGACTATTTTGATGCGAAGGAAATTCTCGTGAGCAAAATTATGAATACGATGATTCCACTTCCTTCAATTGTGACAAATCATTTTTATGAGCTTTATAAAAGTGACCCGGTTTCAGCAACGAATTATTTTTACGAGCTCAGTAAACATTCGAATTATATTCAAATGAAGCGAATTGAAACGAACATTGAATACAAGGTTGAGACAAAATACGGTGAGCTGGACATTACCATTAATTTATCCAAGCCAGAAAAGGACCCGAAGCAAATTGCCTTGGAAAAGGCGGCCAACCCTAAGACTGCCCAATATCCTAAGTGCTTATTATGTACGGAAAATGAAGGATATGCTGGGCGAATAGGTCATCCGGCACGTTCCAATCATCGAATTATTCCAGTACCATTAATAGATGAAACATGGTTTTTGCAATATTCGCCATATGTGTATTACAACGAACATTGTATACTATTATGTGAAGAACATCGTGATATGAAAATTAGTAAAACGACGTTTGAGCGTTTGTTGCGATTTGTTGAGAAATTTCCTCATTATTTTATTGGTTCAAATGCTGATATTCCGATTGTTGGTGGCTCGATTTTAACACATGATCATTACCAAGGTGGAAACTATGAATTCGCGATGGCAAAAGCTGAAGAAGTTATGAAGTTTGAATGGCCACAATATCCTAATGTTGAGTGTGCAACAGTGAAATGGCCAATGTCGGTTATCCGATTGAAGAGTGAGGATATTGCGAATTTAATTGAAGCAGGAAACCACATTTTACAGTCTTGGAAACAATACAGTGATCCTGAATGTGATATTATTGCATGTACAGGTGAAACCCCACATAATACGATTACACCGATTGCTAGGATGAGAGATGGCAAGTATGAGTTAGATTTAGTTTTACGTAATAATCGTACTAATGAAGAGCATCCATTAGGTATTTTTCATCCACATGCTGATGTTCATCATATTAAAAAGGAGAACATTGGACTAATTGAGGTCATGGGTCTAGCCGTTTTACCTGCAAGATTAGTTACGGAGTTGAAAGAAGTTGAACGATATTTGATCGATGAACCTAATGGTATCAATCCGATTCATGAATCATGGGCAAGGGAATTAAAGCAAATGTTTGCTGGCTCGGTTGATGAAGTTCATGAGTTTGTAAAACAAGAGGTTGGGAAAAAGTTCATGAGAGTCCTACAAGATGCGGGCGTTTTTAAACGTAATGGGGCTGGTCTTGCTGGGTTCGAGCGTTTTATAAAGTATTTTACGAGGTAGGAGATAATAATGGAAGTTATTTCACAAAGCTTTGATCGGTTGGGGCAAGAAGAAATTCAGCAGTATACGATTACGAATGATCATGGGATGAGCGTAAGTTGCATCAACTATGGCTGTATTATTACGGACATAGTGACTCCAGATCGTGACGGCAAATTAGAAAATGTCGTTCTAGGTTTTGATAACGTTGGTGACTATATAGAGCATGCACCTTATTTCGGTGCGATGATTGGGCGTGTTGCTGGAAGAATTAAAGGTGCTCAATTTGAGTTGGATGGACATGTATATTCACTTGATAAAAATGAGAAGGACAACCATTTGCATGGCGGGAAACGAACCTTTCACAATGTACTATGGGATGCTACCGTTATTGAAGATGATGAAAAATCGGGCGTTGAGTTCACATATGTAAGTAAAGATGGTGAAGAAGGTTACCCAGGAAATCTGAACATGACTGTTACATATGTATTGAACAATGATAATGAGCTAACGATTACAGCTACGGGATTCACAGATCAAACCACTTTGTTAAATGTGACGAATCATACGTATTTTAATCTTTCGGGCGGCCTAAGACGCGATATACTACAGCATGAGTTAACGATGAAAAGTGATCAATTTGTACAATTGAATGAAGAGCTGTTGCCAACTGGTCGGTTTCTTGATGTGTCTGATACACCATTTGATTTTAGAACGGCGCGTAAAATTGTTGATGGAACAGTATCTACAGATGAACAAAATATATTAGCTGGACATGGGTATGACCATCCATTTCTATTAAATAGTAATCATGACCAGGAAATTCAGTTATATGACGAAGAAAGCGGGCGTCACCTAATTGTAGAATCAAATCAACCTAGTGTTGTCGTCTATACGAGTAACCAGATTAATGGCGGTTTTAAGATTGGTGAAGTAGAAGCACGCGATTATTTAGGCATCTGCTTAGAAACGCAAGGCCTGCCAGATGCAATTCATCATCCACAATTCCCACCAATTGTTTTGAAAAAGGGAGAACAATACAACTGGACTACAACTTATAAATTTGCTGTTGTGAAATAGTTGAGAGGAGAACTCGTATGGCAACAATTAAGGACATAGCAGAAAAAGCGGGTGTCTCAATTGCGACAGTTTCAAGGGTGCTTAACTATGATTCTACCTTATCTGTAAGTGATGATACGAAGAAACGAATTTTTGAAGTGGCTGAAGAGCTTTCCTATAAAAAACGACCTGCACGAAAGACAACTTCGGCAAAAATTGGTATCATTCATTGGTATACCGAGAAGGAAGAGTTGAATGATCTCTATTATATGTCAATTCGACTAGGGATTGAGCAGCGTTGTGAACAAAATGATATTCAGGTTGTTAATTTTTATAATAACATTGAAAGTATGAAGCAAGAAGAGCTACAGGGGATTATCGCCGTTGGTAAATTCAGTTTGAAGCAAGTTGATGAGTTGGCAGCCATTAGCGAACATCTCGTGTTCGTCGATTGCAATCCAGATGAGCAACAATTTGATGCAGTCGTTATTGATTTTGAAAAGGCAACAAATATGGTATTGGATCATTTTATCGAAAATGGACATATATCAATTGGCTATATCGGTGGGAGAGAAGTATTCAAGGATCAAACTGCTGAAATAGAGGATTCTCGTGAAAAGGCTTTTAAATCCTTTATGAAGAATATGAATCGATTAGATGAAAAAAGCATGTTTGTAGGTGCTTTTTCAGTGGATGATGGCTTTTCGTTGATGGAGCAGGCCATTCTACAGCTTGGAGAAAATCTGCCTACAGCCTTCTTTGCCGGGAATGATTTACTCGCAATTGGTGCTTTACGTGCCTTACATGAAAAAGGCATCACAGTACCGGAACGTGTAAGTATAATTGGTGTCAATGACATTAGTGTGTCCAAGTATGTATTCCCACCATTATCAACAGTGAAGGTGTATACCGAGGTCATGGGTGAAACTGCAGTCGACACATTGCTAGAAAGAATTAATGGAAGACAAATCGCTAAAAAAGTGTTTATCTCGACGAAATTAGTTATTCGGGAAAGCAGTAAATAGGCAACCACTGTAAATGGTTGCCTATTTCTTATGCCCCTATTTCCTTTTGCAGTTGGAGTTTACTTTTTTCTTTTACCTTTCCATTAAACGATAGATTGGTCCAAATTCGTAGTATTTTTTCGATCGGTCCTGTTTTGAAGTGGGAAAGATACCAGCTGCTTGCTACAACCTGAAGGAGATAGATTCCAATGGATAAGCCGAATCCTGCTAGTACACCGAGCTTTCCAAACAGTCCAAATCCGTATCCATAGAATATCGTCGTACAGATGACCGTTTGCATTAAATAGTTTGTGAATGATAATTTGCCAACTGCTTCAAATCCCTTCAAAAGCTTGGAGTTTTTAGCATACGCATAAATTAAACCGATGCAGAAAATATAGCCAAGAGATAAAATATTTGCTCCAACTATTTCGGCAACACCCACACAGCTTTCCGGGACTGATAACAGACTAGCACTTTTCAACACGAGTCCAATCGGTACAAATAGGAAGACACAGACCTTATAGAAGAACGCTTCCTTCCTTGGCTCGCGAAATAAGTCATTTTCTGCAGCGTACATTCCAATTAAAAATAGTGGTGCTGAAAGGAGTGGTGCCAGTAGAAGCAATATGACGTATGCATAATCAGGTAAATTGAGTGGCATTTCATTGTTGCGATGTTCCATGATTTCCGAATAGCTACCACTTCCGTAAATTTCAATCGTATTTGTAATATAGGAATCCATTATTTGTTTATCTTCTTTTGTTTCATCTAATGAACCATAGCCCAATAATGAAGTACCTATGAGTAACAGGATTCCCCAGACTAGCATTGTTTTCTTTTTACGATTTAAGAAGAGTAATAAAAATATCCCCATTAATCCGTACAGTAATAAGATGTCGCCTTCCCATAAATAGGTTGAGTGTAGAATCCCAATTCCGAATAAAAATAAAAACCTTCGGAAAAAGTGGCGTTTTACTTTTTTTCCTTTGCTCTGTAGGTTTTGCCTCATTTTAATCATGCCATAACCAAAAAGGAATGTGAAAATGGGCATGAAGCTTCCTTCCACGAAAATTTTTAAAAACTCATGACTAAAAATATCAGTTTGTGAAGGTGAATAAAAATCCATTTCTTCCTTCCCCCACATACCGTATTGAAAAATTAACATATTAGCAACTAATATACCGAATAAACTCAAGCCCCGCATGCCATCAACGGCAGTAATTCTCTTACTTTTCGTATTCATGAAGTGTCTCCTTTTAAATTGTTGATTGAATACCTTTAGTGTACTCTTTGAAGATTACCTTGTTAGGAACTGGACATTACGAGTAGATTACCTCTTTAGAGTATTACGTTTGAAAAAATTATGCTTTTTCTGGAAATTTGAAAATACATGTAAGCTATTGGTAATGTTCATATGCTAAGATTATCTCGGGTGATGAATTGTGGAAAATATTAATATTTTACTAGTTGATGATGAGAAATCAATCGTAAAAATGCTGGAAACAGTGTTACGCAAAGAGGGATTTTCAAATATATATACGGCACATACAGCGAATGAGGCAATTGACATATTAAACAATACAAAAATGGATATTATCGTGTTAGATGTGATGCTTCCAGACAAATCGGGATTTGAGATTTGTCCGAAAATCAGAGAAATCTCAGAAGCATTTATACTGTTTGTAACCGCAAGAGTATCTGATTTAGATATATTAACAGGGTTTGCAATTGGTGGGGATGATTATATTACGAAACCATTTAATCCATTAGAAATAGTAGCTCGAATTAAGGCAAGATTAAGAAGGAGCTTCAAGTCAGAGGAGCAAGTACAGGTCTTGACATCCGAAACGCGATATCATTTTGGGCGATTTATTGTTGACGAGGAAGCTGGTGAATTACTTGTCGAAGGTGAGGTTGTAAAATGTCCGGCACAAGTATTTTTGTTATTGCTTTATTTTTGTAAAAATCCGAATCGAGTATTTTCGAAGGATCAATTACTTGAAGCAGTTTGGGGTATTAATAGTTTTATCGATGATAACACGGTCATTGTTCATATTAGAAGAATTAGAGAAAGAATTGAGCGGGATCCTAGTAATCCAGAGCACTTAGTAACAGTGCGTGGCTTAGGGTATAAGCTAGTGAAGGAGAAGGACAAGTGAAGTCATTAAAAAGAAGGATTGGTCTCCATTTTTCGCTGCAGTTTATTCTTATTTTTGTGCTCGTTCTCGTTATTTTATTCATGTTACTATTTTTATTACTCAATTTTATTATGAAGGAAGATATGAAAAGGAATTTTCCAATAGCTGCATTGGACACGATTGCAACTGAAACCTATTTCGAAGATGATAAACCGATTGTACAGGGCAATTGGAAGAAGGATTTACAGAAAGAAGGAATGTGGTTTCAAATCATTGATAAGAGTGGGTTAACCATTTATGAAATTAACACTCCGTCATCGATACCGATGAAATATACAGCAGGTCAATTACTTGAAATGCAGGAAAGTCAGAGGTTTGGTAACTATACCGTTCAACTTCAAATGGACACTTATTATGATTCATATCTTTACATTTTAGGCTATGAAAATGAAACACTACGGCAATTGGATAAATGGGTGAGTGAGTTCGGCAAAGACATCCAACGTAATACAGATTCTATTGCAAAGCTAGAAAAGGAAATCAATAAGTTTGGATATTTACATATTGTTGATGAAAATGGGCATGTTATTCGCTCGTTTGGTAAGGAATCATTAGCGGAAAAGTATGAACCGGTTGAGATTATTGAACGGAAGCTACTTCCCGAAAAGTTTGATTCAGCAGCAACTATTTACAATGATGCAAATAGTGGATTGACATGGATTTTATATTCAAATAAAGAAAATAAGGAGTATGATGGCTCCAACTTTATCAAAAATGTTACTTTGGCGATTATCGCAGCTGGATTAGTGATGTTGGTGATTACGATTGGATTTACAATATGGCATGCTTTTCGATATGGACGCCCTTTGCTACTATTTATTAGCTGGCTTGAACGACTTGGGCAAGGTGAATATGATACATTGCTAACGGAAAAGGACAGGAAAAAGGTTTTCACAAAAAAAGGGAAGATTCGTTCGAAATTTAAGCTGTATAAGGAAGTTATTCAATCCTTCTATGATATGGCAGAGAAATTAGAGAAGACGAGACAGGACAGGGATCAGCTTGAACGAACGAGGGAGGAATGGATGACAGGAATCTCTCATGATTTGCGAACACCATTAGCTACGATTCAGGGGTATGGTCATATGCTTGAAAGTGGACATTACGAATGGTCAGGTCAAGAGCTTGAGGACATGGGGAAGACAATTCGTGAAAAAGGCACTTATATGCTTGGGTTAGTTGAAGATTTTTCACTGGCTTTCCAATTGAAAAATAATAAGATACCTTTAGTGATTGAGAAGGTGGATGTAAATAAAACAGTGCATCATTTAGTATTGGATTATGTAAATGATGTGACAATCAAGAATGTTTCCTTTTCATTTGAGAAGCGGAGTGATCAAGATCTCCTTATTCATGGAGATGTGAAAATGATTAGTCGTGCCCTTGATAATCTTTTGTATAATGCGGTTAAGCATAATCCTGATGGAACTAGGGTGATTGTCTCAACCAACTTAGTAGGTAATGAGGTTTTTATTAAGATTGAGGATAATGGGATTGGAATGGATGAGGAAACGAGAAATAATCTCTTTGACCGTTATTACAGGGGTACGAATACTGAAGAAAAGACAGATGGAGCTGGACTCGGTCTGAGTATTACGAAAGCAATTATCGAATCCCATAACGGTACAATTGATGTTGTCTCAAGCTTAGGACTCGGAACGAAATTCATTCTCCGACTGCCGGAAGTGAACTCTGATAGAAGTGGTACCAGAGATTCGTGTTAGCTATGAAAGAAAAATGTATTAAAATGATGAGAAAAAACAAACAATAAGTGTAAGTGGTCGTATTATGTTGCTTTACCACGTTATTCTGCTGGCGTTTACTTGTATTTTTGGTCATGATATACTTCCAAAAGCTATTATAAAATAGAATGATCGAATGCTGTCTATTCGTGTAATGGGGGTATTATGATGCATAAAAGAAGACGCCAGCATGTGGAACTGAATCCAAAGCTGGGGGTGTTAAAGGAAGTACTATACATACTAATCGGCTCGGCGACTGTTGCACTTTCATTTAATTTATTTTTACTTCCAAATAAAGTTGCTTCAGGTGGCGTCAGTGGGATTAGTACAATTTTACATGCATTACTCGGATGGGAGCCTGCCTATGTTCAATGGGCCTTTAATATCCCGTTATTCATAGCAGGGGTTATTTTTCTAGGAAAACAATATGGTATGAAAACATTGATTGGGACACTGTTCCTTCCATTTGTTGTGTATCTCTCTAGAAACCTGGAGCCAGCGACCCTAGATCCACTTCTAGGCTCATTATTTGGTGGAATTGGAGTAGGGCTTGGTTTGGGAATTACGTTTCGTGGGAATGCATCGACAGGGGGGACAGATTTAGCAGCGCAAATCGTCAATAAATTTACTGGCCTGTCGCTCGGTACATGTGTCGCATTGATTGATGGACTAATTGTGCTATCAGCTGCGATTGTCCTTAATATTGAAAGTGGACTCTACGCATTAATCGGTCTATTCGTTACAAGTAAAACGATCGACCTTGTTCAGGTTGGTTTAGGATATTCAAAAATGGCGATCGTCATTACAAATAGGCAAGATGAAGTTCGTCAAGAAATTTTTGAAAAATTAGACCGAGGCGTTACGAAATTGTCAGGATATGGTGGATTTACAGATGATGAGCGCCCAATCTTAATGTGTGGGTGGATCAGACTGAGTTCACAAAATTGAAACAACTAGTCAGAAGCATTGATACGTCTGCATTTGTTGTAGTTATGGACGCTGCAGAGGTATTAGGTGAGGGTTTTAAAAAAGCGTAAATAGGTTATAATATGAAGTGTATAATGGAAAAATTTACTTACATTTTTAGGGGGTTACGATTGTGAAACGTAAGAAGCTATTAGCATTCTTAATGGGCACTACACTCGTGTTCGGTCTTGCTGCTTGTGGTGGAAATGATGATGACAATGCATCAGACAAAGGCACTACAGACAGTGGCGGAGCTGCTACTGCATCCGCAGAAGACATTGTTAAAGACAAAGGCTGTATCGCATGCCATGGTGGAGATTTATCTGGTGGTGCTGGTCCTGACTTAACAAAGGTTGGTTCAAAATATTCAAAAGATGAGATTGCAGATATCATTAAAAATGGTAAAGGTTCGATGCAGCCTCAAAACCTAAGTGACGAAGAGACATCTACTGTTGCTACTTGGTTATCAGAGAAAAAATAATATATGAATCAAGCCATCTGTTTATTTGAACAGATGGCTTTTTATCCGCGAAGATTTAGGTAGAACATTTGCACGATAGATGAATTAAATGCACGATACACAAAATATATGCACGTTAGTTACCAATGTAGCTGCCTTGAAGTTGAAAATGAAAGAACCCCAAAATATGTACAAAAGACGAATCCTCATATATCTCCTACCTCATTAAATATGTAATTATATCCACGCCCCCTTTCTAAAAACTCGCTAACTGCACATCCTAAGCCTATCTATTACAACACGAAATCAAAATGTAATAAATTTTGCTCTGATTTTGACGAATTTTGATGTTATAATGGGAAAGGTGAATAAAGAACATATTTAAAAGTGCGGATTTTGTCGATTAAGTAAATACTACTAAAAAACTACAATAGGTGATTTCATAATGATAGAAATGCAGGATGTTTATAAAAAGTATCCAAATGGCGTTTTAGCTGTTAATGGAATAAATGTGAAAATAAAACAAGGTGAATTCGTTTATGTCGTAGGACCTAGTGGTGCAGGGAAATCTACTTTTATAAAAATGATGTACCGCGAGGAAAAGCCTACAAAAGGTGCAATTATGATTAACGGAATCAATCTTGCAAAGCTAAAAGAGAGCAAGGTCCCTTTTTTACGCAGAAATATTGGGGTTGTATTCCAGGATTTCAAGCTGCTACCACGATTAACGGTATATGAGAATGTGGCGTTTGCTTTGGAAGTAATTGAAGAGAACCCAAAAAATATCAAAAAACGTGTAATGGACGTTCTTGATTTAGTTAAGTTAAAACATAAGGCGAGATTTTTACCGGATGAACTTTCAGGTGGGGAGCAGCAACGAGTTTCCATCGCTCGCTCCATTGTGAATTCACCTGGAGTGATGATTGCGGATGAACCGACTGGAAATCTTGATCCTGATACTTCTTGGGAAATTATGAACATTTTTGAAGAGATCAATTTCCGCGGTACAACAATTGTAATGGCTACCCATAATCGTGAAATTGTAAATACAATTAAAAAACGTGTTATTGCAATTGAAGGTGGGCGAATTGCTCGTGATGAGGTAAGGGGGGAGTATGGTTATGAAAATTAATACCCTTCGCCGTCACTTCAGGGAAAGTTTAAAAAATCTAAGTCGTAATGGCTGGATGACATTCGCATCTGTGAGTGCTGTAACCGTAACACTTCTACTAGTTGGTGTATTCTTAGTTATTATGATGAACTTAAATAGCATGGCAACATCAATCGAAAAAGATGTAAAAATCAGTGTTCAAATTGATTTAGCTGCAACAAAGGAAAATCAAGCCGCATTAAAAGCGAGTATTGAAAAGATTCCACAGGTTGCAAATATTACCTACTCTTCTAAGGATCAAGAATTAAAGAAATTAATGGAAAGCTTTGGCGAAGAAGGTAAAGTACTAGAACTATACGAACAAGATAATCCGCTTCATGATGTATATATCGTAAAAACAAAGGAACCAACAGATGTCATGGGAGTAGCAAAGAAAATAGAAGGACTTGAATTTGCTTCAAAAGTAATCTATGGAAAAGAAAGTATCGAGAAGATGTTCGGTGCTGTTAAAGTCTCTCGAAACATTGGAATTGGATTAATTGTAGGGTTACTCTTTACGGCAATGTTCCTCATTTCAAATACGATTAAAATTACGATTATCGCTAGGAAAAGGGAAATTGAGATTATGAAGCTTGTTGGTGCAACAAATTCATTTATTAGATGGCCATTTTTCTTAGAAGGTCTCTTCTTAGGAATTTTAGGATCGATTATCCCAATTTCGCTCATCCTTGGTAGCTATAATTACTTATATAATTTTCTTCAACCAAAACTGGCTGGCACATTCCTAAAACTATTGCCATTTGAACCATTTGCGTTTCAAGTGTCAGGTTTATTAATAGCAATCGGTGCATTTATCGGTGTTTGGGGAAGCTTAATGTCTGTAAGGAAGTTTTTAAAAGTATAAGAAGTTCGGTTGTAAAGTAGAAAAACGATATTTACAGGGGCAAAATCACATAAAACATACAGTAAAACGCAGAGGTTAAGCAGCCTCTGCGTTTTTTTAAACGTCCTTAATAAATATGTCGAGTAACTATTAAAAGTAAAATAAGCGAAGATTTTCCTGTTAAATGCAGAATGGTGTTCATTTCAGGGGAAATAAGGGAAGGTTTTCCGCTTATGCCAAGTAAATCCTCCAATTTTGCTGTTTCTCGGGCGAATAGGCGGAAATTTTCCTTTTATTTATGCCTTTTTTTAATAATATTTACAAATTAGAGGAAATTCTCCGTCTATTTATCAGCCCGAGTGCTCACAACCTGCCCCTCCAACCGATATTTAATCAACCAGTGCTATTTCCGCAACCTTTTTCGAATGAAGGTATGTTGTATCAAACACAGGTATTGATGTATCCACTTGTTGAATTAACAACGGAATCTCGGTACAGCCAAGGATGATTCCTTCTGCTCCTTCTTTGTGAAGGCTTTGTATAATGTCCAAATATGCTTGCTTCGAGGAGTCATTAAGCTCACCCTTACATAACTCTTGATAAATAACATTGTGAATAACTTCACGGTCTGAATCATTTGGAATGATGACCTCAATGCCACTTTTTTCAAGAATTTCTCGATAAAACGGTTGTTCCATCGTAAACCTTGTTCCAAGAAGGCCAACCTTCGCAAGTCCCTTCTCCTTAACCGCTTCGACAACACAGTCAACAATATGAATAATCGGAATCGATAGCGTACTCTTCATTTCATCGACCATTTTGTGCATCGTATTCGTACAAATAACAATCATGTCTGCCCCACTATTTTCTAATGTTTTTGCAGCATGGATCATTTCATCAGTTAGTTTAGCCCATTCGCCAGCCTTTTGCAGCGCAGCTACTTCTTCAAAATTAAATGAGTACAATAGACATTTTGCAGAATTAATCCCACCTAAACTCTCCTGAACAAAGCGGTTTATATAGGAATAATAGACGCTCGAAGACTCCCAGCTTAATCCACCAATCAATCCAATCGTTTTCATTTTTTATTCCTCCTTTTCTCTATAAAAATGGTATCATGTTATACTGGTCACATATAGAGCCAAAAAAGAGCTAATTTGATAGTACCAGTTTTGAAAGGAGTCATTAAAAATGTTGTGGTTTCATGTAGAACGAAAAGATACGAAGTCCTTAACGCAACAAGTGTATGAGCAAATTAGAATGTATATTTTAGATGGGGATTTGAAAGTAAATGAAAAACTGCCATCAACTCGGGAACTTGCAACTTCTGTTGGTGTTTCGCGGAATATTGTTCTTGAGGTTTATGATCAATTAGTTGCAGAAGGTTATTTAGTTGTTCGCCCAAAATCTGGTACATATGTAGCTCCTGGTTCTTCTTTTAAAGTAAAAAGTCAGCAGGATACAGCATCTTACCAACAGGATCAACCGGGAATGATTGAACAAAATATGATTGATTTTCGGGCTGCCCATCCAGCAATGGACCATTTTCCGAGAAAAGTATGGGGGAGGCTTGCGAAGGAGATTTGCTATGATGCACCAGATTCTATTTTTGGATATCATGTAGCAGGTGGTCATCCAGAATTAAAACGTGTTTTAGCAGCATATTTATTACGAACCCGTGGGGTAAAGTGTGACCCCAATCAAATCGTGATTACGTCAGGTGCGACGCAAGCTCTATCAATTATTACGGAATTATTAGTAGATGCTGCAAACCCTTATGTTGCAGTAGAAGACCCTGTTACCTATGAGATGCGAAATATTTTTTCTTATGCTGGTGCATCTATACGACCAATTCCTGTCGATCATGAAGGCATTCAACCGGAGTTTCTATCAAATGATGAACCTCCGAGCTTCATATTTGTGATTCCCTCCCATCAGTTTCCACTGGGGGGAACTTTAACAATTCAAAGGAGAATAAAGCTTATAGAATATGCACGTCAGATGAATTGCTACATCGTGGAGGATGATTATGATAGTGAATTTACATATGAGGGAAGTCCTGTTCCTTCACTTCAAGGGCTTGATCCAGGCAAAGTGCTATATGTTGGAACGTTTAGTAAGATACTTTCACCTGCATTAAGAATTGGATATGTTGTGTTGCCGACTAATCTAATCGAGCCCTTTCAAACTTTAAAATGGTATACAGACCGTCACAATTCATCCCTGGAACAATTAATTCTTGCTCGTTTTATTGAAGAGGGCAATCTAGATAAGCATATAAGGAAAATGAGGAAGGTTTATCAACAGCGTAGAAAAGCATTAGTGGATGGTTTATTAGCAACTTTTCCGGAATGTACAATTTTAGGGCAAGCAGCAGGGATGCACCTAGTTGTGGAGTTAAAAAACATCATCTTTGACTCACATTGCTTGCAACGGATTGAAGACCAAGGTGTACGTGTATATCCAGTTGAAGATTTTTCCCTCGTTAAAGGAAAGCATATGCATCAAATTGTGATTGGCTATGGTAGTTTAACAGTGGATGAAATAAAGGATGGGATAAGTAGGTTAAAAAAAGCATTATATGTGTAGACGAATATAATTAATTTTTGTACAATTAATTCTGAATGTTATATATTTTTAGATAAATTAAAGTCATCATAGATAAAATAATAATAAAAGGGGGATTTGAATGAAAAAGAAAAGAGTATTTGCTTTGCTTTCTACGATTTTACTAATGCTTGGCTTATTAGCAGGATGTAGCAGCTCTGAAAGTGGTGGAGAAGGTGGAGAAGGAGACATCATCAAAATAGGGGTCAATCTTGAGCTCACTGGTGAGTCTGAATTTATTGGGAAGTCAATCGAACAAGGTCTTGATCTCGCTCTTAAACATGTGAATGAAGAAGGAATCGGTGGGAAAACAATTGAGCTCGTCAAAATTGATAATAAATCAAGTGAGGATGAAGCGAAAAGTGGTGCGACGAAGTTAATTGACGATGATAAGGTCATTGCAATCATTGGTTCAGGGACAAATGAAACCACACTTGCACAAATTGACATTGCCCAGGAAAAGAAAATCCCATTAATTACACCAACTGGAATGGATGCATCTCTAACAAGTCAGGAATATGTGTTTCGAACTACATTTATTGATTCCTACCAGGGACCAGCGGCTGCAAACTTTGCATCACAAGACTTAAGTTTGAAAAATGCGGTGATTTTAATTGATAATGCAAGTGATTATTCTAAAAATCTAGCAGAATCTTTTAAAAACGCATTTGAAGAAAATGGTGGAAAAGTAGTTTCTGAAGAAGAATATAGTAGTGGAGATACTGACTTTGCTGCAATCCTAGCAAATGTTCAATCAGCTAATCCTGAATTTCTGTACGTACCTGGTCATTATGAGGAAGTAGGGCTTATTTTAAAGCAAGCGCGTGAACTTGGACTTAAAATTCCATTTATCGGAGGAGATGGCTGGGATTCAGCGGAGTTAGGTAATATATCTGGCAAGCAAATGTTAACAAATGCATTTATAACAACGCATTATACGTCCAAAGATAAGGATAAAGCAGTTGCTACCTTTGTAAGGAAATTTAAGGAGAAAAATACAGGTCAGGTGGCGAACACTTACTCAGCTCTTGGATATGATACTGTATTTTTACTAGCGGATGCGATAAAGCGGGCTGGTTCAGCAGATCCTGAAAAAATTCAAGAAGCACTAGCTGCTACTGATGGATTAGCTCTAATAACAGGTACGTTAACCTTTGATGCTGATCGTAACCCTTTGAAATCTATTACAATCATAGAATATAAAGACGGGATTCAGCAGTTTATTAAAAAGATAGAACCAAAAGAATAGAATCGAGGACTACAAAATAATAAGCACAATTTGTCATGTTAAAGAGGTGACAATTTGTGCTTTTTCTGTTTCACTTCATTTTTATTCGAATTCCACATTCACAGAGGATACTATGTTTTAAATATTTGATTGAAGATCCGCATTTAGGACAAAGCGATTTTTGAAGTAGCATTTTTTTCACCCTCTTTATTGAATTTGACATGTCGGACAAAGTCCGTACACCTCCATTTGGTGTGTGTGTATTTTAAAAGAAGTTAATTTACAGGCAACATGTTCAATTTCCTTCAAGTTTGGATAGTTAAAGTCGATAATTTCTCCACAGGATTCACATAAAATGTGATAATGCTCTGGTTGATTGGCAAGTTCATATTTACTTAAACCGTTTCCATATGGCAGTTCTTTTAAAATATGCAATGATAGAAATAATTTCACGTTGTTATAAATAGTCGCCAAGCTAATATAGGGTAATTTTTGATGAATATCTTCTACAGTAGGGTGGCCTTTTATTGAAATGATTGTTTGCAAGATTAAAATTCGTTGAGGCGTTATCCGTAATCCACGTTCTTTTAAAAATGGAATAAGTTCTATTATTTTTTCATCTTCCACAATAAACATCCTCTTTTATATAGTGTAAAGATAGGTATCCGAAAATGTTATCGGATACCTAAATGAGAATTTGAGAATAAAATTGAGAATTGATAGATTGATAATGCTTCCTTATTTACGCTAAAACTTCTGCAGGTACTTGTAAGCCTAGTCCTTCTGCAATACGAGTTCCATACTCAGGATCAGCTTTGTAGAAATGTCCGATTTGACGAAGCTTGATTTCATCGCCCTCTACAGGCTTCATTGCACCAACGATTGTATTCACAAGACGAGTTCGTTCTTCTTCACTCATCAAGCGGAATAAGTCACCAGCTTGTGTGTAGTGGTCGTTTGCATCATAAGAAACACTGTCAGCAACGCCAGATATCGCATATGCTGCTTGCTTATCTTCTGGTGATTCTGTTGGTCCACCAAAACTATTTGGCTCGTAATATAGTGATTTTCCACCATTGCCATCAAAACGCATTTGGCCATCACGTTGGTAGTTGTTCACTTCATTTCGTGCACGGTTAATTGGTAGAGCTTGATGGTTTGCACCAACACGATAACGATGTGCATCATGATAAGCAAACAGACGACCTTGTAGCATTTTATCTGGTGATACATCAATACCAGGCACCAAAGTTCCAGGTGAGAATGTAGCTTGTTCAACTTCAGCAAAATAGTTCTCTGGATTACGATCCAATACCATACGACCTACCTCGATTAACGGATAGTCTTTTTGTGACCATGTTTTAGTTACATCAAATGGGTCAAAACGGTACGTATTCGCATCTTCTAAAGGCATAATTTGAACGTAAAGCTTCCATTCAGGGAAGTCTCCATTTTCAATGGCATTAAATAAATCTTCAGTATGATAATCTGGGTTTTCACCAGCAATTTTCTCTGCAACTTGTGGATCTAAGCATTTCACACCTTGCTCAGTTCTGAAATGATATTTTATCCATACGCCATCGCCTTCAGCATTGGTCCATTTGAATGTATGGCTTCCGTAACCATGCATATGGCGAAGTGTTGCTGGAATACCACGGTCTCCCATTAACCAAGTTACTTGGTGTAATGATTCAGGAGATAAAGACCAGAAATCCCAAACTGCTGTAGGATTTTTCAAATGTGTTTGTGGGTGGCGCTTTTGTGTATGAATGAAATCAGGGAATTTAATCGCATCGCGAATAAAGAATATCGGTGTGTTATTCCCAACTATGTCATAGTTACCTTCTTCTGTATAAAATTTAACTGCAAAACCACGTGGGTCGCGAACTGTATCTGCAGATCCATTCTCACCAGCAACTGTTGAGAATCGAATAAATAGTGGTGTACGCTTCCCTACTTCTGAAAAGAGGTTAGCTTTTGTGTACTTTGTAACATCATTCGTTACTTCAAAATAACCATGTGCACCAGCACCTTTTGCGTGAACAACACGTTCAGGAACACGTTCTCTGTTAAAGTGTGCCAATTTTTCTAATAGATGTACATCCTGAATTAATGTTGGTCCTCTTGATCCTGCTGTCATAGAGTTCTGGTTGTCCCCAACAGGAGCACCCCAACTAGTAGTTAGCTTATTTTTATTTGTACTCAAACTAGATCACCTCATATCAAAATTTCTCTTACAAATATAATGATAACATCTCTCAATAAAAAATCAATACTTTTTTATAATAATTATAAATTAGTATACTATATAAAGGGTGGAAAATTCTTTATATTATAAAAATAGTAGCTGGTAAATAGAATCTCTGACTATTAATACAGTATTCTATGAATGTAGAAATAGAACATTTTAAGGTTTTAGGAAAATGGTATACATATAAGCAGAGTACACAGGGAATAATTTTATCGTCTTCTTAATAGAAATAGGAGGGATATATTCATTGAAGGAAAACAAACATGAAACGAATGCTAGTGGTGTTGGAGGTTCAGGTGATAACCGTTTAGGCACTGGTGAAAGTACAGATTCATTAACAAATCGCCAAGGCCATCCTATTACAGATAATCAAAATATTAGAACAGTTGGCAGCCGTGGGCCGTCAACGCTTGAGAATTATGATTTTCTAGAAAAAATGACACACTTTGATCGTGAACGAGTCCCGGAACGGGTAGTGCATGCGCGGGGGGCAGGTGCCCATGGGTATTTTGAATCTTATGGGAAAGTGGGTGATGAACCTGTTTCAAAATATACGAGGGCAAAGCTGTTTCAAGAGCCTGGAAAACGTACACCGGTTTTTGTTCGCTTTTCAACTGTTGCAGGTGCGATGGAATCACCAGAAACTGAACGTGATCCAAGAGGATTTGCTGTGAAATTTTATACAGAGGATGGAAACTGGGATCTTGTCGGAAATAACTTGAAAATATTCTTTATCCGCGATGCGATGAAATTCCCCGATATGATTCATGCATTCAAGCCCGATCCGGTATCGAATCTGAGTAATCCAGAAAGAATGTTTGATTTTCTCTCCCAAACGCCAGAGGCAACACATATGGTTACATTCTTATTCTCGCCATGGGGGATTCCAGCGAACTATCGACAGATGCAAGGGTCTGGGGTAAATACATACAAATGGGTTAACAAGGATGGAGAAGCGGTATTAGTGAAGTATCATTGGGAACCATTGAAGCAAGGAATTAAGAACTTAACGCAAAAAGAAGCACACGAAATACAAGCAACGAATGTAAGTCATGCGACTCAGGATTTGTATGAGGCAATTGAACGTGGTGATTATCCCGAGTGGGAGTTTTGCGTTCAGATTATGAGCGATGATTATCATTCAGAGTTAGATTTTGACCCATTGGATGATACGAAATTATGGCCAACTGATCAGTTTCCGTTTTTAAAGGTGGGAAAAATGGTTTTAAATAAAAATCCGGAAAATTATTTTAATGAGGTTGAGCAATCTGCATTTGGTACAGGTGTTTTAGTAGATGGATTAGATTTTTCGGATGATAAAATGCTACAAGGCAGAACGTTTTCTTATTCAGACACGCAGCGCTATCGTGTTGGAACAAACTATTTGCAGCTTCCAATTAATGCACCGAAAAAACGTGTTGCTACCAATCAGCGAGGCGGTCAAATGTCATATTATGTGGATACAACACCTAGCCAGAATCCGCATATTAATTATGAGCCATCTGTTATTGGTGGACTTAAGGAAGCCAAGCAATTAGGGAAAGTACATGAGCCACATTATAGTGATAAATTAGTTCGCGAAAAAATTGACCGTCCGAACGATTTTGGACAAGCTGGTGACACGTACCGTAGCTTTGAAGAATGGGAGAGAGAGGAACTCATCAGTAATCTTGTCAATGCACTCAAGAATTGTAGACCTGAAATTCAAAATAAAATGATTGAGTATTTCACTAATGCTGATAAGGATTATGGAAGACGAGTTAAAGAAGGTGTGGCAAAAGCAATGGAAGCGATGAAAGATATGCCGCAAACAGGTTCTGCAAGCGCAAATAAAGCGAGTGAAAAAGCAGAAAATATGGGGCATGAAGCAGACCCATATTAGAAAGAGATAGCCGGCCTCAAGGGTTCGGCTATTTTTATTTGTTTAAAATTGGTGGTGTAAATGCACGATGCCTTGCTGCGGAAGTAAAAAGTTCCCAAAAATAGTGGTGCAAAAGTCCGAAACACCACTAAGGAAGTAAAAAAATCCCAAAATTAGTGGTATAAAAGCTTGAAACATCACCTAAAAAGTAAAAAGTTCCCAAAAATAGTGGTGCAAAAGTCCGAAACACCACTAAGAAAGTAAAAAAATCCCAAAATTAGTGGTATAAAAGCTTGAAACATCACCTGAAAAGTAAAAAGTTCCCAAAACCAGTAAGGTAAATGCTCCATATCTCAACAATTTTTCCAAATCAATAATAAAACACTTGATACCGACATTATTGTCGTTTATAATAACGACAAAGATGTCGATAATAAAGTTGGAATGGGGAGAATGTAATGGAACAAACGAAGGAATTGATGGATATTAACCGTCTTGCTAACATTACAGACGAAGAAGAGTGGAAAGCTGCTTATGATGAGGAATTTGCTAAACTTCAACATGTGTCACAAAGAAGTAAAGAACTAGAATACAATATGTTTGCTTACAATGAACACTCAGAAGAGCAAGGCATGCTTGAGGAAAGTGTGCATAGTACCTTATCGAATCCAATGCTGCTAGAAACATTAAAAAGATGGAAAAGTCACATAAAAGAACCACTTTGGAATAGACGACTTCAAGTAATGATTCAAGAAATCGAAGAGACGCTTGTAGCTTCTGACCCGAGAATAACTAAAATACGAAATGAATTGCAAACAACTTTAATGCAAAAGGAATTCATTGTTGATGGGCAGACTTTTAATATGGCAACTGTGAATTCAAGTCGGATGGAACTGGTAGATCGAGAGTTAAGAAGAAAATTGCATTTAGCAGTTTCGATGTACGGGAATGAAGTACAGGAGCCATTCCGCAAGCTCATTAAGATACGTAACCAAGTAGCAACGGAATTTGGCTACCGTAATTATTATGATTTTAAATTTCAATTTCGCGGGCTAAACTTCGAGCAATATAAAAAGGAATGTCAAACCATCATTGAGAATTCGAGGGATACTTGGGATAACTGGATGAATCGAATTAAAGAAAAATTCGGTTGGGATGAAATCTATGCTTCTGATGGATTATATGCAGCTGTTAACTTCGGCAATATCGATCAAGTACAATTTAGTCCCGATAAAATCCAAAAGGCTATCGATGATGCAACTAAGAAATTTGGGGTTGATCTACAAACCCTTCCAATTGATATCAAGGTTTTAAAGATCCCATTTGGAGGATTTAATATCCAGATTGCACCAGATGATATTCGAATGGTCGTTAATGAAAAAACGGGCCATTCAGTCTTTTTTACAGCATTTCACGAATTTGGCCATGCTTTATATGAAGCATTCTCCTCCACTAGGTATATTGAGCTATATGATTATAAAAATGTGATCGCTCATGAATCAATGGCTGAGCTTTTTGCAACAATTACAAGTCAGGAAAAGTGGCTCCGCGGATTTTGGCAGCTAAACGATACAGAGATAAAAGAAATTACTGATTCCCAACATATCTTTGAATTAATCTTAATGAGAACTCATTACTATTTCAGTCTCATAGAGCAGGGAATCTATGAGAACCCAAGCTGTGATCTAGGCGAACTCTCCAATCAATTATTTAAGGAAGTTTACGGGATAGAGGATGTCGGTTTCCATCCAGCCGCTGAGCTTTTATATGTATCTAACCCTGCATATGTTCAAGACTATATTTACGCTGATGGGATTAGAGATATGCTCCTACACAAACTTAAGGTGGATGGCATGTATGGGGAAAATGAAGCCTTTGAAGTGATCAAGAAGGAATTTATGGAGCCTTCAGAACGATTCACTTGGGCAGAAAAAGTAAAACAAATTTGTGGTGAAGAGTTCACATTTGCGTATTATGGGGAATATTTAGCAAGTGGAAGAAAATAATATTGAAGGACGAGGGTGTTTACCACGATTTTAAGTAGGGAACACTTCGTCCTTTTTCTATCACATCAAGAATTGCATGCCCAAGTACACGATAAAACAAAAGATGGACCCAACTAAAAATGGACCGAGCCGTACCACGGCTTTTTCATGCTTTGGTTGATGTCTACCAGCCAGCGCATGAAAGACTGCAACCTCTGAATTCTTTGATAATGCATCCCCCGAAGAACCTAGTAAATAAGCAATAAATGTAAAGATAACAGAGCCAAAAAACATAGTTGATAACAAATGATAATCAAAATAAAAGGCCACACCGAAAAGGATACCTAGCTCAATCAATAAAACTAAAAGACTAAAGCCAAAAAACCTTAACATGTTCCTACCCCTCCTTTATCCTTTATACGTACTAGTAAAGAAAAAGTTTCGGAAAATTCCATCAACTATAAAAATGACAACAATCCCTGTGACAAATTACTCATTAGTTTAAATTGAAGTGTGTGTGTAAACGCTTTAATATTAACCATACAAACAGCAATTATTATTAAGTTATTTGAAAGGGGTATAGATATGACAAATACAGGAGAGACACAAAGTGGTTTTCGTGTAAAAGTTCAGAAGTTTGGTAGCTTTTTAAGTGCAATGATTATGCCAAATATCGGAGCGTTTATCGCTTGGGGCTTTATCACTGCATTATTTATTCCGACTGGCTGGACACCGAATGAGGATTTAGGAAAGCTAGTTGGTCCAATGATTACGTATTTATTACCACTACTTATTGGTTATACCGGTGGTAAGATGGTCCATGATGTCCGAGGGGGGGTTGTTGGTGCAACCGCAACGATGGGGGTAATCGTTGGTGCAGATATCCCAATGTTCCTTGGTGCAATGATCATGGGTCCTTTAGGAGGCTGGGCAATTAAGAAATTTGACCAGCTCATTCATGGTAAAATTAGACAAGGCTTTGAAATGTTAGTCAATAACTTCTCAGCAGGAATTATCGGTGGTCTTTTAACCGTTTTAGCATTCAAGGCAATTGGCCCAGTTGTTGTTGCGTTAAGTGATGTTCTTGCAGCAGGAGTAGAGGCGATTATTAATGCAGGTTTATTGCCATTAGCAAGTATTTTTGTAGAACCTGCAAAAGTATTATTTTTAAACAATGCGATTAACCATGGAATCCTTAGTCCATTAGGTATCGACCAGGCTGCTGAAACAGGAAAGTCAATCCTATTCCTACTTGAAACAAACCCAGGACCTGGATTAGGAATTTTATTAGCATTCATGTTCTTTGGAAAAGGTTCTGCAAAACAAACTGCACCTGGTGCTGCGATCATTCACTTCCTAGGTGGTATTCATGAAATTTACTTCCCTTATATTCTTATGAAGCCGATGCTATTATTAGCGGCAATCGCTGGAGGATTAAGTGGAGTATTCACATTTACAATCTTTAGTGCTGGTCTAATTGCTCCACCTTCTCCAGGAAGTATTATTTCATTAATGGCGATGACACCGAAAGGAAATTATGTTGGTGTATTAGCGGGAGTAATTGTTGCGACTGCGGTTTCGTTCTTTGTAGCTTCAATCATTTTAAAGGCAAGTAAGAACAAAGAAGAAGATATTTCAGAAGCAGCTGCAAAAATGCAAGAAATGAAAGGTAAAAAGAGTAGTGTTGCAGGTGCGTTAGATACACAACAAGCTGAATCAGCTTCATTAGATAAAGTAAATAAAATCGTATTTGCATGTGATGCGGGTATGGGTTCAAGTGCAATGGGTGCTTCCATATTACGAAATAAAGTTAAAAAGGAAGGCTTAGATATTGATGTGACGAATACGTCTATTAGTAATCTCCCGCCAGACGCTGATGTGGTTATTACACATAAAGATCTAACCCCACGTGCAAAGGATAAGCTTCCAAATGTTCATCATATCTCTGTTGATAACTTTTTAGGAAGTCCAAAATACGATGAATTAATCGAACAATTAAAAACTGACAAATAATCAAAAGAGAGTCTAGTGTTTACTAGACTCTCAGATTGTCGACAAAAGGCACCGAGAGGAATCCCTCTCGGTGCCTTTTGTCAT
>NZ_JAKTTI010000079.1 GCF_022427965.1 Fredinandcohnia quinoae | reverse complement strand
TTAAAATGGCACCCTTGTCAAGGACACTATAAAAAAAGAGATTAAGCAGCTAGAAGATGATTCCTAAATTGAATAGGGGTCATCTTTTTTAAGTTCCATTGATATCGATAATTGTTATAGTAAACCATATAATGATTTATTTTCGCCTTTAGCTCTTTTAGTGATTTACATAATTTAGAATCTACTTCATCTTTTAAATGGCCAAAGAATGACTCTTGCGGGGCATTGTCCCAACAGTTTCCTCTTCGGGACATAGATTGCTCTAAACCGTATTTCTTTAATAACTTTTGATATCTTGGACTTGTGTAATGGCTCCCTTGGTCTGAGTGGATGAAGGCATCCTTATGTAAAGTCACTTTCTTGTTGTTTATTAATTTTTGGATTGTCTTCGTTGCGATATCTAAAGTAATATGATCAGAAACATGATAGGCTAGTAGTTCGTTAGTAGAGGCATCTTTTACGGTTGACAAATAAGCCATACAATTACCGTTATATGGCAAATATGTAATATCCGTTAATAACACTTTCCCTGGAACACCTTGCTTAAATTCTCTATTTAACTTGTTTGGAACGACCTGATGCTCCTTTGTTGCTTTAGCGATCTTTTTGTAAGGATTCGGTCTTCTATGAGGGCAGATTATTCCGTATTTCCTCATGATTCTTTGTATCCTTTTACGACTAAAGATTAAGTTATAGTCATTCTCCAATATCATTTTTATGGAACGTGACCCTTTCTTATAACCACGACGATTAAATGCCTTTAATATGATTTCTTTCGCTTCTAAGTCCAATTGCTCCCTTGCTTCCCGGTCAGCGGAAGTCTTTAGGTAGCTGTAATATCCAGAACGAGAGACCTCTAGAAGGTCGCAAAAATACTTAGTCATTTGTTTAAATTGATTTTGTTCAATGGTTTCATAAATTAACTGATACACTCTACTTGGATCTAGATTTTCGCTTGCGTTTAGCAGCCTCCTTTCTGTCACTTCTAGCTTTTTTAATAGCTCTACTTGTCCCTCCAGAAGCTTTATTTTTGCTTCTTGCCTTTCAATCACTTCAGACGGTGTAAGCTCTCGCTTTAATGGTCTGCCAGACCCAGTTTTCCTTGAATCGGTTAGCCCAATGATCCCATTCTTTTCATAAGCTTTCTTCCACCTGCAAGCTGATTGTTCAATTCGCTTCAATCCTATAACATCGATATCAAAGCCATTCTCTAAAAAGATTTGCCGTGGGAGTTTGCCCGCCAAATACTCATCCATAAATTTATTTTTGAAGGAATCCGAGTATGTAATGGATCGTTGACTTACGCGTTGCACATTTGGATTATTTTGTAGTGTTTTTATCTCTCTTAGTGTAAATGTAATCTTACTCATGTTGTCCCCTATTTCCCCATATATTGAAATTCTAGTATATAAAAAAATACCTGTAGATAAAACACTCTTTTTCAAGTGTCCTAACTACAGGTACCATAATA
>NZ_JAKTTI010000078.1 GCF_022427965.1 Fredinandcohnia quinoae | reverse complement strand
TAAAATGTACCCTATAGAGTAGACACTTTAAAAAAGTGCTTTCTATAGGGTGCTTTTTTTGTATAATTTTAATAACACAACTAGAGACATACTGGAGACGGAGAAACATGAGTAAAAAGACTTTTACAGAGAAAGAAATCGTAATTTTATCTAAAAACCCCTATGTTAAATCTGTTAGTTCAAAAGGAATCACTTATTCTGATGAGTTTAAACAACATTTTGTTTCGGAAGTTAGTAAGGGGAAGTTTTCAAGACAGATCTTTGAAGAAGCAGGTTTTGACGTTGAAATCATTGGAATGCAAAGAATTAAATCTGCTTCCGAACGTTGGAAGGCTGCATATAAAGCTGAAGGCGTAATGGGGCTGAAAGACACCAGAAAAGAAAGTTCCGGAAGGCCACGGTTAAAAGAACTAACAATGGAGGAGAAATATGCAAGATTAGAAGCTCAGATGAATCTTGTAAAGGCAGAAAATGAACTCTTAAAAAAGATTCATATGTTAGAAAGGGGGCTGAAAAGGTAAAGCTTCCTGTAAGTCAGAAGTACATTCTTATTCGTGAAGTTATTGAAAAATATAACTTGAAACACATGGTGAAATTCCTCTGTGAGGCTGCCGGTGTGTCAAGAAGTGGTTACTACAATTACTTCTCAGCTAAGTCAGAAGAAAGACGAAAATACCAAGAAGCGAAAGATGAAGAGGCTAAAGCCATGATCTTAAAGGCTTTTCACTTTAAAAATCGTAAGAAAGGGGCACGTCAAATCAAAATGACATTGGCGGGTCAATTTCAGTGTGTCTTCAATTTGAAAAAAATTCGTAGAATCATGAAAAAATATGATATCGTTTGCCCAATTAGGAAAGCAAATCCTTACCGGAGAATGATGAAAGCTACTCAGGAACATCGAGTCGTTCCGAACCTACTAAATCGTCAATTCAAGCAGGCTATGCCCGGCAAAGTACTTCTTACAGACATCACTTACCTGAACTATCACGGTGGACAGAGAGCTTATTTGTCCGTCATTAAGGATGGGTCTACAGGTGAAGTTTTAGCACATTATATGTCAAGCCGTATCACCATGGAATTGGCCACCAACACCTTGGCCAAGCTGAAGAAGAACAGAAGCTTTAAGCAGGCTAAAGATGCCCTCATCCATTCCGATCAAGGTACTCATTACACGCATCCTGATTTTCAAAAACACGTTCGAAAACTAGGATTACGCCAATCCATGTCTAGAAGAGGGAACTGTTGGGATAACGCTCCTATCGAGTCATTTTTTGGTCATCTTAAAGATGAAGTTGATATAAAGGCATGTAAAGCAATTGAGGAACTTCAACGGGAAATTAATAAATATATCCGCTATTATAACCAAACTAGATATCAATGGAATCTAAAAAAGATGACTCCTGTACAATACAGAAATCATCTTCTTCAGGTTGCCTAAGCCTTTTTTCAAAATGTCCTTTACAAAGGGTACACTTTA
>NZ_JAKTTI010000077.1 GCF_022427965.1 Fredinandcohnia quinoae | reverse complement strand
TTTTTTCTGTGAAAATAATCTTTGCACTGTTAGTAGGTATAGATCTTTACCTGAGTGGTAATCCTAAATTTGACAATAAGAAAGCAGAGTTACCTTTTGGCGAGGTATCTCGTATAAATGATTATTGTTTTGGATATACTAACTAGTTTGTAGTGGTTCTATATATAGCTCTTTGTTGATTAACATAGAGTAAATCGTTCGAAGCATTCGATGGCCTGTAGCTACGAGTGCTTTTTTCTTTCCCCTTCTTGCTGCAGTAGACCAATATTTTAGGGCAAACCATTTATTTCTACTCCTTGACGCAGCCCAAGCAGCTTCACATAATGCAGATTTAATATGAGGATTCCCCTTGGTTGTTCGTGTACTCTTTCTCTTTCCTGCACTCTCATGATTTCCAGGTGACAATCCTGCCCAGGAAGCAAGGTGCTCAGATGAAGGAAACTGACTCATATCCACTCCAATTTCAGCAATAATAACCGAAGCAGTATTTTTACTTATACCTGGTATAGATGTTAAGATAAGCACTTCTTCTTGGTATTTTTTAAGTATTTCATCAATCTTTTGGTCGATTTCATCGGTCAGGGACTCTAAATATTCAATATGTTTAAACGACTGTCTAATTAAAAATAGCTGATGACCGTTAATCGTTCCAAATAAGGAATCGGAAATACTTTGTTTCTTGTGTTGCATCCGCCCATGAATGGAGGACTCTACTTCTTCCTCATCTATATAGCCTTTTTCTAGAAGTCGCTCAAGTAACTTTCGACCAGATACTCCAAAAACATCGGAGATGACAGAACCCAACTTAATGTTCGAACACTCAAAAGTCTTTTGGATACGATTCTTTTCAGATGTTATATGTCCTATCCACTTTTTACGTAGTCGAGTGAGATCCCGAAGTTCACGTATGTCTGATGGTGGGATAAAACTTTTTTCTATCAAACCTACTCTTAATAACTTAGCTATCCATTCTGCATCACTTACATCGGTCTTACGACCAGGGACATTCTTAATTCGTTGAGCGTTTGCTAAGGTGATATCAAAAAAGTCTTCCAGGACATTAAACACAGGCTTCCAATAAACACCGGTACTCTCCATCGCAATGTGAGTAACTTCTTTTTCTTCTAACCATTTTAAAAGACGAAATAAATCTTTTGTAAAGGTAGGGAAAGTCTCAATCTCAGAGGTTAACTCATTATCGTTGTTCCCTATAAGTACACAAACAACAATACTTTCCGCATGAACATCCAAACCTGCGCATTTTTCTAACAACACTTCCATTAAAAACCACCTATTCTAAAATTGATCATAAACAGGGAATGAGTTTGACAATAAGTATTTTTCTGTTCGTAGTCACCCTAAAATAGGGGCTCACAAAGGGTTGAACTCCAAACTCATTCAAGCAGTTTTTATGACAGGATCCAAGTCACCAAAAAAAGATACGCACTGAACCTGATTATGTCATCTATCAGTATGGACGGGGTTTAACCATTTTCATGCCTGGGTTGGGAGTAAAAATTTAATCATGTTAGTTTTTAT
>NZ_JAKTTI010000076.1 GCF_022427965.1 Fredinandcohnia quinoae | reverse complement strand
GTGGTGTGCCCAGCATGGTTGCAGTCTATAGGGTGAAAGTCCCGAACTGTGAAGGCAGAAGTAGCGGTAGCTTAACGCAAGGGTGTCTGCGGTGACGCAGAATCTGAAGGAAGCGAGCGGCAAACCTCCGATCTGAGGAACACGAACTTCATATAAGGCTAGGTATCATTGGATGAGTTTGCCACACAAAACAAAGTCCATTCTGCCGAAGGTGATACAGAGTAAATGAAGCAGATAGATGGAGGGAAAGACTGTACTCTTACCTGGGGAGGTCTGACTGATACGCCGAACTCATTCGGTAACCTATCTATTGATAGATAGCTGAACAGTCAGAAGTCAGCAGAGGTCATAGTACTTGACTAACTATAGATGGTTAAGGAAGGGCTGAACATTTAGGAAGAATGTACACTAAGCGTTCACTGTTTATGATGATACAGACAATCCAAAGGGACCTACTTAAAGAAGGAAGTGGTGAATTCCACAGGGGACTTTAAGAGGGTGGAATAAACAGTGGCACAAATAGAACGTATATTCACGTGAAAGGATGTATCAATATGATGGAACGATTACTGTCACGGGACAATCTACTTTCGGCACTAAAACGTGTCGAGAAGAATAAAGGTAGCCACGGTGTAGATGAAATGCCTGTAAAATCCCTACGAGAGCATATTCTACATAATTGGCTAGAAATCCGAAATTCTTTGAAGAAAGGAACCTATGAACCTATGCCAGTCAGACGTGTCGAAATCCCGAAACCAAATGGTGGCACTCGTCTTTTAGGAATTCCAACCGTGACAGACCGTTTAATCCAACAAGCGATAGCTCAAGTCCTAACCCCAATCTATGAACCAACCTTTTCAGACCATAGTTATGGGTTCCGACCAAAAAGGAGAGCCCTCGATGCGGTAAGAAAAGCAAAAGTGTATATAGAAGATGGCTACAGATGGGTGTTAGATATGGACTTGGAAAAGTTCTTCGATAAGGTAAATCACGATATGCTTATGGGACTCGTAGCCAAAAGAGTCAAGGATAAATCTATTCTAAGATTAATTAGAAAATACTTAGAGTCAGGGATTATGATAAACGGTGTAGAGACTATCAGCGAAGAAGGTGTTCCTCAAGGCGGACCACTGAGTCCATTATTATCCAATATCATGTTAGACGAGTTGGATAAGGAACTTGAGAAAAGAGGACATAAATTTGTCCGTTACGCAGATGACTGTAATATCTACGTGAAAACTAAGAAAGCAGGTCTACGCATCAAAAGCTCTATCACTACATTCATCGAAAAGAAACTTAAATTAAAGGTGAATGAAGAGAAAAGTGCGGTAGACAGACCGTGGAAACGAAAGTTTCTTGGTTTTAGTTTCACATCAAACTACATCCCGAAAATCCGTATCGCAAAAGAAAGTATAAAGAGAGCTAAAAGCAAAATAAAGGAACTGACTTCAAGGTCAAAATCCATGTCTTTAGAAATGCGCATTGAGAAACTGAATGAATACCTTGTTGGTTGGTGCGGTTATTTTGCGCTGGCAGATACGCCAACTCCCTTTAAACAACTTGATGAACTAATAAGAAGAAGGCTTCGGATGTGTCTCTGGAAGCAATGGAAACTACCTAAAACCAAAACAAAAAGACTTATCTCTTTAGGAGTTCCAAAAGAGAAAGCCTATGAATGGGGTAATTCCCGCAAGAAATACTGGCGCATATCGAAGAGTCCAATTTTACACTCAACACTTAACCTAGAGTTTTGGAGAGGACAAAAACTAAAAAGTTTATTGGATAGATACAATCTTTTGCGTCATACCTAAGTGAACCGCCGTATACGGAACCGTACGTACGGTGGTGTGAGAGGTCGGGGGTTAGTCACCCCCTCCTACTCGATT
>NZ_JAKTTI010000075.1 GCF_022427965.1 Fredinandcohnia quinoae | reverse complement strand
TTCTAGCTGCTTAATCTCTTTTTTTATAGTGTCCTTGACAAGGGTGCCATTTTAAAGGGAAATGCTCTTTTTTTTTCAAATAATGTATATCGGTTACACAAGTGGTAATACTAGTTTACTAGAAGCATAATAGAAACGGAGGTTACTATAATGAAAACAGAGTTACAGTTACCTGAGGTATTACCACAACAAGCAGATGATTTCTTAAAATCACTACTACAACTATTAAAATCGAATTAATAAGATGCTGGTGATTTGTGGATAATGTGGATGAGATAGAGAGAACCTGAATGCATGAGATGCAATCAGGTTGTTTTTGTTTTAAATGAATGAATATTTTAAGACTATTTGCAAAATTTGTTGAGTCCCTCTTTAATAAATTCAGAGAATATGAGAATATGGATAAAATGATAAAAAAAGTGGAGGGGATGGAATGGCTAGAATTAATTTTGGTATTTTGAGCACAGCAAATATTGCTCGTAAAGCACTTATTCCAGCAATTGAACGGTCATATAATGCACAGGTTTTAGGGGTAGCAAGTGGAAGTGGAAAAGCAGAGAGCTTTGCTGCTGAACTTAATATTCCTAAGTTTTATAATACATATGAGGACTTATTAGATGATCCAGAAATTGATGCGGTATATATCCCACTTCCAAATCAGCTACATAAAAAATGGACAATTGAAGCAGCAAAACGCGGGAAGCATGTACTATGTGAAAAGCCAGCCGCACTATCTGTAGAGGAAATTAAAGAAATGGTAGCTGTTTGTCGTGAAAATAACGTTGTTTTCATGGAAGCATTTATGTATCATTTCCACCCACAGCATAAGCGAGTGAAAGAGATTATCACAAATGGTGAAATTGGGGATGTGAATCTTATTAAATCAACCTTCTCTTTTCCACTTGAAATGGATTCAAATAATATTCGACTTAACCCGGAATTAGGTGGTGGAGTCGTGTATGATGTGGGTTGCTATTGTATTCATGCAACAAGAATGATTACTGGAGAAGAGCCGGTTAAGGTTTCAGCATTTTCACTTAATCATCCAGGTACGAATGTAGATACGACAGTTTGTGGTCTTTTATCCTTCGAAAGTGGTATTCTAGCAAGCTTTGACTGTAGCTTTGAACAACAATTAGTAGAACAGTATGAGGTTATTGGGACGAAGGGATCCATTTTTGTAAAACATGCCTTCCGCCCAGATCGGGAAGGTGCCTGTGGTCTGATCAAAGTGACTTCCGAAGCTGGTGAAAGAGAGGAAATCGCTGAAGGTGACCAATACGCTCTACAGGTTGAACATTTTGCAGAATGCATCTTAAATGGTGCCCACCCAGTATACGGTGGAGAAGAAACAATTAAAAATATGCAAGTGATCGAACGAGTATTAGCAGAGCTTAAATAGTGGGCCAGGGGGACGGTTCTACTGGTTCATGAACGTGTAAAATCGGAGTTTATTACTCAAAATCTGGGCAACGTGCATATCCCGCGTTGAGCGCGCAAATATTTGTGGTAACGTGCAAATCCAGAGTTGAGCGCGCATATATTTGTGGTAACGTGCAAATCCCGAGTAGAGCGCGCAAATATTTGGCGAAGCGTGCAAATCCCGAGTTGAGCGCGCATATATTTGTGGTAACGTGCAAATCCCGAGTTGAGCGCGCAAATATTTGTGGAAGCGTGCAAATCCCGAGTAGAGCGCGCATATATTTGTGATAACGTGCAAATATCGCGATAAGCGTGCAAATCTTCGTGGGAACGAGCTAATCCCGAGAAAAACGTATAAATCTCAGTGGAGATCTCAATAGTAATATGTAAAAAAAGAACAAGTGCCACACTTTAGGGGCACTTGTTCCTTTGTGCGCCCTGCATGGGCGAATACTCGGTGGTGAAAGTCCACTACAGGC
>NZ_JAKTTI010000073.1 GCF_022427965.1 Fredinandcohnia quinoae | reverse complement strand
TTAATTTGAGAGTGGTTGTTTCTCTAAAACTGTCTACTATATAGGTACAATAGCATTTTAATGACCGTATTTTCAAAATAACGCCCGTATTTTTTTGAAAACCCTTAATTGACGTGAAATAGTTATTTAAATACTCTTTACAAATTGCAAATCCATCCAATATAATGTAACAAATACTTATTTTAGTAAATCAAGGAGGAAAAGGCCCAATGAATACACCTGTTGTTTTAATTTGACTTTAGCTGATAACCGGACACGTATGTCCATTTATAGCAAAGCCAATCGTAAAACAACAGACAATTCAAACCCTTTTCCTATTTATAATTCGTTTATGTAGTTTTTGATGACGAATAATATCAGGTTAAAAAGAACTTTTTAACTAAGCGAAAAGGGCAGAGTGTATTCACTCGCCCTTTTTATTTTTGAAAATAGGATTCTCCCGTTTTACGATTGGTCATTTTACCAATTAAGGAGAGACGACAATGAGCATCTTAACAGTTCAAAATATAACTCATTATTATGGAGATAAATTAGTTTTAAATGACATCACTTTTAGCCTATTAAAAAATGAAAAAGTTGGGCTAGTCGGGATTAATGGGTCAGGTAAATCGACCCTATTGAAAATTGTAGATGGATCCATTTTGCCAGACCAAGGTTCTATTGAATGGCTACCCAATATCAATGCAGGTTATCTTGAACAGCAAATTGACCTGCCTAACGGAAAAAGTATTCGAGAGTACTTAAGAAGCGCATTCCAACACCTATACGATGCCGAAGTAAGAATGCTCGAAATTACCAATCAAATGGGAGAAAGCACAGAGAATAAACTTGAAACACTCTTCAAACAGTACTCAAATCTTCAAGAAATGTTGGATCATGAGGATTTTTATCAAATCGATCCAAGGATTGACGAGATTGCTGATGGCTTAGGAATTAAAGCACTTGGAATGGATTCAGATGTTGGTCAATTAAGTGGTGGTCAACGAACAAAATTATTATTAGCTAAGCTATTATTAGAAAAACCAGATGTCCTATTACTTGATGAACCGACAAACTATCTTGATTTCGAGCATATTGAGTGGCTAAAGGGATATTTAAGATCTTATCCACATTCATTTATTCTCATTTCACATGATACTGCCTTTATGAATGAAGTTGTTAATGTGATTTATCACTTGGAGCATAAGCATTTAACCCGCTATATCGGAAATTATCAAAAGTTTGTCGAGGTGTATGAGTTTAGAAAGCAGCAGATGTATGTTGCCTATGATCGGCAACAAGCTGAAATTAAAAAACTTGAAACCTATATCAATAAAAATAAAGTAAGAGCTTCGACTTCAAAACAAGCAAAAGCACGTGAGAAGAAATTAATGAAAATCGAAAAAATTGAAAAACCGATTCCACCAACTAAGCCAAGATTTTCATTTAAGGTCTCTGAACGACCCGCAAGCTTAATTGTGGAGGTTGATCAGCTAGAGATTGGATACGATTATTCCCTACTACCACCAATGTCTTTTACATTAAAAAGAGGGGAAAAGGTGGCGATCATTGGTTACAATGGGATTGGGAAATCGACTACATTAAAAACAATTTTAGGAGAATTACCTCCATTATTAGGATCCATTTCATTTGGGCAAAATGTTCAGCCCGCATATTTTGCCCAAGAATGGCTGACAACATCAGAAGAGACACCACTTGAATATATTTGGTCGTTACACGAAAAGATGACTCAAAAAGATGTTCGTCAGGCACTTGCCCGGGCTGGCCTAAGATCCGAACATATTTTTCAACCATTGAAGTCATTAAGCGGTGGAGAACAAACAAAGGTTAGACTATGTGAATTAATGCTAGAAGAGAGTAATTGGTTAATTCTCGACGAACCAACAAACCATTTGGATATTCAATCAAAGGAAATTCTCTCAAAAGCACTAATGGAGTACGAAGGAACAATTGTTGTCGTATCCCACGAACCAGACTTCTATGAGCGATGGGTGACGAAGGTGTGGGATTTAGAAAAATGGCGGGTTGAATAATCTTGTTACAAAAAGGCAGGGAAAGCTCCCTGCCTTTTCCTTTAATACATTGAAAAACCATTTTTTCCTGAGATAAGAAATTACGGACATTAATCGTAGTTATGACACGTATAAAATATCATTAAAAGTTGAACAACGAATTGATTCAAATGTTGAAACATAGTATCTATGTTTTTCAATTAACACAAGAGGACTGAACCATTTATATAAATAAAATCTAGTATCTCTGAATTTGTTAAATAAAAGAAAAGAAGATTCATATATCCCGCAAATACTGACAGCAATACCCCTTACTCCGAAGTCAAACTTCCTGTATCTAGGACCAAGAAGATCTGCACTCATCTGGTTCGAGGACTAGGTTGAACACCCAAGCTGATAAATAGACGGAAAAATTCCTCTTAATTCATAATTATTATTAAAAAAGGCTAATATAACAGGAGAAACTCCGCCTATCGTCTTTAAAAATTCAAAAATGGGAGATTTTGCCTCCCATAACAGGAAAAACTCCCCTTATGTCCCCAAAAATGAGCACCATTTAGCATTTAACAGGAAAAGCTCCCCTTATTTTACTTTAAATAGTTACTCGACTTAGGACGAGACAGTTGATTTAAAAGTAAACAATTCCCCTTTTCGCAAATATTTGTGAAAAGAAAAGTAGATTCATATATGTCGAAACTAAGTAGGGAAAATTGATGTGCCAACCGCCCTCGAACGCACTATTCCATTACTCTTATATTATACCATACATACGTTCCTATGATTTCCAATATAATCTAAAAAAGGGAGACAAAGTATTCATCTGATCCCTTGCCCCATCTATCTTTATAACAGTATTAATTATTTTTCAAACTAATAAGCACTTCCTTCGTGCTTCGCTCTCCTTCACTCCATTTTAAAAGAGTTTCATAGTCAGAATTCTCGATATCGGCAATTTGAATCATGAATTCCTCATCGTTAATCCATCCGTATTCTGTAATCGGCCATTGCGGATCATTGAAATATTGCTCGGTGTCAACACTCGGTGAGGATAAAGGCTTCAACATCTTTAAATCAATAACTACTAAATTATTTCTTAAAACGCCACCCCCCTCATTGACTCCAAAACGGAATATAACATTTTTATTGCTTGGCGATTGTTTATAATCCATTAATATTCCATAACCAATTGGAAAGCTTGTTATATCTGATTCCACAATTTTTATTAAAATAGTTGAACACAATTTATTACCACAACTATATTGAAAGGCTACATACTTTTCACTTTCACTTTCGATATTTAAGAAATTATATGAAGTTCTTTCAAGCTCTAGTAAGGGATCCTCTATTTCGCTAAGGTATTGCTCAAACTCTGGGATGGAATGAATAGGAACGATATATTTTTGCCCATTCGAATCTATTAGATGAAGTGAAACTATTTTATTAGTAGTTTCGGTTGGATGTTCTATAGTTGAAGAATCTATTTGACTTGTGAGGAGATTCGTTTTTTGTTGCTGGCAAGCCGTTAAAAATAAAGAGAGCAAGATCACAATTAATTTCTTCACCTTAACACTCCTTTTAAATAAATGTATAACGAAGTTGCTAACAGCCGTATTTTTAAATTAATGACCGTATTTTGAGAATAACAGCCGTATTTTGAGAATGATCATGCACCTGTCAAGTAGACACTCTTAAAAACAGCCATTATGCCGATTTTA
>NZ_JAKTTI010000072.1 GCF_022427965.1 Fredinandcohnia quinoae | reverse complement strand
TTTGTGCGCCCTGCATGGGCGAATACTCGGTGGTGAAAGTCCACTACAGGCTTGGCAGTAGGAACTGTTAGCGAAAGACAAGGTGGCTATCGTGAGGTAGTGGCTGAAGGAAGTCGGACGCAAACTCCTGAACTGACGAACAGAAACTAGATATAAGGCTGAATTAGGTCGGATAAGGTTGCAAAGCAAACTGAAGTCCAATACTGCCCGAAACCTATACAGTAAATCTAGCGGTTACATGGGAGGAAAGTATTCGCTCTTACCGGGGGAGGTCTTATAAGGGCACAGTGTAAGTTAAATGATAACGAACCAGTGCAATCTTTGTGGTGACGTGAAGATGAATTGTAAGAAGTCAGCCGAGGTCATAGTAGCGTTCGCTGACAGGACGTGAAGGACTGAACAATGATAATTTTGAGAAGACAAGAAGGTGTGGAAATTGCGACAACCGCAGAAAACAGGAAAGTCTGGCTACCGTCAGAGAGATAATGTGGAACATGAAGGGTATGACGGAGTGCATAGTAATTTCCATGGTGAACTGAATAATCAAAATGGTGTAAATCTGTTTGAGAAGATTCTATCAAGGAATAATCTCAACCTAGCTTACCTCCAAGTTGTCAGAAATAAGGGGGCCGCAGGCGTCGACGGTATGACTTACGACCAGCTACTCCCACACTTGAAGGAACACAGGGAAGAGTTACTAATGAAATTACATAACGGAACTTATCGCCCACAACCCGTGTTGCGGGTTGAAATTCCAAAACCTGATGGTGGTGTAAGAAAGTTAGGGATTCCAACTGTTATCGACCGAATGATTCAACAAGCAATCAATCAAGTTTTACAACCTATTTTTGACCCTACGTTCTCCGATAATAGCTTTGGGTTTCGTCCAAAGCGTAGTGCACACCAAGCTATCATACGAGCGAAATCGTACTACGAACAAGGATACAAATATGTTGTAGATATAGATATGAAAGCTTATTTTGACACAGTGAACCACGATAAACTCATGTATTATATTGAGGATAAGGTCCAAGATAAGCGTGTACTACGTCTTATTCGGCAATACCTCGAAAGTGGTATTATGGTAAACGGTTTAGTTCAAGCATCCGAAGAGGGGACTCCACAGGGAGGAAACTTATCGCCATTATTAAGTAATATTTACTTGAATGAATTCGATAAACTCCTTACGAAACGTGGACACAAGTTCGTCCGTTACGCCGATGACTGCAATATTTATATCAAAAGTAGACGTGCAGGATATCGAGTAATAGAGAGTTCAATCAATTTCCTTGAAGGAGAATTGAAATTAAACGTGAATCGTGAGAAAAGTGCAGTAGGAAGCCCATTGAAACGAAAATTTCTAGGATTCTGCTTGCTGCCAACCACAAACGGTGTCAAAATTCGACCACATCAAAAGGCTAAGTCCACAGTGAAGCAAAAGTTAAAGAAAATAACAAAGCGGAACAGGGGGAAAAGCACTGAAGTCCTCTTTGGGCAAATCAAGCAGCTAATGACGGGGTGGATAAACTACTACGGCATTGGAGAAATGAAAGGCTTTATGAATGAATTAAATGGTTGGTTGAAACGACGAATCAGACAATATATTTGGAAACAGTGGAAAAAGCCACGAACTAGATATAGAAATCTTATTCGACTGGGAATCGAAGAGCAAAAAGCCTATGAATGGTCAAATACCCGAAAGGGTTATTGGAGGATTTCTTCTAGCTATATCCTTCATAGGTCTTTAACAGATAGAAAACTGGTACAACTCGGATATATGGATATATCTGCGAAGTACCAGTTTGTACACTCAAATTATTGAACCGCCGTATACGGAACCGTACGTACGGTGGTGTGAGAGGGTCGAACGAATCAAAATTCCGATTCGTTCACTCTACTCGATGTGCGCCCTGCATGGGCGAATACTCGGTGGTGAAAGTCCACTACAGGCTTGGCAGTAGGAACTGTTAGCGAAAGACAAGGTGGCTATCGTGAGGTAGTGGCTGAAGGAAGTCGGACGCAAACTCCTGAACTGACGAACAGAAACTAGATATAAGGCTGAATTAGGTCGGATAAGGTTGCAAAGCAAACTGAAGTCCAATACTGCCCGAAACCTATACAGTAAATCTAGCGGTTACATGGGAGGAAAGTATTCGCTCTTACCGGGGGAGGTCTTATAAGGGCACAGTGTAAGTTAAATGATAACGAACCAGTGCAATCTTTGTGGTGACGTGAAGATGAATTGTAAGAAGTCAGCCGAGGTCATAGTAGCGTTCGCTGACAGGACGTGAAGGACTGAACAATGATAATTTTGAGAAGACAAGAAGGTGTGGAAATTGCGACAACCGCAGAAAACAGGAAAGTCTGGCTACCGTCAGAGAGATAATGTGGAACATGAAGGGTATGACGGAGTGCATAGTAATTTCCATGGTGAACTGAATAATCAAAATGGTGTAAATCTGTTTGAGAAGATTCTATCAAGGAATAATCTCAACCTAGCTTACCTCCAAGTTGTCAGAAATAAGGGGGCCGCAGGCGTCGACGGTATGACTTACGACCAGCTACTCCCACACTTGAAGGAACACAGGGAAGAGTTACTAATGAAATTACATAACGGAACTTATCGCCCACAACCCGTGTTGCGGGTTGAAATTCCAAAACCTGATGGTGGTGTAAGAAAGTTAGGGATTCCAACTGTTATCGACCGAATGATTCAACAAGCAATCAATCAAGTTTTACAACCTATTTTTGACCCTACGTTCTCCGATAATAGCTTTGGGTTTCGTCCAAAGCGTAGTGCACACCAAGCTATCATACGAGCGAAATCGTACTACGAACAAGGATACAAATATGTTGTAGATATAGATATGAAAGCTTATTTTGACACAGTGAACCACGATAAACTCATGTATTATATTGAGGATAAGGTCCAAGATAAGCGTGTACTACGTCTTATTCGGCAATACCTCGAAAGTGGTATTATGGTAAACGGTTTAGTTCAAGCATCCGAAGAGGGGACTCCACAGGGAGGAAACTTATCGCCATTATTAAGTAATATTTACTTGAATGAATTCGATAAACTCCTTACGAAACGTGGACACAAGTTCGTCCGTTACGCCGATGACTGCAATATTTATATCAAAAGTAGACGTGCAGGATATCGAGTAATAGAGAGTTCAATCAATTTCCTTGAAGGAGAATTGAAATTAAACGTGAATCGTGAGAAAAGTGCAGTAGGAAGCCCATTGAAACGAAAATTTCTAGGATTCTGCTTGCTGCCAACCACAAACGGTGTCAAAATTCGACCACATCAAAAGGCTAAGTCCACAGTGAAGCAAAAGTTAAAGAAAATAACAAAGCGGAACAGGGGGAAAAGCACTGAAGTCCTCTTTGGGCAAATCAAGCAGCTAATGACGGGGTGGATAAACTACTACGGCATTGGAGAAATGAAAGGCTTTATGAATGAATTAAATGGTTGGTTGAAACGACGAATCAGACAATATATTTGGAAACAGTGGAAAAAGCCACGAACTAGATATAGAAATCTTATTCGACTGGGAATCGAAGAGCAAAAAGCCTATGAATGGTCAAATACCCGAAAGGGTTATTGGAGGATTTCTTCTAGCTATATCCTTCATAGGTCTTTAACAGATAGAAAACTGGTACAACTCGGATATATGGATATATCTGCGAAGTACCAGTTTGTACACTCAAATTATTGAACCGCCGTATACGGAACCGTACGTACGGTGGTGTGAGAGGGTCGAACGAATCAAAATTCCGATTCGTTCACTCTACTCGATT
>NZ_JAKTTI010000071.1 GCF_022427965.1 Fredinandcohnia quinoae | reverse complement strand
AGGTTGCCTAAGCCTTTTTTCAAAATGTCCTTTACAAAGGGTACACTTTATTGTAGTGGGTACCCTTTTCTTATCCTAGTTTTTAGTCACAATATTAAAATGATGAATATAAAATATAGAAGGACTTAGAATTTGAAAGTATATTCGCCCATATAATAAAAAACGAAAGGAGTGCAAAATGATGACTTCACCTATTTTCTATAATAATCAATCAGCACCCTATGTTTTTCAAGCCCCCACTAAAAGTAATCTTCAAACATCGAATCAACCCACTTATTACGCGAATTTTATTTTAGAACATATGAAAAAACAAGATGAACGTCAAAAGCATCTAAGGCAAAATATGAAGAAAAATGAAGTTCATATTTCTAAGCTTTTACATCAGCAGGAACATCTACAAAATGAATTTTTTGAAAACGGAATTGCTCAAAGAGAAAGAGATGCACAGATTTCAAAAAAGATGACAGATCAAAAAAGTTTATTGGAGGTGTTTGTTGGTTTTATGAAGAAGCAGGAAAAACAAAATGAACGTACTGCGAGAAGGCAGGCAGATCATTATGAACAACTTGAAATTCTCCAACAGATTGTCAAAAATCAGGAGCAATTTAATCATAAGGTTACAGAAAATATCGCACTTGTTAAAGAACAATTTGAACAAATATTAGTATCATTGAGGGAACAAGAAAATGTGAAGGAAAATTTAGCAGAAGTATTTAATGATAAGAATAAAGAAATGAGTGAACATGTTAAGGAGCAAAAGGATATTTTCAATAAAGTAATCCAAGGGCTGCAAGAAAATAAAGATCAATATGATATATTATTTGATTATGTAAGGAACCAGGATAACTTTAATCATAAGCTTTTCGAATATTTATGTGAACAATTCTCGGAGGAGAAAGCAGTGAATCATTAAAAAGAAGGACCACTCAAACAAGTGGTCCTTCTTCGTTTATTTAATAATTTGTAGTTCCTTCGGATATTTTGTCAACACTTCAGCGCCATCTGCGGTAATAATGAGGTCATCTTCAATTCGCACCCCGCCGATTTCAGGTACATAGATTCCAGGCTCAATCGTATATGCCATACCAGGTTGTAATAGCATTTGATTTGTTTCATTTAATGAAGGGAACTCATGGACATCGATTCCAAGACCATGGCCTAGACGATGTGTGAAATATTCACCATAACCAGCACTTGCAATAATTGTTCTTGCCGTTTTATCAAGGTCTCCAATTATTACTCCTGGTTTACTTGCTTCGACAGCTGCTAGTTGAGCTTTTAATACTGTGTTATAGATTTCTTTTTGCTTGTCAGAAATATCACCAAAAGCAACTGTACGGGTAATATCGGAGCAATATCCATCTAAAACAACACCAAGGTCAAATAATACGAAATCTCCTTTTGTCATTTTTGCTAGTCCTGGTGTGCCATGTGGTGCTGCGGTTTTCAATCCAGTTAACACCATAGTATCGAATGACATTTGACGGACGCCTTTTCTTTTTAATTCAAATTCAATTGTCGCAAGTACGTCTAATTCAGTTTTTCCCTCGCTAATTGCGTTTACACCAATTTCGACTCCCAGGTCTGCTAATTTAGCCGCTTCTCTTAAGATGGCTGCTTCTTTTTCATCTTTAACCATTCGTAGCAAATGTAATTTTTCCTCGGCAGAAATAAAACTAGCTGTTGGAAATAATTTAGTGATTTGCTCATAGCGTTCAACGGTGAGATGTTCTTTTTCTAGGGCAACCTTAGTTACATTGATGTTTCTTTTCGCAATTGCCTTTTGGATGAGTTCCCATGGATTATCAGTATCACTGAAACCAATTATTTCATTTTGCCATCCTGCTGCGCGAGCTTGTGCAACCTCCATACTAGGACAAATTAAAATAGGTTCTTCATTTTGAAATACAAATAAACCTAATAATCTTTCATGAGGTTCTGTATAAAAGTTCGTTAAATAAAATACATTTGGAGTAGAAGTGATAAAACCACATGATATTTCATTTTCTTTTAACCAATTCGTAAGCTGACTTAATCTCTGATTCATTGATTGACACTTCCTTCTTAATAGATAATATAAGATTAGCAATTTCAATGAAAAAAGTAAAATCATGCACACTAAAAGAAGGAATGTTTACGACAAGTAAAAAAAATACATAATGCTGATATTAATAGTATGGAGGTCATATCAAATGAAAATCTCGTATCATGGGCATTCAGTTGTGAAAATTGTTACTGAGGGAAAGACGATTTTAATTGATCCATTTATTACAGGTAATAGCCTATCAGATTTAAAGGTAGATGAAGAAAAGGTTGATGTCATTTTATTAACACATGGTCATAATGATCATGTTGGTGATACGGTTGAAATAGCAAAACGCAACTCGATTCTAGTAGTAGCACCTAATGAATTGGCGGTTTATTTAGGTTGGCAAGGTGTAAATGTACATCCAATGCATATTGGTGGATCACATCAATTTGATTTTGGTAAGGTGAAATATACACTTGCATTTCATGGCTCTAGCTATGAGCTTCCAGAAAAGAAAGAACTTGTTTATACAGGAATGCCGGGTGGAATTATCTTTACGGCCGAAGGAAAGACCATATACCATGCAGGCGACACGGCATTGTTTTACGATATGAAGCTTATTGGTGAATTACATAAGATTGATGTGGCTTTTTTACCAATCGGTGATAATTTTACAATGGGTCCAGAAGATGCTGGGATAGCTGCAGAATGGACGAAGGCGAAGCTTGTTGTTCCAATTCACTATAATACTTTCCCAATCATTAAACAGAATCCACAAGAATTTGTTAATAGTCTAACATCTGCAGAAGGAAGAGTGCTGGATCCTGGGGATTCTATAGAAATATAAACGTAAAGGCGTGAAGGATTTCACGTCTTTTTTTTTATGTTCATACATATGATGAAACAAGCTTACCTTGACACATTAGGGGCTTAAACCCCTAATGTATCAAGGTAAGGCCTCCGGCGGATGCCTCAGATTTTTTAAAGGAAGCTTTTCGAGCAAGCTCGAAAAAATCTGGGCGCAAATACGCCAAGGCGCATTTGATTTTATAAAGGAGGATGATTATGTATAATCGTTTGCTACTTTGCCTATTAATTTGCGGTGTTTTACTTTATTATGGAGTCCCTCAATTGTCTATTGGTGCTGAAGGTTTGGAAGGGATTTTTGCCTTTGCTTGGTTAGTTTTTGCTTTGATTGTCATTAGCGGGAATTTAATCGGCCTACTGTATCGTCCAAAGGGAAGCAAAAAATCACTATCTCAAATGACAAATCAAAGAAAGAGATTGAAACTGCGTCAATATCAATAGCTAACATTGAATCAAAATGCTATCGCCCTTATAATATAAGTAGAATAAAAGTAGAAAACCTAAAGGGTGATGAGCGTGGCTACAAAGCATGAGCAAATTTTGCAACATATAGATACATTACCGATTGGAGAGAAAATCTCGGTACGACAAATTGCAAAGGATATGAAGGTGAGTGAAGGGACTGCTTACCGAGCAATAAAAGAAGCTGAAAATAAAGGATATGTTAGCACCATTGAACGTGTGGGAACGATTCGAATCGAACGTAAAAATAAAGAGAATTTTGAAAAGCTTACTTTTGCTGAGGTAGTAAATATCGTTGACGGACAAGTATTGGGTGGAAAAGCAGGATTACATAAGACATTAAATAAATTCGTAATAGGTGCAATGAAGCTAGAAGCCATGATGCGTTATACAGGTGCAGGTAATCTTCTCATTGTTGGTAATCGAACGAAAGCTCATGAATATGCATTAAATGCTGGGGCTGCGGTTTTAATTACAGGTGGTTTTGATACGGATGATGATGTAAAAAAAATTGCGGATGAAATGCAGCTTCCAATCATTTCTAGCAGCTACGATACATTCACGGTAGCAACGATGATTAATCGTGCCATCTACGATCAACTTATCAAAAAAGAGATTATTCTTGTTGAGGACATTTTAACTCAAAAGGAAAATACAATTTGCTTAAAGACAAGTGATAATGTTGAGAAATATCATCATTTTAATGCTGAAACCGGACATGGACGTTATCCTGTCGTGGATGAAAATTCAAAGGTTGTTGGTATGGTCACTTCAAAAGATATCATGGGACAGGATCATTCAATCCCAATTGAGAAGGTTATGACAAAGCAGCCGATGACAGTTAACGAAAAAACGTCTGTTGCTTCAGTCTCTCATATTATGGTGTGGGAAGGTATTGAAGTATTACCAGTAGTAGACCAAGGGAATAAACTGCAAGGAATTATTAGTCGACAAGATGTATTAAAAGCATTACAGATGATAGGGCGTCAACCGCAAGTTGGTGAAACAATTGATGATATCATCACAAACCAATTCACTGATGTATCAGCAGAGTTAAAAGGAGAAGTTGTTTATCGTTGCGAAGTTACCCCACAAATGACAAATTACTTAGGGACGATTTCATATGGTGTTTTTACAACGATTGTAACTGAAGCGGCTAATCGTGTCCTAAAAGCATACAAGAAGTGGGATCTCGTTGTAGAGAATATTACAATCTACTTTATTAAACCAGTTCAAATTGAGAGTACGATTGAAATTCGGCCAAAGGTATTAGAGGTTGGAAGGAAGTTTGGGAAGGTTGATGTAGAAGTATACAATGAGGGCGTCGTCGTTGGCAAAGCAATGATGATGGTTCAATTAATAGATCGTTAACTGGAACTGGACAAGTAAAAAACTCGCCAATTGGCGAGTTTTTTTATTGGTGGTGTGCCCAGCATGGTTGCAGTCTATAGGGTGAAAGTCCCGAACTGTGAAGG
>NZ_JAKTTI010000070.1 GCF_022427965.1 Fredinandcohnia quinoae | reverse complement strand
GTTAAGACACCGCCCTTTCACGGCGGTAACACGGGTTCGAATCCCGTACGGGTCATCAAACGTTATGAGAATACTCATAGCGTTTTTATTTTGTATTTTAATAAAATTAAAGTTTTAGTGATTTATCTTCTTTTCTTGATGGCATTTCATTAACTTTTAAGATTTCCTAATAGTTTTTCATAGCAATTTGTATAGTTTGAAAGAATATTATACTTTTGTGCTTTAATTTTGCTAGATTTTAAGTGAATTAAGGGAGACTAACTTGATACTATTAAATATATGCACGATAGCCAAGAAATACGGTCATTAATAAGAAAATACGGACGTTAATCTAGAAATACGGCCATTAAATCAAAAAAGCGGCTGATAAGCCAATAAGCCAGATTTGCACGTTATGTGAGATTAATGTGCGCTACTCCCTTCCGCTTGTCATCTTTCTAAAAAACATCATATGTATCCTCCTCATATAGAATGCAAATATCCCCAAAAAAGAGCACCTGTTTAAATACAACAGGCGCAGCTCATATTAATCTTGATCATTAATATCTTCTTCAATTTTCCTCCCTGGATTATCGAGATCAATGTCTGAGAATAGTCCGGGTGAGGGACCACGGAACATATCAAAGGCTAATATTTTATCATCAGGTGCATCAAATAATGGTGCTTCCCCCTGAAAATCAATTTTTTCCGATTTACGCTTCATAATTCTAAAACACCTCCAATGATTACTTTTCCATATTATGAATTAATAATACGAGATAAATATTAGAAAACCTGGCCTCCGCCAAGAATTTGAATGGTCGTAGCATTTATCCATAAAAAAGAATCCAGAATTAAATCTGGATTCCCTCAAAATCACATTATCAATTATCACCATCAAGTAATCTGCCAAGTCCGCCTAAAATACTGCCTTCACCTCTACTACTTCCCCCATTACTCGGTGCACTTGCAAAAATTCGATCAGCAAGACGACTAAATGGAAGTGATTGTACCCAAACAGTACCTGGACCTCTAACTGTTGCAAAGAATAGGCCTTCTCCACCGAAAAATGCAGTCTTTACTTTTCCGACAAATTCTATGTTATAGTCTACATCCTTCGTCAATGCCACAAGACAACCAGTATCAATACGTAATACCTCCCCCGGTTGGAGATCTTTTCTATGTATTGTACCGCCAGCATGTAAAAATGCTAGCCCATCACCTTCTAATTTTTGCATGATAAAGCCTTCACCACCGAAAAAGCCTGTACCTAATTTACGTTGGAATTCAATACCGACAGAAACACCTTTGGCTGCGCAAAGGAAGGCATCCTTTTGACAAATTACTTTTCCTCCCATTTCGCTTAAATCAACTGGAATGATTTTACCAGGGTATGGAGCTGCGAATGAGACATGTTTCTTACCGCCACCATTGTTGGTGAATACTGTCATAAAAAGACTTTCCCCTGTTAGAACCCTTTTACCGGCACCTAGTAGTTTGCCGAATAAACCTGTTTGGCCTCCGCCAGAACCATCACCGAAGATGGTTTCCATACCGATTCCATCTTCCATCATCATCATGCCGCCTGCTTCGGCAATTACACTTTCACTAGGGTCTAATTCGATCTCAACAAACTGCATATCATCACCATATAATTTATACTCAATTTCATGTGCGTTCAATGTAGTCATCCTCTCATTTTCTTTACTTCTTTTAATTAATATTCGCTTTTACTATAATATCTTCCTTCTTTCAACGAGAATTAATTAAAAAAATGATAGTGAAAAAAATGTCATTTTTAGCAAATGTGACTATGTATTTTTACAAAAATCAACAAAATGCTGTTATTCCCAAGAATTTAATGAAATTTGTCGAATTGTTATCAGAACATTAATTCGACAAATAATAATCTGAATATTATAATTAGGGGTAGTGCTTTTTTGAAATAACATTACTCTATAGAAAGAAACAAGTTTTAAAGGGGGATATTATGGGTGCAGAAGTAGTTGTAAAGCGTAAATTTTGGCCACAGAAGAGACGTTGGAAGGTTTTATTGATTATTGGTATCGTTCTTATCGTCTTGATGGCATCTCTATTATTAGGTGGTTATTTATTTTTACGAAAAAGTTTACCAGTCATTGAAGGTGAGATTAATCTTACTGAAATAACAAAAGAAGTGGAAGTTACTCGTGATAAAAATGGTGTTCCACATATTCTTGCAGAAAATAGCTATGATTTATATTTTGCACAAGGATTTGTTACAGCACAAGATCGAATCTTCCAAATGGATTTAAGCCGTAGACAGGCTTCAGGTGAGCTAAGTGAAGTTATAGGTGCTTCAACCCTTGATCAAGATAAATACTTCAGAACGTTAGGCTTAAGAAGAGCAGCAGTGGCATCCTATGATGGGTATTCATCAGAAGCAAAGGATGTCTTACAAGCATATGCTGACGGGGTTAATGCTTATATTAAGGATGCTAAAAAGAACAATACTTTACCAGTAGAATTTACCTTTGCTGGTTATGAGCCAACTGAATGGACTCCTATAGATTCTCTTACAATTGGTAAATATATGGCCTATGACTTAGGTGGACATTATAAGGGACAGGCTTTTCGATATTATATGGCACAACATTTTTCTGATGAAAAGGTGTTAGAATTATTTCCTACATATCCTGAGGATGGTGCGACTGTCCTTCAAGCATTAAGGGAAAATGAGCTTGATATAACAAAAAGTATTGCAACTGTACAATTTCCAAATGAATTTAATGGTAGTAATAACTGGGTGGTAAGTGGTGATAAAACAGAGTCTGGATTACCGATTTTAGCGGATGATCCTCATTTAGGATTAGCAACACCATCGATTTGGTATGAGACTCATATTGAGAGTCCCGATGTTAATGTAAGTGGTGTAATTTTTGCGGGTGTTCCTGGGATTATCTTAGGTAGAAATGAGAATATTGCTTGGGGAGTAACGAATGTTGGTCCGGATGTACAAGATTTATATATTGAAAAAAGAAATCCGGATAACCCAAAACAATTTGAATATATGGGTAAGTGGGAGGATGCTACTGTCGTTAAGGAACCGATTAAAGTAAAAGACGGTAAGACAGTTCCATATGAGGTTCAAATTACGAGACATGGACCGATTATTTCTGAATTTACGCATGATGATAAGGAAGATACTGCTTTGTCGTTACGCTGGACGGCTCTTGATCCATCAACAGAATTAGAGGCAGTTATGATGTTCAACAAAGCAAAGGACTGGGAAGAGTTCAAGAAGGCTCTTACTTATTTCCATACTCCAGCCCAGAACTTTGTATTTGCAGCTAATGACGGAACGATTGCTTATCGTGCAAATGGACTAATTCCAATTCGGAAAAAAGGGGATAGCTCCGTTCCTGTGCCTGGATGGACGGATGAATACGAGTGGGAGGGATATATCCCTTGGGATGAACTTCCTACAATTGTGAACCCTGAAGAAGGCTTTATTTCAACAGCAAATAATAAAATTACGCCAGATGATTATCCATATCATATTACAAATACGTGGGCTCAACCTTACCGTCAGCAACGAATCCGTGATGTTTTAAATAGTAAGGACAAGATTACAGTAGATGATATGCTTAAGCTTCAATTTGATCAACATAATTTACAAGCAGAGGAGTTCGTTCCAATTTTCCTAAAAGCATTGGAGGAAAGTAAGGGTGAACTAAGGGAAATTGACAAAAAGGTTATTGAGCTATTTGAAAATTGGGATTATGTAGAAGACATAGAAGCAGCTGCTCCACTCGTCTTCCATCAATGGATGACTGAATTTGCAAATGTGTTGTTTGAAGATGAAATTCCTAATGACGTTGACGAATTATTTGAAGGAAAAGGGCAAATTGTGGACCAAATGATTAGAGATGCTGTTAATGGCAAGGAAGGTATTTGGTTAAGTGAAGCCGGAGGGCTTGAAGAGGTTACATTTCAATCCTTTCAACGTGCTGTTGATTTTGCGGTAGAACGTCAAGGAGATAAACCAAGTAATTGGGTTTGGGGCGATTATCATGCTGTACCTTTTAAACATCCATTGTCTGCAATTAAACCGTTAAATTATTTATTTAATTTTGGTGGTCCAACAGCAATGGGCGGTAGTGGTGTCACAGTTGCTGCAGCAGGATTTAATAGAGATACTGGTTTAGTTACACATGGTGCTGCTTGGAGGTCAGTTGTTGATTTTGCAAATCTTTCTGAAACGTATAATGTGGTTGGTCCAGGTCAATCAGGACATGTATTAAGTGACTTTTATCAAGACCAAGTTGAAGAGTGGACGACTGGTAAATACCATAAAACATATACAGATAAATCACACTATGAAAAAGACGGATATACACTCATTTTAAAACCAGCTAAATAATACGGTCTTTCGGTGCCAAATTGACAACGTATACTTTTAAATAAATACAGAAAAACGCAGAGGTTTTAGCATCCTCTGCGTTTTTTATAATCTGATTTGAAACCACACGAGTAAATAGAAATTTAAGCGGATATTTTCCTGTTATGGAAAGCAAAATCTCCTATTTTTGAATTTTTAAGAACGATAGGCGGAGTTTCTCCTTTTATTTAGGCTTTTTTTAATAATATTTATGAATTAAGAGGAACTTTTCCTTCTATTTATCAGCACGAGCTTGGGTGCTCAACCTGAATCTTTCTTTCACCACGCTGTTCAATGTTGGAGAATTTAGCACAAATAACGTTGGCGGTATATGATTCAACTAATTCAATACTTATCAATTCGATCAAAAGGATAAAATCTTATAACTACCTTTCCGACGACATGTTCCATTGGTACTGGACCAATTTGTCGGCTATCACTACTATGATTGCGATTATCGCCCATAACAAAAACATGATCTTCAGGGATAACAACTGAATCAAACGGAGTTAATATATCCTCCTTTGTATAGCTTTCTTCTAATAAAGTACCATTACGATATACTTTACCATCTTTATATTCAATTTTGTCTCCTTCAACCCCAATTACTCGTTTGATCCAGAACTTTTCATTAAACTCTTCACCAGTAAATAGTCCAAAGATTGGACTTTCTAGTAAGTGATCCTTGAACGTTCGCGGGGTTGAAACTTGACTATCAATGATTACCAAATCACCATATGATGGTTCTTTTCCAAAAAGATATGCACTCTTGAATACCATAACCCGGTCGCCCTTTTTATCTTGATTATAAAGGTCTTCACCAGAAAATGTAGGTTCCATTGAACTTCCAACAACTTTATAAGGCTGAATAATAAATACACTAATTATAATTGAGAGAAGTAATGCTACGATAAATGCTTTACCCCATCCCCATATTTGGCTAAGCAACTTGTTAGTCTTCATTCGCTTTATTACATCCCTTCTAAATGATGTTGCTTTATTCTTGTTATTAATAATTTCTTTAAAAAATGGACAAATCCTTTTTTTTATTTTCACTAATTTTGTAGAACAATGACTATTATACACTAAGTTTGTAATCGTCAGAAAATGACATATTACCCAAAAAGAAGTCGCGTTCGACAATTTCGAACGCGACTTCTTTATTTGTGCGCCCTGCATGGGCGAATACTCGGTGGTGAAAGTCCACTACAGGCTTGG
>NZ_JAKTTI010000006.1 GCF_022427965.1 Fredinandcohnia quinoae | reverse complement strand
AATGACAAAAGGCACCGAGAGGGATTCCTCTCGGTGCCTTTTGTCGACAATCTGAGGCACCTTACAAGTAGGTGCCTTTTTTTACACTTTTTTAAGTTTAAATGTACTGACCATTAGGAAAGAAAGGATAATAATAAGAAAAATAAAAGATTGCGAAGAAATATATGGAATTGCTAGAAAACTCAATGTTAATAAACAACCAGCAGCAGTAATAGGCAATCCTGTGAAATACCCATTACTTTCACTAATATTGAATTTTGCAAGACGGAATGCCCCACAGCCAATGTATAATACAGTGAAAAACATTCCTGGTGCTCCGTACTCGAATAAAATTCCTTGATATAAAAGTAGTGGTGGTGCTACTCCAAATGATATAATATCACTCATTGAATCTAATTGTTTGCCTAGTTCTGATTCGATATTAAATTTCCGTGCGATAATTCCATCAAATCGATCTGCTAATGCAGCGATGAAAATTAATAAAAGACTTAATTTCAATTCATTCTTCAATGCAAAAAGAATTGAAAAACCACCAAAACTAAGATTAAATAAAGTTAAAATATTTGCAGTATTTGCTTTTAATTTCTTAATGCTTGAATCCAAATAATCTAATAAAAACATCCGTTCACTCCTTTCGTAAGCATGTTTCTTTTAGGGAATAAAATATATGATTATTTCTATAGTAACCTTATTTTATGCCTTCTTTCATGTATAGTAAAGAGTAATTGGGATACAAGGGGGAATCTTCTTTGCAAAAATGGTTCTATCGTTTTTTTATCGAATTAACCAATCATCGCCTATCATCAATCATTTTAAAAAAGTTTTCACAATCTAAATTAAGTGCCATTCTTATTCCAAGTTATGTGAGAATATACAAAATTAATCAAGCTGAAATGGAAAAAGAATTAAATGAAATGAGAACATTGCAAGAGCTCTTCACGAGAAAGTTAAAAAAGGACCAAAGGGTTATTAATCATGAAACATTAAGCGTAATAAGTCCTGTAGACGGAGTTATCGCAGAAACAGGGCAGATTAGCCAGGCTAAAGAAATCATTGTAAAAGATAAGCATTATTCAATTGCAGAAATGCTAGGAGATAATGATTTACTTACTAAGTATATCGGTGGAGATTTTATTATTATTTATTTAAGTCCTAGTCATTATCATAGAATACATAGTCCAATTTCAGGAGTTATTACAAAACAATGGGTACTTGGAAAAAAATCATATCCAGTAAACACTTTAGGTTTGAAGCATGGTAAATCACCACTTTCTAAAAATTATCGTAAAATTACCGAAATAAAAGTGGATGATGCACACATTGCAATTGTTAAGGTAGGTGCAATGTTTGTAAATAGTATTGAGACAACGCATACGTCAGAACACCTAACGAAAGGGGAGGAAATGGCATATTTCTCTTTCGGTTCAACTGTTATACTTTTATTTGAAAAAGACAAATTAAGATTAAATCCAATTAGTAAAGCTGATCCTCATATTAGAGTAGGGGAAGTCTTAGGGTATTTACGAGATTAAAAAAAAAGAGCCAGTTCGGCTCTTTTACTTATCTTTACTAGACCCTAGTCTATGAAATAAATTTGATTCTTTGACCTAAAGATCGGCGTTCTATTTCTGTCTCTATTAGTTGGATAAAATCAGGGCTAAGGTTTAATTTTTTTGCCTTGAAATAAGATTCAATCAACAATTCATCTGACAATTTTTTCATAGTTTGGCTGCCAATATGAATGGCATTCACCTCCCGAAAAATAAATTTTATTTAAGGGGTTGTAAGTCTATTTATCCAAAAGATGTCATATAGTTATAAGTTGAATCTTGATAGTAATCTTACTCTATCATGAAAAATTCTAGAGAACAATCGTTCTGTTATCCACAGTAAGCGGTGGATAACTTGTGGGTAATTTGTTTATATATACTGGGAATCTATATGTAACAATATGTATAATGTGCATAAGTTTATCCACAAGTGTTGAAAAATACTGACATTTGTCGAAAACTTTTTATTTCGTAAAAAAAAGATATTAATTATAGCGAAATTTGTCATGTTTCTTTTGTAAGAAACTATGAAATTCGGTATGATATGATGGATAAATAAAATCTAGGTGTGAAAGCCTTAGGCGATTTGATTAGAATTTGAGGTGTTTTTCGTGTTAAAGAATTTTTTGCCAAATGAGCATAAGAAGAGTGTTTATGATATATCCATAAATAAACTTAAAGAGCGTGGGGTTAAGGGTATTATTACTGATCTGGATAATACATTAGTTGAATGGGATCGACCAAATGCAACCCCTGAGCTTGTTACATGGTTTGAAGAAGTAAGGAAACATGGAATTGTCGTGATGATTGTATCGAATAATAATGAACAAAGGGTGAAGTCTTTTGCAGATCCACTTGGATTACCCTTTATTTTTGAAGCTAGAAAACCATTGACACTTGCTTTTAAAAGGGCAGTTCGTGAGATGAACTTAAAAAAAGAAGAAGTTGTTGTCATTGGAGACCAATTATTAACAGATGTTCTCGGAGGAAATAGAAGTGGTTTACATACAATCCTCGTCGTTCCAGTTGCCCAAACTGACGGAGTGATTACGAAATTTAATCGTACAATTGAAAGAAGAATTTTATCTTGGATGAAGCGTAAAGGTATGCTTTATTGGGAGGAGTAAGTTGTGGAATTGAATAAGGAAGTTTGTATTGGTTGTGGGGTTGAAATCCAAACAGAGGACAAGACAAAGCTTGGATTTGCACCACCTTCCGCGTTAGAAAAGGAAAAAATTATTTGTCAGCGTTGTTTTAAATTAAAAAATTATAATGAGATTCAAGATGTATCTCTAACTGATGATGATTTTCTGAAAATATTAAATGGTATCGGTTCAACTGATGCACTCGTAGTTAAAATTGTTGACATATTTGATTTCAATGGAAGTTGGTTGCCAGGACTCCACCGTTTTGTCGGAAAAAACAATATATTACTTGTTGGTAATAAAGTAGACCTACTACCGAAATCATTAAAGCAACGTAAGCTAGTAAATTGGATGAAAGAATCTGCAAGGGAACTTGGATTGAAGCCAATAGATGTTTTTTTGATAAGTGCGGAAAAAGGTCATGGTATTAAGGAAATTGCTGAAGCGATTGAACAATACCGAAATGGCAAAGACGTGTATGTTGTTGGTTGTACCAATGTCGGGAAATCAACTTTTATTAACCGTCTTATTAAAGAATTTAGTGGAGAAGAAGAGGATGTTATCACAACTTCTCATTTTCCAGGCACAACACTTGATTTAATAGATATTCCACTTGATGAAGAGAATTCATTATATGATACACCTGGAATCATCAATCATCATCAGATCGCTCACTATGTTTCTGGTAATGATTTGAAGATTATTACACCAAAAAAGGAAATAAAACCAAGAGTGTTTCAATTGAATGAAAAGCAGACATTATATTTTGGTGGACTTGCTAGATTTGACTTTATTAGTGGTGGCAGACAATCATTTGTATGCTATTTATCCAATTTATTGAATATTCATCGTACAAAATTAGAAAATGCAGATGAACTTTATCATAAGCATGCAGGGGAATTATTAAATCCGCCAAGAAAAAATGAATTAGATGAGTTTCCACCATTAGTTGCTCATGAATTTATGATTAAAGAAGCAAAAACAGATGTTGTGTTTTCAGGGCTGGGCTGGGTAACAATTAACGAGCCGAATACTAAAATTGTCGCACATGTACCAAAGGGCGTTGGTGTTATTGTAAGGAAATCACTAATATAGGTTGGGGATGGCATGGAAAAAATATATGGTGTAATAGGAAGTCCGATTTCTCATTCAATGTCGCCTCAAATGCATAATGACCTTTTTAATTTTTATAACATACACGCGAGATACCATGCTTTTCATGTTGAAAAAGGGAATGTGAAGAAAGCTATTGAGGGGATAAGGGCATTGGAGATTTCTGGATGCAATATTACAATACCTCATAAAATAGAGGTAATGGAATACTTAGATGAGATTGAAGCGGTAGCAGCTAATATTGGTGCTGTTAATACAGTTGTTAATCAAGATGGCAAGCTTATTGGCTATAATACAGATGGTAATGGGTTTATTCGTTCTTTACATACAGTTATTGAGCAGAGTGCATTGCAACATGCAAATGTACTCATAATTGGTGCAGGTGGAGCAGCAAGGGCAATTTTTATTTCTTTGGCTGCTAGTGGAGTTAAAAATATTGATATTGCAAATCGAACGATAGAGAAGGCAGAAATGATTATTAGTGATTGTCAATATGAAGTAAATTCGGTAGCTCTCTCTATGAAAGATGCGGAAATGAATTTAGGGAAGTATCGGGTAATGATTAATACAACTTCAATTGGAATGTCCCCAAAAGTGGATGAACTGCCAATTTCTTTACAACATTTATCGCCACAATCGATTGTAAGTGATATAATTTATAATCCTTTACAAACAAAAATACTAATTGATGCTAGAGAGAAAGGCGCAATTACTCAAAATGGAATTGGCATGTTCGTTAATCAAGGCGCACTTGCTTTTGAAAAATGGACAGGAATTTTCCCAGACACAAACAGAATGGAAACAACTGTAACAAACATACTAGGAGGACAATATGCTAACAGGTAAACAAAAGCGATTTTTACGTTCAAAGGCGCATCATCTTGATCCTATTTTTCAAGTAGGTAAAGGTGGAGTAAATGATAATATGATAAAACAAATCAGTGATGCACTAGAAGCACGTGAGCTAATAAAAATTAGTATTTTACAAAATTGTGATGATGATAAAGATAGTGTGGCATTGGCCTTAAGTAAAGGTGCAAAGGCGGAACTTGTTCAAATTATCGGGCATACAATCGTATTGTATAAACAGTCAAAAGAAAACAAGCAGATTGAATTACCAAAACCAAATAAGTAAAGCGTAGTTGCAAGTGGGAGGGATATAAAACATAATGAATCGTGTTGGAATTATCGGTGGTACGTTCAATCCGCCCCATAATGGACATTTGTTGATTGCTAGTGAAGTGTTAACGGAATTAAATCTAGCTGAAGTATGGTTTATGCCAAATAACATTCCACCTCATAAGGAACAAAAGATACGTATCAGTAATTCAGATCGAATGAATCTACTATCACTTGCAATTGCAGGGCAACCAAAATTTAAAGTACAACCCATTGAATTGGAAAGAGAAGGCCCATCTTATACGATTGATACAATGAGAATTGTAACGGATAAATATAAAGATACGAAATTTTACTTTATAATTGGGGCGGATATGGTAGAATATTTGCCTCATTGGTATAAAATTGAAGAATTATTAGAGCTTGTTACATTTGTTGGTGTGAAAAGGCCAGGTTATTCATTTTCAAGTCAATTTCCAATTGTTGAGGTTAATGTTCCCCAATTCGATATTTCTTCGTCGATGATTCGAAAAAGGCTTAAGGAAAAAGCAAATACAATGTATTTACTACCCGAAAAGGTAAGACAATATATAGAGGAGAACCATTTATATGGATCGTAACAAGGCGCTTGGAATTGTCAAACAACAACTAACTGAGCATCGATATTTGCATACAATTGGTGTGATGGAAACGGCCATTGAACTAGCGAACAAATATGGTGCAGATCCACAAAAGGCTGAATTAGCTGCTATTTTTCATGATTATGCAAAATTTCGTCCGAAAGAGGAAATGAAAAAAATAATCATTGAACAAAATATGTCTCAAGACTTATTAGTGCATAATACAGAGCTTTGGCATGCCCCAGTCGGTGCGTTTCTTGTTGAAACAGAGGTTGGAATTAATGATCATGAAGTATTAAATGCAATAAAATATCATACTTCCGGAAGAATGAATATGTCTATTCTCGATAAGGTTATTTTTTTAGCAGATTATATTGAACCCGGGAGACATTTTCCAGGCGTAGAAGAGGTTAGAGAAATTGCTAAGTATGATTTGGATACAGCGCTAATTCTTTCATTAAGAAATACCATCCAGTTTCTATTAGGTAAGACTCAACCAGTATACCCAGATACAGTTTTGACATATAATGCATTGCTTTTAGGTAAAAAGGAGGAAAAAAAGGGTGAATGAAAGAGAAATAATGACAATCGCGGTGAAAGCTGCAGATGATAAAAGGGCTGAAAATGTAATAGCATTAAATATGAATGGTCTTTCCTTAGTTGCAGATTATTTTGTAATTTGTCATGGGAATTCTGAAAAACAAGTCCAAGCGATTGCCCGTGAAATAAAAGATAAGGCTGATGAACATGGAATTGCTGTGAAGAAATTAGAAGGTTTTGATGAAGCGAGATGGGTTCTTGTCGATCTTGGAGATGTGATAGCCCATGTCTTCCATAAAGATGAACGGACATATTATAATTTGGAACGTCTATGGGGTGATGCACCAACAGAGAATATTCATGATGTGTTAAGCCAATGAGTTATGCAAGATTTGCATATGTCTATGATGATCTAATGAGAGACGTGAACTATGATTCGTGGATAACATTTATTAAGGAAAAATCATTAACCTATAATAAAAATATGAAGCGAATACTTGATCTTGCTTGCGGCACTGGAGAACTGTCAATCAGGTTGGCACATGAAGGATTCGAAGTAGTTGGTGTGGACTTGTCAGAGGATATGCTTGTTGTAGCAAATGCTAAGGCAATCGAAGCAGGTGTAAAAATTGATTTTTATCAACAGAACATGGTTGAAATAGAAGGACTTTCATCATTAGATCTCGTAGTAATCTTTTGTGATTCGTTAAATTATCTTCAAACTGAAGAGGAAATACAAAAGACCTTTCGTAATGTTTATAATTTGTTGCAAGAGGGCGGATTATTCATGTTTGATGTTCATTCAGTATATAAGGTAGAACAAATATTTCTGGATGGTACATTCGTAAGTAATGAGGAAGATGTAAGCTTTATTTGGAATTGCTACCAAGGTCCATTTCCTTACAGTGTCGAACATGAACTATCATTTTTTGTTAAAAATAATCATAATTCTGATTATCAACGTTTTGATGAAGATCATCTTCAACGCACTTTTCCTGTTGAGCAATATAAAAAATGGCTATTAGATGAGGGTTTTGAAATTCTAGACATTAGTGCAGATTTTGAATCTGCAATTACAAATGATTCAGAACGGATCTTCTTTACAGTGAAAAAATAGGCTTAGAATTTTCTAAGCCTATTTTCTAAAAATTTTTAAAGGGAAATGATGAGTAATGTCGAATATATAAATTAACGTGAAGAGGTTTCATTAAATTGTTTATTAACTTCATAAATATCCTCATCATATTTGCTATGTGTATTTTGATACATTTTTTCAAATAAATCGCCAATATTTTCTTCCAATGCTTTAATGCCCTCACCTGTTACCCCACCCTTGACACATACCTTTTGTTGAAGTGTAGGTAAAGTAAATATTTCCTTTTCAAGTAGCTTTCCCATGCCGATTATCATTTCACTTGCAAGTACAGTTGCTTGTTCTTCTGAAATTTTTGTTTCATTTACTGCTCCATTTATAAATTTCTGTAATAAATAACTAAAAAATGCTGGTCCACAGCTTACAATATCTGAAGCTACTCTCGTAATTTCATTGTCTATTTGGACAGGAGTTGAAATTTGTTTAAATAAATCTTCGAGGTATTCCCGATATTGAAGTGTACAGCTGTTACCAAAAGTGAAAAGTGAAACGCCTGATAATGCGCGGTTTGTAATGCTTGGGATGACCCTTGCTACCTGACAATCCACAACTGATTCCAATTGCTCAACTGATACAGGGCTCGTTATTGATACGATGCATTTATTAATTGATAAGCATGAAGATAATCTTTGTAAAAGGGGGTAAATTTCCAAAGGCTTTACACAAATAAAAATTAAATCTGAACTTGTTACAACCTCTTCACCTGTCGAAACAACATTAATTGTTGGGTAGTTAATTTTAATGGTCTCAGCTTTCTGTATTGTCCGATTTGTAATTGTAAAATTTGAAGGTGGAACAGCATCTGATTCAATGAAAGCCTCTATTAATATATTCCCCATATTCCCTGTACCAATTATACCTATGTTCAAGTTCGTCCCCTCCTTCACAAACTTATTCTCCTAACACGATATGATTTCCCATACAAAAATATGTATTAAGGATTTAATTTTATGAAAATTTTTTATTGAAAGGATGAGAATTTATTATGCTAGAAAAATTAAAATCTAAGAAAGTCTTCATAAGCGGTTGTGTTATCTCTCTTCTAGTAATCGCAATTATTTATCAAGTTTTTTTAAAAGTGGAGAAAAATGATCAAGAAATAGTGATGACAGACCAATTAATTGAGGAGGTCGTCGAAGAAACAGTTGATACAGAAGAGGTTGAAAAATCAATCTTTGTTGATGTGAAGGGGGCAGTTCATGATGGAGGAGTATTTGAAATCATGAGTGGAAAAAGGGTAAAGGATGCAATTAAACTTGCGGGAGGATTTACAGAAGATGCAGATGAGAGACAGGTAAATCTTGCACAAATTTTGGAAGATGAGATGGTTATTTATGTTCCTGTCATCGGTGAGGTAACTCCTCCTGAACAGATTGTATCGGGGAGTAATAATGATGGCAAAATTTCTATTAATAAAGCGACGTCTGAGGAGTTACAAACATTAACAGGTATCGGTCCTTCGAAAGCAGCTGCAATCCTTTCATATCGAGAAGAAAATGGGCCATTCAAACAATTAGAGGATTTACTACAGGTAAGTGGAATAGGCCAGAAATCATTTGAGAAAATAAAAGATCAATTAAAAATCAATTAAATTGACGGCATTCAATTCAATCGATAAAATTATTGTAAGATTTTGTAGAATGATATGAGTTCGAAAAGCAGGGTTACCGGACTTTTTGAACAACTTAGAGAGGAATGGTGAAATGAATTGAATAGAATTGAATGGGATCAATACTTCATGGCACAAAGCCATTTATTAGCATTAAGAAGCACTTGTACACGTCTTGCTGTTGGGGCAACTATTGTCCGTGATAAACGGATTATTGCAGGAGGATATAATGGTTCTATTGCAGGTGGAACGCACTGTATTGATGAAGGTTGTTATGTAATTGATAATCATTGTGTAAGAACAATTCATGCAGAAATGAATGCCATTCTACAATGTGCAAAATTTGGGGTGCCAACGCAAAATGCCGAGATTTACGTGACACATTTCCCTTGTTTGCAGTGCTGTAAAGCAATAATCCAAGCTGGAATCAAGGTTGTATATTATGCAATTGATTATAAAAACCATCCATATGCAATGGAATTGTATTCTCAAGCAGATGTTAAAGTGGAGCAAGTGGAATTGGATGAAATGATAATTGACTTAAAAACGAAAGAAAAGATTCAGTTTGTTGCAGACCTATTAATCAAGCTGACTGAAGCTGGTGCAGATGCAAAGGAAATCACGGCATTACATGAACAAGCAAATAAATTATTTTCAAGCTATGTATAAAAGCTTTAGTACGTATTGGGACTATAGTAGAGGAAAACTTATTTTTATGGCAATTTCTGCTATTCTTGGAATTATAGTCCCTTATACTTCCTTTCACTGGGGAAGCATTTGTTTAACAGCTTTCCTACTTTGTTTTATTATCTGGCGCCATAATCAAGTGATCCGCTTACTTTGCTTATCGACTTTTGTATTGTTTGCAGGGTTGTTTCTATTTATAGATCATGACAATCATTCCAACCTACCCGAATCAACAACTACATTAGTAGCCTCAATCATCTCAAACCCTGATATGAATGGTGATAAAATTTCTGCAATCCTCCGCACAACATCGAATGAAAAAATCCTTTTATCCTATATAATGAAAACAGAAAATGAAAAGCTCTTACTTACTACCTCATTTCAATTGGGGATGGAGTGCTCATTTTCTGGAAATCTTGTTCATCCGGAAAAATCAAGGAATCCAGAAGCATTTAATTATCAAGAGTATCTATATCAACAGAAAATTCATTGGATTTTTGAACCAAAAAACCTCTCACTTGAAGCATGTGTACAACCAACAAAGAAATCTCCTCAACAATATCTTTTAAATGTTAGAGAAAAAGGCATTCACAGTATCCAAACCTATTTTTCAGGTGCCAATGCGGGAATTATTCAAGCGCTTATCTATGGCGAGAGAAAGAATATCTCAGAAGAAGTAATGAATGCTTATCAATCGTTAGGCATTGTTCATCTTTTGGCTATCTCAGGGCTTCACATAAGTTTAATGACTGGAATGTTCTTTTTCTTTTGTATAAGGGTAGGATTAACTCGTCAAATGGCAGCTAATCTCCTATTACTATTACTTCCTTTGTATATGATTATTGCTGGTGCTTCTCCTTCTGTTTTGCGTTCGGGTACTATGTGTTTACTAGGTGTCGCTAGTTTAAAGTGGTGGGGCAAAATTAGCCTACTTGATGTCATCAGTCTAACCTGCATAGGTTTGCTTGCTTATAATCCCTATTTTTTATTTAATATCGGCTTTCAGTTATCTTTCATCATCAGCTTTTCATTAATCCTGTCATCAGGGGTGATTTTTAGAAAATATAAGCATTTTTTATCTTCATTATTTGCCGTATCGTTTCTAGCGCAAGTGTGCTCTACCCCGATCCTATTATTTCATTTCTATGAGTTTTCGATTCTAAGTCTCCCTTTAAATATGGTATTTGTACCACTATACTCTATTCTTATATTGCCCCTTTCAATATTTACAGTTCTAGTACTTATTGTGTTTGAACCCTTGGGAGTAATATTCGCTAACGTATTATCTAGTCTATTGGATATCGTTAATCAGATTGCTATTCATGCGTCACAGATACCTTTATCTACATTTACGTTAGGAAAGCCGGGTCTTGTACTAATGATGATGTATATTATTGTTATTGTTTATTTTCTTTATTATTGGGAAAAGCATAGTAGATTTTTTTCATGGCCTTTACTGGGATTCCCAGTCATTATCGTTCTGCAGCTTTTCCTTCCTTACCTGAATCCGTATGGAGAGGTTACAATACTTGATGTTGGTCAAGGGGATAGTATTTATATTGAGCTGCCATTTAGAAAAGCTATTTATTTAATTGATACGGGTGGAAGCATTCCATTTGAAAAAGAGAAGTGGAGAATAAGGAGAACTGAGTTTTCAACAGGAGAAGATATTATTTTACCATTCTTAAAATCAAAGGGTGTTCGACAACTTGATAAATTAATCATTTCACATGGAGATCTGGATCATATTGGTGGGGCAAAGGCACTTGTAGAAAATATTGAGCTAGATTCAATCATGATTGGAAAAAGTCTTAATGATTCAACGCTTGAGCTAGAATTAAAAAAAATAGCATTGCAAAGAGGGGTTCAAATTAATGTCGTAAAACAGGGTGATAAATGGAAAAAGGATGAGTATTCCTTTCACATATTATCACCAAAAGGCAAAGAGATGAGTGAAAATGACAATTCAATTGTACTATATACACAGTTTGGTGGATTGAGATGGCTATTTACTGGTGATATGGAGGAGATCAGTGAAAAAGCATTAATATCTACTTTCAAAGGATTACGTACAGATGTATTAAAGGTAGGTCATCATGGCAGTAAAACATCAACGACAGATCCCTTCTTAGACCAATTAAAACCACAGGTCGCGATTATTCCAGTCGGAAAAAATAATCGATTTAATCATCCACATCCTGATGTCATAGAAAAGCTTAAACAAAGAGGTATAAGGATTTTTCGAACAGATTTGCATGGAGCTGTTCAATTTCGCTTTACTAAAAAAGAAGGAACCTTTCACACAAGTATTCCATAATATAATGATATAAATAATTTGTATCTCCGAACATAAAAAGACTGCCAAAGTTGGCAGTCTTCGTTGACAGTATGTATCTGTCTTATGATCCAATAAGCTTAATAACTGTTGCGATAATAAAAATTGTAGCAAAGAATCCAAATGAAGCAATAAATCCTATCCCTGAGTCAATCGCGTCGTTACGTTTACTGACATCTTTTTCAAATTCGTTCATTGTAACCCCTCCTAAACAGTTATAGTATAGCCTATGTATAAAAAAAAATCTATATTTGCTATAAAAAGTTCAGAATTAACTTTGTTTAACTTTAAGGCGCATTTGATTTTATTTACATATGTAACCGTTACTCGGTAAGATACCTGGGGCTTATCTTGTAACGTTCATTATAGATAGGGAGTTGGTAAAGTCCAATTCCCTTTTGTATGTTTCAATGGGTTGAAAAAAATGATATTTATCGATACGATGGTATCAGAATAAATAGATGAATGTTATTGGAGAGCGACATATGAATTTTGATATATGGAAAAAATTAAAGAAAAAGGATTTTTCGGCGATATATTTACTCTATGGAACTGAAAGTTTTTTGCTAAATGAAACGAAGGATTTATTAGTCTCAAATGCTTTACTCGAGGAAGAAAAGGATTTTAATTTGTCGGTTTTTGATTTAGAAGAAACTCCTCTTGAGGTTGCAATGGAGGATGCCGAAACGCTTCCTTTTATGGGTGACAAACGAATCGTTATTTTACAAAATCCTTATTTTTTGACGGCAGAGAAGGGGAAGGAAAAGGTTGAACACTATATTCCAAAATTAGAAGAATACATAAAACAACCAGCACCATTCACAATTCTTGTTCTGATAGCGCCGTATGAAAAGCTGGATGAGCGTAAGAAAATTGTAAAACAATTAAAAGCAAATGCAGAAGTTCTCGCTTCAAACGCTTTATCGGAAAAAGAGATTAGTCAATGGATTAAAGAACGAGTAACGTCATTTGATGTCATGATAAGTGATCATGCAATAAGTGAACTAATACAAGTGGCAGGAACAAATTTAATGATTATCACGAAGGAAATAGATAAAATGTGCCTATATGTTGGTTCAAAAGGGAATATTACCGAAGAAACAGTTCAATTACTTGTGTCTAGATCACTTGAACAAAATATTTTTGCTTTAATCGATAAGGTTGTTAATCGAAAACTAAATGAAGCTTTAAGGATCTTTTATGATCTATTACAAAATAACGAAGAACCAATCAAAATATTATCTTTATTAGCAACACAATTTCGGCTAATATATCAGGCGAAGGAGCTTTCTAGAAGAGGTTATGGTCAGCAGCAAATTGCGGGAAATATTAAAGTACATCCATTTAGAGTCAAACTTGCATTAGGACAAGCAAATTTATTTTCAGATATTGAGCTCCTTCAGATTATCAATAGCTTAGCAGAAGCGGATTACGAAATGAAGAATGGTAAAAAAGATAAAAAATTAATTTTGGAATTATTTATTATGAATTTAGCGAATATTAAATAATAAAAGCGTAAGCGCCTTGTCCAGGCCCGACAAGCAAATAACCTGATGCAAAAAAGTCGCACTTTGACTTTTCTTGCATCAGGTTATTTGACCTCGAGGGCCTAGGCGCTGGAGCTAGTCATTTGACAAAAAAACGACTCGATTGAGTCGTTTTTTCTTTATGCGTTAACTGTATTTAATTTTTTTGCTAGACGAGATTTTTGGCGGTCTGCAACATTTTTATGAATAAGACCTTTTTGAGCTGCTTTGTCAAGCTTGCTAGCTGCAGTTACATAAGCTGCTTTTGCATTCTCTGCATCGTTGTTAGCAACAACTGCTTCGAAGTTTTTTACAGCAGTACGCATAGCTGATTTAACTGTTGCGTTCTGTGCACGGCTTGCATCATTTGTTTTAACGCGTTTAATAGCTGATTTAATATTTGGCATACTTTCACCTCCCGCGAATATCAAGATGATCTAAGCGATCAATCATATACGAAATTAGGTTTTCCCTGCGGTTAATAATCAGAATATCTTACGTGAATTCTGAAGTACGAACAAATGATATTCTATCAAACTGAAGTCAATATTGCAATAGCATCTTGACCTTTCAAAAAGAATATAAAATGAATGAACACCAATTGAACAGGTAAAGATAGAATAATAAAGCAAAATTGGGAGGTTATGTCATGGGTGAACAACTTGATTTGAGTATGTATTCGGTTCGAACAGATTTGGCGACAGAAGCACATAATATGGCTGTAGAGGAACGGAATAAGACAAGTAAACAAGATCAACAGTCCATTTCAAATATTGAGGGCGTTATTATAAAAGAAAGAGAAGAAGATGGGATAAAAATATCAACTGTTGAAATATCTGAAGAAGGTGCAAATGAAGTTGGCAAGAAAAAAGGAAAGTACTTAACATTAGAAATTCAAGGAATACGTCAGAAGGATTCTGAGTTACAGCAAAAGGTTCAAGATGTATTTGCTAAGGAGTTTAGTCATTTTCTAAAAAACATGGGAATTGGTAAGGATGCGAGCTGTTTAGTAGTAGGGCTCGGTAACTGGAATGTTACACCAGACGCATTGGGGCCGATAGCTGTGGAAAATCTTTTAGTCACAAGACATTTATTTAATCTACAACCTGAGAATGTACAAGAGGGATTCCGTTCGGTCTGCGCGATTGCGCCTGGAGTTATGGGGATAACAGGGATTGAAACAAGTGACATCATTTATGGTGTCATTGAACAAGCAAAGCCAGATTTTGTGATTGCAATTGATGCACTAGCATCACGCTCGATTGAACGAGTCAATACAACCATTCAAATTTCAGATACTGGAATACATCCTGGTTCTGGTGTTGGTAACAAACGAAAGGAATTAAGTCAAGATTCTCTAGGGATTCCTGTTATCGCAATTGGAATACCAACTGTAGTTGATGCAGTAACTATTGCAAGTGATTCAATTGACTTTATTTTAAAGCATTTTGGAAGAGAATTAAGAGAAGGAGATAAGCCCTCCCGTGCACTCGTGCCCGCAGGAATGTCCTTTGGTGAAAAACGTGTTTTAACAGATGAAGACCTACCTGATGAAAAAGAACGTAATACATTTTTAGGTATAGTGGGAAATCTACCAGATGATGAAAAAAGAAAATTAATTCACGAGGTGCTATCACCACTTGGACATAATTTAATGGTCACACCGAAGGAAGTAGATGTATTTATTGAGGATATGGCAAATGTGATAGCGGGAGGTTTAAATGCGGCCCTCCATACTGAAATAGATCAGGATGCAACAGGCGCATATACACATTAATAAATCTATCATTTTAGTTCTACCAATCAAAGCTTGTACATAATTATATGATAGACAAGCTTTGAGGGGGAACTGTATGAGGAGTTATAAAAGCCAGGGTCTGATGGTATCAATACAAGGGACAAGTATTGTAAAAGGAATTCTATTTTTAATAGTTGGCTTTATTATGTTGTTTTCAATAACCGGAGCTATCGTTTCGTTGAAACCGGAATTTAGATTATCATCTTCATCTATAAGTGATATTACATCACATTTATCAGGTGAGGCACTAATCCATCTGTTAGGATACGAAAATCAATATTTTGTACAAAGTTTACCTGAATCTAGTGAAAAGCCGAATTATGCAGCCACTATCTTTAAAGCCGCAACAAATATTAACCTAGACGATCCAAGAAGCTTATTAGGCAGGGAATTGCCGGCATTCTCATTATTTGATGGAAAAATTCTTGTTGCGGGAGAAGGCACGAATTATACCGATATACCGATAGAATCCCCACCACCATTAGATATATTACTAGAAGAACGGGAAATAGCAACCCAAAATTTAGAGCAGCTAGAAAAGCCACAAGATGACAAAAATCCACCACCAGCAATGACAACAGGTGATAAAAAGGTTGTTTATATTTACCATACGCATTCGTGGGAATCTTATTTTCCACATTTAAAGGGAGTAGATACTTCTAAACCAAATAATGCAGTTCATAATACAGTAAATGTCACAAAAGTAGGTGAAATGCTCAGTGAGGAATTAAAAGCACGAGGTCTAGGGACTGAAGTTAACAAGACTAATATGCTCACTTATCGGAATAAAAAAGGATATAATTGGTACCAATCCTATAAAGCATCTGGTGAGCTATTTGCTTCAGCGATGACAAATAATCGTGATTTAAATTATTTTATCGATATTCATCGTGATGATAAACGAAAAGAGAAGTCAACCGTTATAATTAACGGGAAATCCTATGCGAAAATTGCATTTGTAGTAGGGACAGAAAATCCTCATTTTGAAAAAAACTTGGCTTTAGCAAATGAATTACTTCAAATCATTAAGAAAAAATACCCTGGATTAAGTGAAGCAATTTATGAACAAGGTGGTCCAGGAAATAACGGGGTTTATAACCAGGACAAATCTGGCAATGCTATGCTTATCGAGTTTGGTGGGGTTGATAATAATTTTGAAGAATTAAGAAGATCGGCCGCTGCAATTGCGGATGTGTTTGCTGAATATTACTGGCAGGCTGAAAAGGTGAATGCAGGACAAGGAGATTCAAAGGAATAGAGAGGGAAATGTGTGATGTTTAAATTCATGATGAAATGTTTTCTAATCTCAACTGTTCTTCTACTCGGTGTTTTGATAGGGATGCAACAAGCAAATGAAGGCATGAAGAGGATGAGGGGCTATGATGATCCCTCTCTTCAAGGTGCCTTTCATATCTCGGATAATCAAAATGGCGAGGTGGAGGCATCCGTATTAGGAAGGAAAGTCACTAGTCATGATATCGAACAAAAACACCAACAATTAGAAGAGGTAGAGACATTTAATTTTGTATCTAGTATTGGCAAAAAGCTTGGTGATGGTATAAGTTCTTTATTTGAGAAAGTAATGACTGCAATTGGAAATGGGATCGAAAATCTATTAAATTTGTTTGGTTAAATGGAGTGTCTGTCACAAAAAGGTGATGGTGCTCTCTTTTTTGTTTTGAATGTTTGACAAATGTTTTGTATAATCTAATCTAGTGTAGTCCGTTCAATAAAGGAGAATTTTGATGAACAAAGATGAAAGACTGAAGAGACAAGCAAAGATACGAAATTTCTCAATCATTGCTCATATAGATCATGGGAAATCTACATTAGCAGATCGAATTTTAGAGAAGACAGGTGCATTAACACACCGTGAAATGAAAGACCAATTGCTAGATTCTATGGATCTGGAAAGAGAACGTGGGATAACAATTAAATTAAATGCTGTTCAATTAAGATATAAAGCGAAAGATGGAGAAGAATACATTTTTCATTTAATTGATACACCAGGACACGTAGACTTTACTTATGAGGTATCCCGAAGCCTAGCTGCATGTGAAGGTGCAGTTTTAGTAGTGGATGCTGCTCAAGGAATTGAAGCGCAAACGTTGGCTAACGTTTATTTAGCACTAGATAATGAATTGGAAATCATCCCAGTTATTAATAAAATTGATTTACCAAGTGCCGATCCGGAGCGAGTAAGAACTGAAATTGAGGATGTAATTGGCCTTGACGCATCAGATGCTGTCCTTGCATCAGCAAAGGCGGGAATTGGGATTGAAGATATACTTGAACAAGTTGTAGAAAAAGTCCCTGCACCTCAAGGTGATCCAGATGCCCCACTACAAGCACTTATTTTTGATTCATTATATGACCCATATCGTGGAGTTGTAGCCTATATTAGGGTGGTTCAAGGAACTGTTAAACCAGGTGACAAGATTAAAATGATGGCAACAGGGAAAGAGTTCGAAGTTATTGAGGCTGGTGTGTTTACACCGAAGTCTACCTTACGAGATGAACTAACTGTCGGGGATGTAGGATTTTTAACAGCTGCAATTAAAAATGTTGGTGATACTCGAGTAGGGGACACCATTACAAATGCTAAAAACGGTGCGGTTGAGCCGCTACCAGGTTATAGACGCTTAAATCCAATGGTTTTCTGTGGGTTGTACCCTATCGATACAGCGAAATACAATGATTTACGGGAAGCATTGGAGAAGTTAGAATTAAATGATGCTGCTCTTCAATTTGAACCAGAAACATCACAAGCGTTAGGTTTTGGTTTCCGTTGTGGTTTCCTAGGATTATTACATATGGAAATCATTCAAGAGCGTATCGAAAGAGAATTTAATATTGATTTAATTACAACTGCACCAAGTGTTATCTATGATGTATTTATGACAGATGGTACAGATTTGCGAATTGATAATCCGTCTAATATGCCTGATCCACAAAAAATTGACAGAATTGAAGAACCATATGTAAAAGCAACGATGATGGTGCCAAATGATTTTGTGGGAGCTGTTATGGAGCTTTGTCAAAATAAGCGTGGGTCCTTTATTGATATGCAGTATCTTGATGAAAATAGAGTGAGCATTGTCTATGAAATTCCTTTAGCAGAGATTGTGTATGATTTCTTCGATCAACTCAAGTCTAATACAAAAGGATATGCATCATTTGATTATGAGTTAATTGGATATAAACCTTCGAAGCTTGTTAAAATGGACATTTTACTAAATGCAGAAAAGGTAGATGCTTTATCATTTATTGTGCATCGTGATTCGGCGTATGATCGTGGTAAAATAATTGTAGAAAAACTTAAGGAGCTAATCCCTAGACAGCAGTTTGAAGTGCCGATCCAGGCAGCTGTTGGTCAGAAAATAATTGCTCGTTCAACAATCAAGGCAATGCGTAAAAACGTTCTTGCCAAATGTTATGGTGGAGATATTTCACGTAAGCGTAAGCTACTTGAAAAACAAAAAGAGGGTAAGAAACGAATGAAACAAGTCGGTTCAGTCGAAGTCCCTCAAGAAGCATTCATGGCCGTATTGAAAATGGATGACAGCAAATAAAAAACTAATGACCGCAGAATTTCTGCGGTTTTTCAATTTACAGCTAAGAAAGTGGTGATTTTATGGTACAAGCTGCATATCTTCATATTCCGTTTTGTGAACAAATTTGTCATTATTGTGATTTTAATAAAGTTTTTTTTCAAGGACAACCTGTTGAGGAATATTTACAGGCAATGGACACTGAATTAAGAAATACGGTTGAATCACATCCACCCCAAAATTTAAAAACGATTTTTGTTGGTGGTGGTACCCCAACAGTATTAACGATGAAGCAGCTAGAACAATTTCTTACAAGTATTAATCAATATTTACTCCCAAGACAGCCTAATTTAGAATTTACATTTGAAGCGAATCCTGGTGATCTTCCGAAGGAAAAGTTGCAGCTATTAGCAGATGCGGGTGTCAATCGAATTAGCTTTGGAGTTCAAACATTTGATGATCAGTTGCTAGAGAAAATTGGTAGGACACACCGCCGAAAAGATGTTTTTCAAACGATAGAATTTGCAAAAGAAGTAGGATTTAAAAATATTAGCATTGATTTGATGTACGCGTTACCTACTCAAACATTGGAGAGTTTCAAAGATTCACTTGATATTGCATTCAGTCTTGAAGTTGAACATTTTTCAGCTTATTCACTTATTATTGAGCCAAAAACAGTCTTCTATAATTTAATGAGAAGAGGAAAGCTACACTTACCTGGTGAAGAAAATGAGGCGTGTATGTATGAATTATTGCTTGAAGAGATGTCCAAACATAATTACAGTCAATATGAAATAAGTAATTTTGCAAAAAAAGGCTTTGAAAGTCAGCATAATCTAACATATTGGAATAACGAGGAATATTATGGGATCGGTGCGGGTGCACATAGTTACATTGGAGGAAAGAGAATTTCAAATGCAGGCCCGATTAAAAAATATATGTCAAATATTGCTGAGACAGGTTTTCCGTATGTCGAAATTAATCAAATATCGGTTAAAGAAAAAATGGAAGAAGAATTATTTCTAGGATTGCGTAAAATAGAAGGGGTTTCCATCAGCCATTTTTATGAAAAATTCGGCAAAAGTATTTTTGATATTTTTCAAGAGCAAATTAATGAACAAATTAAGAAAGGCTTAATAGAGGAAAGCAATGGATTTATTAGGTTAACACATCAAGGAAAATTTCTTGGAAATGAAGTTTTTCAAGCGTTTTTACTATAATCTTAATCGTTGACAATAGGAGTGGGATTTGGTAAATTATTTTTAGAATTAGCACTCGCTATTGAGGAGTGCTAACAGAGGTGATGTTCCTTGCTAACAGATCGACAGCTATTAATACTTCAAGTTATTATTGATGACTTTATTAGATCTGCACAGCCTGTAGGGTCGAGAACATTGTCGAAAAAGGATGAGATTGTTTTTAGCTCGGCAACCATTCGCAATGAGATGGCAGATTTAGAAGAACTTGGATTCATTGAAAAAACCCATAGTTCATCAGGTAGGGTCCCTTCTGAAAAGGGGTATCGTTACTATGTTGATCATTTAATATCACCAAGCCGATTAACTCAGAAGGACAAACAAGAGATAAAGTCAATTTTTGCAGAGCATATTTATGAACTGGAGAAAATTGTTCAAAAATCAGCTCAGATCCTTTCTGATTTAACGAATTATACTGCTATTGTATTAGGACCTGCATTCAAAGAGAATAAGGTAAGAAAATTGCAAATTGTCCCGATTAATCAAGATACAGCAGTGGCTATAATCGTAACGGATAATGGACATGTAGAAAATCGGACAATTAGTTTTCCTGGTTCAATTGATCCATCCGATATTGAAAAAATGGTTAATATTCTTAACGACAGACTTGTTGGGGTGCCATTGACAGAGCTAACGAATAAAATTTATAAAGAAGTTGTTTCCTTGTTAAAAATGCATATTCGCAATTATGACAGTATGCTCGAAGTGCTCGATCGCACTTTTACCCTTCAAGCTGAAGATAAAGTGTATATTGGTGGAAAAACAAATATACTAAGTCAGCCAGAATTTCATGATATTAATAAAATTCGAACACTATTAACAATGATTGATAGTGAACATGAATTCACCAAGCTTTTACGGACGAGTAAAGAAGGTATAAATATTAAAATTGGTCATGAGAATAATAACATTGCGATGAATAATTGTAGTTTAATAACGGCTTCTTATTCAGTAGGGACTGATCACTTAGGTTCAATTGCTATATTGGGGCCAACAAGAATGGAATATTCTCGTGTGATAAGTTTACTACAACTAATGAGTCAAGACTTTACTAAGGTTCTTACAAAGCTATATCAAAATGAATAAAAGTAATAATCATTAGTTAAGGTTGGGATATCCATTCTTAACTAATGATTACGATTGTTGTGGTTGTTCCATTTAAGGGAGGTGAAATAATTGGCTAACGAGAAAGAAATACTAAAAGATGAAGCGATTGAAGAAAATGATGTTGTTGAAACAATTGAACAGGCTGAGGCTGAACTAGTAGAAGAAAGTGAAATTGAAGAATCACAAGATGAGCTTTCGAAAGCCAATGAAAGAATAGCTGAACTTGAAGCGAAGCTTAGTGACGCAGAAAATCGAATTTTACGTAATCAAGCTGACTTTGAAAATTATAAACGCCGTGTTCGTTTGGATCAGGAATCAGCTACTACATATAGGGCACAAAGTTTAGTGAATGATTTATTACCAGCACTCGATAATTTTGAACGAGCTTTGCAGGTAGAAGCAAAAGATGAACATTCTAAATCAATTTTGCAAGGAATGGATATGGTATATCGTGGAATTGTTGAAGCACTTAAAAAAGAAGGTGTTGAAGCAATTGAATCAGTAGGTGTACAATTTGACCCGCATTTCCATCAAGCAGTCATGCAGGTTGAAGAAGCTGATGCTGAATCAAATATCGTATTAGAAGAGTTTCAAAAAGGATATAAGTTAAAGGATCGTGTACTGCGTCCTGCAATGGTTAAGGTAAATCAGTAAATTAATCGAGTGAATCGAAATTAGGAGGTTTTTTCCTTGAGTAAAATCATAGGTATAGACTTAGGTACAACTAACTCATGTGTTGCTGTGATGGAAGGTGGGGAAGCAAAGGTAATTCCTAACCCAGAAGGTAATCGTACAACTCCATCGGTTATTTCATTTAAAAATGGTGAAAGACAAGTCGGTGAGGTTGCGAAACGTCAAGCAATTACTAACCCGAATACAATCATGTCAATTAAACGTCATATGGGTACTGATTACAAAGTTGATGTTGAAGGTAAGCAACATACACCACAGGAAATGTCTGCAATTATTCTTCAGTATTTAAAATCATATGCTGAAGAATATCTTGGTGAAAAGGTGACAAAGGCTGTTATTACAGTTCCTGCTTATTTCAATGATGCAGAACGCCAAGCAACAAAGGATGCAGGTAAAATTGCTGGATTAGAAGTTGAACGTATCATTAACGAACCAACAGCTGCTGCACTTGCTTATGGATTAGAAAAAACAGATGAAGACCAAACAATCCTCGTATATGACCTAGGTGGTGGTACATTTGATGTATCAATCCTAGAACTAGGTGATGGTGTATTTGAGGTTAAATCAACTGCTGGGGATAACCGTCTTGGTGGAGATGATTTTGACCAAGTCATTATCGATTATTTAGTAGAGCAATTCAAGAAAGATAATGGAATTGACCTATCAAAAGATAAAATGGCAGTACAACGTTTGAAAGATGCAGCTGAAAAGGCGAAAAAGGATCTATCAGGTGTAACATCTACTCAAATCTCCTTACCGTTTATTACAGCTGGTGAAGCTGGCCCGTTACATTTAGAGGTTAGCTTAACACGTGCTAAATTTGATGAGTTATCTGCTGATCTAGTTGAAAGAACAATGGGACCAACTCGTCGTGCATTAAAAGATGCAGGTCTTTCACCTAGTGAAATTGATAAGGTTATTCTTGTTGGTGGTTCAACACGTATTCCTGCCGTTCAAGAAGCAATTAAAAAGGAAACTGGAAAAGAACCACATAAAGGCGTTAACCCTGATGAAGTAGTTGCTCTTGGTGCAGCAATTCAAGGTGGAGTATTAACTGGTGATGTTAAGGATGTTGTATTATTAGACGTAACACCGCTATCACTTGGAATTGAAACAATGGGTGGAGTATTTACAAGACTAATTGATCGTAATACTACAATTCCAACTAGCAAATCACAAGTATTCTCAACCGCTGCTGATAACCAAACAGCCGTTGATATACATGTATTGCAAGGGGAACGCCAAATGGCTGCAGATAATAAAACATTAGGACGTTTCCAATTAACGGATATTCCACCAGCACCACGTGGAATTCCTCAAATTGAAGTAACGTTTGATATTGATAAAAACGGTATTGTGAATGTACGTGCGAAAGATTTAGGTACGAATAAAGAACAAGCTATTACAATCCAATCTTCTTCAGGCTTATCTGACGATGAAGTAGAACGCATGGTACGTGAAGCTGAGGAAAATGCAGATGCTGATAAAAAACGTAAAGAAGAAGTTGAATTACGTAATGAGGCAGACCAACTCGTTTTCACAACTGAAAAAACTTTAAAAGATCTTGAAGGTAAAGTTGATGAAGCAGAGGTTGCAAAAGCGAATGAAGCGAAAGATGCTTTAAAAGCAGCAATCGAGAAAAATGACCTTGAAGAAATCCGTTCGAAAAAGGATGCTCTTCAAGAAATCGTCCAACAGCTTTCAGTGAAGCTTTATGAAGAAGCAGCTAAAGCAGCTCAGGCAGCTCAAGGTGCTGAAGGTGGAGCAGACACTGGAAAGAAAGATGACGATGTAGTCGATGCAGAATTTGAAGAAGTAAAAGACGATAAATAGAAAAGCGTAAGGCGCCTGCCTATCGGCGACAAGCAAATGTTCTGTGGCAAAAAAAGTCGCACTTTGACTTTTGTTGACACAGGTTATTTGACCTCGAGCCGATGGCGCCTGAAGCTATATAAACAAGATTTATGAAAAGTCGAAGTCAGGCATGTCTTGGCTTTGACTTTTTTTCATTAATGGAATGTTTATTGCCTTTTATCTTATAACAGTGATAAAATATTCTTTATGTGAATAATGCGGGAGTGGATTTAATGAGTAAAAGAGATTTCTATGAAGTACTTGGGGTTTCGAAAAATGCTTCAAAGGATGAGATAAAAAAAGCATATCGAAAATTATCAAAAAAATATCACCCCGATATTAATAAAGAAGCAGATGCTGCTGATAAATTTAAGGAAGTTAAGGATGCGTATGAATCACTAAGTGATGATAATAAGCGTGCTCATTATGACCAGTTTGGTCACACAGATCCAAATCAAGGCTTCGGTGGCTTTGGAGGTGGAGCTGACTTTGGTGGCGGCTTCGGCTTTGAGGATATCTTCAGTTCCATTTTTGGTGGTGGTACAAGACGTAGAGATCCAAATGCACCACGTCAAGGAGCTGACTTACAATACACGATGACGCTAACCTTTGAGGAGGCAGTCTTCGGGAAAGAAACTGATATCGAAATACCACGAGAAGAAGAGTGTAATACATGTGCTGGTACTGGTGCAAAATCAGGTACTAAGCCAGAAACATGTTCTCATTGCCATGGAACAGGTCAGTTGAATGTAGAGCAAAATACTCCAATTGGTAGAATTGTTAATAGAAGGACATGTCACCACTGTAGCGGTACAGGTAAAATCATTAAAAATAAATGTTCAACCTGTGGTGGATTGGGTAAAGTTAAAAAACGTAAGAAAATTAATGTGAAAATTCCAGCCGGAATCGATGATGGTCAACAATTACGTGTAACCGGACAAGGTGAACCTGGAATAAATGGTGGCCCTCCTGGAGATTTGTATGTTGTATTCCATGTTAAATCACATGAATTCTTTGAACGTGATGGTGATGACATTTATTGTGAAATGCCTCTGACATTTGCACAAGCATCATTAGGTGATGAAATTGAAGTTCCGACACTGCACGGAAAAGTGAAATTGAAAATTCCTAGTGGTACCCAAACAGGTACTAAATTTCGTCTTCGTGGAAAAGGAGTTCCAAATGTTCGGGGATATGGTCAAGGCGACCAACATATACAAGTACGCGTAATTACACCAACAAAGTTAACGGAAAAACAGAAGCAATTACTTCGAGAGTTCTCTGAAATTAGTGGAAATGAAGCACCTGATGAGCAGCATGATAGTTTTTTTGCAAAGGTAAAAAGAGCCATAAAAGGCGAATGATTGACAATAAGGATTGGAGTTGGTAGTTATGAAATGGTCTGAAATTAGCATTCATACGACACAGGAAGCGGTGGAACCCATTTCAAATATTTTACACGAAGCTGGTGCCAGTGGAGTTGTAATCGAGGATCCGTTTGACTTAACAAAGGAACGGGAAGATGTTTTCGGTGAAATCTACCAACTTAATCCAGATGATTACCCAGAAGAAGGGGTAATTGTTAAGGCATATTTACCTGTAAATAGTTTTTTAGGTGAAGCGGTAGATGAAATTAAAGAAGCAATCAATAATCTATTACTATTTGATATTGATTTGGGGCATAACAATATCACGATAAGTGAAGTGAATGAGGAAGAATGGGCAACCGCTTGGAAGAAATATTATAATCCTGTTAAAATTTCCGAGAAGTTCACAATTGTTCCTACTTGGGAAACTTATGAGCCAGTAAGTAGTGACGAATTAATAATTGAATTAGATCCAGGAATGGCATTTGGTACAGGAACACATCCAACGACAGTAATGAGTATACAAGCATTAGAGCGTACTGTTAAGAATGGTGATCAAATTATTGATGTGGGTACAGGTTCAGGTGTCCTTAGTATTGCAGGTGCCATGCTGGGAGCCTCCAAAATAGAAGCACTTGACTTGGATACTGTTGCTGTGGAAAGTGCAAAGATAAATGTTAAATTAAATAAAGTTCAAGAGATTGTCACTGTTTCGCAAAATAATCTACTTGAAAATATCGAGGGTACTGTCGATATAGTAGTTGCGAATATTTTAGCAGAAATTATTTTACGCTTTATTAATGATGCAGCTCGAGTATTAAAGCCCAATGGTTATTTTATCGTCTCAGGTATTATTAATACTAAGAAACAGGAAGTTAAGGACGGTTTATTGAAGGCTGGCTTCTTAATTAATGAGATCATGCTTATGGAAGATTGGGTTGCAATCATTGCGAGGAAAAAGTAAAAAAAGATGATGTTAGTTTTTCAGGTGGTGGCTGAATGCAAAGATATTTTGTCGATAAATTTGAAGAATCAAGTACGATAATTACAGGTGACGATGTTCATCATATCATCCGTGTAATGAGAATGGATGTAGGCCATCAAATTATTTGCTGTGATCCTAATGGGAAGGTAGCTCGCTGCACGATTACTGAAATTTCCAATGATGTTGTTTTTGTAAATGTTGTAGAATGGATAGAGAAATCTAACGAGCTCCCAATTAAAGTTACAATAGCGAGTGGGTTGCCTAAAGGGGATAAACTTGAATATGTCATCCAAAAAGGGACCGAGCTTGGTGCAAGTGAGTTTGTCCCTTTTATTGCTGCTCGCTCAGTCGTAAAATGGGATGAGAAGAAGGGATTAAAAAAGGTGGAGCGATGGAATAAAATTGCGAAAGAAGCAGCAGAGCAATCACATCGAACTATCATACCTTCCGTTCATGAAGCTCTTTCATTAACTGACTTACTTACATATAGTCAGTCATACGATTATAAATTAATCGCATATGAAGAAGATGCAAAAAGTGGTGAAAAATCAAAGCTTGTTCGATTATTTAATGAACTAGTTGAGGGTCAATCTCTCCTTGTTGTAGTAGGACCTGAGGGTGGCCTTAGTGAAAAAGAGGTAAGTAGGCTAGAGGAAAATGGTTTTCTTACCTGTAGTTTTGGTCCAAGAATTTTACGAACTGAAACAGCACCTTTATATGTATTATCAGCTGTTTCATATTATTTTGAATTAGCGAGGTGACTAACATGTCATTAGTTGCGTTTCATACTTTAGGTTGTAAAGTAAATCATTATGAAACAGAAGCAATTTGGCAGCTTTTTAAAGAAGCAGGCTATGAACGCACAGAATTTGAGAGTACAGCAGACGTATATGTAATTAATACATGTACTGTGACGAACACTGGTGATAAGAAGAGTAGACAGGTTATTCGGAGAGCGATTAGAAAAAATCCTGATGCTGTTATTTGCGTCACAGGATGTTATGCACAAACTTCACCAGCTGAAGTCATGGCAATACCTGGAGTCGATATTGTTGTTGGAACTCAAGATCGAGTTAAAATGCTTGAATATATAGATCAATATAAACAAGAACGTCAGCCAATAAATGGTGTTGGAAATATCATGAAAGCACGTGTATTTGAAGAGCTAGATGTTCCTGCATTTACTGATCGAACACGTGCTTCATTAAAAATTCAGGAAGGCTGTAATAATTTCTGCACCTTCTGTATTATTCCATGGGCTAGGGGCTTAATGCGTTCTAGAGATCCTGAAGAAGTAGTTAAACAAGCACAATCCTTAGTCAACGCTGGTTATAAGGAAATTGTCCTAACTGGAATCCATACTGGTGGTTATGGTGAAGATATGAAGGATTATAACCTAGCAGCCTTATTAAGAGACTTAGAGCAAAAGGTAATTGGTCTTAAGAGAATTCGTATTTCTTCAATTGAAGCGAGTCAAATTACAGATGAAATTATTGAAGTTCTTGATCAATCGAAAAAAATCGTTCGTCATCTTCATGTTCCACTTCAATCAGGCTCAAATTCTGTCTTAAAAAGAATGAGACGCAAATATACAATGGAATTCTTTGCTGAACGATTGATACGCTTACGTGAAGCTTTACCAGGCTTAGCATTAACCTCTGATCTTATTGTTGGTTTTCCTGGTGAAACAGAAGATGAGTTCATGGAAACGTATAATTTCGTAAAAGAGCATCATTTTTCGGAACTTCACGTATTCCCATACTCAAAACGTACTGGAACACCAGCAGCTCGAATGGAAGAACAAGTAGATGAAGACGTAAAAAATGAACGTGTACATCGCTTAATTACTTTATCAGACCAACTTGCTAAGGAATATGCTTCCAAGTATGAAGGTGAGGTTTTAGAGGTAATTCCGGAGGAAATCGATAAAGATAATCTGAATAGTGGATTATATATTGGATATACCGATAATTACTTAAAGGTTAAATTTAATGCAACAGAAGATATGATTGGAAAGATTGTAAAGGTGAAAATCAACAAAGCTGGTTATCCTTATAATGAAGGCCAATTCGTGAAGGTTGAAGAGGATTTATCTTTACACGCAACGAAAACAACAGCATGAATATAAAAAAGATAGTCTACATTTAGTATGTGGACTATCTTTATTTTTTTTCCTACTAACACATACTATGATAGTAAAGTATTTCATTAGTAGTCATCCTGAACTAACCATGATATGATGTAAGAGGTACGTACAACCAAGCTTGGAAGGAGTTTTATACATAATGAATAATATCGCAAAATTAATTGACCACACTGCATTAAAAGCAGATACAACAAAGAATCAAATTATCACACTATGTGAAGAAGCTAAGGAGTATGGATTCGCATCCGTATGTGTGAATCCTACATGGGTAGAAATGGCTGCTGGACTACTCGCTGGTACAGAAGTCAAGGTTTGTACTGTTATCGGTTTTCCTTTAGGTGCAAATACTCCTGAAACAAAGGCATTTGAAGTATCAAACGCAATTCAAAATGGAGCAACAGAAGTTGATATGGTAATTAATATCGGGGCTCTTAAGGATAAAAATGATGAATTAGTTGAGAAGGATATTCGTGCTGTTGTTGAAGCTGCAAAAGGTAAAGCATTAACTAAGGTGATTATTGAAACAAGCCTATTATCTGAAGAAGAGAAAGTAAGAGCTTGTGAGCTTGCAGTAAAAGCTGGTGCAGATTTTGTTAAAACATCTACCGGTTTCTCAACTGGTGGTGCAACAGTTGAAGACATCAAATTAATGCGTAAAACTGTAGGACCAGATCTAGGTGTGAAAGCATCTGGTGGAGTTCGCGATGCAAAAGGCACACAAGACATGGTTGAGGCTGGTGCTACAAGAATCGGTGCCAGTGCTGGCGTCTCAATCGTTAAAGGTCTATCTGGTACATCAGATTATTAAGTTAGAAAAAGCAACCTGTTGTGAAGGGTTGCTTTTTCTATGCGCTTCTATGTATCCTTGTAATGAACGAAGCTAGTAATCCTGTAAATGGTAGTATCATTATAGAGGTCAACACATTAAAGATGAGACTCACATGAGCAATTTGTACATCGGGAAGTGCAGTTAACATGGAAGCAATTCCACCAAGACTATTTATAAATGGAAAAAATAAGACGACACCAAAAAGATTTACCCATATATGTGTATATGCTGCTAACTTTGCCTCATGTTTAGACCCAATACTTGCAATATAAGCCGTAACACATGTACCGATATTGGCACCTAAAAGGATTGCGATTCCAGCATTTAATGATAGAAGTTGTTCATTCATAAAGCCCATAATTATACCTGTTGTTGCCGTACTTGACTGAATAATCGCTGTTATTAAAGTTCCGATCCCGACACCTAATAACCCACTCTCATTCGTATGTTGAAAAAAGGAATGAATGGCTGGAAATAATGAAATTGGTTTTGCAAGCTGTTCAAACCCATTCATAGCGACAAACATACAGCCCAAACCAAATAAAAATGCTCCAGTACTAAAGATTTGCTGATTACGGATAAAAAAGCATAGGAAGCCAATCAATAGCATCGGTACAATACCTGCGTATATATCAAAGGTAATAAGTTCAGTTGTAAAGGTAGTCCCAATATTTGTGCCGAGAATAATTCCAATTGATTGTCTAAAGGTTAAATAACCAGTTGCAATTAACCCAACGACAAGAACCATCACAGCAGAACTACTATGGATAATTGCTGTAATAATTGTACCAGTTAACATTCCTTTAAAAGGATTACTCGTAAAACGTATCAGCCATTCTCTAATTTTATCTCCTGTTAAATTATAAAGCCCAGTTCTCATAACTGTCATACCAAAAATAAAGATTGCTAGGAAAACTGCGAATAACGAAACCAATTCAATCATTCTTTTTTTCACCCCTTACACCTATTGTATGGACAAGGTTTTATGAAAATGACACCAATTCCAATGATTAGTAGATGAAATAAGTTGACCTAAAATAACTCATATATTATAATTGCAAGGTACATGTTTAAATTTTTGCCATGACATTCCATTGTCAGGCATTTTGGAGATTGTTATCTAACATGTGTCCGAATTAGTTAGTGGTTGTTTTGGAGGGAGGGAATTAGAATGTCAAAAACGGTCGTTCGTAAAAACGAATCGCTTGAAGATGCTCTTCGCCGTTTCAAACGTACTGTATCAAAATCAGGTACTATACAAGAAGCAAGAAAGCGCGAATTCTATGAAAAGCCTAGCGTAAAGCGTAAGAAGAAATCTGAAGCTGCTAGAAAGCGCAAATTCTAAAAGAGGGTGTAGTTTTATGAGTCTTCTCGAGCGTTTAAATAATGATATGAAACAGGCGATGAAGAATAAAGAGAAAGATAAATTATCTGTTATTCGAATGGTGAAAGCTTCACTTCAGAATGAAGGCATTAAGCTTGGAACTAGTGATTTATCCGAAGACGCAGAATTAACTGTTCTTACTCGTGAATTAAAACAACGGAAAGATTCCCTCCATGAATTTAGTAACGCTGGTCGTGAAGATCTTGCTAATAAAATTCAAACTGAAATTGAGATATTGGAAGTGTACTTACCGAAACAATTATCCGAAGATGAACTTTCAGAGATTGTTAAGGAAACAATTGTTGAGGTTAGTGCTGCTTCAAAAGCTGATATGGGCAAAGTAATGGCGGCGATTATGCCTAAGGTCAAAGGTAAGGCTGATGGTTCACTCGTCAATAAAATTGTACTACAGCAATTATCTTAAAGGAAAAACACCTTACATTCCGTAAGGTGTTTTTTTTTACAATACTGAAACTTCTTTCCAGTTAAAACGTAATACATACTATAAGACTTGAAGGGGGGAAATCTGTGAAAAAGGTTAGAGTGCTCTTATTTTTATCTTTTATTATTCTGCCATTATTAGTAGTCTTTATTCCTAATAAAGGGTATAGTGCAGCAGATCAGGTTGTATACGTAATACCTGTTGAGGAGACGGTTGAAATAGGATTGGCTGCTTTCATTGACCGATCAATAACAGAAGCTGAAGATAAAGGTGCGGATCTGATTATTATGGAGATCGACACCTTTGGAGGGGATGTCAAGGCATCGAAAATGATTGGAAAACGAATGCATCAAACAGATATACCAATTGTGGCTTTTGTAGCAAATAATGCTGCTTCTGCCGGATCGTTTATCGCCCTTAATGCTGACAAAATTTATATGACAGATGATGCTAATATGGGGGCAACAATGGTCATTGACGGAGAAGGAAATGCAGCAGATGACAAAACAGTGTCCTATTGGAAATCAGCAATGCGTGGTGCAGCAGAAAATACAGGTCGTGATCCGATATATGCACTTGCAATGGTAGACAAAGAAATTGATTTACCTAAGTACGGTGCTAAAAAAGGAGATTTACTAACATTAACTGCAGATCAAGCATTAGAGGTTGGCTATGCGGAAGGAATTGTTAAAGACAGAGCAGCCCTTATCAATGAGCTTGGCTATGAAGACGCATATGTTGATTATGCAAAGGTGAGCGTTGCTGAAAACATTGCTCGTTTTCTAACACATCCGGTTGTCATACCAATCCTATTATCGATTGGTAGTCTTGGATTAGTTGTTGAGCTTTATTCACCTGGATTTGGAATACCGGGTATTATGGGACTATCATCTTTATTTTTATTCTTCTATGGTCATACTGTTGCTGGCTTAGCTGGTAAGGAGTCTATCATTTTATTTATAATTGGGGTCGTCTTAATCCTATTGGAATTCGTGCTCCCGGGGGGGATAATAGGTTTGATAGGTTTAGGTGCTATATTAACAAGTTTTTTCCTAGCTGGAAGCAGTATTTGGATAATCGGATTATCGTTACTTATTGCTTTAATTGTAACGATCATAGGAATTATTATATTGGTTAAGGTTTTCGGTAAAAGACTACATGTATTCAAAAAAATTATTTTATTTGATTCAACCAGTACAGATAGTGGCTATGTTTCAAATAAGAATAGAACTGAATTAATCGGTCTACAAGGTTATGCAATGACAACTTTAAGACCAGCTGGTACAGTGGTCATTAATGATGAAAGAATTGATGTAGTTACTGAAGGCGGTTATATTGAACGTGACCAAAAAATTGAAGTTATCAAAGTAGAAGGTTCACGAATTGTTGTACGTGAATTACCTACTAAACATATAAAATAGGAATTAGGAGGAAAGAGAAATGCCAGAAGGAATGTTATTAATTTTATTAGCAGTTGCGTTAGGAATCATTTTTTTAGCAATCTTTTTTACATTTGTACCTGTAGCACTATGGATTTCTGCATTAGCAGCCGGAGTAAAAGTAGGTATCTTCACCCTTATAGGAATGAGGTTACGTCGTGTTATTCCAAATCGAGTAATCATGCCATTAATTAAAGCGGTTAAAGCTGGTCTTGATCTTAGTACAAACCAGCTAGAAAGTCACTATTTAGCCGGAGGAAACGTGGATCGTGTTGTTAATGCATTAATTGCCGCGCAACGCGCAAATATTGAATTAACGTTTGAACGTGCAGCTGCGATTGACCTTGCTGGACGTGACGTATTAGAAGCAGTTCAAATGAGTGTTAACCCGAAAGTAATTGAAACACCATTTATTTCTGGGGTAGCGATGGATGGTATTGAAGTAAAAGCGAAGGCAAGAATTACAGTGCGAGCAAACATTGACCGATTAGTTGGTGGAGCGGGGGAAGAAACTGTTATCGCCCGTGTTGGTGAAGGTATTGTAAGTACAATTGGTTCTCAAGTTGATCATAAGAAAGTTCTTGAAAATCCAGATATGATTTCGCAAACAGTGCTTTCAAAAGGTCTAGACTCAGGTACTGCCTTTGAAATTCTCTCGATTGATATCGCGGATATTGACATCGGTAAAAACATTGGTGCCGGTCTTCAAACAGACCAAGCTGAGGCTGATAAAAAAATTGCACAAGCGAAAGCCGAAGAACGTCGTGCAATGGCTGTTGCAAGCGAACAAGAAATGCGTGCTCGAGTAGAAGAGATGAAAGCAAAAGTTGTTGAGGCAGAGGCAGAGGTACCACTTGCAATGGCGGAAGCTTTACGTTCAGGTAATTTAGGTGTTATGGATTATATGAACTTGAAAAACATCATGGCAGATACTGACATGAGAGATTCTATAGGGAAGAGTACTGATCAGCTTGATGATTTAGAAAAATAATTAAACCTCAAAATTTGGAAGGAGGTTTATGAAGAATGGATCAAATAATTGAATATGTAATGGGAAATAGTTGGATGATACTTATTTTAATCGGAATAATCTCCAGTGTATTTAGCCGATTTGGTAAAAAGGAATCGGAATCAACTACACCAATACCAATTCCCAAGCCTTTAAGACCATTTTTCGAAGAAGAAATTGAGAAGCCAAAGGAAGCAACTAAGCAGTTACATGAACCAAATACTACTCATGTTGAGGAAGTAACGGTTATTGAAAATACGAATAATTTATACCAGAAATATCTTGAATTGCAGGACAAAAACTCAGTTGAAAATTCCCAGGTAAGAGAAGATACTTCTCAAGTTATATCTGAGTCTCTAGTGAGTAAACGGCAAACAAATAAAAGGATTTCAAAAAATAAGGTGGCGGAAGGAATCATTTGGTCAGAGGTCTTAGGACCACCACGATCAAAAAAGCCATTTCAGAGAAGAAATAATCGAATTTAAATTGCGACATTCATTTCGCTAGTACCATAGATAATATCAGTTCTATGAACTCTTTTTCACTCATAAACATGAGATGAAAGGGGGTTCTTTTTTATGCCGAAAAATTTAAAACAGCGTATGAAGAGTTGGATTACAAATAAGATGGAACTTCCCGCTGATGTCATAATGGACTTACCGAGGATCACGATGATTGGGCAATTACATATTTACATCGAAAACCATAGAGGGCTATTAACTTTTTCCGATCAAGAGGTTCGGTTACTACTGAAACAAGGACAACTTCTAATAAAAGGTAAATCATTTGTCATTAAGACGATTCTTCCTGAGGAAATTATGCTTGAAGGAAAAATTGAACATGTTCATTATCTAGATAACTAGTCGGCTAGGAGGATATAGATGAAAAATCATTGGACCCACTTTTTTGGTGGCAGTGTAAAGGTTGCGATAACAGGGAAGGGGATAGAACGCTTCATTAATGAATGCGTTCGGCGAAATATTATTGTCTGGGAAGTAAGGAAACAAGGAAGTCATACGTTAAGTTTTTCGATGTATTTAAAGGATATTTCAAAAATACGCCCAATTGTTCGTAAAAGTGATTGTAAACTCCGCTTTATTGAAAGAAAGGGTCTCCCATTTTTAATTCGTAAAACGGTTCTTAACAGTGGATTTCTAATTGGTGCAGTTGGCTTTTTTGTTATCATTATCCTATTATCAAATATGGTGTGGGGCATAAAGGTTGATGGTGCGAAGCCTGAAACAGAACACTTAATTTTAAAAGAACTTAAAAGGATGGGAATTGAAAAAGGTAAGCTTCAGTTTTTTTTGGAAGACGTAGAGTCAATCCAGAGGCATCTCACAGATAATATTAATGATATCACGTGGATTGGTGTAGAGTTAAATGGGACGACCTATCATTTGGAAGTAGTCGAAAAGAACCAACCAGAGCCAGCAGAGCACTTAAGTCCAAGAAATATCATTGCTAAAAAGAATGCAATCATTACAAGAATGTTTGTAGAAGAAGGCAAACCATTAGTAACAGAGCATGATTATGTTAATAAGGGAGATATATTGGTATCCGGTAAAATCGGCAAGGAAGGTGAGGAGAAGCTTGTACCAGCAAGAGGAAAAATTTTTGGCGAAACATGGTACAAGTATACACTAGAGGTTCATCTTTCAACGAAATTAAATGTTTTTACTGGGGATAGTAATCATAAACATTATCTTCAATTTGGAGACTTGGCTTTACCAATCTGGGGTTTTAAAAAGAATGAATATCAGGAATTTGAAACAGAAAAGTATAAGCATAATGTTAAGTTTTTTAAATGGGAGTTGCCAATTGCATATTCCAAAAAAGTCATTAGAGAATCAGAAGAGGTGGAAAGAAAATATTCGGTTGATCAAGCTATAAAAGAAGCTGTAAAAGACGGTAGAAAAAAATTGGAGAATGAATTAGACAATGATGCTGAAATTATTGGAGAAAAAGTTTTGCGTCATTCCGTTAAGAATGGTAAAGTTAAGGTGGAAATAAAATATGATGTGATAGAGAATATTGTTAGCACGATACCATTAGTTCAAGGAGACTAAGGATGTCTGAAGAATTAGTAATGATTAAACAACAAATAGAGAATCCAAATGAAGCTATTCACTTATTTGGAAATAATGACTTACATCTTAAAAGAATTGAAGAAGAATTAAATATTTCGATTATTACACGTGGTGAAACATTACATGTCTCCGGCCAAGTGGAAAGTGTTCAGCTTGTGGAAGATATATTAGAGAAACTATTAGCCATAATCCGAAAAGGAATAACAATTAATGAAAGAGATGTAATTTACGCGATTCAAATGGCTAAATCAAGTAAGCTTGATGCGTTTGAAGAACTTTATAATGAAGAGGTTACTAAAAATGCAAAAGGTAAGTCGATTCGAGTCAAAACACATGGGCAGCGTCAATATGTTGCTGCAATAAAAAAACAAGACCTCGTTTTTGGAATTGGCCCTGCAGGAACAGGAAAAACTTATTTAGCAGTTGTTATGGCTGTAAATGCGTTAAAAAATGGTCAGGTTAAAAGAATTATTTTAACACGACCAGCTGTTGAAGCGGGTGAGAGTTTAGGATTTTTACCAGGAGATTTGAAGGAAAAGGTGGATCCTTATTTGAGGCCATTGTATGATGGCTTGCATGATGTATTAGGTGTTGAGCACACAGAGAGATTAATTGAACGAGGTACAATCGAGATTGCTCCCCTTGCATATATGAGAGGGCGTACCCTTGATGATGCATTTGTAATTCTGGATGAAGCTCAAAATACCACTCCTGCACAAATGAAGATGTTTTTGACACGACTTGGATTCGGGTCTAAAATGGTTATTACTGGCGATGTTTCACAAATTGATTTGCCAAAAGGGGTTAAATCAGGTTTGAATGCTGCAACACATATCTTGAAAGAAGTATTTGGTGCTGCTTTTATATATTTAGAACAATCAGATGTTGTACGTCATCCCCTCGTTGCAAGAATTATTGAAGCATATGAAAGGGCTGAACAATAAGGCTTCTTAGGACCCATCAATTACATGGGTCTTTTTTACCATCTGTGTACATGGAAATAACTGGTGTTGTATCCATCTGATGTAGTAAAGAAAAAGGAGGTTAGCAAACATGGGAAAAAAGAAAAAATCATTCCAATTGTTCTCAACGATAAAAGCTTTTCGTTTTCTACACATCGCCATTTATATTCTCTTGTGCGGAATTATGTTTTTCGCGATGTATAGTAATGTAAAACCTAAGGAATTAAACATAGATCCTTTCCAACCATCGAAGGAAACGATCCGTTCTCCACTTACAATTGAAGATAAAGAGAGTACAAAAAGGAAACAAGATGAGGCGGCAAAGGAAGTTGAAGATGTATACACACTAAAAAAGGAATATGCTGATAATCGGGTTGATTTAATTTCTTCTATTTTTGATTTGATTGTAGAAACGAATGATGAAGCTGAAGAAATATATAATAGTACTAAAAAAGAGTGGGAAAAGCTATCAGAGGAAGACCGAAAAAATGCTCCAGAGAAACTTACGTCCTCCGAAAAGCTTAGAATGCTGGAACCAAAGCTACCTGCTGATTTGACAGATCGAATACCAGTTTCCGTTTTTACGGCATTATTAGAGGCTACACCTGACCAGCTGTCCCGGGCTGAAGATGCGATTATTACAGCCGTTAATAATATTATGAAAACGAGAATTCCTGCTTCAGAGGTTCAAAATGCCAAAAAGAAGATTGAGGAAGAGCTGCGTTATACAAGTGTAGACACTTCATTAAAGAATCCTATTAAGGAATTAGGCCAATTTGCCGTTATTCAAAATGAGTATTATGATGTTGACCTAACAGAGGAAGAACGTCAGCAAGCAATTGATGCAGTAGAGCCTGTGAAAATTTTACAGGGGCAGATAATTGTTAAAGAAGGTCAACTAGTAAGCAGAGATATGATTAAGCAGTTGAAGCTTGTAGGCTTATTAAATAGTGATAATTCTGTCCAGCCTTTTACTGGATTAATGATCATTATACTGTTAATGATGGCTGCGATTATTTACTATTTCCAAAGTGAGGTTCCTACAGATCGAAACCGGAATTTTTACTTATTACTGTTTGCGATTATTTTCTCTATCACTATTGTATTAATGAAGATGATCAGTTTATTCCAACAAATTGATTATTCGGAAATAGGTTACATCGTTCCTGTCGCAATGGGAGCTTTATTGGTGAAATTACTCATTAATGAAAAAGTAGCGATCATATCTAGTATGATTTTTGCAATATGTGGAAGTATTATTTTTAATGAGGGTGTTACTGGAACACTAAATTTTTCAATCGGAGTTTATTTTCTATTCGGAAGCTTAGCTGGTATTTTGTTTTTAAGTAAGCATAATCGGAGAGGGAAAATATTACAAGCTGGACTATTCGTTTCTTTAATAAATATTGCTTTAATATTATCAATCATGCTATTGAAAAACGGAAATTACTCAAGTCTAGATTTTGGTTCATCAGTAATAATGGCAGTAGCATCTGGTATTATCGCATCCGTCTTAACGATTGGTCTTCTGCCATTCTTTGAAGGTGGATTTGGAATATTATCTACGATCAAACTTATTGAATTATCAAACCCTAATCATCCATTATTGCGTAAAATTCTTACTGAGGCACCTGGAACATACCACCACAGCGTTATGGTTGCGAATTTATCTGAGTCCGCAAGCGAAGCAATTGGGGAAAATGGATTATTAGCAAGGGTTGCATCTTATTATCATGATATTGGAAAAACGAAAAGACCACATTTCTTTATTGAAAATCAAATGAATATCGAAAACCCTCATGATAATATTGCACCTCAGTTAAGTAAGACAATTATTGTTTCGCACGCAACTGATGGTGCCGAGGTTTTACGAAAATATAAAATGCCAAAGGAAATCGTTGATATTGCAGAACAACATCATGGGACAACATTATTAAAGTTTTTTTACCATAAAGCAAAGCAACAAAGTGACAGAGAAATATTGGAGTCGGATTTTAGATATCCTGGTCCGAAAGCACAAACGAAGGTGGCAACAGTTATCGGTATTGCTGATAGTGTTGAAGCTGCTGTTCGCTCAATGTCAAATCCAACTCCACAAAAAATTGAAGCTCTGGTCAATAATATTATTTCAGATCGATTACAGGACGGTCAATTTGATGAATGTGACATAACGTTAAAGGAATTAGATATAATTGCAAAAGCATTATGTGAATCACTGAATGGGATCTTTCACTCAAGAATTGAATACCCAGCAGAAGCTACTAAACAGAAGGTGAAGGAAGCATGAATTTAGATATTGATTTTATTGATGAAGTAGGCGAAATTTCTGATGAGGAATGTCAGAAGATAAATGAATTGCTGCAGGTTGCGGCGAAAATGGAAGGAATCATTAGTGAAACTGAACTCTCAATCACATTTGTTGACAATGACAGAATACAGGAAATTAATCGAGATTATCGGGACAAAGATCAGCCAACAGATGTGATTTCCTTCGCATTGGAGGAAATGGGTGAGGGTGAAATGGAAATAATCGGTTTGGATATGCCGACTATTCTGGGAGATATCATTATTTCTATTCCACGAGCTCGTGAGCAGGCTGAAGAATACGGGCATTCTTTTATGAGAGAATTAGGCTTTTTAGCTGTTCATGGCTTTTTACATCTTCTTGGCTATGATCATGGTAATACAGAAGAAGAACATGAAATGTTTTCTAAACAAAAGGAAATTTTAGAGGCCTATGGACTCCACAGATAAGAGTAGACGTGAATGGAACCGGCTAATCAAGAGTTTCTCATATGCCTGTAATGGTTTTAAAAACGCTTTTGTACAAGAACGTAATTTGCAAATTCATTCTTTGATATCCTTAATCGTGATTGCTGCTGGCTTTTTCTTCGGAATATCAAAGAGTGAATGGTTGGTTATTCTCCTTTTAATAGGTGGTATGATTACCGCTGAATTACTTAATACTGCGATTGAAAGGGTTGTGGATTTAGTAACGAAGGATTATCACCCCCTAGCAAAACAGGCAAAGGATATTGCGGCTGCGGCTGTATTTGTGTATGCTTTTACTGCTATTATAATTGGGTTGGTGATATTTTTACCTTACCTAAATATTATATGAATATTCTTACATTTGTGTAACAAATCGTGAGAACACATGAAATTGAACATATTTTTTTGTAAAATAAAGAGAGGAAGACATATCTTGAAAATTGAAGAACTAATCGTAGAAGCAAAAAAGGCAAGGGAAAAAGCATATGTCCCATATTCGCAATTTAAAGTAGGTGCAGCCCTTTTAACAAAGGATGGCAAAGTGTATCATGGATGCAATATTGAAAATGCAGCCTATAGTGTTACAAACTGTGCTGAGCGAACAGCCCTATTTAAAGCGTATTCTGATGGGGTAAAGGATTTTACTGCCATCGCTGTCGTAGCAGATACTGAACGTCCAGTGCCGCCTTGTGGTGCATGCCGTCAAGTAATTGCCGAATTATGTCCAAGTGACTTAAAAGTGTATTTAACAAATTTAAAAGGTGATATTCAAGAATTAACCGTGGCAGAATTACTACCAGGTGCATTTACAGCGGAGGACTTGCATGGAAAATAATGCTTATAAATCAGGATTTGTTTCAATCATTGGTCGACCAAATGTAGGGAAGTCTACCTTTCTTAACAATGTGGTTGGGCAAAAAATAGCGATAATGAGTGATAAACCTCAAACTACCCGTAATAAAGTTCAGGGAGTCTATACAGAAAATGATTCTCAAATTATTTTTATCGATACACCGGGAATTCATAAGCCAAAGCATAAGCTTGGTGATTTTATGATGAAGGTTGCTCAGAATACGCTAAAGGAAGTTGATCTCGTTTTATTTATGATTAATGCAGAGGAAGGATATGGACGTGGCGATGAGTTCATTATTGAACGGTTAAAAACAATTCAAACGCCTGTGTTCCTTGTCGTAAATAAAATAGATCAAATACATCCTGATCATTTATTGCCGCTAATTGAGAAATATAAGGAACTATATCCTTTCAAACAGATTGTGCCAATTTCTGCACTACAAGGGAATAATATTAATACATTAGTTAACCAAATAAAAGAGTATTTACCTGAAGGACCACAATACTATCCTGCAGATCAGGTAACAGATCACCCAGAACGATTCATTGTTTCAGAATTAATTAGGGAAAAAGTTTTACATTTAACGAGAGAGGAAATTCCACATTCCATCGCTGTAGTTATGGATTCAATGGAAAGAAGAGATAATAGCGATACTGTATATGTAGCAGCTACGATTATTGTGGAACGGGACTCCCAAAAGGGTATTGTTATCGGTAAGCAAGGCAGTATGCTGAAAGAAGTTGGAAAACGTGCAAGAGTCGACATTGAAGCTCTACTCGGCTCAAAGGTATTCCTTGAACTTTGGGTAAAAGTTCAAAAGGACTGGCGTAATAAAATGTCCCAACTACGAGACTTCGGTTTCCGTGAAGACGAGTATTGATACTGGTTCACTATTTAAGAGAAGTGTTCAAAAAGGAGGACAAAAAGAGCCGAGAAGGTCTAGGCGGTGAAGCTATGAGCAGCGGAATGTATGCTTTTAATACATGAGCAGACGTTCCATCACGCAGGAAAAGCGCATTTCTTTTCCAAGGAGCGCAAGAGCGAACCAACGAAGAGATTCGACAGCTATTTTTCCCGGACTTTTTGAACTTCCTATCATTAGTAAAATTTATGTAACATTATTTCTGTAAGATTAGGTCAAGATATTCATACAACCGAATAAAATTGGAATTAGTTTTTTGCTAGTAAATAACAGAAAGGTGGGGTTACCTATGTTAGATTTTACCTGGAAAGTGTTTAGTCAAACAGGTAACGTAGATATGTATCTTCTTTTCAAAGAATTAGAACAAGATAAGGAAGAGAGACCCGATATACAAAATGATGAGCTAGCAGAAGTAGACTTTCCAATTTCTTGACCATTCCAATGAAGAATTGTATAGACGGTAAAAGGATTTTACGTAATGCCTTTAACCTATTGGATGGTGGACATTCATGTTACAAAAATGCGAAGGCATTGTAATTAGAACGAATGATTACGGTGAAACTAATAAAATTGTGACATTATTTACCCGTGAATGGGGAAAAGTTGGAGTAATGGCACGAGGGGCGAAAAAGCCAAGTAGCCGCTTGACTGCTATTACTCAACTATTTACATATGGATACTACTTAATTCAGAAATCATCTGGATTAGGAGGGTTACAACAGGGGGAAACCATTTCTTCTTTCCGAGGGATTCGTGAAGATATTTTTATGACTGCCTATGCCTCCTACATTGTCGAACTAACGGATAAATGTACAGAAGAAAAGCGAGCAAATCCATTTTTGTTTGAACTACTGTACCAAACTTTGAATTATATGAATGAAGGCTATGATCTAGATGTACTTATGTATATTTATGAACTAAAAATGCTTCCGATGTTAGGGTTATATCCAATTCTGGATGAATGTGCCGTTTGTCATAGCAAAGAAGGTGAATTTGCCTTTTCAGTAAGAGAAGGAGGTTTACTTTGTCATCGATGTTATGGTAAGGATCGATATCATTTTAAGACTTCCCAGGCAACGATTCGGCTACTTAGATTATTTTATTATTTCGATTTGAATCGACTAGGAAATATTGATTTAAAAGAAGAAACAAAAAAAGAATTAAAAACAGTAATTAATGCGTATTATGAGGAATATTCAGGACTTTACTTGAAATCAAAACGGTTTCTAGACCAAATTGAAAATCTCCGTAATACACTTTAAACTTTTAATTAGTTGACAAAGACCAAAATATCGATTATTATGCTAATAAATTATGACACGTTGAAGGAAAGAAGTACCTGTTAATCGTCTATAAAAGCGAACCTAGGATGGTGAAAGCTAGGGTATAGGCAGATAGGGAAGGCGTTCTCTGAGTGTTAAACTTTTTTAAAAGAGGCTACATGATTCATGTAGCAAATAGGGTGGAACCGCGGGTAACTCTCGTCCCTATGTCTAATACCAGACATAGGGAGGGGAGTTTTTTATATTAAAGGAAGTTCAAAAAGTCCGGTAAAATGACACATCGAATTTCTTTGTTGGCTTGCTTTTCCGTTGCTCACGTATTAATTACATACGTTCCGCTACTCAAAGTTTCGCCGCCTCGAACTTCTCGGTCCTTTTATCCTCCTTTTTGAACTCTCATCTTAAGTGAGTATTTTAATGGAGGTTTAAAATGATGAATATTCAAGATATGATATTAACACTACAAAAACATTGGTCTGATCAAGGGTGTATTCTTATGAATGCGTATGATGTTGAAAAGGGTGCTGGTACGATGAGTCCATATACATTTTTACGAGCAATTGGACCAGAGCCTTGGAGCGTAGCTTATGTAGAACCATCAAGACGTCCTGCTGATGGACGTTATGGTGATAATCCTAATCGTTTGTATCAACATCACCAATTTCAAGTGATTATCAAACCATCACCAGATAATATTCAAGAATTATATCTAGATTCATTGCGTGCACTAGGTATTGACCCACTTGAACATGATATCCGCTTTGTTGAGGATAATTGGGAAAACCCATCATTAGGCTGTGCTGGATTAGGATGGGAAGTTTGGTTAGATGGCATGGAGGTTACCCAATTCACTTACTTCCAACAGGTTGGTGGAATTGATTGTAAACCTGTATCTGTTGAAATTACGTATGGTGTGGAGCGATTGGCATCATATATTCAAGATAAAGAAAATGTGTTCGATCTAGAGTGGACAAAGGGATTTACAGTCCGTGATATTTTCCTTCAGCCCGAATATGAACATTCAAAATATACATTTGAAACATCTGATGTCGACATGTTATTCAATCTCTTTGGAATTTATGAGAAAGAGGCACATCGTCAAATGGATGAGGGACTTGTTCATCCCGCGTATGACTATGTTTTAAAATGTTCACATACATTTAATCAATTAGATGCTAGAGGGGCTATATCCGTAACTGAACGAACCGGTTATATCGGTAGGGTTAGAAATTTAGCAAGAAAAGTTGCAAGAACTTTTTATGAGGAACGGGAAAAATTAGGGTTCCCGATGCTTCAGGCAAAAGGAGACGATCACAATGAATAAACGGGATTTGCTCGTTGAAATTGGTTTAGAGGAAATGCCAGCGAGATTTGTTACAGATGCGATGAACCAATTAACAGATAAAATGACAAAATGGTTATTAGATAAAAATATTTCATACGAAACGATTAATGGCTTTTCAAGTCCAAGAAGATTAGCTGTTCTCGTTACAGATGTTTCTGAAAAACAGGATGATGTTGAAATTGAAGCAAAGGGTCCTGCTAAGAAAATTGCTCTTGATTCTGAAGGAAATTGGTCAAAAGCAGCAATCGGATTTACTAAAGGTCAAGGAGCAACGGTCACAGATATTTATTTTAAAGAAATTAATGGTGTCGAATATGCACATGTAACCAAATTTGTGAAAGGACTTGAAACGAAAGAATCCTTAAAGGAGCTTGAAGAAGTTATCACAAATCTTACATTCCCTAAAAATATGCATTGGGGGGACAATGATTTACGATTTGTTCGCCCGATCAAATGGCTGGTGACATTATTTGGGGATGATATTATTCCAATTTCCATTTCAGGTGTTGAATCAGGAAATAAGACAAGAGGTCATCGCTTCCTTGGGTCAGAAATTCTGTTGCTTAGCCCTAAGGAATATGAACGTCAATTGATGTCACAATACGTTATTGTTGATTCTTTGGAACGAAAGGAAGCTATTCGTAATCAAATCAAAACACTGGAAGAAGAAAATAATTGGGTAGTGCCAATTGATCGTGATTTACTTGAGGAAGTAACAAATTTAGTAGAGTATCCAACAGCTTTTTACGGTAAATTTGAAGAAGAATTTTTAGAGCTTCCGGAAGAAGTGTTAATTACAAGTATGAAGGAGCATCAACGATATTTTCCTGTTAAAGATAAGGAAGGGAAATTACAGCCTTTCTTCGTAGCAGTTCGAAATGGAGATCATGTACATCTTGATACTGTGGCTAGAGGGAATGAAAAAGTATTAAGAGCTCGTCTCTCCGATGCAGACTTTTTCTATAAAGAGGACCAAAAGTTAAAAATTAATGATCTAGTAAACAAGCTAGATAAAATAATTTATCAAGTTGAACTCGGCTCAATAGGAGAAAAGGTACGCAGAATTGGTGAGTTGACAAATCAATTGTCAATTTTATTAAGCGTAGATGAACAGATTGCGGAAAAAGCAAAACGTGCAGCAGATATCTGTAAATTTGATCTAGTGACTAACATGGTATATGAATTTCCAGAATTACAAGGATTAATGGGCGAGCGATATGCAAGGCTAAGTGGTGAGGACGAAGCAGTTGCGATTGCAATTAATGAACACTATATGCCTAGACATGCAGAAGATAAAAGCCCGAGCACAATGATAGGAACAATCATTAGTATTGCTGATAAACTTGATACAATTGTTGGTTGTTTTTCAATCGGTATCATTCCGACAGGTTCACAAGACCCATATGCATTAAGACGAATGGCAGCGGGAATTGTTCAGATTTTATTAGAGAAAGAATGGAATATACCTTTAGAAGATTTATTAGATACTTCACTAGAGCTTTTTGAAGAAAGTAAGCTTACAAAACGAACTAAACAAGAAATAAAAGAAGATTTAGTGTCATTCTTTAAATTACGGATTAAGCATGATCTTCAAACTCGTAATATCAGGTATGATATTATTGATGCAGTATTAGGAACTGAGATTGGAAATATTGGGCTTCTAGTAAAAAAAGCAGAAACATTGGAGAGTCGGAAAGATGATGCTGGATTTAAAGAGACGATAGAATCACTAAGTAGAGTGATTAATATTTCCAAAAAAGGTGAAGAAGCTGAGATTGATCCTGCTCTTTTTGAGTCTAAGGAAGAAAAGAATTTATATGAAAAAGTTAATCAAATTCAGTCTGAATTAATCGATGCTATTAAGGAAGTTCAAGTTGATAAGGTATTTGAATCACTAGCTTCACTTAAGCCTGAAATTGATGCATATTTTGAACATACGATGGTCATGGCTGAAGATGAAAGTATCAAAAAGAATCGATTGGCTCAAATGGTACTATTGGCAAATATGATTTATTTATTTGCAGATATGAATTCAATTATTGTAAAATAATTTTTTTCTAGGAGTATTTATGCTCCTAGTTTTTTTATTGTTTTTATTGTACCTTACCTACGATATTAGTATATAATAATTTACAATAGTATAACTTATATAACATTCAATTACATAAATGTTCAACATAAATAAATTATTGATATTATTAGGTGGTGAGTACGATAGAACTTAATAAACGCCAAGAGCTAATTTTACAAATTGTGAAAGACAATGGGCCAATTACTGGGGAAGCAATTGCGGAGCGTCTAGATTTGACTAGGGCCACTCTTCGTCCTGATCTTGCAATTTTAACAATGGCTGGTTATCTTGAGGCAAGACCACGTGTAGGTTATTTTTATACAGGGAAGACAGGGGCCCAATTACTAACAGATAAACTAATGAAAATTAAGGTAAAAGATTATCAATCAATTCCTGTTGTTGTTAATGAAAGTGTTTCTGTTTATGATGCAATATGTACAATGTTTCTTGAAGATGTAGGTACATTATTCGTAGTTGATAGGGAATCACTTTTAGTTGGGGTTCTTTCTCGAAAAGATCTATTGCGGGCTAGCCTAGGGAAACAGGAATTAACAAAGATTCCGGTTAACATTATTATGACAAGAATGCCTAATATCACAATGTGTGAAAAAGATGATTTTCTACTTGAAGTGGCTGGAAAGTTAATTGAAAAACAAATTGATGCGATTCCAATTGTAAGGCATACTGAAAAAGGAATCGAGGTTATTGGAAGAGTAACGAAGACGAATATGACAAAAGCGTTAGTTGCACTATCTGGTGATGAAATCATATAAAGTTTAAAGGAGATGGGGAATTAAATGAGTAAGCGTATGGTATATGTCGTATCTGACTCTGTAGGTGAGACCGCTGAATTAGTGGTAAAGGCCGCTGTTAGTCAATTTAATGGTTCCCACACTGATATTAAGAGAATCCCATATGTTGAAGACACTTCTACACTAACTGAGGTTATTTCATTAGCAAAATTAAATAATGCAATAATCGCTTTTACCTTAGTTATACCTGAACATCGAAATTTTCTCGTTCAAGAAGCTGAACGTGAAGGAGTAGTGGTGCATGATATTATCGGACCTCTGATTGATAAGATGGAAGCACTTTATCATATAAGTCCAAGACATGAGCCTGGTCTAGTAAGAAAGCTTGATGAAGATTATTTTAAAAAGATTGAAGCAATTGAATTTGCAGTTAAGTATGATGATGGGCGAGATCCACGAGGAATATTGCGTGCTGATATTGTCTTAGTAGGCGTCTCTAGAACATCGAAAACACCGTTATCACAATTTTTAGCCCATAAACGTTTAAAGGTAGCTAACGTACCGTTAGTTCCAGAGGTTGATCCCCCAGAAGAGTTATTTAAAGTGTCATCAAATAAATGTTTTGGATTAAAAATAAGTCCAGATAAGCTAAATCATATTAGACGAGAACGGCTAAAATCATTAGGACTAGATGACCAAGCAATATATGCAAATATTAACCGAATAAAAGAAGAATTAGATCATTTTCAAGCAACTGTTGAAAGAATTGGTTGTGATGTAATAGATGTTTCAAATAAAGCGGTTGAAGAGACTGCAAATATTATTTTACACGCTATAAATAATCAAAAAGCATTTTAAAACACATATCTGATTGAGATATGTGTCTTTTTAATTTTTTGTAAAAAAGAATAGCACTTCTAACAATTTTGTATTATAATAAAAAATTGTGATAAAATGCATATTTTTAGGTTTAGAGTTTGGGTTGATAGAATAAACTAATAATTGAAAGATGTCAAGGGAAAGTTGAGAATAAGTATTATTAATTTTCGACATTTTAATTTAAGTTATCTTACTTTTAAAACTTTTTACCGAAAAGAAGGAATCCTTGGAGTGATGTAGAATAGAGAAATATGGCGAAAAAAAGAAAATAATCTATGTTGGAGCAGATGGCTGTCCAATAATAAGAAGAAAATGTTAATTTCTTAATATACATACGGAATGGATATCGTATCTGTTGCTAGAAATGCCGGCAGTTTGACAAAAAAATTTAAAGAGAAATTGTCGAATCTTGCAGGATTTATCTTACTAACATAGAATATTTCTATTACTTGGGGTTGTTCGTATGGGGAATCGAATTCCGGAAGAAACAATCGAAAAAATTCGTTTATCAGTAGACATTGTTGATGTTATTAGTGAATATGTTCAATTGAAGAAGCAAGGTAGAAATTATTTCGGTTTATGTCCATTTCATGGAGAAAACACCCCTTCATTTTCTGTTTCGCCCGATAAACAGATTTTTCATTGTTTTGGATGTGGAGCAGGTGGTAATGTATTTTCATTTTTAATGGATATTGAAGGTTATACTTTTAGTGAAGCTGCAATAAATTTAGCGAATAAGGTTAATATTGATTTGCAAAGTTATTCAGCTCAACCAACCGAAAAACATAATGATGCTTCTACGATGATTACAGCACATGAATTACTCAAAAAATTTTATCATCATCTGTTACTTAATACGAAAGAAGGGCAGCATGCACTTGATTATTTGACAAATCGGGGGTTTACTCGTGAAATAATTGAGAAATTCGAAATTGGCTATGCACTTGATTCATGGGATTTTATAACAAAGTTTCTTCAAAAAAGAGGATTTAAGCTTGAATTAATGGAGCAAGCTGGTTTGCTAATTCGAAAGGAAAATGGGGGCACATTCTTTGATCGATTTAGAAATCGAATTATGTTTCCACTTTGGGATCATCAAGGAAAAACAATTGCATTTTCAGGTAGGGTACTTGATAAATCTCAGGAACCAAAATATTTAAATAGCCCTGAGTCCATCATTTTTAATAAAAGTAAAACACTCTACAATTTTCATCAGGCAAGACTTCATATAAGAAAAAATCAACAAGTCATCCTTTTTGAAGGTTTTGCTGATGTAATTGCATCTGATAGAGCTGGTTTACAACATACCATTGCCACGATGGGAACTTCACTTACTGAAGAACAAGTAAAAATTATTAGAAGAAATGTTGAGTCTGTTATCGTTTGTTATGACTCTGATCAGGCGGGGGTAGACGCTGCATTACGTGCTTCTAGCATGCTTACTGAGGCTGGTTGTTATGTAAAGGTTGCCCAAATGCCAGATGGTCTTGACCCTGATGACTACATCAAAAAATTTGGCTCTGAAAAGTTTAAAAATGATGTAATAGGGGCAAGTCTTACATTGATGGCGTTTAAGATGCAGTATTTCCGAAGAGGAAAAAATCTTCAGGATGAAGGAGAACGTATCCGTTATATAGAAGATGTAGTAAAAGAAATTTCTTCACTTGATAAAGCTGTGGAAAAAGACCATTACTTGCGTCAGTTATCAAATGAGTTTTCTATTTCGTTAGATGCACTTAAGCAACAACAGCATCAATATAACAGAGAAGAACGGAAGAAAAAGGATAATCACACCTGGAATAGAAATAATAGCAAAGCAAAAACTATTGTATCTACTAAATTATTACCAGCATTTCATAATGCTGAACGTCTTCTTATTGCTCATATGTTACGGAATCAAGATACTACCAGTAAAGTTCAAGATTCGTTACAAGCTAATTTTAATATTGAAGAGCACCGAGCGATTGTAACTTATTTGTATGCCTTCTATGAGGATGGAAATGAGCCAGATATAAGTGCATTCTTATCTCGCATTCATGATCCCAACCTAAAAAGGGTAGTGACGGATATTGCGATGCTTTCAATTAGTGAAGAGATCTTGGATGCTGAATTAGCGGATTATATCAAACAGGTGTTGAAACAACAAAATTTGTCAATGATAAAAGAAAAAGAAATCGAAAAACATGAAGCAGAGAGAAATAAGGATTATTTGAAGGCTGCTTCGATTGCAATGGAAATTATTCAAATGCAAAAAAATCTAAAATAACATATCCACTAGAGCAATATCCTCGGAGGCTTACTAGTTTGGAAGGAGGGGAACAAATGGCTGAAAAGTCGGCGCGTTCAAAAGAAGTTGATACAGATTTAACAATTGATCAAGTAAAAGAACAATTAGTAGAACTAGGTAAAAAACGTGGAGTTTTAACATACGAAGAAATTGCAGAACGCATGTCTAGTTTTGAAGTAGAGTCAGATCAGCTAGATGAATATTATGAGTTCCTTGGAGAGCAAGGTGTCGAATTAGTTGCTGAGGGGGATGAAGATGAAGACGATCCCAACGTACAGCAATTAGCCAAGGAAGAAGAATTTGATTTAAATGATTTGAGTGTTCCACCTGGAGTAAAAATAAATGACCCTGTAAGGATGTATTTAAAAGAAATTGGTAGAGTAGATCTTTTATCTGCTGATGATGAAATTCAACTTGCCGAGCGTATTGAAGAAGGAGACGAAGAAGCAAAACGTCGCCTTGCAGAGGCAAACTTAAGACTTGTTGTAAGTATCGCAAAACGTTATGTAGGCCGTGGTATGCTTTTTCTAGATTTAATTCAAGAAGGTAATATGGGTCTTATTAAGGCTGTTGAAAAGTTTGATTACCGCAAAGGATTTAAATTTAGTACGTATGCAACGTGGTGGATTCGCCAAGCAATAACCCGAGCGATTGCAGACCAAGCTAGAACGATACGAATTCCGGTGCATATGGTCGAAACTATTAATAAGTTAATAAGAGTCCAACGTCAGTTACTACAGGATTTAGGTCGTGAGCCGTCACCTGAAGAAATTGCTGAGGATATGGACTTAACGCCTGAAAAGGTTCGTGAAATATTAAAAATTGCACAAGAGCCAGTTTCACTTGAAACACCTATTGGTGAAGAGGATGACTCTCATTTAGGTGACTTTATTGAAGACCAGGATGCAACATCTCCTTCAGAGCATGCAGCATATGAGCTTTTAAAAGAACAGCTAGAAGATGTTCTTGATACTTTAACAGATCGTGAAGAAAATGTCCTCCGACTCCGTTTTGGATTAGACGATGGACGGACTCGTACTTTAGAAGAGGTCGGTAAGGTTTTCGGTGTAACCCGTGAGCGAATCCGTCAAATTGAAGCGAAAGCACTTCGCAAATTACGTCACCCTAGTCGTAGCAAACGACTTAAAGATTTCTTAGAATAATCGACAAAGTGATAAAATTCTATTTACATTCTTTAGTTTACTTCTTACAATTGGAGTAAACTATTTTTTTTTTTTTTTGATCTAATTGTTTTTCAAAAACTTGAGGTGAACGTTTTCATGAATCCAGACCGTAAAAAAATCATTTTAAAGGAGATTGTGTACTGGAAGGAAAATAAACTTCTTCCTGAATCGTACTGTAACTTTCTTCTTACCCTGTATACAGAAGGGGAAGAAAATCAAATTCCAACTAAAACTTCGAATTCTGAAAAAAAACCATTGTTAATGATACTGATAATTGGAATGGTATTACCAATATTATTTCTTGTCACTTATTTTACTGAAATATCTCCCCATTTGCAAATGGTTATAAATTTTATTTTTCTAATTATCTGTCTTTTGGCTGCTGTACTTAGCAAAAACAATAAATTACTTTTACATGTCAGCTTTATTGCTGCGGCACTTTTTATGTTTTTATTAACAGTAAAAGCTGTAGAAATATTTCTACATGGTAAATCCACTTTTGTAGTAATTGCTGTTTTAATAAATTGCATATGCTGGGGTTTGATTGGGATAAAAACAGATAAAAAATATTTTCTAGTAGCGGGTATACTAGGATCAATTTTAGTAATAATATCATTATTCATATAAATCGTCTTTTTAAAATGTTGTGAAAATTCTTACCTTCCCTATATAATGGTAATGTAAACGCATTCAACAGGAGGGATTATATGAATTTTGATTTAACTACTGAGCAAAAGCTAATCCAAAAAACAATTAAGGAATTCGCAGATGCTGAAGTTGCACCGGGTGCAGAGAAGCGAGATAAAGAGAAACAATTTCCAATAAATATTTTTACTAAACTTAGTGACTTAGGAATGATGGGGTTACCGTTTCCGGAAGATTACGGTGGAGCTGGAGCGGATACGATTAGTTTTGCCATTGTTGTTGAGGAGCTCAGTCGTGCCTGTGGATCAACAGGAATTACATATTCAGCACATATTTCATTAGGTGGAGCACCATTGCATTTATTTGGTTCTAAGGAACAAAAAGAAAAATATTTAACACCAATTTGTACAGGTGAGTCACTTGGAGCATTTGGTCTAACAGAACCAAATGCTGGTTCAGACGCTGGCGGAACACAAACTGAGGCAATTTTAGATCAGAATGAGTTTGTGATTAACGGGAGTAAATGTTTTATTACTAATGCGAGCTATGCTAAGCACTTAGCTTTAACAGCAATAACAGGTAGAGAAGGTTCTTCAAAAGAGATTAGTGCAATTATCGTCCCTACTGATGCCACAGGCTTTAAAATTATTGATAATTACGAGAAGATGGGTTTACATGCTTCAAATACAACAGAATTGGTTCTAGAAGATGTGAGAGTGCCTGAAGAGAATCTTCTTGGAAGAAGAGGTGAGGGTTTTAGGCAGTTCTTAATCACTTTAGACGGTGGGAGAATTGGAATTGGTGCAATGGCTGTAGGAATTGCTCAAGCAGCATTTGACAAGGCGCTATCCTATGCGAAAGAACGTCAGCAATTTGGTAGGACAATTTCAACTTTTCAAGCAACACAATTTAAATTAGCTGATATGGCAATGAAAATTGAATTGGCGCGCAATATGGTTTATAAGGCTGCTTGGTTAAAAGACCGAGGTAGAACATTCTCGAAAGAGGCATCAATGGCTAAATTATATGCATCTGAAGTATGTATGGAAATAACGAATCAGGCTGTCCAAATTCACGGTGGCTACGGATATATGAGGGAATATCATGTTGAAAGATTCATGCGCGATGCTAAGTTGTTAGAAATAGGTGAAGGAACTTCTGAGGTTCAAAGGATGGTTATTGCAAGGTCTATTGGTTGTTAACAAGTAGAGAATGGTAAATACTAAGATCCCACATGTGAGTGGGATCTTTCAATTACTAAAAATATGACAAAAGTGTGACATTTTTTTGGTGATATTTTCAGAATTATATTTATATTGAGTTCTTGTACAATTAGGACTTTCACTTCTTGAATTTTTAAAGTAAAATAGAGAGTGTTTGTATAGACTATAATCATATCAGCTTACAAGTATTTACATAAGGGTAAGGGAGGTCAGAAAATGAATAAAAATCCATTAATACCATTTGCGTTAATTGCCGTCTTCGGAATTGGACTTATGTTTCTTCTTGGTTTTGTTGGATTAGGAAACATGGATGAAATGGCGAATCCTGAAAAGAAGGAAGAAGTTACCGCTAATGCTTCCCCAGAGGAATTGTTCAAAGGAAAGTGCTCTGCATGTCATGGTGTGGACTTAAGTGGAGGTGCTGGACCAGCTCTTAATGATGTTGGTAGTAGACTTTCAGTTGATGAAATTAAAGACACAATTAAGAATGGTAAAGGCATCATGCAGCCAAACATTATTACTGGCGAGGACATGGAAAAAGTAGCTACATGGCTATCAGAACATAAATAAAATAAATACATATAAAAACCCTTCGTTTACAAAACGGGGGGTTTTTATTCGTGAACTGCTCATTGGTTTCACATTATTTTTACGTTCTTGTATAATGAGGATATTAAATAAAAAAGTTGTGGTGTAAAAATGAATGAAGTTAATTTATCGGAACGCTTAAAAACAGTAGCAAAATACATAAAAAAAGAGGCTATTTTAGCTGATATTGGTTCAGACCATGCATACCTACCCTGTTATGCATTATTACATGGTCTCATTTCAAAGGGAATTGCTGGTGAAATAACAGAAGGACCACTACAGTCTGCAATGCAGCAAGTAGCAAAAAATAATCTTCAAGATCTAATTGATGTTAGAAAAGGTGATGGTCTTGAGGTGATTGGAACTGGTGAAGTAACCTGTATTACGATTGCTGGAATGGGTGGTTCCTTAATTACATCGATATTGGAGTCAGGAAAGGAAAAGCTAGAAGGAGTAGAAAGACTAATCCTGCAGCCAAACATTGGTGCATATTCTATTCGTGAATGGCTTCTTCAAAATGGTTGGGAATTAATTGCAGAAGAAATCATCGAAGAAGATCGAAAAATATATGAAATATTGGTTGCAGAAAAAGGAAAACCAAATAAACCCTATAAAATGCCCGAGTTACTATTAGGCCCGTTCTTATTAAAAGAAAAAAATACTGTTTTTCAAAAAAAATGGACACATGAGTTATTACATTGGGAAAAAATTCTTAATCAATTAGAACAAGCTGAAAAGAATGATCAAAATACGGTACGGAAAAATGAGCTGCTTCAAAAAATTAAAATTGTAAAGGGGGTATTATAATGAGTAAAATTCCGAATGGATTTGAAGTAATACAATTATTTGAACAATTTTCTCCGAAGCATCTCGCTCTTGAAGGAGATAAAATCGGACTTCAAATCGGTACTTTACTTAAACCAGTTAAGAATATAATGATTGCGTTAGATATTTTAGAAGATGTTATTGAAGAAGCAATAACGAAAAATGTAGATCTAATCATTGCTCACCACCCGCCAATCTTTCGACCGTTAAAAGCAATTCAAACTGATACACCAGCTGGACGAATCATTGAAAAATGCATTAAGCATGATATTGCTATTTATGCTGCACATACGAATCTAGATGTGGCTGTCGGCGGTGTTAATGATCTGTTGGCTGATGCACTTGAATTAAAAGATGTCGAACTCCTTAGTCCTTCATATGAGGATTCTCAAGGGAATACTCTTGGTCTCGGCCGGATCGGTTACATAGCCGAAGAAATGTCGTTAGAACAATTTGCAGATCATGTGAAAAAGAAACTAGAGGTAGCAAATCTTCGTATTGTTGGAAATCTTACTGACAAAGTGAAAAAAGTAGCGGTATTAGGGGGGGATGGTAATAAATATATATCCCAAGCTAAGTTCAAAGGCGCAGATGTTTTTGTAACAGGGGATATGTATTATCATGTTGCCCAAGATGCAATGATGATGGGGCTTAATATCGTTGATCCAGGTCATAATGTCGAAAAGGTAATGAAAAAGGGAGTTACAAAGGTTTTAGAAAAAATGTTCGCAGAAAAGAAATTTGAAGTCTTTGTGTTTCCATCAGAACCAGAAACTGACCCTTTTACATTTAAATAAACAAAAAAAGCATTTCCGTTTTGGAAATGCTTTAATGCTTGACCTTTGGCAAAATTTTATTTAATGGAACATTTCGTTTTCTTTCCCATGTTTCTTGATTTTGGGGGTCAAATTGATCTAAAAATGTAATGACTTCTTTTGTAATTGGTGTTGGAGTAGATGCGCCTGCTGTAACAGCAACTTTTTTTATGTCCAGTAACCATTCAATCTGTATTTCACTTACATCCGCGACTCTGTATGCTTTTGTCCCGGCGATTTCTTCGGAAACCTGTGCCAATCGGTTTGAGTTATTACTCTTCGGATCCCCAACAACGATTGTTAGGTCAACTTCTTTTGCTTGTTCAGCTACTGCTTCTTGGCGAACTTGGGTGGCCATACAAATTTCGTTGTGTATTTCTGTTTGAGGATACTTTTCCTTCACTTTTTTCATTACATCAAGTACGTCCCATTGGCTCATTGTTGTTTGATTAGTTACAATAATTTTTTCACTAGTAATCGTTAGATTTTCAACGTCTTCAACTGTCTCTACAAGATGAACAATGTCGGGCGCAACACCGACAGCACCTTCAGGCTCTGGATGCCCCTTTTTACCGATATAGATAATTTGGAAGCCTTGGGCTTGCTTTTCTTTAATCAGGTCATGAGTACGTGTTACATCAGGGCATGTTGCATCCAATGTTACTAATCCTTTATCACGTGCCAGCTGTTTCACTTCAGGTGATACTCCGTGAGCGGTGAAAATGACTGTACCTCGATCAACTTTTTCTAATATTTCATGTCTATTATTTCCGTCTAGGGTAATGATTCCTTCTTCTTCAAAAGCATCTGTAACGTGTTTATTATGAACAATCATCCCTAATATATAAATAGGCCTTGGTAAAGTTTTATCTAAAGCGGCATTCTTAGCAATAACCATAGCGTCGACAACACCATAGCAATATCCGCGTGGAGCAATTTTGATTACTTCCATGTCTATTCCTCCTCAAATATATTCGAAAGAATCTGTATCGTTGATACTCTCGTAATCTCGTATTTATTATATATGAGGGAGATGAATAATACAAAAGAAATCAAATATAGAGCTTAGGTACGGACTTGCCAGATTTAGTCTTTACCTCGGAATGATCTGAATCATTGTTTGAATTTGCTTCATTTGTTTCATTTGAAATTTCTAATTGCGAATGATCTGATACCTCCTCTGTATCACTAATGTTAGAACTTTTTAATTCGTTATAGATTTTCCACATTGCAGGTAGATTTTTCACTAATGGTCCATACTGTTGAACCATCGGTACGACTGTTTCTGCCATTTTTAAGGTTTTTTGGACATTTCCCATAATTGAGCTAAGATTTGCCGGATTTGCTAGGGACCTTAATGTTGACGAAGTTATCCCTTGAAATGTCGAGGGATTTGCTAGCCCCTGTAAGCCCTGCGATCCTTGGAATCCATTAAACCCTTGCAGCCCAGGGAATCCCTGAAATCCTTGCATTCCTTGCATTGGGTTCGTACGCCCAGCTCCAGGGAGTAACCGTTTTATTAATCCTCCCAGTCCACGACGTGGTTGCATGACCTGCTGCGGATAACCACCAAATGGATGTGAGAACATGGAGGGATGGTTCATAGGTGGCATTGGTCTTCTTGGTAAAAACATACATATCCTCCTTTCAATATTTACAAGAAATAATGCAAAATATAAGTATGATGCCCTTATTCACTAAATTATGCGAAGTAGAAGTTAAATGTTTTATTAATTAGAAGATTGGGCTATAAATAAGAAGTGATTGGTGTTTTTATTGAAAATCATATATAATTATTTGTTAGGTTAAATAAAATGAAGGTTTTTGGAGTTAACTCTGAAAAATAAATGAGGGATTTTTTATGGAAAAACAACAACAATTTGAACGATTTACTTTTCAACCATTTATAAATGAAGCGATTGGGGAACTTGGATTTAGAAAGCCGACTGAAATTCAAGAAAGGCTAATCCCAAGTATCGGGAGAGGCGAGAGTGTGATTGGACAGTCGCAAACTGGAACTGGTAAGACACATGCGTATTTATTGCCTTTACTAGATAAAATAGAATTTACTAGTCAAGAGGTTCAAGCTGTTATAACAGCTCCAACGAGAGAATTGGCTAATCAAATTTATCAAGAGGTACTAAAGATAACAAAATTCTGTTCGGATGAACAACAAATCACGACTAAGTTATTTGTTGGGGGTACTGATAAGAATCGAGCAATTGAGAAATTAAAAACTCAACCACATATTGTAGTCGGAACACCTGGAAGAATTCATGATTTGATAAAGGAGCAGGCATTAAAAGTATATACAGCAAATACGCTTATTGTTGATGAAGCGGATTTAATGCTAGATATGGGCTTTTTACAGGATGTAGATCAAATTGCTAGTAAAATGACAGAAAAGCTACAAATACTCGTTTTTTCAGCAACTATACCAGAAAAATTAAAGCCATTCTTAAAAAAATATTTAGAAAATCCTAAGTATTCTCATGTGGCACCGAAGCAAGTAACCGCTGCAAAAGTAGAACATGTACTAGTTCCGCTAAGGCATCGAAACAAAGTGCAATTACTTCATGATATGCTCATCGCATATAACCCTTATTTAGCGATTATTTTTACAAATACGAAAAAAATGGCGGATCAAGTTGCAGATGGTCTACTTGAAAAGGGTATTAAGGTAGGGAGAATTCATGGTGACTTGAGCCCTCGAGACCGTAAAAAAATGATGAAACAGATAACGGACTTGGAGTACCAATATGTTGTAGCAACAGATTTGGCAGCAAGAGGTATTGATATTACAGGGGTAAGTCATGTTATTAATTACGAGATTCCAAGTGATTTGGACTTTTATGTCCACCGTGTAGGAAGAACTGCTCGTGCAGAATTATCGGGGATTGCTGCAACAATTTATGACCATGCGGATGAGGATGCACTTATTCGATTAGAAAAGATGGGTATTACCTTTACCAATATGGATCTTGTCCACAGTGAGCTAGTAAAGATTGGAGAAAGAAATAAACGTAAGCAACGTCAAAAACAAGCAGATGAAATTGATAAGCGTGCCGAAAGTTTAGTTAGAAAACCAAAAAAGGTAAAACCTGGTTATAAGAAAAAGAAGAATAGACAAATAGAAGAAATTAAAAAGCGTCAGAGGCGTCTGAAAAGAAAATAAATAATGATTATGATAAAATAAAAGAAACGAACTTTTGTAATTGGGAGAATAGGAGTGTTACGATGCTGAAATTAGGTTCGCATGTGTCAATGAGCGGTAAACATATGTTACTAGCTGCAAGTGAGGAAGCAGTTTCCTATGGTGCTAATACATTTATGATTTATACGGGTGCACCTCAAAATACAAGACGTAAGAAAATAGAAGATTTGAATATTGAGGCTGGACAAGCCCATATGAAAGAGCACGGTATCGATGAAATTATTGTTCATGCACCATATATTATAAATATTGGTAATACAATAAATCCTGCCACATTCGAACTTGGTGTCAATTTTTTACGATCTGAAATTGAACGTACAGAAAGCATTGGAGCTAGGCAAATTGTGCTTCATCCAGGAGCACATGTCGGGGCAGGTGCTGATCTAGGGATTAAAAAGATTATCGAAGGTCTTAATGAAGTATTAACGCCTGAACATAATGTCCAAATTGCCCTTGAAACGATGGCTGGAAAAGGATCGGAGTGTGGAAGGTCATTTGAAGAATTAGCTAAAATAATCGATGGTGTAACACATAACGATAAGCTTTCTGTTTGTTTCGATACTTGTCATACTCATGATGCTGGCTATGACATTGTTAATGACTTTGATGGTGTGTTGAATGAGTTTGATAAATTAGTTGGTATAGACCGAATCAAGGTTTTGCATATCAATGATAGTAAAAATGAAAAAGGTGCGAGCAAGGATCGACATGAAAATATTGGATTCGGACATATTAAATTTGATGCTCTTAGTTATATTGTCCATCATCCAAACCTTAAAGATATTCCCAAAATCCTTGAAACTCCATTTGTTGGTGAAGATAAAAATAGTAAAAAACCACCTTATAAATATGAAATTGAAATGCTTCGCTCAAAAGCTTTTGATCCAAATTTATTAGAGAAAATCGTCATGCAGAAGTAAAAAGCTGTCATACAGACAGCTTTTTACTTCGTAAATTTAATGAATAAACTATTCAATTGTCTTGCAACATCTGGACTTGTTACCCTTGCTATCTCCCTTAAGAGCTGCTTTCTTTCTTCTTGACTAAAGATATTTATACTTTTTTGGTTTTTCATTAAAATAATTACTTTCCTTGCCTGTTCTTTAGTTACTTGAATATTGTATTGATTTGCATAAGTAAGAAGTTCTTCAGGTGTAATCGTTTTTAATTTTTGATTAATGATTTGCTGATAGATATTCATTTCTTGCGTTCACCGTCCTCTCGTTATTTTATTGAGATGCATGGAACGATGTGCATAAATTTAAGACAAATTTCATTTATAGAAATAAAAAGGGGGAATATGATGACACCACGAAAACATAAAAAAGCAAAAATGCGTAATGTGATTTTTCGAATAATCATGATAATTATTGGGGCAGCATTTGCTGCAACCGCAATCGAACTCTTTTTACTTCCAAATAAAATAATTGATGGTGGAATTATTGGTATTTCAATGATTGTTGATTATTTAACACCGAGTTATATTACCTTCGCTTTACTTGTTGTTGTTTTTAATATTCCGTTTATGTTTTCTGGATATAAACAAATAGGAAAAACATTTATGTGGTCAACAATATTAGGTATTGTAAGTTTGGCGGTAATAGAGACATTATTACACCACATTGAACCATTTGATATTGAACCAATTCTTGCTGCAGTGTTTGGTGGACTATTACTAGGTGCCGGAGTAGGTCTTGTTATCCGTAATGGTGGCTCGATGGATGGTACTGAAATATTAGGAATCATTATGACGAAGAAATTACCATTCTCAGTTGGGGAATTTGTAATGTTTATCAATATTTTTATTTTTGGTGTAGCAGCTTTTGTGTTCGGTATTGAGGAAGCGATGTATTCAGTTCTTGCATACTTTATTGCGTTTAAAACAATTGACACTGTTATCGAGGGGCTTGATGAGACAAAGGCAGCATTTATTGTTTCCGACCTGTCAGATGAAGTATCCGAAGCGATCTTACATCGATTAGGAAGAGGAACCACTAAACTTAAAGCTAGAGGTGGATTCACAGATGACGAAAAGGAAGTTATCTATGCTGTTGTAACAAGACTAGAGGTAACAAAATTAAAAGCAATTATTCAAGAGATTGATGAGAATGCATTTGTTACAATCATGGATACACACGAAGTACGTGGCGCTAAATTTAAATCAGCCATCCATTAAGTAGAGGTAGATTAAACTTTTTCTAAAAGATTCTGTTACTTAAACAGGATTTTCTAAAAAAAGAATTAATCTACTTTCTTTACTTTCATGTAGTATTCATTTATACTTCTTAATAGTTAAATCGGAACCATTCTTATTATTTAGGACAAATTTATCAAAATAAGGTGATTATTTGAAAGACAATATTCCTGCTTTACGTATAGAAAACTTAACATTTCGGTATGAAGATCAAAATGTTCTCGAAGATATAAATCTAATTGTAACTAAAGGGGCTTTTTTAGGACTTGTTGGTCCAAACGGTTCTGGGAAAACAACACTTCTGAAAAGTATTCTTGGTTTATTAAAGGTTCAGAAAGGAACAATTGAATTATTTGGAGTACCAATTCAAAAATTTAAAGAATGGCAAAAAATTGGCTTTGTTTCTCAAAAAGCTAATAGCTTTAATTCTGGATTTCCAGCAACTGTTTTTGAGGTTGTTTCAAGTGGGCTTACTTCAAAAATTGGTTTATTTAAGTTTTTAAATCGCTCTTATAAAAATAAGGTAGAAGAAGCTGTCGCATCCGTTGGAATGGGAGATTTTTTAAATAGAAATATTGGCGAGCTTTCCGGGGGGCAGCAGCAAAGAGTGTTTATTGCACGTGCACTCGTTAGTGAACCAGAAATAATGATATTAGATGAACCAACAGTTGGAGTAGATACGCAAACTGTTCAAACCTTTTATAATATGCTCGAAGATATTAATAAGCGATTAGGGATCACATTAATACTTGTCACTCACGATGTTGGGACGATAACCGAAAAAGTTTCACATGTTGCGTGTTTGAATAAACAATTGCATTTTCATGGTAGTGCAACAGAATTTGATCATGTTAAGGACAATGGGTTATCACAGTTTTACGGTCATGACCTACAATTAATCACACATGACCATAGTAATGGAAGGTGAATAGATGTTAAAGGATATTTTTCAATATGAATTTTTACAAAATGCATTTTTTAGTGGGATTTTGATCGGTTTGATCGCTCCCATTTTGGGTGTTTTCATTGTTGTTAGAAGGCTCTCCTTGATTGCTGATGCATTAAGCCATGTAACTTTGGCGGGTATAGCGGCAAGCTTACTTCTTGAAAAGAAACTTGGTCTAACTGGGGGAATTAATCCCCTTTATATGGGAATGACATTTTCTGTAGCTGGCTCTCTTTTTATTGAAAAATTAAGAGGCGTTTATAAACATTACCAAGAATTAGCGATTCCAATTATCTTATCAGGTGGTATTGGGCTAGGTGTTATCTTTATTTCGTTAGCTGAAGGCTTTAATACAGATTTATTTAACTATTTATTTGGTAGTGTTAGTGCGATAAGTCGAAATGATTTATGGACAGTTGTTGTAATCTCTATTTTTGTGTTATTGGTCGTTGTGTTGCTATACAAGGAATTATTCTTACTATCCTTTGATGAAGAACATGCAGCAGTTTCAGGTATAAATGCAAAATGGATTCATTTTATTTTTATTGTAACTGTAGCCCTTGTAATTGCAGCATCAATGAGAGTTGTCGGTATCTTGTTAGTATCTGCATTAATGACTTTGCCAGTCGCAGCAAGTATCCGAATTGCGAAAGGCTTCAAGCAAACAATTATATTTTCTGTTATTTTTGGCGAATTTTCTGTTATTATAGGTTTAATGCTATCTTATTATCTAAATTTGGCACCTGGCGGGACAATAGTAATGCTTGCCATTTTGGTTTTATTAGCTGCAATTGGCTTGAAAAAGTGGTGGAGAGGAAGAGCGATATGAATGTAACAGAAGCATTGCATTTAATGAAAGAGAGAGGCTATAAACACACTGGTAAGAGAGAAGAAATGCTTGAGTTATTTTCCAATTCGAATAAATATTTAACTGCAAGGGATGTATTAGATGAATTAAAAGATAATTATCCAGGGCTAAGTTTCGATACCATCTATCGAAATCTTTCATTATTTGTTGATCTTGGAATATTGGAGATGACCGAACTAACAGGGGAAAAGCATTTTCGTTTTACTTGCGGTATTGATAGCCACCATCATCACTTTATTTGTTTGGAATGTGGAAAAACAAAAGAAATCGACCTTTGTCCAATGGATAAACTGATCGACAATTTGAATGGATATGATGTTACAGGTCATAAATTCGAAATATACGGTGCTTGTCCTGACTGTCACGCATGAAAAGATTAACAATTATAATTCCCTCTAATTCCACTCATACTATTAATGCTCCTTAACCTAAGGAAAGCGAGGGGATAAGCATGGCAGACGATGTGAATAAGCGAGATCTTCAAGATTATGATGGAAACCATTATGTTGATCCGAATTTGGGCGCAAATACTGACTCGGATTATAAGGAAGAGACAGCAGCAGAGGTAGCGGCTCCAATTAATTACGGATCTACACGAAATTTTGAACGAGCTGATATTGACACTGAATCTAGAGCAACCGGTGGTACCGGTATGGGCTGGCTTGCTCTTGCTTTATCAATCATTTCGCTTTTTGTTATGCCTGTAATAATGGGAGCTGCAGGGATAATTATTGGCTTTATTGCACGTAGACGTGGTGCAACGGGACTAGGAGCGTGGGCAATTGGGATAGGTGCCATATCAATAATTGTTGGTATCTTTATCCTCCCATTCTTTTAAATGGATAAATTTGAAATAAAAAAACAAGCTCGACACTATTCGTGTATGAGCTTGTTTTTTTATCGTTCAGCTCCAGCACCTAGGCCCTCGAGGTCAAATAACCTGATGCAAGAAAAGTCAAAGAGCGACTTTTTTGCATCAGAACATTTGCTTGTCGGGCCTGGACAAGGCGCTTGCGCTTTTGTTCTTTTAGGCTTGCTCTTGCTTTTGTTTTTCATGATATTCTTCAGCAAGCTTATCAATTTCTTTTTTCAATTCGTCAACTAACTGGTCTTCAGGTACTTTACGAACAATTTTACCATGACGGAAAAGTAAGCCTTCACCTCTAGCGCCTGCAATACCTATATCAGCTTCACGTGCTTCACCAGGACCGTTAACCGCACATCCTAATACGGCAACCTTGATTGGTGCTTTTATTTTTGAAATATATTCTTCAACCTCATTTGCGATTGAAATTAAATCAATCTCAATCCGACCACATGTAGGACAAGAAATAAGTGTAGCCGCATTTGATGCTAATCCAAATGATTTAAGAAGTTCACGTGCAACTTTAACCTCTTCAACAGGGTCAGCACTTAGTGAAATTCGAAGAGTATTTCCAATTCCTTTACTCAAAATTGCCCCTAAACCAGCGGCACTCTTGACTGTTCCAGCAAATAATGTGCCAGATTCTGTTATACCTAAATGTAACGGATAGTCAAACGCTTTGGACGCTTTTTCATAGGCTTCAATTGCCAATTGAACATCAGAAGCTTTCATTGAGACGATAATATCATGGAAATCTAGATCTTCTAAAATTTTAATATGATGTAATGCACTTTCAACCATTCCGTCAGCAGTTGGATAGCCGTATTTATCAAGGATCCGTTTCTCCAAAGATCCTGCGTTGACGCCAATACGAATCGGAATCCCTTTCGCTTTTGCAGCATTGACTACAGCTTCGACTTTTTCTCGTCGGCCAATATTTCCCGGATTAATTCGAATTTTATCAGCTCCACCTTCAATTGCTTTAAGGGCTAATTTATAGTCAAAATGAATATCGACAACAAGTGGAATATTAATTCTTTTTTTGATTTCAGGAATTGCATTAGCAGCGCGTTCATCAGGACATGCTACACGAACAATTTGACATCCGGCTTCTTCAAGTCGTTTTATTTCAGCAACTGTTGCTTCTACATCATGTGTTTTGGTAGTAGTCATACTTTGGATGAATAATTCATTACTGCCACCAATTGTTAAATTCCCAACTTTTACGGGACGTGTTTTACTACGATGGATGATTTCACTCACGAATATCGCTCCTCCAGTTTAAAGAGTCTATCTCTATCTTAAGAGTAATGCTTTCAAAATAAAATTGCTAGCATAAAAAACTAGCTACTTGCAATATTGTACAGTTGAATATAGATTTTTACAAGAATTGTGTTTGTGGTTTAATTGGTATAAAGCGGGAAGTAATAGGTTTTCCCAATTTGAAGGAGATCTGCTTTCACATTAGGGTTCAAAGCTTCAAAATCATTAATAAGTGTATCTATAGAAGAAATCCGATAATTTGGATTGATTGTTTCAATAATTGAAAGTACTGTATCACCAGGTTGGATCTTAATTAATTTGGATGGAGTACTAGCTGTTTGGGTTATTACATCCTCCTGCGTTTTTGCTGCACTTTCTGCGATAGGTAGTGTTCCAACCTTCAAATCAAAATAAATAATATATAGTATAAAAAAAGGTGATAATAGAGCAACAAGCTTTTTCATATAGGTTCCCTCCGAAATAAATGGTTTACTATACAATATGCTTGTCCAGCTTTGGATATGAAAAAAGACGTACAAAAGAAAGTACGTCTCTAAATCTAATGCGCTTTGGCATATTAGTGCTCAGAAATTATCTAGTTTGTTTTGGTCTTGGGATTTCCTTAAGAGCTAGATAAAGAACTATTGTTGATACAAACCAATTCAATGGACCGCCATAAGGAACCTGGATGTCAAGTGCAGCCATAATTGTAAAAAAGATAGTAGGAATCGTCATACTATATGCGGCAAGTATCCATGTATGACGATATTTTAAACGTAATCCTAATACATTCTTTAAAATTAAACCTAAAATTGCTAATATGGCAACCTGTAAAAAGCTAATAAAACTTATAACTAAATACATGATAATCATCATTACAGTCAGCATTATTGGCATTAGTGATTCAAAGGTATGAATTAACTGAACGACATCTTCTTCATTCATCAAGACTCCTTCAAACATCTGATAATCAATTGTTTGTGATTGATTATTTGTTCTAATAATAACTTCATCTTGAATAAGTGCAAGTGCATTTTCATACTCTTGTAGATTTTTCACAGTTGTATAGCCACTGCTATCAATAATAAATACAAATTGATCGTTTTCCCTAATAAATGGTTCTTTCAAAGCGGAAGAAAGAGTGCCATTTTCAATCGTAAATGAAGGAATTTCATCCTCAAAGATTGTTTGAAGAGAATTAATGCCATTAACTAGACCTGTTGACATATATAACCCTGACGGTATAGCCGAGATAAGAGAAAGTAAGAAGACAAATAGTATTGTTTTCCCAATTCCCTGAAATCGAAATTTCGCCATATCCTTTGTAGAATATAAGCTTTTTATTAATTGTTTAAATATAGACATATGGTGACACATCCTTTACTCATTCAATCTCATTTTAAGTTTAATAATTATGCTTTACAATAAAAAAATACTACGGTACTATTTTAATGGGTTTGCTTACAAAAGTCGAAATAAATGGTTAGGGGTTGAATAAGTGGAGCTAGATGTACAAAAAATGATATTTGAGTTTATTGGAGGCCTTGGGATCTTTTTATTTGGGATTAAATATATGGGTGATGGTCTCCAAAAGTCCGCGGGAGATAAACTTAGAGATATTCTAGATAAATTTACAACAAATCCATTTATGGGTGTTTTGGCAGGAATACTAGTAACCTGTTTGATTCAGAGTAGCTCAGGTACAACGGTTATTGTTGTTGGACTTGTTAGCGCTGGATTTATGAATTTACGCCAGGCAATTGGTGTCATCATGGGTGCTAATATAGGAACAACAATTACAGCTTTTATCATTGGTATTAAAATCTCAGATTATGCACTACCTATTATAGCGGTGGGTGCAGTATTACTTTTCTTCTTCAAAAATAAAAAATTACATAATGTTGGTGAAATCGTATTTGGATTTGGTTCCTTGTTTCTTGGTTTAGAATTAATGGGAAATGGGATGAGTCCTCTTGAAGGATTACCAACTTTCCATGAACTTACGATAAGTATGAGTGATAGACCGATACTTGGTGTTATTATCGGTACTATTTTTACGGTTATCGTTCAAAGCTCAAGTGCAACAATTGGAATTTTACAGGGTTTATTTGGAGAAGGTTTAATAGATTTGGAAGCGGCATTACCCGTCTTGTTTGGTGACAATATAGGAACAACGATTACAGCTGTTTTAGCTTCGATTGGGGCTTCAATTGCCGCAAGAAGAGCTGCATTGACACATGTAATCTTTAATGTAATTGGTACGATTATTTTCTTACTTGCCTTACCTATATATACTAAAATTATTGCTTATTTGCAGGATGCAATGCACTTAAACCCAGAAATGACAATTGCATTTGCACACGGAACCTTTAATGTTACAAACACAATTATTCAATTTCCTTTTATTGCCGGACTAGCCTTTATTGTAACAAAGCTAATCCCAGGTGAGGATTCTGTAATTGAATATAAAGCGAAGCATTTGGATCCGGTATTTATTGAACAATCTCCAACAATCGCCTTAGGACAAGCAAAAGAAGAAGTAGTTAGAATGGGAGAATTTGCTGTTAAAGGTTTAGAAGAGACGAATAATTATTTTGTAGAAAAGTTACAAAAGCATGCAGATACTGCTGCTCAAATCGAGGATGCAATTAATAATTTGGATCGTAAAATTACTGATTATTTAATATTACTCTCATCAAGTTCATTAACTGCACAAGAATCAACAGAACACTCAGTATTAATCAACACGGTACGAGATATTGAGCGAATAGGTGACCATTTTGAAAATATCATTGAGCTTGTTGATTATCAAATATCTAATAAGGTTAAATTAACAAAAGATGCAATGGCCGACATTGAAGAGATGTTTAATTTAACAATTTTTACTGTTCAGGAGGCAATTCAATCATTAGAACGAGATGATAAGACGTATGCAGCTGATGTTGTGAAACAAGAGGAAAAAATAGATACAATGGAAAGAACACTTCGCAAAAAACATATTCTTCGATTAAATGAAGGGAAGTGTACAGGACAGGCTGGTATCGTCTTTGTAGATATTATAAGTAATCTTGAAAGAATTGGAGACCATGCAGTAAATATAGCTGAGGCAGTATTAGGACAAAGACATTAAAAGAATACAGACACTTAAAATTGGGTACTGTATAGATGTTTGACATGAAGCATTTCGTTTGAATAATTATGCTAATTTTGGTAATCTTGTTTTGTGGAGATGTGAGAAACCTCACAGTCCAACATATTTACATATTTTAAAGGAGGAAAAAACAAATGGCATATGAATTACCACAATTACCTTACGCATACGATGCGCTAGAACCACACATTGATAAGGAAACAATGAACATTCATCACACGAAACATCACAACACATATATCACTAATGTAAATAATGCTTTAGCAGGAAATGAAGAGCTTGCAAGTAAATCAGTTGAAGATCTTGTTTCAAATCTTGATGCAGTTCCTGAAAGCATCCGTACAGCAGTACGTAACAATGGTGGTGGACATGCAAACCACAGCTTATTCTGGACAATTCTTTCGCCAAATGGTGGTGGTGAACCAACTGGAGAATTAGCTGATGCAATTAATAATAAATTTGGTAGCTTTGAAGCATTCAAAGATGAATTTGCAAAAGCAGCTACAACTCGTTTTGGTTCAGGTTGGGCTTGGCTAGCAGTAAATAATGGGGAATTAGAAGTTACTAGCACTCCTAACCAAGACTCTCCATTAATGGAAGGTAAAACTCCTGTTCTTGGTTTGGATGTTTGGGAGCATGCTTACTACCTAAATTATCAAAACCGTCGCCCAGATTACATTTCAGCATTCTTTAATGTAGTTAATTGGGAAGAAGTAGCAAAGCTTTATAGTGCTGCAAAATAATTTTTAAGTTCTTAGAAAGCCCGATAGACTAAAGTCTATCGGCTTTTTTATTTATAGATACTTGCAAAATTCGTATATCTCATTCCTTTTTCGACACACTACTTAGTAGATAAAAAAGGGGAGTCAGCTAATGTTTCGAATTAAAAAGGTATTAGGAGATGTACCAATTCAAAAGGATCTAATTTTATTGCTCATAATAGGAGGGTTGTATTCACTTAGTATTGCTTTATCAAATACTTTTGTAAATGTATATTTGTGGAAACAATCTGGTGAATTTAAAGATTTAGGGTTCTATAATTTAGCTGTTGTCATCATGCAACCGATTACCTTCATTTTAGCTGGTAGATGGGCGAAAAAAATTGATCGAGTAATTGTATTAAGACTTGGTGTTTCATTCTTAGCGATTTTCTTTATTACTGTACTGTTATTTGGTGATCAGGCTTCAAAATATTTATTAATATTGGGTGGATTATTAGGGATAGGCTATGGTTTTTATTGGTTAGCATTTAATGTGCTTACATTTGAAATAACTGAGCCAGAGACACGTGACTTTTTTAATGGATTTCTAGGTCTTCTTGGGTCTTTTGCAGGAATGATCGGCCCAATTGTAGCAGGTTATATTATTTCCTCAATGAAAAGTTTCACAGGCTATACAGTTATTTTTGGGATCTCTCTAGCCCTTTTTTCAGGTGCAGTAATATTAAGCTTTTTTTTGAAAAGAAGAGGAGCAGAAGGAAATTTTATGTTCTTACGGATTCTTAACGAGCGGAAACATAATGAAAATTGGAGATATATAACGAATGCTCATTTTGTTCAAGGAATTCGTGAAGGAACATTTGTCTTTGTCATATCTGTGTTTGTCTTTGTGGCTACAGGAAGCGAATTAGCACTAGGTAAATTCGGACTCTTAAATTCGGCCGTTTCGTTTTTATTTTATTTTTTAGCCACAAGATTAATTAAAAAGAGGATGCGCAAAAAGACGATTCTGTTTGGTGGTTTACTTTTGTATGCATCCATTTTTACGATTCTTTTTAATATTACTTATACTAAGTTACTTATATATGGGGTATTAATTGGGGTTGCGTATCCAATTTTATTGGTTCCCTACAATTCATTAACATATGATGTGATCGGAAAAGGCTGGAAAGCTGGAGAAATGAGGATAGAATACATAGTTGTAAGGGAATTGTTTTTAAATGCTGGTAGGGTTGTTTCAATTCTGTTATTTTTATTAGCCATTACATTTTTTGATGAGCAAAAGAGCATTCCGATTTTGCTTGCTGTTATCGGTGCTGGACATACATTTATTTATTTCTTTATTCGTAAAATACAAATTCCGGACGCGGCCGGACCCGTCCATTCAAAATCAGGTTCAAATCGGAAATTAATAGAAGGAGAAGGAGGATCAACAGCTTAACGTAATTTTCCTTCATTTATATATGGAAAAAGGTTTATATTTAATTTACAATAAGAATATATGGGCACCTGATGTGACAGGTGCTTTTTTCTACGAATAAGAAAGTTGTTGATATAAATATGAAGAAAAAGAAAAAATCCCATGTGCCATTTCGTTTGAACATCTTGTTCTTTCTTGTGTTTTTACTTTTCTCTGCGCTCGTACTTAGATTGGGCGTTGTTCAAATCGTTCATGGTGAGAAATTTCAAAAAGAAGTAGACAAAACAGAGAATAAGGTTGTAAACTTACCTGTCCCACGTGGAAAAATATATGATGCAAACGGTCGCGTTATTGTTGATAATAAGGCCCAAAATGCGATTACATATACCCGTGCACAAGGTACGAAACAAGAAGATGTATTAGAAGTCGCTAAAAAACTTGCACAATTCATTCAAATGGATACCGATAAAATACGAGAACGTGATTTAAAGGATTTTTGGCTATTGAATAATCCGGAGGAAGCAAAGGAAAAGGTAGATAAGGAATTAAAGGATGAGGAAAAATACAACAACTCAGATATTTACAAATTGCAACTTGAAAGAATTACGGAGGAAGAACTAAGTGAGATCACGGAGGATGAGCTTGAAGTTGCAGCAATTTTCCGAGAAATGAATAAGGGTTATGCATTAGTGCCTCAGATTATAAAAAATGTAAATGTAACAGACAAAGAATACGCGGTCGTTAGTGAAAATCTTGAAAATTTACCTGGGATTAACACAACAACTGATTGGGAACGTTATAACAAATTCGGCACTACTTTGAATTCAATTTTAGGTAAAACAACTACGACAGATGAAGGTCTTCCAAGTGAAAAGCTCGATTATTATTTGGCAAGAGGGTATAACCGAAATGATCGTGTCGGGAAAAGCTATTTGGAGGAAGAATATGAATCTGTATTGCACGGTAAGAAGGCAAAGGTTGAAAATGTGATTAAAGGAAATTCTGTGATGGATACAATTGTTAAATCAGCAGGTCAAAGGGGAAGTGACTTAGTTTTAACGATTGATATGGATCTTCAAATCGCAGTAGAACAAATCATTGAGGAGCAAATAAAAGCCTTCAAACCGATTACAGATTCACCTTTTCTTGATCGGGCATTTGTTGTGATGATGAATCCGAAAACCGGTGAAATCCTAAGTATGGCTGGGAAGACTTATGAGAAGGATTCAGAAACTGGTAAATATGTATTTAAGGATTATGCACTAGGTGCGATGAATTCTGCTTATGAAATGGGTTCATCCATTAAAGGTGCAACGGTTCTAACAGGGTTTCAAACTGGTGCTATTCATCCAGGAGAAAGAATGATGGATGAGCCGATGTATATTAATGATTTACGAAAAGCATCAATTACTAATATGGGACGTATTGATGATCTCAAGGCAATTGAGCGTTCATCAAACGTATACATGTGGAAAACAGTCATAAAACTTGCAAAAGGAAATTATATTCCACATAAGCCACTACCAATTGATCCAGAAGCATTTAAAACGGTTAGAAATTATTATAGTCAGTTTGGATTAGGTGTAAAAACGGGAATAGATCTTCCGGGAGAAGCAGCTGGCTTTATTGGTACTGGTGTGAAACCTGGTAACTTAATGGACTTAGCGATTGGTCAATATGATACGTATACACCTCTACAGCTGGCGCAATATGTTTCAACAATTGCGAATGATGGATATCGAATGCAGCCTAAGATTGTCAAAGAAATTCATCAACCAACTCTTGAGGAAGGTCAATTAGGACCAATCCAACGCGCATTTGAGCCAACTGTACTGAATCGGATAGACGTTGATTCTGAATATATTGAGCGTGTTCAGGAAGGTTTTTATCGGGTAATGCATGGTTCTCAAGGCTCTGCCCGAGGACTATTTAAAGATAAATCATATGATCCTGCCGGTAAAACAGGTTCAGCTGAATCCTTTTATTATGAAAATGAAACTGGAAAGCTTTATGAAACAGTTAATAGCACACTAGTAGGGTATGCTCCTTTCGATAATCCTGAAGTTGCTTTTGCTGTTGTGATTCCTTATGCATACAAGAGTAAGTCACATGTGATGAATCAAAAAATTGGCGAAGCTATTTTAGATAAGTATTTTGAACTAAAGGCAAAAGATAGAACTGTGACAGATCAAGAACAAACAACAACTACAGAAAATATTAATGATACAGAACAAGGAACAAATGATTCCGAAATTGAATAATTGGGAAAAAGAGCAACTTAACGATTCATGTTAAGTTGCTTTTTTTATATGAAAATTTACATTGTTTTTACATTCACTTAAAACGAGATTAATAGAAAGAGTTTAATCTAAGTTTGTAGGACATTAAAAACTCTTTAGGGGGAAATACGAATGAAGAATTTCAAAAATCTATTTTTGTTTTTTGTAGTTGCTATGTTAGCTGTCGTAACTGCAGCGTGTTCAAATGCTGACAAGACGGAAAACAAAGATGCTGAAAAACAAAAGACAGGCTCAGAAACTGCAAAAGGAGAAGAGATTTCAGGATCAATTGTAATATCGGGTTCAAGTGCTATGCAACCATTAGTATTAGCAGCTGCAGAAATGTTCATGGATGAAAATCCAGATGCTGATATTCAAGTAAATGCTGGAGGATCTGGTACTGGATTAAGCCAAGTTTCTGAAGGGTCTGTTGAAATTGGAAATTCTGATGTGTTTGCAGAGGAAAAAGAAGGTATTCCTGCTGAGGAATTAGTAGACCATAAAGTTGCTGTTGTTGGTATGACTGCTGCAGTCCATCCAGAAGCGGGTATAGATAATATTACAAAAGAAGATTTAATTAAAGTATTCACAGGTGAAATTACAAATTGGAAAGAACTTGGCGGCGTTGATCAAAAGATCACACTCGTTAATCGCCCAGATTCTTCTGGAACACGTGCAACTTTTGTTACCTTTGCATTAGATGGAAAAACACCTGCAGAAGGTATTACGGAAGATTCATCTAACACTGTTAAAAAAATAATCTCTGAAACTCCTGGTGCAATTGGCTATCTAGCATTCTCATATTTTACTGATGATTCAGTTACAGCTTTGTCAATTGATGGTGTAGAAGCTACTGATGAGAATGTTCAAAATGGCGAATTCCCAATATGGGCGTATCAACACTCTTATACAAAAGGTGACCCTACTGGTCTAGCAAAAGTATTCCTTGAGTATTTAATGAGTGATGAGGTTCAAACAAATCTACTTCCTGAGCAAGGATATATTGCAGCAACTAAGATGAAGGTTGAACGTGATGCTGAAGGAAAACAAACAGATAAGTAGGTTCTAAATTATAGGGTATGTGTTCATAAGTATGAACATTTACCCTCTTAAGAATTTCTTAGGGGTGTATAGAGAAATGGAACAAATAAAAGTTTCTGCAAGAGATAGATTGATAAAATCCAAGAAAAATCAATCGAATGGTGAATTACGCGGAAGGGTCTTAGTGACGCTTTGTGCAATCATAATGATTTCTGCAACCATTTCAATTACGATTTTTCTAGGGACAAAAGGATTACAAGCATTTTTAGTGAATGGTGTAAGTCCAATTGAGTTTTTAACCAGCGCGGAATGGAACCCGATAGATAAAGATAATCCAAAATTTGGAGCGCTTCCGTTTATTTTTGGGTCTTTTGCTGTTACATTGCTATCAGCACTTATCGCAGCACCTCTTGGGATTGGTGGAGCTATTTTTATGACTGAAATTGCACCATCTTGGGGGAAAAGGATATTACAGCCAGTAATCGAACTTCTTGTTGGAATACCATCAGTTGTTTATGGATTCATAGGACTTACAGTATTAGTTCCTTTTATTAGGGATCACGTGGGTGGAATAGGTTTCGGCTTATTGTCTGGAACAATTGTACTTTCAATTATGATACTCCCAACAATCACAACCATTGCTACCGATGCAATGAGTTCACTACCGAATAACCTAAGAGAAGGCTCATACGCAATTGGAGCAACAAGATGGCAGACGATATGGAAAGTGTTAATTCCTGCTGCATTACCTACCCTTTTAACTGCTATTGTCTTAGGGATGGCTCGAGCATTTGGTGAGGCATTGGCTGTACAAATGGTAATTGGTAACGTAAGGGATTTACCAGGAAGTATTTTAGATCCTTCTGCTACACTAACAACGATTATCACCCTTAATATGGGGCATACAACCTTTGGTAGTATTGAAAATAATACATTATGGTCGATGGGTCTAGTACTCTTAATCATGTCATTCGCGTTCATAATGTTAATAAGGTTTCTTTCAACTAGGAGGAAAATTTCATGAATAGTAAGATAGCTGATCGGATAGCTACAGGGATATTTATCACTATTGCACTTATTATTGTCTCTCTTTTAGTCGGACTATTCTCATATATCGTAATAAATGGATTTCAAAAATTAACATTCGATTTTTTAACCTCTCCTTCTAGTGCAATTCGAGCAGGTGGTGGGATTAGAGACCAGTTATTCAATTCTTTTTATATATTAGTGATTACGATGCTAATTACTGTTCCATTAGGAGTCGGTGGCGGTATTTACATGGCTGAATATGCGAAGCCAGGAAGACTGACGAATTTAATCCGTTCCTGTATCGAGGTATTAGCCTCGTTACCTTCAATCGTAATAGGTATGTTCGGTTTATTAATGTTCGTTAATATGACTGGTTGGGGCTTCACGATTATCGGTGGTTCACTCGCACTGACAGTTTTTAATTTGCCGGTATTAGTGAGGGTTAGCGAAGATGCTATTTCATCTGTACCGAGGGATCAAAAAGAAGCTAGTTTGGCACTAGGTATTACACACTGGCATACAATTAAGACAGTTTTGATTCCAACTGCTTTTCCTTCTATTTTAACAGGTGCGATTTTAGCGTCGGGAAGAGTTTTCGGTGAAGCAGCCGCATTATTATTTACTGCAGGTTTGTCCACACCTAGATTAGACTATGCAAACTGGAATCCATTCTCGGAAGATTCACCTCTTAACATCTTTCGACCTGCAGAAACACTGGCAGTACACATATGGTCAGTAAACACGCAAGGCTTAATACCAGATGTAGAGGATATTGCAAACGGTGCATCAGCAGTGTTAGTTCTTTCAGTACTTCTTTTCAATCTTACAGCACGACTAATAGGTACTGCGATTCATAAAAAGTTGACGGCAAGTAAATAGGCAAAGGAGGAGATCATAGATGAGTGCTTTAAGCTTAGTTGATCGATCGGTCATAGAAGTGAAAGTTAATCAAGAAAACATTCTGAATGTAAAGAACTTAAGTATTTACTATGGAAGCAATCAAGCCGTTAAAAATATCTCTTTTGAAATAGCTAAGAATGATGTTACTGCATTAATTGGTCCGTCCGGTTGTGGAAAATCAACATTTTTGCGTAGTGTTAATCGAATGAATGATCTTATTCCGATTTCAAGAAGTGAAGGGGAAATCCTCTATGAGGATATAAATATTTTAGATTCAAATATCAATGTGGTAGCACTTCGAAAAGAAATTGGTATGGTTTTCCAAAAACCAAACCCATTCCCAAAATCAATTTATAACAATATAACACATGCCATTCGTTTCTCTGGTATAAGGAATAAAAGTGTTCTTGACGAAATTGTAGAAAGTAGTTTACGAAAAGCAGCCTTATGGGATGAAGTAAAAGATCGGTTGCATAAATCTGCTCTATCTTTATCAGGTGGACAGCAGCAGAGGCTTTGCATTGCGCGCACCTTAGCAATGAAGCCAAGTGTTTTATTACTTGATGAACCATGTTCCGCACTCGATCCTATTTCAAATGCAAAAATTGAAGAATTGATATTAGATTTGAAGCATGAGTATTCAATCGTTATCGTTACACATAACATGCATCAAGCTTCACGAATTTCCGATAGGACAGCATTTTTTCTCAATGGTGACCTAGTTGAGTACGATATAACAGAAAAAATCTTCACAAACCCAAATGAAAAGAAAACAGAGGAATATATTTCGGGGAGATTTGGATAAGGGGGATTACTTGTGACTGTTTCAATTTCAACAGAAATAGTTTTTGATATGAAGGATTTTAATTTATGGTATGGAGAACATCGCGCACTAAAAAGTATCGATTTTCAGATTAATAATCATGAAGTAACGGCAATAATTGGTCCATCAGGATGCGGAAAGTCAACATTTATTAAAACCTTAAACTTAATGATTAAAATGGTACCTGATGTAAAAATGTCTGGAGAAATTAATTATAATGGTGTAAATATTCTTAATTCAAAAGTGGACTTAGTCGAGCTTCGGAAAAAAATTGGGATGGTATTTCAAAAAGGGAACCCATTTCCACAGTCAATCTATGATAACGTTGCTTATGGACCAAGAATTCATGGAATACGCAAGAAAGCTGATTTAGAAGAAATAGTTGAAAAGACGTTAAAAGATGTAGCACTTTGGGATGAAGTGAAGGACCGTCTTAATGGACCTGCTCTAGGACTTTCGGGTGGACAGCAACAACGTCTTTGTATTGCACGTGCATTGGCAACTAAGCCAGATGTACTTTTGATGGATGAACCAACATCAGCATTAGATCCCATTTCCACATTAAAAATCGAGGAGCTAATATTGGAGTTGAAAAAACAATATACAATTGTAGTAGTAACTCACAATATGCAACAAGCTGCAAGGGTATCAGATAAAACTGCATTCTTCTTAATGGGAGAATTAGTGGAAATAGATTCGACAGCAAAAATATTTTCGACTCCTTTTGATAAACGCACTGAGGATTACATTACTGGTAGATTCGGATAATTGAGGGGGATTCTCATGAATACTAGAAAAGAGTTTGATAATGATTTAGACCATTTAAAAACAATGCTGTTGGACATGGTAGAGGCATCAAAGCAAGCTATAACTGAAGCAATCGCTTCATTAAAAGATCAAAATATTGAGAGAGCAAATCAGATTATAAAAAATGACGGTGTTTTAAACAAAATGGAAAGTGAAATTAATGAAAAGGCAATATTAATGATAGCAAAACAAGCACCTGTTGCGACAGATTTGCGAAAAATTATTGTTGCCTTAAAAATCTCTTCAGATGTGGAACGCATTGGCGACCTAGCTGTAAATATTGCAAAATCAACCATCCATATTGGAGCAGAGAACCTAGTTAAGCCTATTGAAGAAATACCGAAAATGGCTGATGTTGTTCAGGATATGCTATCGAAGTCAATAGATGCCTTTTATAATAAAGATGTAGCACTTGCAAAAAAAGTAGCAGACACAGATGATGTGGTTGATGAAATGTATGGCAAGTTAATATCTGAGCTTATGGAACTGATGACAAGAAAACCGGAATCCATTCAGCAAATCACACAGCTTGCTTTCATATGTAGATATGTAGAACGTATTGGTGATCATATTACCAATATAACGGAAAACATTATTTATCAAGTTACCGGAAAACGTTATGATTTAAACCAATAACCAATCTTTAGATTGGTTATTTACTTTTACTTAAATAAGAAACGGTTCTATGATTTACTTTATGATCACAGAACCGTTTCTTTTTATATTACGAAATGCTTAATTAAATTTGATAATTCAGTAGTATTGTCTACCATTCTATCAACATTATTTGAGACCTTTTCAAGTTCTGCGTGTTGCTCTTGTACACTAGAAACCGATTGAAGAGCCCCAAATGTAAATGTTTGTGTGGTTCCAGATATATCATTAATTGATTCGTTAATTTGGGTTCCATTTGCATTAATTGTGTTGATAATAATAGAAATATTTTCTATTGTATTCGTAATCAGCTCTATTTCATGTTTTATAACAGCGAAGTTTTTTCCGGTGCCTTCTACTTTCTTTGTACCGATTGCTACTTGTTTGTATCCTTCTCTTAAGTTTTGTGAGACTTCCTTTGCTTCCTGTTGAATCCCGACAACAATATTTGTTATTTCTTTTATAGATGCTTCAGATTCATTAGCAAGCTTTCGAACCTCATCGGCTACGACAGAGAATCCTTTTCCAGATTCACCAGCCCTTGCTGCTTCAATCGCAGCATTTAAGGCTAGTAAATTTGTTTGAGTAGCGATAGCCTTGATAACTTCAATTAACTTTGTAATATCCTTTGATTTTGACTCAAGTTCTTTTACTCTTTCAAATGCCTTTTTAATCTTAATGTATATTTCTTCCATTTCATTAATCGATTCACTCATAGATGAATATCCTTTGTTTGTAACTTCTAATACATATTGAGATGATTTATGTAACTCATCTCCTTTTTTGGCTGCTTGAGCAATTTTCTCAGTGAATTCATCAAGAGTTTGGCATATATCATTTGATACTTCAGCTTGTTCTTCAGCTCCTGAAGAAAGCTGATCCATCATTGATGTAATTTGCTCACTTCCTTGCTCTAGTTCTTTAATAGAATATCGAACAAGCTCACTTTGTTGGGAGACATTTTCCGAAACGTTATGGACGCTTGTAACAATATGATAAAGACTGTTACGCATATGATTCATTATTTTTGTTAATTGACCAATTTCATCTACTCCACTATATGTAAGTTCATTTGAAATTAGATTTCCTTCAGCTATCGATGTTGCAAGATTTACAACATCGTTTAAATTTCGGTTAATCGAACGAGTTACGAAATATAAAATAAATCCACTTATAATTGATGAAAGAAGGATTCCCAATACAAGAATTACGATTAAGCTAATCATTTTTTCTTGTGCAGTATTAACTGCTATGTAACTTTCTTTATTCACATCATTTCTTATTTGATCTAATATTGTCACGTTTTTTTCTCTTAGTTCAGAAATTTCCTTTCGTGCATCTGTATAGATTTGTTCATCCATACGTACAACTGCTGGAGTAATAGTACCAATAAATATATCATCAATTTTATCATTATTTTGTTTGAGCTTGGTGATTCTTTGTATTAATTCCTTTGATGTCATTTCTTGCTCAATTTTGTCAATTGATAAATTTAATTTATTTCGAATTTTTCTGTATTCCTTCACATCTTTATCTTGTAAAAAGGTGATGTAATCAGCGATTCTAATATCCTTAGCCTGTATAAGTGATCCAATTTCGGTCGTCTGAACCGCTTGATCCCCCCTCGTTTTAACAGTTTCAATATCAGTAAGAACAAGGTATGAGTAGATGGCAACTATACCTGTAGAAAGAATAAAACAGCCTATTGTAATTGAAAAAGTAATAAATAATTTCTTAACCAGGGGAATGTCTTCCCATTTTGAAAATCGGAATCTCTTTCGGTTTAGATTTGTGTCTTTCATATTTCCTACACGATTTCTAAACATGCTACTCCTCCTACATTTATCATGATGGTAAGTATTTCCTCACCATTATCTATTTAAATGTAGTCATTTTCTATAGATATTCGACATTCTTAACAAATCTTTTACACCACATTTACAATTGATTTTTCTTATACAAAAAGAGTGTAAACCATAAAGATTTTACACTCTTAGTAAGTAGTAGTCGGTCACTTCAATCACTATTCGATTTTGTTATGTTAGAAGTGGTAGGAGTAATTTCAAAGCTCGTATCATTCATTAGAAGTTCTTCTTCGAGAACCTTTAGCTTTTTCTTAAGAACGTATGATTCTTGCATTACAGTTAAGGTTAATTGATCTACTTGTTCTTCTAAAACCTTCACCTTATCCCGACCAAAAAAAGAAATGATTAACAATATAATTGCTATAGAAAGTAAACCAATAATTGCATATTCCATACTATATTCACCTCATTATTCTTCCTCACTATTAAATAGTATCGTACAATTATATAAGAAACAATGCGAACTTTGTATGAGAAAGTCAATTTTGTCTAAAAATAGTACTAGAAATTCCTTTTTTAAAATGGTATGATAGGTAAGTCTGATTAAAGCTTTAATGTTTGGAGGGAAATCAACATGCGTGTTAAAATCACTTTAGCTTGTACTGAAACTGGTGATCGTAACTATATTACAACTAAAAATAAGCGTAATAACCCTGACCGTCTTGAAGTTAAAAAATATAGCCCAAGACTTAAAAAGGTAACATTACATCGCGAAACAAAGTAACAGTAGGGAAGCAATTTCCTGCTGTTTTTTTTATAAAAAAGGGGGAAGTGATTTGGAAACCAAGAAAGTATTACGAAAAGAAATGAAAGAACATTTGCAGTTAATCGATGATTCCTTTTTAAAAATCTGGTCAAAAAGTATAACTGAAAAGATTATTACTTTACCTGAATGGAATCATGCTAAGACAATTGGTATCACTATTTCTGGAAAGCATGAAGTAAATACGGAAGAATTAATTAAAATGGCGTGGAAAGCAAATCGTAGAGTTGTTGTCCCCAAATGCATACCTTCGACAAAAAAGCTTGTTTTTCGCGAAATAACATCTTTTTCTCAATTGGAGGTGGTCTTCTATGGATTAAAAGAACCGATTGAAGATCAAACAAAAGAAGTTGACCAGGGAGATATTGATTTACTAATTGTTCCAGGACTTCGTTTTACAAAGGAAGGATACCGTCTGGGCCATGGCGGTGGATATTATGATCGCTTTTTAACAACCTATGAAGGGAATACCATTTCCCTAGCCTTTGATATTCAAATAATTGATTCCTTACCAATTGAAACTTTTGATTTGCCTGTTCAAAAAATAATTACAAATGAGCAAATGATTAATTGCAATGAATAACATACTTACTCTAATCATCGTAAATATTATAGTTGCTATTGCAGGTTGGAAACAAAAATCGCTTACTATTTCAGGTAGTATCGCAACTATGATTGTCGGTACCCTTGTATCAATTGGATTTGGCTACAAAGGACTTATCATATTAGGTGTATTCTTTGTAAGTTCGAGTATGTGGAGTAAATATAAGAAAAAACAAAAGCAAGCGGTAGAAAATAAGGTCGCAAAAGGGGACCAACGGGATTTTATTCAAGTCTTTGCAAATGGTGGAGTTGCAGCTATTGCAGGGATATTATATACAGTTACGCAATCAAATGTATGGATATACGTTTTTATTGGGTCTATCGCAGCTGCTTGTGCTGATACGTGGGCTTCTGAGATTGGAACCCTAAGTAAACGAAAGCCAATTTTGGTGTCAAAGCTAAAAAGGGTAGAAGCTGGTACATCTGGAGCTATTTCTATTTTAGGGACAATTGCGGGTTTTGCAGGAGCTGTTGTTATTGCATCGTTCTCCTATTTTTTATGGGATGGGATTCATTTTTATTCATTGGTAATTTTATCATTGATTGGATTTATTGGAAATATAATTGATACGGTGCTTGGTGGATATGTACAAGTATTATATAAATGTACAAACTGTGGAATTGAAACAGAAAAAATTTCACATTGTGGGAAGAAAACAACTTATCTAAAAGGAATTTCTTTTTTTAATAATGATGTTGTTAATTTTTTATCAATTTTCCTCGCTTCACTATTAGCTTTTGTCCTTTTTAATTCTATATAGTGGGATAAAAATAAATAAAAAATCAAACAGTATATGTAGGAGGGATTTAAATGTTAAGTGTATTAACTCGTATTACTCTTCTCGTTGCTGGAATTTATGCGTTATATCGTTATCGATACCGAATTTTTAATCGAGTATTTGGAAATGCAATGATTCGCAAGCTATTCATAACAACTTCAATGAAAGTCCCGTATATTAGAAATCGAATGATACACCAAGCTTTTCGTTAAACTATTTTGTGGCCTGTTGAATTGTTCAACAGGTTTCTCTTTTGCTCTTTCAGAAATTTTCAAGTAGCATTACCAAAACAATGAAGTTTATAATACAATAATATAAAGAAGTGTTTGAAGTTAGATGACTCTCTATTTGAGGGGGAGAAAAATTGTTTAAGCAAGATTTTACATATTGGAAGATGATCCATAGTTTATTAGTAAATGGTGATTACCGAATCCTACAAATATCCCAGAGCAATAATGAAATATGGTTGGAATCTACACAAAAGAATAAACCGAGAATTATCCGACTTCTCCGTTATGATCTGGATTGGAGTAACTGGATGCAAAGGGATATGGAAATTACTGCCGCAAAAGTTGAAAAATTAAGGCAAAAACTTTTTCTTCGGAAAATTGAAGCGTTAAATATTTATATCTCAACATATTCACCAGTAGATGACTGGCATTTTCGAGTTGAAAACCCACTTCAAACGGGGAAAAAGCAGCAAACATCACTACAATCAATTGTAATAACTTCAGAGGATGAAGAGCAAGGACTAGCTTTGTTTGCAGAAAAGGTTCAGATCTTGCTAGAAATTGAAGATGATGGATCACTTATTGACGAAGCAAAAATTGAAATATTAAAACGAGAAACGATAACAATCGCAAATCAACGGGCAAAAGCCGACCAAAAACTTTTTCAGAATGGAAAACCTTTTTTTACATATCTTTTAATCGCCATACAGGTTATTATGTTTGGTATTTTAGAGTTAAATGGTGGCAGCACGAGCACAAACACATTAATTAAGTATGGTGCCAAGGAAAATCTGCTCATCTTAGATGGGGAATGGTGGCGATTCTTTTCTCCGATGTTTTTACATATAGGCTTTTTTCATTTGTTAATGAACACAGTCGCCCTTTACTATTTAGGAACTGCAATCGAACGAATATTTGGGAAGCCTAGATTTCTATTGATATACATATTCGCTGGATTCTCAGGAAGTCTAGCAAGCTTTGTATTTAGTCCAGCATTATCTGCAGGAGCATCTGGGGCTATTTTTGGCTGTTTTGGTGCACTATTATTTTTCGGAATGACATACCCCTCATTATTTTTTAGAACGATGGGGGCAAATGTAATTGGAGTTATAATTTTTAATCTCATCTTTGGCTTTGTTGTACCAGGCATTGATAATGCCGGACATATTGGTGGATTAATCGGAGGGTTCTTAGCAACAAGTATTATACAATTACCGAATCATCAACAATATGTAAAACGAGCGGTTGGATTAATTGTTACTGTCACATTATTGCTTAGCATGTTTTATATCGGGTATGAAATTCAACCCCAGTCAAATAATCCTCAATTTGTGTTAAAAAAGGCTCAGAAGGAAGTAGAAGCAAATAACTTTGAAGAGGCGTATCAATTGCTACATAATATTGTAGATGAGGGTGAACCTTCAGCAGAGCTTTATTTTTACTTGTCGGTTGCAGAAATCAAGCTTGGAAAGTTCGAACAGGCGAAGGAGCATTTAATAATTGTCACAAATGAAGAACCAACATTATCTGAGGCGCATTATAATCTTGCGTTAGTTTATATTCAATTACAGGATTATAAAAGTGCAAAGGAATCTGCTGAAAATGCTGCCAGTGCTAATCCAGATAATGAAAGCTATAAAAAATTAATAAAAGAATTAGAGGAAGTTATCGGATCTACAGATTAAATGTAATAAATAGAGGGTGAATGTGTGAAAACCATATATGATGTTATGCAGTTTCTGAAAAAGTATGGAACGATTATATATATAGGCGACCGTCTTGCAGATCTACAATTAATGGAAGACGAGATGAATGAACTATACAACTCGCAATTAATAGAACAAAAGGACCATCAAATGGCTTTATTTCTGCTAAGGCAAGAGATAGTAAAGGAAATGGAAAAGAGGACTAAAAATTAATAAAAAGATAAAGGATAGGTGAAGGGGAATGAACGAGAAACAACTGATTGGAATTGATTTGGGTGGAACGACGATAAAAATGGCATTTATAACTCAGCAAGGTGAAATTATTAAGAAGTGGGAAATTCCTACTGATAAAACAGGTAAAACAATTATCACAGATATTGCGAACTCTTTACTAGAAAAAATGAACGAATCAAACCTAACAAAAGATCAATTTATTGGAATTGGAATGGGTGCACCAGGTCCAATTAATTTTACTGATGGAATCGTATACGAAACATCGAATTTAGGATGGAAAGACTATCCTTTAAGGGACGAGCTTGAAGAAAAAACAGGTCTAAAGACTGTAATAGATAATGATGCAAATATAGCAGCAATAGGTGAAATGTGGAAAGGTGCAGGGGAGGGAGCACTTGATGTAATTTGTGTTACCCTTGGAACAGGTGTTGGTGGCGGATTAATTTCGAATGGTGAAGTGATCCGAGGGACAAATGGTGCAGGCGGTGAAATTGGACATATGACTTCTATCCCAGAAGGTGGTGCTCCGTGTGGATGTGGAAGAACAGGTTGTCTTGAAACAGTGGCATCAGCAACTGGTATTGTAAGACTTGCAACTGAGGCAGTCAAATCAACTACTCAAAGCAGTATATTGCGTGATGAATTTGAAAGTACTGGAGAAATATCAGCAAAAGCAGTTTTTGATGCAGCAAATGCAGGGGATAAGCTAGCTAATGAAGTAATTGATGAGGTGACATTCCATTTAGGTCTAGCTATTGCAAATGTTGCAAATAGTCTTAATCCAGAAAAAATTGTTATTGGTGGAGGAGTATCGAAGGCGGGAGAAGGGTTGTTAAAGCCATTGAAGGATCAGTTTTCACGATATACCTTTCCGAGAGTTAGAGACACAGCGGAAATTAATATTGCTACATTAGGAAATGATGCAGGTGTAATTGGTGGAGCATACTTAGCAAAAACAAAAATTCCAACGTTATGAAAATGTGGACAAAAGTAGTATCTTTTCAATAAGACATTAGTAGTAAGAAAGAGAGATTTCAAGGGTTGAAATCTCTCTTTTTATTTCGTTCAGAAAATTCATATTATTACTACTTTTAATATCTATGAAACTTTCGTGTCTTTCATACGTCTAATATGAGTATATTGGAAAAGGTAAGTATATCCATACTATTCTATAAAAATAGGTTTTAATTACGATTGATTTTATGTAAAAAAAGTATTAAGATATTGTTTAGCTATCCCAGTGATTTGCCTAATAATGGAATTAATTACTCCGCTGGTCTTGAAAACAAGGAGGTAAATGAGATGATTAAATCATCTTTAACAAAATCTAGATTTTTGTTTTTAGCAACAGTCTTATTGTGGATAAAAACATATATTGTCTATAAAACTAGCTTTGATATTAAGATTGAATCGGTGATGCAAGAATTTATCCTGTTCATAAATCCATTAAGTTTTCTTTTGTTATTTTTTGGATTATCCTTATTTATTAAAGAAAAACGAAGAAACATGTTTATCATTATTGCAAGCTTGATTTCTTCAATTGTTTTGTATGCCAATGTAGTATTTTATCGGTTCTTTACCGACTTTCTAACTTTACCGGTGTTATTTCAGACAAGTAATATGTCTGATCTCGGAACGAGTATTACTGGTAATTTAGAAATGACAGATCCACTTCTCTTCATTGATGTATTAATCCTTTTTCTCGTCAATAAGTATAAACCGTCATTTACCATTGCGAGGGATATTTCAAAAAGGGAAAGAAGGGCTTATTTCGTTCTTGTAGCAGCTGTATTCTTTTTTAATCTTGGATTAGCAGAAGCAGAACGACCTGAATTATTAACCCGCACATTTGACCGTGAACTATTAGTTAAAAATATTGGTACGTATAATTATCAAATATATGATATTGTCCTTCAATCCAAATCGTCAGCACAGAGAGCTTTGGCAGATAGTAGTTCATTTGTAGAAATTGAGAACTACTTGAATGCAAATAATAAGGAGCCGAGTGATAAATTTGGAATTGCAAAAGGTAAAAATGTTGTAATTATTTCAATGGAATCACTTCAAAATTTCGTAATCAATGAGAAAATTGATGGAGAAGAGATTACACCTTTCTTGAATCAGTTTATTAAGGAAAGTTACTATTTTGACAATTTTTATCACCAGACTGGTCAAGGAAAAACGTCTGATTCCGAATTTTTATTAGAAAATTCATTATATCCACTTGGAAGAGGGGCTGTATTCTTTACCCATGCTTCAAATGAATATACTGCAACTCCAGAAATAATAAAGGAAAATGGCTATTTTTCATCTGTTTTCCATTCAAATAATAAAAGCTTCTGGAATCGAGATATTATGTACAATTCATTAGGTTATGACAAGTTTTTCGATGTTGAGAGTTATGAAGTAAATGAGGAGAATTCAATAGGATGGGGATTAAAGGACAAAGAGTTTTTCGAACAATCGATAGACCTTTTAAAAACTCAACCTGAACCTTACTATTCAAAATTTATTACATTAACTAATCATTTCCCATTTGAACTTGCGGAAGAGGATAAAATGGTAAATGAGTACACATCAAAAAGTCGTACCTTAAATCGATATTTTCCAACAGTACGTTACATGGATGAGGCAATCAAAACGTTCATTAATCGTCTAAAAGAAGAAGGTATGTATGAAAACACGATCTTCGTTCTTTACGGGGATCATTATGGAATTTCTGAAAACCATAATAAAGCAATGAGCCAGTTCTTAGGGAAAGATGAGATTACACCATTTGATTCTGTTCAATTACAGAAAGTACCGTTCATTATTCATATCCCTGGTGTCACTGATAAAGATCCACAGGTAATCTCTAAGGTTACAGGTCAAATAGATCTGAAGCCGACGATTTTAAGTTTACTAGGTGTAGATACTTCGAATGATGTTCATTTTGGTTCTGATGCATTTTCTGAAGATGATTTAGAGCTTACTATTTTAAGAGATGGCAGTTTCATAACAGACAAATATGTGTATACCTCAAATACTTGCTATGACAAAGCAACTGGACTGGAAACAGAAGAAAACTATTGTGAACCTTTTGTAGAAAAGGTTAATACGGAATTAGATTTCTCTGATGAAATTGTTTACGGTGATTTGCTTCGTTTTTATAACGGAACATCATATGAAGAACAATCTGGTGACAGAGAAAGCAAATAAATAAAGCTTTGACTCTTTTGATGGGGTCAAAGCTTTTTAGTATGAGTGCGTGTTCAAAAAGGAGGATAAAAAGGACCGAGAAGTTCGAGGCGGCGCAGCTTTGAGCAGCGGAACGTATGTAGTTAATACGTGAGCAGCGGAAAAGCAAGCTAACGAAGAAATTCGATGTGTCATTTTTACCGGACTTTTTGAATATCCTCAATAGAATGATTTGTGATCTGGATTCATATGGTATTATCAGGAAACTTGAAGGCTTGAAGGAGGATGGAAAATGAAGGTGCTTATACGAAATGGTGATTCATTTTGGTATTATAGTCAGTTATTTAAAGTCCCACTACAGCTAATACTGGATTCAAACAAGTCATTAGATCCAACAAATTTACAAATTGGTATAGAAATAGAGATACCAGGATTTGAAATGATGGAATATAAGGTTAAATTTGGCGATACATTTTGGAAACTTGCAAAATCAATAGCAATCCTGCCAGATGGCTTATCACTAATGAATCCGGATGTTGACCCTGAGCATTTAGCTGTTGATGAAATCATTAATATACCTACTCGTATTATCTCTCCAATCGTTAATGCTAATCGACCTTATGATTATCAGATGATGATGGATGATATAAAAAAACTCCATGCTATTTATCCGTTTATTCGCTGCGAGGTTATCGGAAATAGTGTATTGGGGAACAATATTCCAGAAATACAAATTGGCAGTGGAGCCAAAGTTGTTCATATAAATGGGTCTTTCCACGCAAATGAATGGATCACGACAAATGTGATTATGAAGTTTCTTAATGATTACTTATTAGCCTTAACCAATATGTCTCCGATTAGAGGTATGTCTATTCAACCGTTTTATTTTGATACAATGTTGTCAATTGTTCCAATGGTTAATCCAGATGGTGTTGATTTGGTTTTAAATGGACCCCCAGAGCACGAGCCGCATAAGAGTAAGGTTGTTGAAATAAACGAAGGTAGCTTACATTTTCAAAACTGGAAAGCAAATATTCGAGGTGTTGATTTAAATAACCAATTTCCTGCAAAGTGGGAAATTGAAAAGGAAAGGAAGCTACCAAAGAGCCCTTCCCCGAGAGATTACCCTGGTGATGCGCCGTTAACCGAACCAGAGGTTAATGCGATGGTCAAGTTAACAAAGGAGAGAAAATTTACACGTGTATTAGCTTTTCATACACAAGGCGAGGAAATATATTGGGGCTATGAGGGTCTTGAACCACCTAATTCACAGCTTATTGTGAATGAATTTTCACGGGTAAGCGGTTATAAAGCTGTCCGGTATGTGGATAGTCATGCAGGGTATAAAGATTGGTTTATCCAGGAATGGCAGCAGCCTGGTTTTACTATTGAACTTGGAGAAGGTGTAAATCCACTTCCACTAACTCAATTTAATGAAATATATCAAGAAAGCTTAGGAATATTACTGGCTGGAATTTACATGTAATAGTTTTAACTATATATAAATAGCCGCGCTTGTCGGCTTTTTTCTATTAGAGGATGTTCAAAAAGTCCGGTAAAAATGACACATCGAATTTCTTCGTTGGCTTGCTTTTCCGCTGCTCACGTATTCACTACATACGTTCCGCTGCTCAAAGCTACGCCGCCTCGAACTTCTCGGTCCTTTTTATCCTCCTTTTTGAACACACACTATAATTATTTATTGTAATGAAACTTTTTTAGTTGCATAATCGTAGTATCTATTAAAGAGGTGAGAGAGTTGATGAGAGGTTTAATAATCATACTTAGCGTGTTCTTTTTTTTGACAGGCTGTGATTCTCATCAGCTGTATGAATCAAGTGATGTACCTATGAGTAGTGGTAAGGATGTGACTAAAAGCCCAGTACCAATAGAATTTCTGGGAGATAATCGGCCGATAAAAACCCTAGACATGAGCGGTGAAGCTTTCAATACAGTTGGTGAATGGTTTGACAATGAAAGTATATTGTATGTCAGTGACCGTGGTGAGGGTGGTTCAGACATTTACCGATATAATATTTATACTGGCGAAAAGAATTTATTTATCACAACATCTGCTCCTGTCATTACAATGAAGGCAAATGAAGATCATTCCTTATTTTTTCTACATACATCAAACTCAAGCAATGTCGCAGAAATTATCATTGTAGATAAAGATGGGAATAGAAGATTTGAAAAGAAAATAGCATCCACAGATATTATATATAGTTGGAATCCATATCAAAATAATCAAGTATTTGTGACTTCCTTTTTAGAAGATTGGTCTTTTCAAACAAATTTAGTCGATATTCAGAACGGTACAATGGAGAAGTATAATGTACCACAGCCCTTTATTCAATGGATCGATCACAGCCATATTTCTTATTTAAAATGGAACCCTAATGAGCTGGACTTCTTTGCTCCTTTGTTTACATATGATCTAAAAACAAAAACAGAAGGACCACTATTTGAAAATATCATCTCATTTTCAACCTTCAATCAACTAATGGTTACAATAGAAGTTGATATGGAGCATGAATCTTTTGGAATCTATCGTTTTTATCATACTGATTCAAAAAAGAAATTGCAGGAAATGAGGCTTCCGTTATTAACGGATTATTCAAAATGGAATATCCCATTTAATGAATATGTCCCTAGTCAACAAATGTATTTTACTTTTAGGCCCTATTCAACAGGTTCGTTTGATACGTATTCAGAAAAGTATGAGTTAGTGTCGAAGAGTATGTCTTCTGGGAAAGAGGAAGTTATTTTGGAAAAGGTGAACGATGAGCCAATAAGTTTTTCGCCAGATGGCTATCTCGCTTTATATGGTTACCGTTTTGAAAATATTATTGATATAAGAGAGAAGAAAATTATTCCACTCATTAAATGATAAAAGCCATCGGAAGAGATCCGATGGCTTTTTTTGCGCGTGTGCTTTTCTATTTGTCCAGCTCCAGCGCCTTTCGTTTTAGTGCGCTGTTGGGAATCCATCTTTAAAAAGTGTCATAAAAGTGAACCATCCAAATACAACTACAGTTCCTAATGCAAATAATAAACCGAGAAGGTTTTTACTACGTAAGGAACGTACTACCCCAAATGCAGCTACAATTACTACTAGAGCAAATATTACCATTAGTCCCATGTATCTTACCCCCTTGCATCATTTTCAAAGACTATTTTGTTGAAGTAATCTTATCATATTTTCCCCATATAAAGAAAATATACAACTATTTATTATGTAATGATACATATATATTCACTCTATATTTTAATCGTTTTACATCTGTTTGTCGAGGTATAAAAGTGACACTTCTTGGACAATTGATAGATTCTTTTTTGATTACACGTAATAGTGTACAATTAAGTAAAGGAGTGGAGATAATTAATGAACATGAAATGGCAAAGAATCCCGTTAGGTCCATTACAAACAAATGCATACATACTATCAAATTCAAATAAGGATTGTATCATTTTTGATCCGGGTGGAGATGCACAAAAATTACTTTCAATTATTAAGCAACAACATTTAAAACCGATTGCAATTTTATTAACACATGCTCATTTCGATCACATTGGAGCACTTGATGGTGTTCGAGTCATTTGGGATATTCCTGTATACATTCATGAGAATGAAAAAATGTGGCTTAAAGATCCAGCATTAAATGGCTCACTCTATTTTATGCCAGGCCATGAGATTTCTGTGAAGGAAGCAACACATCTTCTAAAAGAAGAGGGTGAAATTACTGTTGGTTCTTTCAATTTCTCACTTTTTAATACACCAGGACATTCACCAGGCAGTGTGTCCTATTATTGTAAGGATATAGGTGCAGTCTTTTCAGGGGACGCATTATTTGCAGGGAGTATTGGTCGTACAGACCTACCAGGTGGAAATAGTGAACAATTATTATCAAGCATCCATAAAAAATTATTAACACTAGCAGAGGATACAATTGTCTTATCAGGACATGGACCAGAGACTACAATTGAGGCTGAAATGGATCAAAACCCGTTTTTACATGGATTTTAACCAAGAAGTAATAAAAAACCCCACTCAAGGAGCCGGGCTTTTTAGGGATATTACATTGTATAATGGGAGGGATTTCTTTTAAGCTACTAATGATACAGTATAATAAAGTTACCACTATGTCAATAGTGTAAAATGATAAAGGTGAGACGATGTTACAATTATTAAGGGATTTTATTAAACGTTCTGATCATAATGAAATTACATATGAGCAATTCATGAATATTGTCTTATATAACCCTCAAAAGGGCTATTATATGAGTGAAAAAGAGAAAATTGGAACCCGTGGGGATTTTTTAACGAGCAGCAATATTTCGAATGTTTTCGGTACGCTTTTTGCATCTATATTTATGAAATTAATAAATGAGGAAGGTATTCCTCCATACATATGTGAAATTGGTGGTGGAAATGGCCGCTTTGCAAATGCTGTTTTAGAACAATTAAAGGAGATTTCCCAAGATGCATATGACAAAGTAACCTATCTTATAATCGAAACCAGTCCTTATCATAGGAGCCTGCAACAAGAGATACTACCTATTGGTAAGAAGGTTTTGCAATATAGTAGCTTAGCAGAGGCAAAAGTTGATTATCCTGGTTTTAGCGGAATTATATTTTCAAATGAATTATTTGATGCATTTCCTGTTAGGGTAGTTGAAAAAGTGGATGATGATTTATTTGAAGTGAAAATAACGACTAATGAGGAAAATCAACTTATAGAAACTTTTTCCCCATTAATTGCTGAGGAAATTAGTTCGTATATAAAAGAATATGATGTTCAACTAACAAATGGTCAACGCTATGAAATACCTTTGGCGATGCTTCAATATATAGATGAAATGAATCACTTTTTGAAAAGTGGTGTGATTTTTACTGTGGATTACGGATACATAAAAGAGGAATGGGAGGAACCAGCACATCGTAGGGGGAGCCTAAGGGGATATTATCAGCATCAATTAATCGATAATCCACTTTTAAACCCTGGGAAAATGGATCTAACTACTCATATTCATTTTGGTAGTTTGGTTCAATACGGTGAGAAAAGAGGCCTTGTATTCGTCAATAAGATGAGACAGGATGAATTTTTATTGAAGGCCGGAATCCTTACCTATCTCCAAGATCATTTTGATACTAATCCATTTTCGGAGACTAGTAAGCAAAATCGTGCAATACGGTCAATGATTATGGATGGAGGAATGAGTTCAGCCTTTCACGTGGTCATCCAGCAAAAAGCAATTCAGATAGATTGGCCAAATTCTTGAGGGCAACATCAAGTTAAATCACATACTTTTAGACTGTAAAATTATAGAGAAAAAAGAGATTCTCTTGGAAAACACCTACTTTTGAATAAATTAGTCGATAGGCGGAATTTCTCCGACTATTTATCAGCTCGGGTGAACTATAAAAATTTTTATTTTTCTACTTCTGAATCGAACTACTTAGGTAGATTGGAGAAATCTCATAAAATAAAAAAGCGATGGGATTCCATCGCTTTTTTTAGTGGCCTGCACCTGGGGTCATCATAAATGTTGTCCAATAAGAGAAGGCACAGAAGAAAATAGTTAAGTAAGCGCCAAAAATGTAAATATACATTTTTTCAGACAATTTTAAGTAACTTAAAAGAACGAAGAATCCTGTTTGTGCGAAGAACATCAACGCAACAACATTCATACCGCCTAGGTAAAACATTACAGAAAAAATACCAGTCCAAAATCCTAAAACACGGTACATACGATCCATATGTATTCCCCCCTTTATAACACTAAGTAAACATCATTACTTATTATAATGTAACATTTACCTAAAAGTAAACATTACTTTGCAACAAAAGCTTTATATCTGCACGATTCACAACCAAGCATCATGTTATCAGCTTCTTGTAATTCGACATCATCAAAAAGCAAGTCAAACATTCCGTTTAGAAATGAATAATGCATTCCACAAACAGCCTCAAAGTTTTCTTTTGCAATTTCTTTAAATGGACAGTTATTTATTTCAAGAAATACTTTTGTTTTATCCTGATTAAAGCTTAACTCTGGATAAAATCCTGCAAGTGTCGAAGCTGCTTTTAAAATATCTAATTTTTGCTCGAAAGTTAAGTCATGTACAGAATTAGCTGAAGCAGGCAGATGGTGCCTAATTAGTTCTTCTCCAAACTTTTTTCCTGTTTCTTCTAGTGCTTTTCTTCCAATTTCCCCAAGTGAGGCCATTGTTTCAATTGTAATTTTTGCTAGCAATTGATAATCGCGAAATGGAAAGTTAAGTTGAATTAGATCATCTGATAATTTGTATAATCTACTTGGTCTTCCTCCTTTCCCTGTTTTCTTTGTTTCAGAAACCAGCATATTAACATCCTCAAGCTTAGTTAAATGAAGCCTTGCCACATTGGGATGGATATCGAAGGAATCAGCAATTTCCTGAACTGTTACATCTTCTTTTCTTTTAATAATATATTGATAAATATAATAGCGGGTTGGATCTGATAATACATTTGTAATTTTTAAAGTCTGCTCCATCCTCTTCACTCCTAGACCCTATAATACCTTATTATAATATACCCAATCATTGTATTTAACTTGTAAACCTTATTTGTTGGAAAATGTTCACATCTTTTAAATAAAAAAAATATTTTAAAAATAAAGAAGGATTTTGTAAGTTCTTGTAGAATTAAGAAAGGGCAAGAAAAAATAGAATAAAGGAGTGAAGCTTTTGAGTGTTATTGAACAGCTGGGTGATCGTTTGATCGAGGAAGCATGGGCAATGAATGCTTCTGATATTCATTTTATTCCTAGACTCAGTGATGCTGCGATTCAATTTCGGCTTGATAGTGATTTGTTTGACAAGCAGACAATTGCAAAAGATGTCTGCGAACGCCTAATCTCCCATTATAAATTCCTTGCAGGAATGGACATTGGAGAAAGGAGAAGACCCCAAAATGGTGCTATAACCATCGTCATAAAGGATATAGCGATCAATCTTCGCTTATCTACCCTACCTACACCCTACGATGAAAGCTTAGTAATCCGCATACTTCCAGAAAGTACACATTTTCCGCTTTCCAATCTTTCGTTATTTCCAAATACAACAAAAAAGATGCTCTCACTTTTAAAACATTCACACGGATTAATTATTCTCACTGGACCAACTGGATCAGGAAAAACAACTACATTGTATTCATTACTTCATGCGACTAAGAAGCTATTCAACCGAAATATTATTACGTTAGAGGATCCGATTGAAAAAAGAAGTGAAGATGTCTTACAAGTACAAGTGAATGAAAAGGCTGGAATAACGTATGCCCATGGATTAAAGGCTATACTTCGGCATGACCCAGATATTATCATGGTAGGGGAAATCAGGGATGCTGAAACTGCACAAATTGCAGTGAGAGCCGCACTAACGGGCCATTTGGTTTTAACAACGATGCACACCAGAGATGCTAAGGGAGCCATTTATCGACTTCTCGAGTTCGATGTCTCAATACAGGAAATTGAGCAAACCCTTATTGCAATTGCCGCACAACGTTTAATTGATATTAAATGTCCATATTGTGAAGGTAAATGTTCTCCAATATGTAAAAAGTATCGGCATGCAAGAAGAACCGGAGTATACGAGCTTTTGAATGGACGTGCACTTACAGATGTAATGAGAGAAGCGAAAGGTGAAAACGCAAAATATCCTTATAAAAAATTAAAGGATATTATTAAAAAAGGTATTGCATTAGGGTACCTATATCCCGATGCATTAGAGAGATGGGTGGTCGATGAAAAAGACAAGGAGTAATAAATGGACAATTAAGGAACAGACAATTTTTTTAAAACGGCTAGGTGAACTTCTGAATCAAGGCTATACATTTGTACAAGCAAGTCAGTTCTTAAGTATTCAGCTTCGGAAAAAATGTCAGGAGGATGTGGAACTTGTATTAGAGAAATGCAAACAGGGTGATTCACTATATGATATTTTTGGAGCGATTGGTTTTCACAAAGATATCCTTGGTTATTTATATTTTGCAGAAAAACATGGTGATATTTCATTTGCACTAATTGAAGGCAGCTCAATGCTTCAAAAAAAACTACAACATACCGAAAAGTTCAAAAAAATTGTTAGATATCCAGTTTTTTTACTCGTCTTTGTTGGATTTATGTTTATGATGATTGAAAAAATATTATTACCACAGTTTCAAAGCTTATATTCCTCGATGAATTATCAAGAAAATATACTCACAGAACTTTTGTTTAACCTCTCATCGCTCAATCATTCTTTCCTATTAATCATTTTATTTCTTTTTGTCAGTGGTTTATTATTTTATCTCATTTACTTCAGGAGATTAACCTCTGGAGCAAAAATGAAAATGATATTGAAAATCCCAATCATTAAAGGATTGACAATCTTATTAAATTCACACTTTTTTTCTGTTCAATTAAGTAACCTCTTAAAGGGCGGACTATCAATTTATCAATCCTTATCAATGTTTGAACAACAAAATCATTCGCAGTTTTTTAAGGAAGAGGCAAAAGAAATGAAACGATTATTACTTGCGGGAGAACGATTTGACTTAATCATTCAAACACGGGACTTTTACGAGAAAGACCTTGCAATGGTTATTTCACATGGCCAATCAAATGGTAATGTTGCCAAAGAGCTACATCATTATAGCCAATTTATTCTACAGCAAATCGAGGAAAAGGTTACTAAATTACTGACAGTTGTTCAACCACTATTATTTTCGATGATCGGAATCATTATTATGCTAATGTATGCAGCAATTATGGTCCCGATGTTTCAATTAATAAATGGAATATAGAAAGGAAGATTCATATGGGACAAAAGGGTTTCACGCTAATAGAAATGATGATCGTATTGCTGGTGATCTCGATACTACTTTTAATCACTATACCAAATGTAACGAAGCATAATTCTGTAATAAATAATAAAGGCTGTGAGGCTTATGTGAAAATGGTTGAAGCTCAGGCTCAAGCATATGAAATTGAAACAGGAAAATTTCCTACATCTATTACAGATTTATTTGACGGAAAGTATTTAAAAGCAGAAGATGCAAAATGTCCGAATGGAGATACCGTTACAATTAATAATGGGGCTGTAACAGTTACTAAGAATGAACCATAATGAAAAAGGCTTTACATTAATTGAATCCCTCCTCGTACTTTCAATCTTAACGATCATTACATCGATTGTGATACTTCAGTTAAAACCACTTCATGATTCCAGAAAAATTGATTTTTTCCTTGAGCAGCTTCAAGATGATATATTCTACAGTCAGCAATATGCGATTAGTCATAGTGAGCAAGTGAATGTTATTTTTAATGAAAATGACCATAACTATCACATTAGGAGTGGCAAGAGAAACGTAATTATTCTAGATCGTGAGTATGATGAATCGATTCAAATTGATTACGCAACTCTTGGAACGACTTTAACTTTTAATGCCAATGGGAACATCCGGAAATCGGGTACAATTCGGGTGAAATATAAAGATGCCATTTATAAAATTACTTTTTTATTAGGAAAGGGGCGTTTTTATGTTGCTAAAATGTAAAAAAGGTTTCACATTGCTCGAGATGTTAATCGCACTTACGATTTGGCTACTACTCTGTACGGTATTTTTACCGAAGCTAACGGTTATTTTAATTGAACGGAAAAATATTGAAATTATGAATACCGGAAATAAAATCCTTAGTGAAGAATTAGCTCAAGCTTTTCAAGATACTTGGTTTGAAGTGGGAGAAGAGGTTATTGTGAAAGAAAATTATAGCTACGTGCTAATGAGGGAATTGAATGAAAATATTCAGAAATGGGAAGTTTGTGTATCCTGGACGGATAAACGAAATCGCATTGTTGAAAGGTGTGGATATGCTGGAAAATGAAATCGGATAAAGGCTTTACCTTTATTGAAATGCTTTTAACCTTTTCTGTTTTACTTGTCATCCTATCGTTCATATCCCCATTCCTTCACGTCATTTCGAAAAATACAAATGTACAATTTAATAAGCTTGAATGGGAGGTCTTTATTCAACAGGTCAAGATGGAAATACGAGAAACGAACGAGGTTAAAATTAATAAAAACAATCATTCAGTTACATTTACTAATCATGGTGGGCAAACAATTCTTTATGAAAAGTATGGGGATAAAATTAGAAGGAGAGTAGATGGTGCTGGTCACGAATTATTGCTTCAAAAAATAAATAGTGTTACCTTTCATAGCAAAAATAATACGATTATCATTTCGGTAATGTCGAATGATGGCGATCGTTTTGAAACAAATATCTCATCATTCAAGCAGATAGAGGTAAATTATGTTGAATAATGAAAAAGGTTTTATTTTACCAGTTACAATCATTATTTCATTCCTATTTTTTCTTATTTTCACGTTTCAAGTGAATATATATTTGACTGAGAAGGGATTTTACAAGGAAACAGAGGAATTAATGGTATTAGAAAATCTTATGCAATTGGGAGTTGGTGATGTCCAGTTAGAGCTTGGTGGACTTAATGAGCTGCGTAATCCGATTAGTAATGAATTTCAATATCCAAATGGAACAGTCTCATATAATGCAGTTACACTATCTGAAACAACCTTGGAAGTTATGATTATTTGTAGTACAAAAAATTCACGAAGGTACAGAGCTCAGTTTGAGTACGATGGTGTGGAAAAGAAAATTACCAAATGGAATGAATATCATTAGAAAAGAGGAGAAAGCACCTTCTGAGGGAGGTGCTTTCCCATTTGAACTTAAATTTCCGAATATACATAATAGAATAAATTCATTGTGATGATGTACAATCTTATATATACTACTGTATATAATTATTGTTGGAGGCTATTATGAAAGCAATATATATTACTGGCTTTATGGGGGCAGGAAAGACTTCGATTGGAGATAAATTAGCCGAAGCACTTAATGTTCAAGTAATTGATACGGATCATTATATTGAACAAAAAGTCGGAGAAAAAATTGCTGCAATTTTTTCAAAGCATGGTGAGCAAAAGTTCCGAGCATATGAACAGGAATTTTTGAAAGAATTACCTACTACCGATATAGTCGTAACTACGGGTGGTGGGATCATTACTCAAGCTGAAAATAGGAATTGGATGAAACAACATGGAAAGATCATCTATCTTCATTGTGAGATTGAGCTCATTTTTGAACGGTTAAAGGATGATACAACGCGTCCGCTTTTTGATGTTCAGCAAAGGGAAAAAACGATTCAACTTTTTCATGAACGTCTGCCATTATACCGAGAAGCAGATTTCATTGTTGATACGACTTTTAAAAATATAGATCAGATTATTCATGAAATTATTGAATGGTTAGATTTTAAAAAAGGGGGAAATAATGACTAACGAAGGTGGGATTATGATGAAAACCAATGATTATGTAAAATATGTTACCCAACAATTCGTTAGTTATATTGATAAACCGAAGGAAATCAGGAAACAAACTCGAAAGCAACGTAAAGATGAACAAGCCCCTTTTTCGAATAGATGGTTTGGGATTTTGCCAATCGCATTAATGCTTTTAATAAAAAGAAGTCGAAAACATTAATTAAAAGCTGACCTTGGTCAGCTTTTTTGATAGAAAGTATATTTTGTGCATAAATGTCTAGCTAGAGTGCTTAGACAAGGCATTTGTAAGTTTCTTAATACCAGTATCCATATCCACCATATGGGTAATATGGTGGACGAGGTGGATATCCGTAACCGTAGCCATATCCACCATATCCGCCATAAAAATATGGATTGAAGATTGTACTTCCTACAAGTCCTCCTAATAAACCGCCAATTAATGGCCCACCCCAATAAGGTCTTCGCGGCCTTCCGTGTCCATATCCTTGTGGACGCATCATTTGTCTATACATTATTCCTTACCTCCTACATTTGTAATTCGCCTACATTAACATGAATATGTTACAATTACCTAGTTGTAGTGGGCGTTTGTCCACCTTTATAAAAATAATTTTGCTATTCTCATTTTTAGACCCAATTTGTTGCTATTCACAACAATTTACTAGTATGATAGAGTAAGATGTACTTGAAAATATAGGAGTGACTAAAGACATGACAAATGAAAGAGACATCATTGTTGATCAGTTAAATCGTCCTCTACGTGATTTGCGAATCTCTGTTACTGACCAATGTAATTTCCGTTGCTCTTACTGTATGCCAAAAGAAATATTCGGAGACGATTATCAATTTTTAAAGCAAGGGGAACTATTATCCTTTTCAGAAATAGAATCATTAACAAGAAGCTTTGTTAAGTTAGGTGTTAAAAAAATTCGCCTAACTGGTGGTGAGCCATTAGTAAGAAAAGACATGCCAGAGCTAGTTGAACGATTAAATCGGATTGAAGGCATTGAGGATATTGCTTTAACAACAAATGGAGTCTATTTACCAAAATATGCACAACAGCTAAAAGCGGCTGGATTACAACGGGTAAATATTAGTCTTGATGCGATGGAAGAGGATATTTTCAAAAGTATGAATGGTCGATCTGTTGGGGTTAAACCAATCATATCTGGGATTAATGCTGCAGTCGATGCAGGTCTACACGTCAAGATGAATATGGTTGTTCGGAAGGGTGTAAATGATTCACAAATTCTGCCTGTTGCCAGATTTTTCAAAGAGAAAGGAATCACTTTACGTTTTATTGAATTTATGGATGTAGGGACAACAAATGGCTGGAATTTTGACCAAGTTGTTCCAAAGAAGATTATCCATGATATGATACATCAGGAAATGCCACTTGAACCTGTCGATGCTGAATATTTTGGTGAAGTTGCAAAACGTTATCGTTATGTTGGGACTAATACTGAAATTGGTTTTATCTCATCAGTAACTGAATCGTTCTGTTCAAGCTGTACTCGTGCAAGAATTTCTGCCGATGGTAAGTTATACACTTGTTTATTTGCTACAAGTGGACATGATTTGCGTCAGTTGGTTCGTTCGGATGTATCAGAAAGTGAAATCGATGAAAAGCTTCAATCTATTTGGCAAGGAAGAACAGACCGTTATTCAGACGAACGGACTGAAGCGAGTGCAAAAAATCGAAATAAGATAGAGATGTCATATATTGGTGGTTAATATAAAGCTCCTGCATAAGCACAATGCAGGAGTCATTTTTTTATAGCTTTTAGTCGACGTTCCTTGAACAAGGCACTTCAGCTTATAAACTATGCAGGGGACTTTTCAGCTCTTCCGGATCGCACTAGCCAACGGTGAACTGGAATTTCGATTAACGTAATGATAAGTGCTGTTAACATTGCGCCCCAAAATGTAACAAATGCACCATCAAGATATTGTGATACAAAATAGACAATCAATGCTGCAGAAACAAAATCAACAATATCAGTCATAAAGGTTGTACTTCTTCTTAACATCATGACTTCTAATAACTGTCCGACAATTGCTAAGACTAAACCAACAACAATCGGTTGGTACCAAGATACATAATCAACATTACCGAAGATACCTGAACAAATTGCCACAACTAAAGGCATGAGAATAATTTTCATTATAAAACCTGTCATAGCAATCAAACACCTCCTTTAAGGTCTATTTTTTACATTAAAACAAATTTTATGTACCCATTTAGGTGTCAAGTACTGCGAATTGCTATTTGTTTTCGAGTAGATACTACTTAGGGGTTTCAATAATCATGATCTTTACAACTTTTTCTGTCTTTGTATCAAATGTTATCGTTACAAATACACCAAACTCCATTTTTTCTTGTCTGATCCAAAGCTTGAATCTTTCTGTCGTATTCCCATTATTTATTTCTCTCCCCATATGTAAATAATCGATTATTTGTGCTTGTGGATATTTATTTTGCGTTTCTTTCATCGCAAGCTTGCCCCATTTTGCATATTCAGGAACTGGCTTTTTCGTAGCTGCAATAACTGTGTTCCCATTCTCCACGAAATTATATGGACTCATTACAATAAACAAACCACTTATTAACATGAAGACAATCATTCTCAATTGAATCCACCTCACTTTGTCCTTAGAGTTTTCAATCGTATTCTTTCTTATACACAAAAATAATTGGGACCAAAAGAAAGAAAAGCTCCCCAATATAAATAAGTGGGGAGCTTTGCATATCTATGAATTAGAACTATTTTTAAAAAAATCCTGAATTTCACTTACTGGTATACCTAATTTTTGGGCTTCCACTATTAGTTGAATCCACTCTTGATCTAATTGATTTTTCTCCAGCAAATCAATTCCCATTTGTATCCTCCGTTACTTATTATTGAATTCTTCCTTCGCGTTTCTCCAATTTCTAAATTTGATATAATCCTGATATTCCTTGAAATCAGCCTTACTCATTCCTTCATCAATTGCCTTTTGCAAAAGAGTTGTCCATTCCCCGTCCAATAATTCATCCGTTCTTTTAGAATTCATTTCTCCGCCTAACAAATACTCAATGGTTGTATCTAATGTCACTGCAATTTTTGATAAGAACTGAAGAGAAGGATTGTTTTGAACATCCCGTTCAATATAACTTAAATAGGATTTTGAAACACCAGCTCGTTTTGCTAATTCCGTAATCGAATATTTCTTTTTCCTCCGTAGTAATTTAATTCTCTCTCCTATCATCCTCTTTCTCCTCATAAAAAAACTAATCGATATGTTCATTATAAGGAACAATTCGTTCTTTATAAAATGACAAAATAGTAAGAAAATGAAAGGAATCAGGAGGAAATAAAAGAAAAGTGTTCTTTATTAAGAAAAAACGGCTTATTTTGATGTTTTTCATAATTAGTACTAATAACTTATACTCAAAGCGATTCATAAGGAGAAATTGCCGGGTATTCATACATCTGTGCTTATTTATTTTGATAAATAATTCGTTATAAAGAATAGATGGAGCGAGTGAGGATGCTATGAAAGTTATATTTTCTTATTTAGCAATTGTAAATCTGTTAGACGGAATTTTCACATATGTTGGATTGCAGCTTTTAGTAATAACTGAAGTAAACCCACTAATGAATTATCTTTACGAGAAAGATCCCCTTCTATTTATGGGTATGAAATTTGCATTATCAATTACATTGGGTGGATTTATTTTGTTGAATAAATTACCTACTACAGGTTGGGTAAGGGTTTTGGCGACATTAACTTCTATTATATACACTGCAATATTCATATTGCATGGATTTTGGATCATTTACTTCATTTGAAAAATTTTCTTATTAGAGAGGTGACACTTGTGTATAAAAAAGTATGTGATAATTGCTATCGACCATCGTATAGTGCTAGTAATATTGGGAGATGGATTTGTCCAATATGTCAACATGATATTTCTGATGTAAGAGTACGTGAGGTAGAAAAAAAGAATCATTCCGGTTTTAATCAAGGTATAAAGGATTACTATGAGAATAAAATCGATTACGATTCTAAAATAGAAAAATATATATAAAATAAGTTAGTAAGTCTCATTCGTTATTAAGTATTAATACCCAATCTTACATATTTTTAAAAATATTATTGTTCAAATAGACAAACCATGATAACATTAATCTATTCTTTATTAAGAACAACCCGAATACATATTAAAATGCGAGGAGATTGAATGACGTACATGAAAAAAGAACATATTGGTGACAAAATTAAATGGCTGAGAACTCAACGTGGTTTAACGCTGAAGAAATTGGGGGAAGAGGTACAATTCAATTATAGTAATTTATCCAAAATTGAAAGAGGGCTTCGTAAACCGACAGTTGATTTTTTAGAAAGACTTACAAATTATTATAAGGTTGATATCTCATATTTTTTTGATTTGAAAAAGAATGATGAAATTTCGCAGCAGAACGAACAAGATCAGTATGTGTTAACGACAGAAAGAAAAAAGTAAAAGAGTTTGATTGGCTAGTACAAAATTACTAAAAAACAGTTGACAGGTTCGTTATAAAGAACTATCCTTATACTATATCAAGTTTTCCACTTTGAACAATGATAAATAAGTGATTTATTTTTTATAAACATGTTCTTTATTTAGAACGAGCGAAACTGTTAGAAAAGGAATAGAAGGTGACTAAGTGAGGGATAACAACCAACAGTCTAGTAATAAATTTGTAGACACTTTAGTTGAAAAGGAAATCGATCTTAAAAATATTTATATAATTATTAAAAGACGTTTTTGGATCATTATATTGTTTACCATTGTAACAACTACAGCAGGGTATTTTTATACAGTCTATAATAATGTCCCACTGTATGAGTCCTCTACTCGAATAATTCTGAATACTGATCAAGAGATGATAAAAACTCTTCAAGTTATTATTGAAGATCCGGCAGTGTTAGAGCATGTTGCAGCAGAACTAAAGATTGACAGATCCGCGGAAGGGTTAGCAAAACAAATATCAGTATCGAATATTGGGAATTCTCAAGTAGTCAGCATTAAAGTGGTTGATTCTAATGCAGAACAAGCAGCAAAAATTGCTAATACAACAGCCTCCGTTTTTAAAAGTGAAATCGTTAATATAATGAATTTTAGAGGTGTTAAGGTTTTATCAAAGGCGGAACCAAATCCAGCTTCGATTAATGATAATCAAATGAAAATGATATTAGCCGCATTTGTGGTCGGAATTCTAGGTGGTGTAGGATTAGCCTTTTTATTAAATGCCCTGGAAAATACGATAAGAACTGAACAGGATGTTGAACAGTTTCTTGGACTTCCAGTGTTGGGATCAGTCGCAAAAATTAATAAGAGAAATACACGTAGGAAAAGGATAAAGCCGCAAATTTTAAAGATAAGAGGTGAGACGATTGATTCCTAATATTTTCAAACCTAGGGATATATTTAGAAAAAAAAGTTTAACAACAATGTCTTACCCTGAATCATTCATTGCTGAACAATACAGGACAATTCGTACGAATATTCAATTCATTAACGGTGTGAAGAAAAATCAATCATTTTTGATTACCTCAACTAATAGTGAGGAAGGAAAATCAACAACAGCTGTAAATTTGGCAGTTTCACTTGTACAGCAAAAGGAAAGAGTATTATTAATTGATACAAATTTAAAAAAACCATCTGTTCATATGACTTTTAATTTAGATAACTCCATCGGTCTGACAGATATTTTGAGGGGTAAACAATCTTTTGATGATGCGGTAGTAAAAACAGAATTTGGTAGGCTAGAAGTATTACCAAGTGGACCAATCCCATTTAATTCATCCGAATTAATTGGATCTAGAACAATGTTTGATCTAATTGAATCGACACTAAAGCGATATGATATTGTGATATTCGATTCACCATCAATACTGGAGTCATCTGATACGAAAATTTTAGCAAATTTATGTGATGGGGTCATCCTTGTTATTAAAAGTGGCAAAACCGAAACTAAAAAAGCCATTGAAGCTAAGAGATTACTAGATATAGCAAAAGCAAAAATAATCGGAGTTATTCTAAATAATAGTAAGTAAATTATCATTTTTTTACTAAAACGTTCTTTATTAAGAATAAATTGTTCTTTATTTAAATAAACTTTTGGTGATGCCTCCTTACCATTACGAATGGAGGCACTCGGTCATGCTGTGGGTTGAGAGACCTTAGTCGCTAGTCGACGGGAGTGTGGTGTGAGGATGGGTTAGATGCCCTTCAATTTAAAATTTTTACCAATATCGTTTTTAAATGTAAAGACGTATTGGTAAAGATTTTAAACTAAATAAATATAAAAATCTTTAGAAAGGGGGAAGATTGTGACATATCGTCAAAGGATATCGTTGTTTATCTTTATTGATTCTGTCATTGTAGTAACATCTATTTTCTTCAGCCGTTTTTTAGTAGATGCAAGTTTTTCTGTTTTTACTGTATCAACTACAATCATTTCAATTTCCTTGCTTATGAGCCATCATATATTTGCTTATAAATTTAAACTTTATAAAAAGGCATGGGAATACGCAAGTATTGGTGAACTCGTCATTATTTGCAAAGCTATTACTCTATCAATAGTTTTAGCAGCAATCTTACAACAGCTTATTAACCAAGAAGTCTATTATCGATTACTATTCGTTACGTGGATGCTCCATATGTTAATTATCGGTGGCTCACGTTTTTGTTGGCGAGTATACAGAGATACATACATTAAAAATAATGATTCTAGAAAAAGAACATTAATCATTGGAGCGGGTTCAGCAGGAACAATGGTAGCAAGACAGCTCCTTAATAATGAATCTGAGCTGTTGCCAATTGGATATATTGATGATAATGCTAAAAAGCAAAATCTTGATATACTCGGGATCCCAGTTATTGGTGGAATTGACAAGCTAGAAAATGCAGTGGCCGAACTAAAAATCGATCATATTATCATTGCTATCCCGTCCCTAAGGAAAAAGGAACTTAATATCATTTTTAATGAATGTGCTAAAACAAAAGCAAAAACACAAATATTACCAATGTTAGAAGATTTAATAACTGGAAAGCTTTCAGTGAATAAATTCAGAGATGTTCAGGTTGAAGATCTATTAGGGAGAGAACAAGTCGAACTCGATATTGACAGTATTTCAGAGTATGTGACCAATAAAGTTATTTTAGTTACTGGTGCAGGTGGATCAATTGGATCGGAAATTTGCAGGCAAATATCCGAATTTAATCCAAGGCAACTCATTTTATTAGGTCACGGTGAAAATAGTATATATTCAATCGAAATGGAGTTAAGAGAATTATATAGAACTTCAAAAATTGAATTTATTACTGAAATAGCTGATTTACAGGATGAAAAGAAAATGATGGCTGTTATGGATACATATCACCCGAATGTCGTGTATCATGCAGCAGCTCATAAACATGTACCTTTGATGGAAAGAAATCCAGAGGAAGCAATAAAAAATAATTTGATTGGTACTAGAAATGTGGCAAATGCAGCAAGCTGGCATGGTGTTGATACATTTGTAATGATTTCAACTGATAAAGCAGTTAATCCAACAAGTGTTATGGGTGCATCGAAAAAGTTAGCAGAGATGATTATTCAAAATATGAACAAGATAAGTAACACAAAATTTGTTGCTGTAAGGTTTGGAAATGTATTGGGGAGTAGAGGCAGTGTTATTCCATTATTTAAGAAACAAATTGAAAAAGGAGGACCAATTACGGTTACCCATCCCGATATGGTGCGTTATTTTATGACAATTCCTGAAGCATCAAGATTAGTCATCCAAGCAGGTTCATTAGCAAAGGGTGGTGAAATCTTTGTGCTTGATATGGGAGATCCTGTTAAAATTGTCGATCTTGCAAAAAATTTAATTCGATTATCAGGTAATACAATCGAAGATATTGGGATAGAGTTTTCCGGGATTAGACCTGGAGAAAAATTATTTGAAGAACTATTGAAGGATGATGAAGTTCATGATCAGCAAATCTATCCAAAAATCTATGTGGGAAAAACAGCACAGTTATATATAGAAGAAATAGAGCAAATCATTTCGACTTATCCAAATTTATCGAAGGAAGAAATTCGTAAAGCTCTTCTATCATTAGCAAATCGCACAGCTGTTTCTCAAACATTAATTCCAATAGAGGCATAATTGTACCATTCAATTGGTGAGGTTACTTAATGAACATATCAGAAAAGCTTTCATTAAAGCAATTAGAAGAAATATTGATCAGTATTAAAAATCAGGAAACAAAGGATGTCGATGCAATTGAGATTGTGAATATGATTAAAGAAAAAATCATCTCAATTTGTTCTCCAATGTGAATGATTAGAAAAGAAGGAAAAAGGTGAGGGTTGTGGCAACTACAATTAATCTTGACTTGCAAAGGGTCCCAAATGAACTAAAGGTCATATTAGCAATTATACAAACAGATCATATCGAACAATTAGAAAAGAACGATCCTAACTGGTATACGAATTTAGATTGGCGAACATTTACCGAACTAGCATTTCATCATCGCGTATTTCCTTTACTATATTTAAAGCTTAAAGACTGTGAGAATGTCCCACCAAATGTTATTCAGTCAATGGAACAGAAATATAAAAAAAACACCTTTAATATGCTGAAATTAACGGCAGAAATGGCCCGTATAAGTGAATGTTTAACAAATCATGATATTCGCTCATTATTTTTAAAAGGCCCTATTCTGGCAAATAACCTATATGGCAATCTTTCTTATCGTACATCAACAGATTTAGATATGTTAATTCCATTTGCTGACTTAAATAAAGTGAATGAAATACTTGTAAATCAAGGGTATGTGAAGGAAGGGAATCATGAAAATTTATTAGGTGGCTGGAAGTGGAGAGAACACCATGTGACTTATTTTCACTCTGTAACAAGTGTAAAACTAGAAGTTCATTGGAGATTAAATCCTGGTCCTGGGAAAGAGCCAAGCTTTCAAGAGTTATGGAGGCGTAAGTCGAAAACCTTCTATATGAATATCCCAGTCTGTCACCTGGGTAAAGAGGACTTATTCCTTTTTCTTGTATATCATGGTGCGCGACACGGCTGGTTCAGATTGAGATGGTTAATAGATATCGACCGTTTGTATAAAAAAGAACTAAATTGGGAGGAGTTATCTCTACTTTCGAGAAAGTTTCAGTCTACACATATAATCGGACAGGTATTTATTTTAATGAATCAATTATTAAAATCTTCAATTAATGAAATGCTGATGGGAAAAATGGTTGGCAATCATTCTAAAAAGATTGCACAAGAAGCGATTTATTTCCTTGAAAGAATAGAAAATTTACAAACACCTACGACTTCCAAAGAAACTGATGAGTACTTACTACGACATCTTATAGCCTTAAAGACATTGAAGAATAAAGTGATTTTTTATCTTAGTTGCTTACATCCTCTTCCGATTGATGCAGAAACTTTGCCATTACCTAAGTTCCTGCATTTTTTATATTTTCCATTACGGCCTTTTTTGTGGACGTGGAGAAAAGCATTTAGGCGCGGATTAACGTAATAGGATCCATATACAGATAAAAGGTGGTCAGATGTGATGGGGAATATTGGATATGAAAGAAATACAAATCATATCATTGAATTAAAGGGGATTTATGAATTATCAAAAGCAAAACATTTTTATAACAATGTGATAAAACGAGGTTTTGATTTAATAAGTGCACTTATTTTATTAGTTTTACTTTTGCCTTTAATGATTATCATTTCTATCCTAGTAAAAGCAGACTCTCCCGGTCCTATTTTTTATAGAGGTAATAGGGCAGGGCGTTACAGTTCTGAATTTTATATTTTCAAATTCAGAACAATGGTTGAACATGCCGAGAAGCTTGGTGGAGGAACAACTGCACTAAATGACTCAAGAATCACAAAAACAGGTGCATTTTTGAGAAAGAGTAAGCTAGATGAAATACCTCAATTATTGAATATCATTAAGGGGGATATGAGTTTTATCGGCCCGAGGCCAGAATTAACAAAGTATACATCGAACTACCAAGGTGATGAACAGATGATTTTGGCTGTGAGGCCAGGAATAACCGATATAAGTTCAATGGAATTTATATCACTCGATGAAATAGTGGGACCTTACAATGCTGATGAGGCATATGAAAAACTTGTTCTTAAAAGAAAAAATCTATTACGAATTAAATATGTGCAAACACAATCTATACTACTAGATCTTAAGCTGTTCTTTTTTACATGCTTTAGTGTATTAGGAAAAATAATAAGCCTAGTTTTCAAGATTAAAAGGGAGAAAAGACATGGAATATACTAGATTGAAAAACTCTGAGTTAATCGTTTCAAGACTTTGTGTAGGTGGCTGCCCAATGGGTGGGCACGGATGGGGGAAGACTTCTAGAGATGATTTAATTCAGGCTGTAAATACTGCAATATACGAAGGAATCAATTTTTTTGATACGGCGGATATATATGGATTAGGTGAATCTGAAACAGTATTAGGTGAAGCATTAAAGGGTGAACGACAAAATGCGGTTATCGCAACAAAATTTGGAGTTAGAAGAGACAATAATGGAAATTCCTTTTATGATAATAGTCCAGGATGGATTCAATCTGCAATTGAAGGAAGCTTAAAAAGATTGGGGACAGATTATATCGACTTGTACCAAATCCATTATCGGGATGGGAAAACGTCCATACATGATGTCGTAAATGAGTTGGAAAAATTAAAACAAAAAGGGCTTATTAGATGTTACGGTTTATCAAATATATATATAGAAGATATACCGGAGCTAAATGATGTTAAAAACTATTTTACGAGTTTTCAAGATGAATACAGTTTGGCAAATCGCAGCAATGAAAATGAAATCATGAAAATATCATCAGGATTAAATCTTTCTCCTTTAGCTTGGGGGAGTCTCGGTCAAGGAGTATTAACAGGCAAATACAATGGAAAAACTAAATTTAAGGAAGATGATCGTCGTTCTAGGGAAATATATCAAAATTTCCACGGTACTAAATTTCAGCACAATCTTAAAATAGTAGAAACTTTAAATGAGATATCATCTGAAATTAATAAACCGATTCCAGCTATTGCATTGAGGTGGATACTAGATTATATCCCTGAATCTGTAGTTCTAGCTGGTGTTAAAACTTCGACTCAAATTGAATCTAATATGCAAGGACTTGGATGGTCACTGAGAAGAGAACATATAAATTTACTAGAAAAAGTCTCTGAATATGGAGGTGAATTGGTTGAACAGTCTTGAACTAGCTTGGAAAATTAGAAGACATGGGGTTGAAATGACACGTATTTCGAAAGGATCTCATATTGCGAGTATTTTGTCATTGGCAGATATTCTCGGTGTCTTATATTCGGATATTTTAAAATATGATGTGGGGAACCCAAAATTAGAAGAACGTGATCGGTTTATTCTCAGTAAAGGTCATGCAGGTGCTGCAGTATACTCTGCACTTGCTGAAGTAGGTTTCTTTCCGGTTGATGAGTTAATGACACATTACGCAGATGGTAGTCGTTTATCTGGGCATATCTCTCATAAAGGTGTACCGGGTATCGAATTTTCAACTGGTTCATTAGGACATGGGCTATCAGTTGGTGTGGGTATGGCTTTGGCTGCGAAAAAAGATAAGAAGAATCATCGCGTAATTGTGACACTTGGTGACGGAGAATGTAATGAAGGTTCGGTTTGGGAGGCTGTTCTTTTCGCTAATCATTTCAAACTTTCAAATCTTATTGTGATAATTGATCATAATAAAATGCAAAGCCTGACATATTGTGATGATACAATCGCAATTACACCTATGGAAGAAAAATGGAAGGCTTTTGGTTGGAATGTAATTGAAGTAGATGGTCATGATCATAATCAACTACGAACTTCCCTTTCAATCAATCCTAATCTCCTAGAAAAGCCAACTTGTATAGTCGCACATACGGTAAAAGGGAAGGGCATTTCTTTTATGGAAAGTGATATTTTATGGCATTATCGTTCTCCACAAGGTGAAGAGTATGAGGCAGCTGTAGCTGAACTGGAGGAAGCAAAACCATGAGAGATACTTTCGTACGGACTCTTACCGATTTAGCGGAAAAAGACAAAAATGTCATGTTAGTTACAGGGGATTTAGGATTTGGTGTTTTGAAGAACTATTGGGAGACATATCCAGAACAATTTATAAATGCCGGAATTGCTGAACAAAATATGACAGGTCTGGCTGCTGGTATGGCACTTGAAGGCAAAATAGTATTTACTTATTCAATTGGAAACTTTCCGACATTAAGATGTTTAGAGCAGATTCGAAATGATGCAGCATATCATAATGCGAATGTGAAAATTGTTGCAGTTGGTGGTGGCTTCGCTTATGGGGCATTGGGTATGAGTCATCATGCAACAGAAGATATTGCAATTATGCGAGCATTACCTGATGTAATTGTATTATCACCAGGAGATATCATTGAAACAGAGGCAGCAGTTAAAAGTTTATATGAATGGGAAGGTACAGGTTATTTAAGATTAGGCCGTGGTGGTGGAAGGGCAGTTCATAATGGCCCGATTGATTTTGAAATTGGCAAGGCCATACCGATATTGGAAGGATCAAGGGTTGCCATATTTTCCACTGGTGAAATTCTTGAAGAAGCTAATAAAGCAGCAATTGAACTAAATCAATTAGGGATTAGTACTGGGCTATATAGCTTTCCAACTGTGAAACCAATTGATGCAGAATTGATTCAAAGAGTAGCAAAAGAAGTGGATCTCATTGTAACAGTAGAAGAGCATAATATATTAGGCGGATTTGGTGGTGCAGTTGCAGAAGTGTTAGCAGGTACTTTTGGAAATCGTGCACATTTTGAAAGAATTGGTTTAGAGGATAGGTACTCAGAAATAGTTGGATCCCAAGAATATTTAAGGGATAGTTATGGGATGTCGGCATACAAAATAGTAAATAAAATAAGCAATTTAGTTGTAAGTGGGTATGTAATACATGAAACGTAAAAAAATCTGTATCGTAACAACAATATCGTTAACTATGCATCAATTTATTATATGGAGTCTTGAAGATTTTCATAAAAATGGTTTTGATGTCACATTATTATGCGATATGGATGATGAGTTTATTAAGTCAGTCCCTGAATATGTGAATTGCATCCCAGTTCGCATGTCAAGAGGAGTTAATATTTGGAGTTCTATTTTGGCAATCTTTTCAATCTATAAAGCAATCAAAAAAGAAAAATTCGATATTATCCAGTATTCAACACCGAATGCTTCATTATATACATCCCTTGCATCTTGGTTTGCTAGAGTGCCAATTAGGCTCTATTGTCAATGGGGTATTATATACGTTGGAATGACAGGAATGAAACGAAGGATCTTTAAAATAATTGAAAAATTGGTATGTAGCTTATCAACGGATATACAACCGGATAGTCATGGAAATCTTATCTTTTGTCGGAATGAAGGGATATACAACATAGAAAAAAGCAGGGTTGTATGGAATGGAAGTGCAAGTGGTGTTAACCTAAAGAAATTTGATATTAATAAAAAACAAGAGTATAACATTGATATTCGTAAGAAATATAACATATCTGAAACTACTGTGATTATTGGCTTTTTCGGTAGAGTTGGTGCAGAAAAAGGATTCAATGAATTAATCTTAGCATTTCAAAACATCAATCAAAAATATCCAAATACGAAACTATTATTTGTTGGCCCTAATGAGAAACCAAAAACTGTTGATCCGAGATTACTATCATGGTTTGAGGAATCTGAAGATGTACTTAAGGTTGGTTGGACTGATGAAGGAGAAAAATATTTGGCTGCAATGGATGTATTCGTCTTCCCTAGTTACCGTGAAGGCTTTGGAAATGTCGTCATTGAAGCGGGAGCAATGGGGGTTCCCGTCATTGCCTCTGATATTCCAGGTCCACAAAATGGGATCGTCGATGGTGTCACAGGATATTTAGTCCCTGTGAAATCCGTTGACCACTTAGTTAAAAAAATAGAATTGCTTTATAAAAACAGGATATTAAGAGAAAAGATAGGATTCAATGCTAGGAAATTGGTCGAGGAGAATTTTGACCATACTAAACTGCTAGAAAAAATGATTGAAAATCGAAAATGGCTTATCAATAGACAGGGAAGTGCTTGATGAATGCACAATATAAGTCGAAGTATTTTTTCTAGAAAATAATAAGAGATAATGAATTATTTATATTGGGGGCTATGATATGGGATACGAAAATGTGACTTTCCCAGAAGGTACTAAGTTTCTTGTTACAGGGGCTGCTGGGTTCATTGGTTCCAATCTAGTAAAAGCACTACTAAAAATGGGATATGAAGTAAGAGGTCTTGATAACTTTTCCACAGGTAAAAGGGAAAATATTCAAGACTTTTTTCATGATTCAAATTTTGAATTTAATGAGGGTGATATACGTGATTTTGAAACATGCTTACATGCATGTGAATCAATAGATTACGTTTTACATCAAGCAGCACTTGGCTCAGTACCCCGTTCGATGAAGGAACCACTTATATATGAAGACAATAATATAAAAGGAACAGCTAATATGTTACATGCAGCAAGGCTAGCAAAAGTGAAGCGGTTTGTATATGCTTCATCATCAGCGGTATATGGAGACTCACCTAAACTTCCAAAAGTTGAGGGGGAAGAAGGAAATTTACTATCACCTTATGCATTATCAAAAGAAATAAATGAAAAGTATGGAAAACTATATACGGAAATGTATGGTTTACAATGTATTGGACTAAGGTATTTCAATGTTTTTGGCCGTAACCAAGACCCAGACGGGGCGTATGCTGCGGTTATTCCAAAGTTTGTAAAGCAATTATTAATGAATGAACAACCTGTTATAAATGGTGATGGATTACAATCAAGGGATTTCATATATATAGAAAATGTTGTAGAAGCTAATATCAAAGCATGTATTGCAAGTAATGATGCAGTAGGTAAGGCTTTTAATATTGCGTTCGGGGGGCAGGATAATTTAATTGATTTGTATAACAAATTATGCACTTTACTTAATAAGGAAATTAAACCGAAGTTTGGGCCAGAAATAGATGGTGATATTAAACATTCGAATGCAGATATAAGTAATGCAAAAAAATTCTTAGGGTATCAACCAGATTATGATTTTTCAAAAGGTATTGAACTTACAATTGATTGGTATCGGGAGAACCTAGAGGGAGTAAAATCTTATGTCTAAAAAGGTATCAATCATAATGGGGATTTATAATTGTGAAGCAACAATACCACAAGCAATAGAATCAATATTATCCCAAACTTATATAAACTGGCAATTGATTATGTGTGATGATTGCTCGACAGATAATACACATCAAATTGCGAAGGAATATCGGGATAAGTATCCAGAAAAAATATTATTAATACAGAATGATAAAAACTTGGGACTAGCCTCAAGCCTAAATCACTGTTTGAAGTATGTTGAAGGTGAATATGTAGCTAGAATGGATGCTGATGATATTTCGATGCCAAATAGATTAGAAAAACAGGTTAATTTTTTAGAGAATCATTTAGATTGTGATCTTATAGGTACAGGACTTATTCCTTTTGATGATAAGGGTGATAGATCGCCAAGAATAGGAATAGAAAATCCATCTAAATTTACTTTGTTAACAAATTCACCATTCTCTCACGCCACTATTATGGTAAGAAGAAAAGTATATGATGCGCTAGGTGGTTATACAATATTAAAAAGGACAATTCGTGCTGAAGATCTTGATCTTTGGTTTCGATTCTATGAAGCGGGATTTAGTGGGAATGTTTTACAAGAAGGATTATATAAGGTTCGTGAGGATCTAAATTGTTTCAAAAGAAGGAAGATGATATACCGAATCCATGAAATGCAAATTAGATTATTAGGTTATAAGTTATTAAAGTTCCCATTAAGATACTATCCAATGGCACTTAGACCTATTATTATTGGATTAATTCCAAGTCATTTTATATACGCCTATAAATCAACAATAAAATAGTTGAAGTACAAACGGAATACTGGAGTGGTTTCTTTGAAGAAGGTACTATTTTTTATTAATACTCTTGGTGGTGGTGGAGCTGAAAGGGTGCTAGTGAATCTTGTAAATAACTTAGATAGATCTAAATTTGATATTACAGTAAAGACATTATTTGATGTAGGGGTAAATAGGAATTATTTAAATTCTAATGTTAAATATGAATCTATTTTCAAATGGGTTTTTCGTGGAAATTCGCAGATATTAAAGCTATTACCACCGTCACTATTATTTTCTATTATGATAAAAAATGAATATGATATTATTGTTGCTTATTTACAGGGTGTTCCAACAAGAATAGTAGGCGGTTACTCTGGTAAAGACACAAGATTAATTGCATGGCTACATAGTGATATGCGTAAATTCCCAATGAAATCATGTTTTTGGAGTGATAGGGAACTTTTAACTTGTTTAGAACAATACGATGCAATTGTTGGAGTTTCTAAAACGGTTATTGATTCATTTTCTGAAGTTACCGGTATACGCAATAAATTATATGTAAAGTACAACATAAATGATGTGAAGAATATTCAGAGTAGTTCGGAAGAACCGGTTGAAGAGGGGATTTTTCAGAAGAATCAAGTGAACGTTTGTACGGTAGGTAGATTAGTTCGAGAAAAAGGATTTGATAGATTATTACGAGTACACAAGAGATTAATAGATAGTGGTCATATGCATACTTTGTATATTTTTGGGGATGGTGCAGGAGATTCAGCATTAAGGGAATTTATTGTGGAGAATAATATACAGGATACTGTTCATTTAATGGGATTTAAGAAAAATCCATACAAGTATATGAAACAATGTGATCTATTTGTATGTTCCTCTAGGTATGAAGGCCTAAGTACCGCTGTTTCTGAGGCAATTATTTTAGGTTTACCAGTAGTTACAACTAGGTGTTCTGGGATGACTGAGATACTAGGAGAAAATAATGAATATGGTCTGATTGTTGAAAATGATGAAGCTAGTTTACATGAAGGAATGTTAACGTTATTAAAAGACAAAAAACTCCTAGAATACTACAGGGAAAAGTCGAATGAAAGAAAATCCTTTTTCAGTATTGAAAAAACAGTTAGAGAAGTAGAAGAATTACTTGAGGGGGTATAATTATGTCTTCTTTAGTTAGTATAATTATGCCAGTATATAATGTCGAGAAATACATCGAGAAATCAATTAGAAGTGTATTATCGCAATCATACAAATCCTTTGAGTTAATAATCATTATAGATGGTTCGCCTGATAAAAGCGGTGAAATTGCTGAGGAATTTGCTAAATATGATAATAGGGTAAAAGTGTATTACAAAGATAATGGCGGTTTGTCAGATGCCCGAAACTATGGTATGCAGCATGCTAAGGGAAAGTATATATATTTTCTTGATAGTGATGATTATATTGAAGGAAATCTATTAGAAGTTGCGATAAATGCCTTGGAAGAGAATGACCAAGATCTTATAGTATTTGGTTTTTTTGCTGATTTTGAAGATATACAACAAAGGGTAATAAAAACAACGGTAACAAATCCTGATAAGGGAGTATTTTCAAAGGAGAATATGGATAGGTTTGTGATAAAGGAGAATTTCTATAATTATATAGGCTATGCATGGAATAAACTGTACAAGTTTTCAATTATCAAAGAGAATAACATCCAGTTTACAAAAGGGCTGTCACTAATTGAAGATATAGAATTTAATTATCATGTTTTGAATAGAATAAACAGGATTGGATTCTTAGATCAGGCTTTATATCATTATATGCAAAGACCACGTATAACTTTAGTAAATGCTAAATATAAAGACTTTTATGAATTAAAACTTCGTGCAGCCAATTTGAAGCTAAATCTTTTACAAGAATGGAAATTTAAAGATGAGTTCATTATAAATCAAAGATTTATATTATATATGAGTGTTTTAGATTCTACATTTAGGAATATAAGCTTAAATAAAGAGTTAAGCTTAAAACTCAAAAGGTCAGAGATTACCCGAATTATAAATCAATATACAACATTAAAAAATAGTTTTTGCCCCAATTCAATATCTCTAAAAAACAAAATACTTAGTACATTAGTAAGAATGCAATCTGTAAATGGTCTTCTTTTATTTTACGAATTAATTTATAGAAGTCAAAAAATAAGAGGAAAGATATGAATGTAGTATAGCTTATGCTCTAAAAGTATTTGTTAAAATATTTGAAGGGCAAACTATACCTAATAATTGTTATACTAGGGTGAATTTTATGATGATATTGTTAAGCATGTTATTTTCTTCGTATTTTTTTGGATATTTATCAGATGTTTATTCGTCTCCTAATACTAATTCTTTATCAAAGAAAAGAAACAACCTACTTTTTATAGCATTGTCCTTTGTTATAGTTACAACTGTTGCGGCGTTCAGACAAAGCTTTGTAGATACAGGTACATACAGGAAAATTTTTGTAGAAATAGGCACTGACTGGAATCTTGTTCAGGAACAAAAGGACTTTGGTTTTGGCGTATTAATGGTTCTACTTAACTATGTTTCTAATCATCCTCAAACTATAATTATTGCTACTTCAATTTTAATAAATATATTGGTATTTAGGACGCTTTACAAATATTGTGCACGAATTGAATTAGGGATATTTTTATTTATTACTACTGGTTGCTTTGCATTGTCAATGAATGGAATTAGACAGTTTATTGCAGCTGCTATAATTTTTTGCGCAATTAAACTTGTAATAGAGGGTAAGTGGAAATTATATTTTTTTGTCGTATTACTAGCTGCAACTTTTCATGGTTCTGCAATAATAATGATTCCAGTTTATTTTATAATAAGAAGAAAGGCTTGGAGTTGGTCTACCTTTATTTTAACGGTATGTTCTATATTGGGATACTTAAGCTTTAATTTATTGATACCTTTTATTTCAAACGTGATGGCTGGAACTCAATATGAAAATAACCTAAATTATCTAGCAGAAAAAGATAGTGGTGTAAACATAATACGTATATTCGTTCATGCAGTTCCGGTAATTTTAGCTTTCTGGAAAAGAAAGAGATTACAAGAAGTTTGGAATAAAAGTGATATTTTCGTTAATTTATCAGTACTAAACTTGATAATCATGGTATTTTCTTATTACAGTTGGATCATATCGCGAATTGCTTTTTATTTTCAGATATTTAACATACTTCTTATACCACTAATAATAATTTTTTGTTTTGATAAAAAAACGTCACTCTTTCTATACTATTCCTGTTTTGTATTGTATACAGGATATTTTTATTATGAAATGGTGTATATGTTTAAAATAGACTTTAAATTAATTTTCTAGAGAAAAATGATAGTTAAGGAGAAATAAAATGATTCATTTTATCAAAAATAAGCTTCCGAATGACCTAAAATCAGCCCTATTTTATTTACTAAAAACTAAGAAAGAGGATATAGATTTAGAAAAATATAGAAATAGAAAGAAGTTTTTTGTATTCTTAGCAGGCTTTTATCAAAATTTGGGGGATATGGCACTTACATACTCCCATAAAGTTTTTTTAGAGGAAAACTTCCCAGATTATGAAATAATACTAGTTCCAAGTACTAAAACATATGCCTGGATGAAAGCACTTAAAAATATATGCCAAAAAGATGATATTATTACGATCTTAGGCGGGGGCAATATGTCAGATACTTATATATCATTAGAGGATACTCGGCGATTTGTAATCGAACATTTTCCGAAAAATAAAATTGTATCTTTTCCACAAACAATGATATTTTCGGATACACCATATGGAGAAAAGATGTTAAGGAAAACTGTCAAAACTTACAGTAATCATAATAATCTTCATATTTTTACACGTGAATACAATTCGTTTAAAAGGATGAAAACACACTTTGTGAATAATAATATTGGGTTTATACCCGACATGGTTCTATATTTAAACGAACAATTTCCTGTGCACAGTAGAAAGGGAATTATTTGTTGTTTAAGAAATGATGCTGAAAAAAACACTCATATTGATGAAAGTGATATGATTATAAATTTTCTCGAGAAAAATTATGATGAATTAATTATAACTGATACTGTAAATGTAACCTTAGAAGAAAGTTTGCCAGAAAACTATGAAAGAACATTAAAAAAATTTTGGGAGAGAATAAAGAAAAGTAAATTGGTGGTAACTGACAGGTTACATTGTATGATATTCTGTGCAATTACTAAAACTCCGTGCATTGTATATGATAATACTAACAGGAAAATTTCAGGCGTTTACGAGGCATGCCTTAATAATATTGGATACATTAAAATGATGGATAAAGTAGACCTAGACACTTTAAATAAAGAAATTCGATTTCTGATGAATATTAATTTAGATGACTATCCAAATGTAAATTTAAAAAAATTCTACCAGCCGCTTATAAAAGCATGTTCATCAACGGGGATTTAGATTTAATTTACAAGAAATATTATTCGGTTTCTAAGACTATATTTAAAAGCCTTAGAAATCCTGACTCCGTAAAATTAAATCATATATGTAATCATTTATTATAGCATCCTTATAACTTTGATATTCATGTAGAGTTGCGGGGATTTTTGAAAAAATTCTTGTGGTAAAAGAAAAAATCAAAAATATAAACCTGGAATAAGATTTTAGGATGTGCATAAACTTTGGTGGTGTATAAATGAGAAATCAACTTTTTTCTAATCTTACCTCAGTTTTGGTATCTTTATTTTTTTCAATGATTATAGCATTTTGGATGACACCATTTATAGTTAGTAATCTTGGTCCAGAAGCATATGGATTTATTCCGTTAATTCAGAATATCATTCAATCATTTTCAATTTTGACTGTTGCATTAAGTTCTATGGTAGGGAGATTCATAGCAGTCGCAGTTAAGCAGGGTAATTATCAAGATGCACAAAAATATATTAATACCTATTTTTATTCATCAATACTTTTATCGATAATTTTGTTAATTCCAATAATAATAGTTGGATTAAATGTTGATAAATTAGTAAATATACCAAATTACCTAGTCTTTGATGTGATGATGAGTGTATTTGTTGGGGGAATACTATTCATTCTTACATTTGTTGGATCGCTATATGCTACGGGTCCCTTCTGCACTAATAAACTGTATATTAATAATGGAATTAATTCGGTAAATATTATTATTCGAACAATTGCAGTTATTTTACTCTTAACCTTATTAACTCCAAGGATTTGGTATGTTAATTTAGCTTCTCTAATATCTGGCGTAATAGCATTCATTATTGGTGGTTATTTTTTTAAAAAGCTAATGCCTTTGGCAAAAATACATATTAGTCTATTCGATAAACAAAAACTTAAGGAATTGTTATCCTCGGGTGTATGGAATTCTATCAATCATGTTGGTGTCATCCTTTTCTTGCAAATTGATTTGTTAGTGGCAAATTTAGTTGTAGGTCCTTACGAAACGGGAAGATATGCGGCAATACTGCAAATTCCTCTTATAATAAGGACAGTTTCTAGCGGTACTGCTTCAATATTTGCACCAATTATCGTTTCCCTATACGCTAAAGGTAATATAATAGAATTGAAGTCTTATTCAAATTTTTCGACTAAATTAAATGGTCTACTTTTTGCTTTACCAATAGGTATTTTAATTTGTCTGGGAAAAGAAATACTTCAGGTATGGTTGGGAACGGAATTTATTAATTTGTATGACTTACTGCTCATTTTGATTATTCCTTTAGTTGTGGGTGTAGCGGTAATTCCATTATTCCATCTACCTGTTGCCTTGAATAAAGTTCGTACCCCAGCAATTGTAACATTAATTCTTGGAGTCTTTAATCTTATCTTAGCGTTTACTTTAAGCAAACACTTTGGTATGGGGTTATATGGAATAGCATTAGCTGGCGCGATTGTTTTAATTCTAAAAAATGTAATTTTTACGCCTTTATATAGTGCGCATATTACAAAACAACCATTATTTTCATATTTTAGTGGAGTTATACGTCCGATTATGGGAGTCCTAATTGTCATTGTATTCGGGCTAATAACTCGAAAAATAATAAATGTGGAAAATTGGTATACCTTAGGTTTAAATGGTGTATTAATCTTACTTCTATATGTTGTTTTCGGATATTACTTCCTAATCAATAGATCTGAGAGAAAATCAATAACTAGTTTATTATTTAGGAGGTTTTATAAAAGGAAAACTTCAAATTAAAAATAGTCATCAGGATTTATGGGATTGATAGTTTCTATACAGAGCGAGGTTCAAAGGCAATGGTTTACAAAAAAGGATTGTATTATGGATATATTCCCCAAATAAGGCGGTGTGCAGTGAAACCTGGTACTTTAATAATTTCTTTAGATTTTGAGCTATATTGGGGTATGAGAGATATAATGACACTTGATGAATATAGAGGAAATTTATTAGGTGCTAGGAAAGCAATACCTGCAATATTAGAATTATTTCATGCATATAAAATACATGCAACATGGGCAACTGTTGGATTTCTTTTTTGTGAAACAAAGAAGGAATTGATAAACAGCAAACCTACGATTCAACCACAATACAAAAATAAGAATTTATCACCTTATGATCATATAAGTGAATCAGTTGGGGAAAATGAAAGTAGTGATCCATTTCATTTTGCGCTCTCACTTATAAACAAGATATTGTCATATCCAAATCAACAGATTGGCTGTCATACCTTATCGCATTATTATTGCTTGGAAGAAGGGCAAGATATTCATTCGTTTAAGGCCGATATAAAATCAGCAATAAATATAGCCAAGAAAAAAGGGTTCAATCTTGGCAGTATTGTTTTTCCAAGGAATCAGTACAATACTGAATATCTAAATTTATGTGGTGATCTAGGGATAAAAAGTTACCGAGGTAATGAAGCAAGCTGGCTCTATAAAGCAAGAAGATGGGATGATGTATCAATTTTTCAAAGATTATTTAGACTGGTAGATGCTTATTTTAATATTTCGGGATATAATACATATCCTTGGAAACAGTTAGCAGAACAATTTCCTATAAATATTCCTTCCAGTAGGTTTTTAAGACCTTACTCTAGAAGCTTACGATTCTTAAATCAATTTAAACTCAGACGAATTACATCCGAGATGGAGTATGCAGCGAAACACGGACTAATCTATCATCTTTGGTGGCATCCTCATAACTTTGGTGTGAATCTAGATGAAAACATTGCTTTTTTAGCGAAAATTCTAGAAAAGTATAGTTATTTAAATGAAAAATACAATTTCCAAAGTTCAAATATGGAAGAGTGTGCTGATGCAGTTCTTCTATGTAAAAAGGGATTTGATAGAGTTAATTATTTTTAGATCACATTGTTCTTTATTAAGAATTTCTCAGGAAATAAATTAAAACAATATACATGTAGAAACATGCATATAAAATATAGTACTTTCGAAAATAACGTTTTATTTAAATAGTAGTTATATTCTGTATATTTTATTGACAGTAATATAAATAACATGATAACTTGGATTTAAATCGTTCTTTAAAAGGAACAAATTGATTAGATTATATTGTTTTCTTATGGAGGAAAAAATGAGTGCGATTACTGGAATCTATAATTTAAATCAAGAACCTGTCTCGATTGATCATATTAATGGGATTATGAACTCTTTGCAAAAATATCCTGCAAATGACATACAGGTCTGGAACAAAGAAAACGTCTTTCTTGGGTGTCACGCACAATGGATCACACCAGAATCGGTTGGTGAACAATTACCCTACTTTGACCATGAGAGACAGTTAACCATTACAGCAGATGCAATCATAGATAATCGTGATGAGTTATGCGAATTGTTAAATATACCTACTCCATATAGAGCAGAAATAACTGATAGTGAGCTGATTTTACTTGCTTATAATCGTTGGGGGGATCAGTCACCAAAGTTTTTGCTGGGTGATTTTGCATTCATGATTTGGGATGCGAGAAAGAGACAATTCTTTGGAGCGAGAGATTTCTCAGGCACCCGAACTCTTTATTACTATAATGATTTGCAGAGGTTTGCCTTTTGCACGGTTATAAAGTCTTTATTAACATTACCTTATATTAAGCCGGATTTACATGAAGGGTGGATTGCTGAATTTTTAGCAATACCGGTAACGGTAGATGCATTAGATACTTCTACAACCGTCTATAAACATATCAATCAAATACCACCATCTCATAGTATAAAAATAACTGCTGAAAGTATTAAGCTATCAAGATACTGCACAGTCATTCATGGAAAGAAATTAAAATTAAAATCAAATGGTGAGTATGAAGAGGCTTTTCAAGAAGTTTTTAATAAAGCTGTTAAATCGCGATTACGTACATATCGCCAAGTGGGCTCTCATTTGAGCGGGGGATTAGATTCTGGGTCAGTTGCTAGTTACGCTGTAAGTGAGTTACGGAAACAAAAAAAGCAATTATATACGTATAGCTATATTCCCGTTGAGAACTTCGTAGATTGGACTCATAAAACGAGAGTGGCAAATGAAAGAGAGTATATTCAATCTACAGTAGATTATGTAGGGAATATTAAGGAAAACTATTTAGATTTTGAAGGTAAAAGTCCTCTTTCAGAAGTAGATGATTGGCTCGATACAATGGAAATGCCGTATAAATTTTATGAAAACTCATTCTGGATTAAGGGAATCTATGAAATAGCTAATCAACATGATGTAGGTATACTTCTAAATGGGCAAAGGGGGAACTGGACCGTTTCATGGGGACACGCGTTAGATTATTATGCATTACTTTTGAAAAGATTAAACTGGACAAAATTATACAATGAAGTTCAGTTGTTTAGTAAAAACATGGGAGTTAATAAAAGGAGAACGATGTCTTTTGTCTTAAAGAAGGCATTTCCGGTAATACGTAAAATAGTCTCTCCAAATTCAGACTATAAGCTACCAATGTTAATAAACCCAGATTTTGCTACTAAAACAAATGTATTTGAAAAACTTCGCGAGAACGGAATAAATCCTTTAGGAGCGCCTTTAGGTACAGTATATCAGATAAGAGAGCATCAGTTTGAGCAACCCTGTTACTGGAATCTAAATGGAACAATTGGAACGAAGTTATCTTTACGTCATGCTATTTGGGAACGGGATCCAACAAATGATTTACGGGTTATTGAATTTTGTTTATCTGTACCAGAGGGCCAATTCGTACAAAAAGGAATAGATCGATCACTTATTCGAAGAGCAACAGTTAACTACTTACCAGATAATATTAGACTCAATATGCGTAAACGAGGTATTCAAGGAGCCGATGGACTTCAACGCATGCTACCGCTATGGAATGAATTTATAGATGAGACAGAAAAGCTCAGTTCTGACTCTCGAGTAACTGAGTATCTTAATAAAGAAGAAATAAAATCATCTATATCAAAGATTAGGAATGAACCAAAGCCCGAAATCGTTTTTGATGATTCTTTTAGAATATTGATGCGTAGTTTAATATTTTCTCGTTTTATTAACAAGTATGCTTGAAAGGGGGTGAGACTATGAAAAAGACATGGAAGCAACCAGTTATTGAAGTATTAGATATTAATATGACAATGGCGGGACCAGGAACTAGAACCCCTGATGCCGTTCAACCGGATCCAGATGCTCATGAGGATGATGTGGTACATTTTAGTTAAGTCATAATAGTTAATTACCGAAAGTAGCCCTTATACATTTACAGTATGAGGGTTTTTATTTTATCTAATTCTTTTTATTAATAAGGATAACAATGCTCTACATTGGGGGGATATATTTGAAACATTTCTTATATTATATAAAGCCATTTCATTCATTTACTGGAAAGGTATTATATTTTAATCTGTTTGGTATGGTTTTTATAAGTTTACTAGAAGGGATTGGTATTTTCTTATTAGTGCCAATCATTAATTTTAGTGGAATTGTGAACATTAATTCAGACAGTACAAATATTAGTAGACTATATAAGCTATTTGAATACTTCCCTCCAACAATTAATTTATCAATTATTCTTATTATGTATGTCTTATTAGTAATAGGACAAAATCTTATTCAAAAATATTTGTCTATTCAAAATGTAAAACTCCTACATAATTTTACCCGTTTTTTAAGAATGAATCTATACAATGATCTACTTGATACAAAATGGGGCTTTTTTACAAAACATAGAAAATCAGATCTTATTAATATTCTTACCTCAGAATTTGCCCGTGTTATCGGGGGGATTAATGTATATTTGCAAATATTATCATCGCTAATTTTTACATTTATTCAAATTGGAATTGCCTTCTGGTTATCGCCAAGTATGGCAACATTCGTTCTACTTTGCGGTATCCTACTAGGAATATTGTCAAGAAAATTCATAAAAAAGTCAAAAGCCCTTGGAGCCAGAACCTCAAAGTTGGGGGAAAGCTACCTTGGTGGGATTACAGATCAGTTGAATGGAATAAAGGATATTAAAAGCAATAATTTGGAGGAGTCTCGTAAAGAATGGTTAGGCAAATTAACGAAAGAAATGAATCAGGAGCAAGTTGAATATATCAAAATAAAAACATCCTCACAATTATTTTATAAAGCTTCATCTTCAATCTTTATTGCAATCTTTATATTGCTTTCTGTGAAGCTTTTTCAGGCACAACAAGGTGAATTATTATTAATTATTCTAATATTTTCTAGATTGTGGCCAAGATTCACTAGTATTCAGTCAAATCTAGAACATATGAGTTCCACAATGCCAGCTTTTAAGAAACTATATGATTTAGAAAATGAATGTAATGATTTCAAAGAGATAAATGATGATAAAAATAAGAAAAATAGTAGCCCACTTCAAATTAGACATGGCCTTGAATGTAGGGATATTAGCTTTCGATATAAAAAAAATGAACACATATTTGCTTTAAGAGAAATAAATATTCAAATACCAGTAAATTGTATGACAGCAATTGTGGGGCCATCTGGTGCTGGGAAAAGTACATTAATTGATATTTTAACAGGCTTGAATGAACCTGAAACTGGGAAATTGTATATTGATGGGGTTTCACTTTCAGGTAAAAACCGGTTATCTTTAAGAAATTCGATTGGGTATGTGTCACAAGATCCATTTTTATTTAATGAAAGTATAAGAGAGAACTTACTATTAATTAAACCAAATGCAACAGAAACCCAATTATGGGATGCACTTGAATTTTCTTCAGCAGCTGAGTTTGTAAAGAGATTACCAGAAGGATTAGATACTCTCATCGGTGATCGCGGTGTTCGACTTTCTGGAGGCGAACGACAACGTCTTGTTCTTGCAAGAGCAATCTTACGTAAACCGTCCATTCTCATATTAGATGAGGCAACGAGTGCATTAGATACTGAAAATGAAGCTAAAATACAACAAGCAATAGAAAGATTAAAAGGATCGATGACGATAATTGTAATCGCTCATCGCTTATCGACCATTCGAAATGCTGATCAAGTAGTTGTATTAGATAGTGGGGAAATTATTCAAAAGGGCGGATTTCTGCAATTGGCTAACGAGTCAATGGGGATGTTTAGTAAGCTGTTAGGTAGTCAAATGAAAGCGAACTAATATCAAACGACTCTATTAAACTATGAAAAAAGTACTATTAAAAAATATTATCTATAAGCTAATTGACACAGTAAAGTTAAGATGATAATCTAAATACAAGTTGTTCTTTATTAAGAATCCATTACCCTTTTTTAACTAAAATTAATGGATTTATACAACAAAGCTGTTCTTTATAATGAATTGGAGGTGTAATAATGAAAAAGGAATGGAAGGTACCGTTTGTAGAGATGTTGGACGTTAATTTGACAATGAAGGGTCATAAGCCTTGGAAACCGGGTCATGGTCACAGTGACAGTGATTCACATAGTGATTCCGGTGGACCAGGAATTGGACTAAGTTAGTTAAAGCACTTGTGCCCTTTAATCTGATGATTAGAGGGCATGTGAAAAATAAGCTCTTTAGAAGAATTGAAAAATTAGGTAGTATATAGACTTCTGAATACTTCGCGGCCAAAATGTTCTATATTGCGAACGTGTAAGGGTTTAGATATGAAAAATCTCTATTTTTGTGGGGGAAGTATGTTAACTACGATAAGAATATCACGTTATAAGGCATTTGGATTAAATGTATTAAGTGATTTTCCCATTCCAGAATTACAAGTTGATGAATTTGATGATGTGGCAGCAGATGTGGTAGTGCGAATTGCTGATTTGTCATCGTATTGGAATGATGATGAATTTCGTGAAAAACAGATTTTTATTAAAGAAAATATTGTCGTTTTTCATATTCCATATGTGGCAATTTATGAGGTTAAGAATGGCAATGAAATATCAATTTCGCCATTTGAAGTAGCGAATATAGATAAAATTCGACTGTATTTACTTAGTACTTGTATGGCTACCATTTTGTTGCAAAGGAAAATACTCCCTTTTCATGCGAGTACAATTGCTATCAATGGGAAGGCATATGCGATTACTGGAAGTTCGGGGGTAGGCAAGTCGACGCTTGCTAAGGAGCTCATAAATAAAGGATATAATGTGTTGAGTGATGATGTGGTTGGTATTACTCTATCTGAAAAAAATATTCCAATTGCAACACCATCATTTCCGTGTCAACAGCTCTGGAAGGAAAGCTTGGATGAATTAGGATTGGATTCTGGCAAGTATCGTCCTATTTATGAGAATAACTCAAAATACGTTATTCCAATCCATCATTTTAAGCAGGAGCGGATGCCCCTTGCTGGTATTTTTGAGCTTATAAAATCTGAGAATGAAGAGATTAAAATAACAAAGATTAATAAACTAGAACGAATTCGTACCGTGTATAATCATACGTTCAGAAGATCATTCATGGAGCCATTAGGTTTAATGGAGTGGCATTTCGATATGGTAGCAAAAATGGTCAATAAGTTAGAATTTTACCAAATTGAACGTCCAATAACACGTTTTACAGCTAATGAGCTTGCGACTTTACTATTAACAACCATTCACAAGGAGGATTCTTATGATTAAAAATAATAAGCTATCAATAGAAAGTATTGTTTCACAAACTTCTGGAAATATTGTAAGCGATATGGATGAAGAGAAGGTAATGTTAAGTATCAAGAACGGTAAATATTACAACTTAGGCGAAATTGGCGGTGAAATATGGGATATGATTGAATCTCCAATATCAGTGAAGGAACTTGTAACCATTTTATTATCTCAGTATGAAGTTAGTGAGCAGGATTGTGAGGCTCAAGTTATAGCATTATTAGAACAACTATTGGAGGAAGGGCTAATTAATGTAGAAGTGGCAGCGTAACGACATGGTAACGAAGCTATATTAATGGAGGAACTCGCGAAATGAAACCCTTTGTTTACTTTATGAGGAGGTTATATACGTATACAGGTAATATTCTTTTACTCAATTTTATAGGAATGGTTCTTATTAGTTTACTAGATGGAGTAGGGATATTTTTATTGATTCCGTTAATAAGCTTTACTGGGATTCTTGACATGAGTACGCAGGATATACCAATTATTTCATGGATGGTTGATCTTTTTCAACGTATTCCTACTTCAATGAGTTTGTCTTTGATCCTTGGAATTTATGTGGGAATCACGATTGTTCAAGGTTATATCCAAAGAAAACAAGTTATTTTGAATGGGGAAATTCAGCAAAAGTTTGTCCATCACTTAAGAGAGGAAACATACAAATTATTACTACAGTCTAGATGGGAACTTTTCACGACAATGAGGAAGTCAGACATCATCAAATTAATGACAACAGAGATAGGTAGAGTGAAAAGTGGAACAAGCATGTTTCTGCAATTTTTAACATCGCTTATATTTTCATCCATACAGTTAGTCATTGCCTTTTTATTATCTGCAAAGATGACAGTCTTTGTGATGATATTCGGTATTATCTTATTATTTTTTTCAAGGAAGTTTATTAAAAAATCATATCACTATGGCAATGAAAGTATGAAACTATCTAGAATTTATTCAGCTGGAATTACCGATCATTTTAATGGTATCAAAGATATTAAGAGTAATACTTTAGAACAAACACATGTCAGTTGGTTCCGTGCTTTGTGTGATAGGATTGAGAATAATTCAATCGAATATCTGAAGCTTAAAACGAAATCTCAATTTATTTATAAGATTGTCTCTGCAATATTGATTTCTGTCTTTATCTTTACTTCAATTACTATTTTTCAGGAGCAGACAACACAATTGATGTTAATCATCGTTATTTTTTCAAGATTGTGGCCTACATTTTCTAGTATTCAAGCAAATCTTGAAAAGCTAGGTTCTGTTGTCCCTGCATTTGAAGAGTTATTAAAGGTTCAATCTCAATGTATGCAAGCAAAGGAAATAAATGAAAATGATTATAAAAGGATAAATCCATTCATTCTCAAGGAAGGAATAGAATGTAAGAACATCTATTTCAAGTATCGAAGAAATAATAAGAAATTTGTCCTTAAAGATATCAATATGCAAATTCCTAGTAATCAAATGACGGCCATTGTTGGTCAATCTGGTGCTGGAAAAAGCACATTAGTAGATTTGTTAATGGGGCTTAATCAACCAGAAAGTGGTAGTGTTCGAATAGATGGGAAAGAACTTACAAAGGATTTTCTTCTATCCTACCGTTGTTCAATAAGTTATGTCCCACAAGACCCATTTTTATTTAATGCAAGCTTACGAGAAAATCTATTATTAATTGAACCGAATGCAAGTGAAGCAGATATTTGGGAGGCACTGGAGTTTTCATCTGCAGCCGAATTTGTTAGAGAACTCCCATCAGGTTTGGACACAATTATTGGTGATCGTGGGGTAAGACTTTCAGGTGGTGAACGGCAAAGAATTGTATTGGCTCGTGCTATTTTACGAAAACCGTCCATTTTAGTATTAGATGAAGCAACAAGTGCTTTGGATACCGAAAATGAAAGAAAAATTAAGCATGCACTTGAAAAATTAAAGGGCACTATGACAATCATTATCATTGCACATCGATTATCAACAATTCGAAATGCAGACCAGGTTATTGTTCTTGAAAAGGGTGAAATCATTCAAAGAGGTGGATATAAACAGCTGGCAAATGAGGAGAAGAGTTTATTTAGTAATCTATTAGGAGAACAAGTGGAAATTAGAGCAAATTAAAAACGAAATATACTGGAGGAAATATGTTACATACGATTAATACGGTCATGTATAAGGCCTTTGGGTTCCGTATATTAAGTGAGATTAACTTACCAGAACTTATAGTCATCGAGGATAATAAAAGTCAAAGGGATATTGAAATTATATTAGGAAATTTAAAAAATCAATGGGAAAAAATTGCAAATCCAAAGAGGAATTTTTATGTGAAAGATAATCTGGTCATGTTTCGGGTAAAGGATGTAGCAATTTATTCAATCATCGATGGGGAAAGGATCGTAGTATCACCAGCAAAAGAGGCCAAGGAAGATAAAATCCGTCTTTATTTACTTGGAACATGCATGGGTATTATGATGATGCAACGGAGAATACTTCCATTACATGGAAGTGCCGTCATTATTAATGGAAAAGCATATGCCATCGTTGGTGACTCTGGTGCAGGAAAATCAACTCTAGCTTCAGCATTATTACATCGTGGCTTCCAACTCATTAGTGATGATTTAATACCAGTGACATTGAATAATTCAGGCATTCCAGTTGTTACTTCCGCATATCCACAACAGAAACTATGGCAAGAAAGCTTGCAGGAATTTGGAATAGAATCTAAGCATTTACGACCAATTATCGATAGAGAAACAAAGTTTGCGGTTCCAGTGATATCACAGTTCATTGATAGGGAGGAAATACCCTTAGCTGGAATCTATGAGTTACTTAAGACAGAGAAGGAATCTATTGAACTGTACCCTGTTAATAGATTTAATAAGGTAGATACGTTGTTATATCACACGTATCGGAATTTTTTGTTACAGCCTTTAGGTTTATTTGAATGGCATTTTTCAATGATGACTACAATGATGAAGCATACTGAAGTATATCAATTGAAAAGGCCTGTTTCTACCTTCACAGCTCATGACCTAGCCTCCATTATTTTATCTACCATTGTAAAAGAATAAATAGATTCCAAGAGAGGACTATTATGAATATAGTAAAGAAAATAATTAGTTTTTTAAAATTAAGTTTCGACACAAAGCTTTTATTCATTGAGGCTTTTCTGTTACTTGGCTGGGCTCGCATCTTAAAGTTAATACCATTTTCTAAGCTAGCACCTGCCCTTGGGACACATATGGAAGAAACTCCATATAGCTTGATTGACCTAGATAAAAAACAAATAAGAAAAGTGTCAACTGCTATTCATGTAATGAGTCGTTACACATTTTGGGAGAGTCAATGTCTTGTTAAAGCAATAGCAGGGATGAAGATGTTGAGAAGAAGAAAAATTGAAAGTACGCTCTATTTGGGCACTGCAAGAGACGAGAATGGAAAAATGATTGCACATGCATGGTTACGTAGTGGCCCAATTTATATATCTGGGGCTGAAGGAATGGAGAAATTTACCGTAGTTAGTATCTTCGCAAAAAAGGTTAATCGTAAAGAACATGAAAGATACGATAAAATGGTATAAAAATATATAAGATATTGGATCAGAAAGTAGGCTGAAAATGTTATTACCGATAATTCGCTTATGTATTAGGGCTTTACCATTTTTTTATATGCTGATTATCTGGATTCAATCGAGTTATTTTAACCCAAATTCATTAGAAGGTATACACTTACAAATAGGTATACCTATTTTTGTGATTTTAGGTGTAGTATTTGAAATTGGACATTTATTTCAATTTGCAATTTTGTACTTCTTGCTGATCATGGCATTCCTTACTTATGGAAGGTTGAATTCTGTGAAAGAAATGGTAGCTTTTATCATTGCTTTATTATATGGAATTTTAGATGAAGTACATCAGATTTACGTTCCGTTCAGATCCTTTTCCATCATTGATTTAATTAAGGACGCGGTTGGTATTATTGTTATTTGGTTCATCATCCATAAACATTATTACAAAAACGACGGTTCAAAAATACAGCGATTTTTAACTGGTATTACTAACGTATATAAGAAAGAGGATTCTAATTTTCCGGTTTAGTGTTTGGTAGTATTAAAAAACACCCAAGATGATGAAAAGAATTCATCGTCTTGAATGCTTATTTATTTTGCAGCTTCCACCTATTAAACTCCAAAAACTCTTTGAATTCTTGTTTTGATACGCCGGATTTCATCGCTTCATGGACAAGCTGTGTCCAATCAGAATCAAGTTCTTCTATTTGGTTTTCATGATCTTCTTCATGGAGTAATGTATTAACAGAAACCCCGAGAACGGAAGATATTTTTTCTAAAAATTGAATAGAAGGATTTGATTGGAGATTGCGCTCTATTGAGCTAAGATATGATTTTGCAACCCCTGCTCTGTCAGCTAGTTCAGATAAAGATAGTTTCTTTTGCATTCGATATGCTTTGATTCGTTGACCAATCATAAATGTCACCTTCCTTCAAATCGATTATAACATAATTTGAAGGATTTGTTTTGTATGACGAACGATTTTATTAAAAAAAATAGTGGATTGCTTAAAATATGTAGTAAAGCTCTATGTAAAAGTATATCCATCTTTATTTTTAATAAAGAACGCCTTAATATCTTCAACACTTAATCCCATATCCAGCGCTTCTAAGATTAGATCGACCCATTCATCATCGAGTTTTGTATTAGCTTGATTCATCTCTTTTAACCCTCCCAATTATACAACAGTATTATTGGCAGTCCAGCCACCATAGTTGGAATAACCCAACCTTAGACCTGTGACTTTGCGTCCCTTTTTTTCAAGAGGTTTGCCTTTATACAATTGAATTGATTGTCATTAATGCGTTAGTCTATCTATAATTAGAACCTTTGTATTACATATAGAAGTATAAATGATAAAAGTTTAGCAAACTGTAGAAGATTGTCGATGTCTAAATATTTTAATAATTATAATTATCAACAGTAAATACTAAAGAAGAAAGTTCTTTTTTCTTGTAATTTGTAGAATAACAAAGGAAGTTGGTATGGTTCACATGCGAAACGTCTACTATTTGATGAATATGGTCAACCAGTATAAATGATTTAGTGTGGATTTTTGAGGTTTTTCCAAATATTTCAACGAGATTTGTCGAACGATTTTTTTAGTTTTACCCCCACAAAATAAGAGCCTATCCTAATAAGGATAGACTCTCCTAGATAGCGTTTTGGCAAAGATAAAATAAACCCCCATTTATTACTTCAACAATAACCTTTGGTTCATATTGCTCCCGGAGTGCTTCTTTTTCAATTTCATGGCTTTCAGGCTTTTCTTCAACTTCCTCATAAAATGAATCTAGTAAAGCAAGATCTTCATTCCAACGGTTTATTGCTTCATCGGCCCATGAATGATCCTCGGACTCAATGAATCCTCTTATATATTGTTGTAAACGATTCACACCACTCTGCGGTTTTACGAGGGATGACATCGTATAGGTTAAATCAGGTATTTTTGGTGTCAATTGAAGTTTCTCGATTTTATTTTGGAATCCCTCGATGATCATACCATTCACTAATTGCAAACCTAATGATAGTAATAAATCCCTTTTTCGATCACATTTATATGACACCTTTATATTCAACCCTAGCCATGGATATAATGCAGTATTAACTTGCAAGGAGTTTGTTTGTTGATATAAACGTATATAACTGGCAAGCTTTTTGGTTGATTCAAATATTTGATGTAATCGGGGGGCGCCAAAATGGATAAAGTCTCCTTTTATATCATCGGATGTTTGCTCCTGGTTTGTGATTAATGTTAACTTCATAGGGTTTGGCACTCCGTTGGTTTTTTCGAGATATGTCCAATAAAAAGGACGATTCATGAGTAGTTTATCGATTTCAACGGTAAGTTGAACAGTCATATATCCAGGATATTTCTCAAGTATTTCACATTGATTTGATATAAAATACTTCTCTAAAAAATCATTGATTTCCTGTTGCTGCATGTTTTTCATCACCTTTTAGATTTTCTTCGGCATAGCTGATAATTGATGTTAGGTTTTCCATTTTTATTTTCATTTCACCATCACTCTTGGAACGTAATAAAATATCCTGAATATGATCCTCGATATTACCTATCTCAAGTCTTGTCAGAATTTCATCAAGTTGCCCAACTACACGCTCAAATAAATTTATTTTTTCATATAAGAGTTTAAGTATATGCTCCTCAACGGTGTCCTTTGTAGCAAAATTATAGATGTGAACATCTTTCTCTTGCCCAAGACGATGAATACGACCGATTCGTTGTTCAAGCCTCATTGGGTTCCAAGGGAGGTCATAATTAATAATATGATTGCAAAACTGTAGGTTAATCCCTTCACCACCAGCTTCTGTCGCTATGAGTACTTGATGCCGACCTTTAAATAATTCCTTCATCCAATCTTTTTTGCCACGTTTAAATCCACCTCTAAAAGGAACCGAAGATATTCCATTCTGCTGTAGATACCATTGCAAATACATTTGGGTTGCACGATATTCCGTAAAAATAATTACTTTATCATTAATTTTCTTTATAATTTCAAGTGCCTTTTTAGCCTTTGAATTTTGATTAACTTGTTCAACTTTTTGCATTAGCCCCATAATGAGATCTTGTGGGACTTGAGCACCATCATCATTCTTTTTTTCTAACATCTTTTTAAGGGTATAATAGACAGCCTCACGACTACTACAAGCTTCACGTTGTAACGTCATAATTGAGAACATACTTGAAGCAAATGGTGAAAAACTAGAACGATAGGCAGTAATCGCATCATATAAAGCCCGTTCTGTAGTTGAAAAGTCGATTGGAATCGTTTCTACATGCCGCTTTGTCCATTCAATACCAGTGTCATCACGTCGATTTCTAATCATCACCTTGTTGACTAAATCCTTCAAGTGTTGATCATCTTGGATCGTTCGATTTTTCTTCCCGTAATATTTTTCAAAATAGGCCTGGTTTCCTAAGTGCCCTGGCTTTAATAATGAAACAAGATTAAAAATCTCTTCAATCCGGTTTTGAATAGGTGTGGCAGTTAATAATAAGCAAAACTTCTTTTTTAAATTTTGTACAAATTCATAGTTTTTTGTTTTATTGTTTTTAAGTTTGTGTGCTTCATCGATAATGATTAAATCATAATCTTGTTTATAGACAATCTCACGATGTGGACTACGCTTTGCAGTATCTATTGAGGATACAACAACATCATACTGCTCCCACATATAGCTTTTCTTTTGCTGAACTGCCGGGATATAAAATTTTTGATTTAATTCCATTGCCCATTGAGAAACGAGGGAAGCAGGTACTAAAATCAATACCTTTTTTACAAGTCTGCGAATCATATATTCCTTTAAAATTAATCCGGCTTCTATTGTTTTTCCAAGTCCTACTTCGTCTGCGAGAATAGCTTTACCATTCATTTTCTCAATTACTTGCTTCGCTACTTCCAATTGATGAGGGAGCGGGGTTAATTGTGGTAAATGCTTGGGAGCCTGTAGGCCTTCGAAATCAGGAATGGTTTGGTGTTCTTCTACCCTATAAGCGAGTTTATAAAGCTCCCAATTAGCCCAAGGACCGTCTTCATCAATTCGTTTTAAAAAGTCACCTTGCCATGACTGATCAAATTCAAAATCGACCTTCATATATATACAGTCCCTTCTCATACAATCTAATCTAAAAAACACGAACATTTCGTTCGGAAAAATAATAATTATTAAGAAAATATTATATTGCCGAAAATGCTCGATAATGGTAGGATGAAGATAGTTTCAAGAATTAATTTTTTCTAGGTATTTCGTTAGTATTACCAGGATTATGAAAAATATAATTTGCGAATGATGGCAAGGGGAGAGACTACATAAAGTTTGTTTAATTACGAGGATTATCCCGAGTTTTTGAACAACCACGATGTAGCGCCGAAGGAGCAAGCAAGATATTGTGAATCTCTCAGGCAAAAAGACTCTTGTTTGACGCGACTCTGGAGAGAGCCGATTAATAGGCCACCAAAGGGGCAAACCTTATTTTTAATGTTGTAAAATTTCAAATAAGGTAAACTTTCAGGTGCAAGGACAGAGACTTCACATAGTGGAGTTATCTGTCTTTTTTTATGGAGTCAGAATATTTTAACAACAAAAATAAGCTACACAGATCAAAGGAGGAAACATGTTGTCTGAATTAAAACGAACACCTTTATTTGAAGTGTATAAAAACCTTGGGGCCAAAACAATTGATTTTGGCGGTTGGGACTTACCTGTTCAATTTTCCAGTATTAAAGATGAACATGAAGCAGTCCGTGCAAAAGCTGGACTTTTTGATGTATCCCATATGGGAGAAATCGATGTAAAAGGAAAGGATAGCTTAGCTTATTTACAAAAGTTAATGACTAATGATGTATCCCTCGTAAAGGACGGTGGGTGTCAATATACGGCAATGTGCTATGAAGATGGTGGTACGATTGATGACCTTCTTATTTATAAGAAATCAGATGACCATTATTTATTAGTTGTAAATGCGTCGAACACTGAGAAGGATTATGAATGGCTAAATCAACATTTAATTGGTGATGTTGAAGTTGTTAATATCTCAAATGAACTTGGACAGCTGGCCATTCAAGGGCCAGCAGCACAATCAATTTTACAAAAACTAACAAGTACAGACTTAACCGAAATTAAAGTATTTAAATTTATCGATGGTGTCGAAATTAGCGGTAAAAAAGCCCTTGTTTCTAGAACTGGTTATACAGGTGAAGACGGCTTTGAAATTTATTGTGATGCGAATGATGTTGTAACTCTTTGGAATGCGCTTTTAGATGCAGGACAGGACAATATTTTACCTTGTGGATTAGGGGCAAGAGACACATTGCGTTTTGAAGCAAATCTTGCTTTATATGGTCAAGAGCTTTCAAAGGATATTACACCGATTGAAGCAGGAATTGGGTTTGCAGTTCGCCCAAATAAGGAAGCAGACTTTTACGGAAAAGAAATATTGAAAAAGCAAAAAGAAGAAGGCGCTCCTAGAAAGCTTGTTGGAATTGAAATGATTGATAAAGGAATTCCACGCCATGGCTATGAAATTTTTGTTGGTGATGAACAAATAGGAGAGGTAACTACAGGTACTCAGTCTCCAACATTAAAGAAGAATATCGGATTGGGTCTTATTAATACCGAATTTGCTGTTCTTGGTAAGGAAGTAGAAGTTCAAATTCGTAAAAAACGATTAAAAGCAATAATCGTTGCAACACCTTTTTACAAACGTTCAAAATAATAAAATGATAGATGAATAGGGAAGGGGTACATTCATGAAACATCGCTATTTGCCAATGACGGAACAAGATAAAAATGAAATGCTTCAGGCGATTGGAGTTTCTTCAGTTGACGAGCTATTTAATGATATTCCTGAGAGTGTTCGATATAAGGGCGAACTCGCAATTAAAAAAGCGAAGTCGGAATCAGAATTAATGAAGGAACTCTCAAGAATGGCTGCAAAAAATGCTGATCTAAAAAGCTATGCATCTTTTTTAGGTGCTGGAGTTTATGATCATTACATGCCGGTGATAGTAGACCATGTGATTTCACGTTCGGAATTCTACACAGCTTATACACCTTATCAACCAGAGATTTCACAAGGTGAATTACAAGCGATTTTCGAATTCCAGACAATGATTTGCGAACTAACAGGAATGGAAGTTGCAAACTCCTCGATGTATGATGGCGGTACAGCATTAGCTGAAGCAGCAATGCTTGCTACTGGTCATACAAGAAACAAAAAGGTGCTTGTTTCGAGCTCAGTTCACCCTGAATCTCGAGCGGTTTTAGAAACATATGCAAAAGGTCAATATATTGAAGTGGTAGAGGTTCCTACTAAAAATGGTGTAACAGATGTTGATGCGCTAACCTCATTAATGGATGAAAATGTAGCATGTGTTGTAGTTCAATATCCAAACTTTTTTGGTCAGATCGAACCTCTTAAGGAAATAGAGGAAGTTGCTCATACAGGAAAAAGCTTGTTTGTCGTATCAAGCAACCCATTAGCTTTAGGTGCATTAACCCCTCCGGGCAAATTAGGAGCTGATATAGTAGTTGGTGATGCACAGCCATTCGGTATTCCAGCAGCATTTGGCGGACCACACTGTGGATTCTTTGCTGTCTCAACAAAATTAATGCGTAAGGTTCCAGGTCGCTTAGTTGGTCAAACAGTTGATGAAGATGGAAAACGCGGTTTTGTTTTAACACTTCAAGCACGCGAACAGCATATCCGTCGAGATAAAGCTACATCTAATATTTGTTCAAACCAAGCATTAAATGCATTAGCCGCTTCGGTTGCTATGACAGCACTAGGCAAAAAAGGTGTAAAAGAAATTGCTACAATGAATATCCAAAAAGCTCATTATGCAAAAAATCAATTTACTGTTAATGGATTTGAAGTTGTCTATGAAGGACCTTTCTTTAATGAATTTGTAGTTAAGGTTGGCAAATCAGTTAAAGATGCGAATGCCAAGCTTGGTGAAAAAGGGATAATTGGTGGGTATGACTTAGGACGTGATTACCCTGAATTAGAAGGGCATATGTTAGTTGCTGTAACAGAGCTTCGTACAAAAGATGAAATTGACACACTTGTAAAAGAATTGGGGGATGGCAATGAATAAGCAAGATCAACCATTAATTTTTGAACTATCAAAACCAGGTCGAATTGGTTATAGCTTGCCAGAATTAGATGTTCCTGAATTTGATATCAATGAGGTTATCCCGACGGAGTATATTCGTGTGGAAGAACCAGGGCTCCCTGAGGTTTCTGAATTGGACATTATGCGCCATTATACTGCATTATCAAACCGTAATCATGGTGTGGACTCAGGATTTTACCCACTTGGCTCTTGTACAATGAAATATAACCCTAAGATTAATGAAAATGTGGCACGCTATAATGGTTTTGCGCATATTCATCCATTACAAGATGAAGAAACTGTGCAAGGTGCTCTTGAATTAATGTACGATTTACAGGAACATTTAAAAGAAATTACAGGTATGGATGAGGTTACATTGCAACCTGCAGCTGGTGCTCATGGTGAATGGACTGGGCTTATGATGATCCGTGCTTACCATGAAGCTAATCATGATACGGCTCGTACGAAGGTTATAGTTCCAGACTCGGCCCATGGTACGAACCCTGCATCTGCAACTGTAGCAGGCTTTGATACAATTACAGTGAAATCAGGTGAAGATGGACTTGTTGATCTTAATGATCTAAGACGTGTTGTTGGACCAGATACAGCTGCATTAATGTTAACAAATCCAAATACACTTGGTTTATTTGAAGAAAACATTCTAGAAATGACAAAGATCATACATGAAGCTGGCGGTAAGGTTTATTATGATGGTGCAAATTTAAACGCAGTTTTAAGCAAAGCTCGACCAGGAGATATGGGTTTTGATGTTGTCCATCTTAACCTTCATAAAACTTTCACCGGCCCACATGGTGGTGGTGGACCGGGTTCAGGCCCAGTCGGGGTGAAGGCTGACTTAATTCCATTCCTACCAAAACCTGTTCTTGTTAATACGGAGAAAGGGTACCGCTTTGATTATAACCGACCACAATCAATTGGTAGGGTTAAACCTTATTACGGAAACTTTGGAATTAATGTGCGTGCATATACGTATATTCGTTCAATGGGACCAGATGGATTAAAAGCTGTAACAGAATATGCTGTACTAAATGCAAACTATATGATGCGTCGTTTGGCACCATTCTATGATTTGCCGTTTGATAGACATTGTAAGCATGAATTTGTACTATCTGGTAAGCGTCAAAAGAAACTCGGCGTACGTACATTAGATATCGCGAAACGATTATTAGATTTTGGCTATCATCCACCAACAATCTATTTCCCATTAAATGTGGAAGAATGTATCATGATTGAACCAACTGAAACAGAATCAAAAGAAACATTAGATTCTTTCATTGAAGCAATGATCCAAATTGCGAAAGAAGCAGAGGAGAATCCAGAGATTGTTCAAGAAGCACCACACACAACTGTTGTGAAGCGCCTTGATGAAACAATGGCAGCAAGAAAACCAGTTCTTCGCTTTCAAAAGTAATAACATAATTATAGAAGAGATTCGTCCTATAATGGATGAGTCTTTTTTTATAGATAGAGGAAAGTGAATTACCATGATTTACCTACTGTAAATGGTTGAAAAGATATTCATAGGCTGGTATTATAGTTTAAGTCATCGCGATAAGTTATGACTGGTATTAAAACGATAACTATTAAAAGAATTTAATAAACTTCTTCTTTCAAAAAAGTTATTGACAAGAAAAAAGAAAAAATGCTATACTAATATAGTTGCTTCAGAGAAGTGACTAAACAAAGTTCTTTGAAAACTGAACACAATACAAGCGTCAACGTTTAATCAAGATAACATTTTTATTGAGCTTCAAGCATCAATAAAAAAGATTTAGAAACGAAGAGTTCGAGGAAGTTGAGTGATCGAACACCGGAGTGCACTTAAGGTGCATGAGGATGTGAGGTTGCGAAAACTGACGAAGAAATCTGAAGTTTATAAAGCTTTTTTGGAGAGTTTGATCCTGGCTCAGGATGAACGCTGGCGGCGTGCCTAATACATGCAAGTCGAGCGGATCTTTGGGAGCTTGCTCCCAAAGGTTAGCGGCGGACGGGTGAGTAACACGTGGGCAACCTGCCTGTAAGACTGGGATAA
>NZ_JAKTTI010000069.1 GCF_022427965.1 Fredinandcohnia quinoae | reverse complement strand
GGTGTGAGAGGGTCGAACGAATCAAAATTCCGATTCGTTCACTCTACTCGATTTTCAGAGTCTTTATGTGGATAAGGTCATTCCGACCAACGTATACTTCTACAACTTGAATGTTTTAACGGCTTCTTGTAATTCTTCCGCCATAATGGATAATGATGCTGCTGAAGCTGCGATTTCTTGCATGGATGCAGTTTGTTCTTCAGTTGCAGCAGATACATCCTGGGTATCTGATGTTGTGCGAACTGCAATTTCGTCGATTTCACTAACGATGTCAACAACTTGTTCGATACCTTGAGCCATTTGCTCAATGGAAGCAGAGACCTCTTGGATTTGTGATGCAACATTCGCAACAAATTGTTGAATCTTTGCAAAAGATGTTCCAGCATCATTGACAATCTCGATCCCCTTCTCAGTCTCTGAACGTCCTCGATCCATCGATTCAACGGCATGATTTGTATCTAATTGAATAGAAGAAATAAGCTGACGAATACTTTCAGTTGATTGAGATGATTGCTCAGCTAACTTTCTAACCTCGTCAGCAACCACTGCGAAGCCTTTTCCATGTTCTCCAGCTCGTGCAGCCTCGATCGCAGCATTCAATGCCAATAGATTTGTTTGCGCTGCGATATCTGAAATAACATCAACGATTTGACTGATTTCTGTGGAACGTTCTCCTAATGAATTAACGACATGTCCTAGATCAGTAACAGATTCATTGATTTGATTCATTTGCTGAATTGAAAGCTGGATAGCCTGCTCACCACTTGCCGCAACCCCCGTTGCTTCAGAAGAGGTTTGTGCGACATTTTGAGAATTTGTTTTTATATGTTGTATACTTGCCGCAACTTCTTTTACCACCTCAGTGGTTTGCTTCACCATTCCAGTTTGCTGTTCAGTCCCGACTGCAACCTGTTGAATCGCATTTGCAACCTGTTCAGTTGCTTTACTATTTTGCTCGGAACTTGCTGAAAGCTGTTCAGATGATGATGCTAACAATCCTGACTTATCCCCAACATGATGAATTAACTCTCGAAGTGAGGCAATCATTTTATTAAAACTGCCACCTAATTGACCAATCTCATCATCATTTTTTATGGTAATCGTTTGAGTTAGATCCCCTTCGCTCACTTTTTGAGTGGCTCCAACTAATACGCTCAATGGTCTCGTAATCGACCTAATGATAAAGTAGGCAATCGCAAATCCTAATAAAATAAGAATCCCAACGATAGTAAAAGTTGTAATTAAGATTGGCCTTGTTGCATCATTAACTTCAGATAACTCCATGACACCTGCAACTTTCCAACCTGTAAGCTCATTCGTAACAAAATCGGCCTCATAACGTTTACCTTTGAACTCATCAGATATATGCCCTGATTTACTTTTATACATGATTCGACCATAATTAGACGCTGCTTCTAACGGCTCTCCAGCCTCAAAATTAGGATCCACGAGGTACTTTTTCCCTGCAGTATAAATAATCGGATAACCATTCTCACCAAATTTGAAGCTATCAGCCATTTTTTGAATAGCATCTAAATTAATGTCGATACCGATAACTCCAGAGCCATCATGTAACTGTTGTGAAATAGTTACTAAAGTGTTTCCAGTAGCTGCATCTTTATAAGGCTCAGTAATAACTGGTTTACCTTGATTTGCCATTGCATCTTTATACCAGTCACGCTCACGTGCATCAAAATCACTGGATAATTTCGCTTCTGGGTATATAACTAAATCGCCATTCTGTGAACCTACATAAATACTCGTAATATCAGAATGAAGTAATGCAAATTGCTTTAGTGTTACAAGCGTGTTTTTTTGCTCAGATTCGATAAGAGCTTGATCATTTAATTTTTCAGCAAAATAGTCTGCATCAGAAAATTTCGTTGTTAAACTATTTGTAATAAAATTATCTAGTAGAGCAACATTTTGAGATGAGTTTTTTACAAGCTGCGACTCTAGTTCTTGTTTTGCATTATTATACGACAACATCCCGATGGTAACACTTGGGATGATGATGATTAGTAAAAAGGATAATAATAATTTTTTTCGAATAGTTAAATTGAAAAACCGCCTTTTACCCTTATTCATGTTCTTATTCATGTTCATTATCCTCCAGTAATTTATTAGTGATAGGTAAAAAGTCTTGTAAATATTAAAATAATTATAATTTATATTTATGCAAGTTAGTAGTGGGAATATAATCCAAGTTCAACTAGAATTAACAGTGCTATTCTTTAAACAATTAATCAATCAATCAAACGTTTGGTTGAATATTGAATCCCTTGCGGCAGTAAGGAGTTACCGTCAAACAAACGTTTGATTTAAATTGAATTTTATGATAAGTACAGAAATTAGTAAAATATTAATTTACTCAATTAGTACGTGCAATAATCTCCTTTCTAATTACTCTAGCAATTTCGAAATTATCCTTGTATAACAACAAGCGATAGGTTTATAATATATTTCGTGATGCGAAATTATACCTAAATGAGGGAGAATAAATGAAAAGTATTAGAATGAAATTAATCATAAGTTTTTTAATTGTAATATTATTTTGCACGGGTCTATCTACATATAATTATTACTCGTTAAAGTCAATGAACAATCAAACAGATGAAATCGTTTCAAAAGAGCTCCCATTACTGATGTCAAATGAAAATCTTGCCTTTAATATTGCACAAAGTATCGCTCTTTCAAGGGCATATATCCTCTATGGAGATGAATTTTATAAAAGCGAATTTGAAAAGAATATAACATTAGGAAAAAAAATGCAGGAAGATATCCTAAAGTATGACCCATCCCCTGAAGTAAAAGGTTTAATTGAGAAAAGCAATGAGTGGCAAAGGATGGTAAGTGAAGAGGTCTTTAATACATATGATGGTGGATATGAAGGTCTAGCTGAAGGAATCCTTACAAATAAAGTCGAGCCAATCGCAAACGAATTAATTAAAAGCTTCAAGGAACTATCAAAAACTCGCCAAGAAGGTATTTTGGCAGACGGAAATGACATCCTAAATAGTGGAAAGACAAGTCAAATAATCGGGATAAGTGTAGCAATAGCCGCATTAATTATCGGTTTGGCGATTGCAAGCTTTACAGCAGAAGCAATTTCAAGACCAGTGAAGAAAATGGTAAAAAGAATGAACGCCATCGCGAATGGTGAGCTTTCTTCAGAAGTAATGACAACAAAATCAAAAGATGAAATCGGCCAACTTATTAGAGCAATAAATACAATGAATACAAGCCTTAGCTCCATGGTAAAACAGATGGTTAATGTGTCCGATCATGTTTCAAATCAGAGTGAAGAACTTACGCAATATGCTGATGAGGTTATGGCGGGAAGCCAACAAATTGCAACAACGATGGATGAGCTATCAAGAGGGGCTGAAGAGCAGGCACATGCTTCATCATCTTTGAATGAAACTATGAGTCAATTTGCACAAGAAATCATGCTTGTAGTTGGAAGTGGAGAGGATATCAAAGTTCAGGCAGAATCAATGTTGAAAATGACGGATGATGGTAGTCAATATATGGAGAAATCCATTAGTAAAATGGAAGATATTAATGGAAAAATGAAACACTCACTAAATCTAGTAAAAGGGCTAGATTCAAAGACAAATAATATTTCAGAACTCGTGAAAGTCATCAAAGAGATTGCAGAACAAACAAATTTATTAGCACTTAATGCGGCAATCGAAGCAGCGCGTGCAGGTGAACATGGGCGAGGTTTTGCAGTTGTTGCAGACGAAGTTCGCAAACTCGCAGAACAAGTCAGTCACTCAATAACGGATATCACTTCATTTGTCACTGATATCCAAAATGAATCAAGACTGGTTGTCGCATCACTAGATGAAGGCTATCAATTTGTCCATGAAGGAACAGATCAAATTCAAACAACAGGCCAAACATTTGAAAATATTAAAAATACAATTGATCAAGTTGGAACTAAAATTGAGGAAATGGCAACATCTTTATATAATGTGTTAGACAATACAAGAACAATCAATGAATCAATCGAAAACATTGCATCTGTATCTGAAGAAAGTGCAGCAGCAATAGAACAGGTCTCTGCAACTGCCCAACAATCAGGCAGCTCAATGGACGAAGTTTCTCGTAGTGCAAAAACACTTGAAGACAACGCTGCCAAACTAAATACATTAATCCAGCAATTCAAACTCTAGGACCATGGGGACGGTTCTTATGGATTACTTTTAAAATAATCTGAATAGGTAATAGGAGTAGCCAGTCAAAATCTGGTTACTTTTTTTGTATAGTCTAAGCGCCAATGACATCGGAAAATACATTTTTCGGCAAGAAAGGGTTTCATCCCCTACCTTTTTGTCGTAAAATAGGGAATAATAGATTCATATAGTAGAAATTAACTAGATAAGAGGGGGAACAGAAATGAAAACGCTTCGTTTTAAATTAATTATCAGTTTTTTAGCAGTTATCATTTTAAGTCAAGCATACGCTACATTTAATTATTTAACCGTAGATTCAATGAATCAAAAGACGAAAAATATTATGACAGAACAACTACCTCTCTTAATTGAAGATGAAAACCTATCCTATAATATTGCACAAAGTCTTTCTGTAACTAGGGCTTATGTCCTATATGGTGATGATACCTTTAAAAATGAGTTTAATGAATTAACAGCCGAAGGTTTAGAAATTCAAAAGGAATTAAAGAAATATAAAACTTCGCCGAAATTACAAGGCATTATTAATGAAAGCAATGCTTGGAGAGAAATGGTCGAAACAGAAATTTTCCAAAAGTACGATGAAGGTTTCAAAGAAGTGGCCGATAAAAACTTACGTACAAAGGCTCAACCTATTGCAAGAGGAATAATGGATGGACTTGAGAAATTAGCAGGCGAACGTGAAAAGGACATCCAATCAAATGGTGGCGACATGCTTAGTTACGCAGATACTATTCAAAAAGTAGGCATCGCTGCTTCATTAACAGTCTTAATTTTGGGAATAATTATAGCTATTTTTACAGCTGAATCAATTTCTAGACCTGTGAAAAAAATCGTAACTAGAATGATGTCAATCGCAAAAGGTGAGCTTTCATCGGAAGTAATTACAACTAAATCAAAAGACGAAATAGGTCACCTCGTTCAAGCAGTGAATACAATGAACGGAAGCCTACAATCAATGGTTAAGCAAATGGCTGATGTATCAAATCATGTAACAAGTCAAAGTGAAGAGCTTACTCAATACGCGGATGAAGTCATGGCTGGAAGTCAACAAATCGCTACAACAATGAGTGATCTCTCTAGTGGAGCTGAGGAACAAGCACATGCGTCCACTTCCTTAAATGAAACGATGGGTCAATTTGCACAAGAAATTATGAACGTTGTTATCAATAGTGAGGATATCAAAGCACAAGCAGCAACAATGTTAGGAATGACGAATGATGGAAGCCAATACATGGAGAAATCCATTCAAAAGATGGATGACATCAATGGAAAGATGAAGCATTCTCTTGAACTTGTAAAAGGATTAGACACTAGGACAAATGATATTTCAAAACTAGTTAATGTGATTCAAGAAATTGCAGAACAAACAAACTTGCTAGCCCTTAATGCTGCAATCGAGGCAGCACGAGCAGGTGAACATGGCCGCGGATTTGCAGTCGTTGCAGATGAAGTTCGAAAGCTTGCAGAACAGGTAAGTCACTCAATAACGGATATTACATCAATTGTTACCGATATCCAAAATGAATCAAAACAAGTGGTCGCATCACTTGATGAAGGATATGAATTTGTAAATGAAGGAACAGACCAAATTCAAACTACTGGTAAAACCTTTGATAACATCAAGGAAGCGATTGACGAAGTTGGATCCAAAATTGAGGAGATGTCATCATCCTTGTACAATGTATTAGACAATACAAAAACGATTAATGAATCAATTGAAAACATTGCTTCTGTCTCGGAGGAAAGTGCAGCAGGAATTGAACAAATCTCAGCAACTGCCCAACAATCAGGCAGTTCAATGAGCGAAGTATCACGCAGCGCAAGAACACTCGAAGATAGCGCAAATCAGTTAAACTCACTAATCCAGGGCTTTAAAATAAAATAAGCGGGAAAGAGGGACAGATCCCTTTTCCCTAGTTAATTGCAAAAACTAACAAAAAGAAGTAACCATAAAATATGGTTACTTCTTTCAGACTGTAGACAAACTCGAAGATTTTCGAGTTTGCCTACAGTTTTTTTTCA
>NZ_JAKTTI010000068.1 GCF_022427965.1 Fredinandcohnia quinoae | reverse complement strand
AGCCTGTAGTGGACTTTCACCACCGAGTATTCGCCCATGCAGGGCGCACAAAGAACCGAGAAACGTACCAACGGTACGTTCTCGATTCTAATTGGTAGAATAATCGGCTACATACATAATTGTCACTGCACCCTCAGTCTTGACCAGACTTTTTTCTTTAAGGACAAAGTTTTTTAGCTTAGCCTAAAGATTTTTGGGTGGGTACAAAATTCGCTATTTCTTATACAGCCACTTACTCCACCGTCACACTCTTCGCTAAATTTCTTGGTTTATCCACATCACAGTCACGGTGCAAGGCTGCATAGTAAGAAATTAACTGTAACGGAATGACAGAAACAAGTGGTGAAAGTAATTCATTCACTACTGGTATGACATAGCGATCGTCGTCTGCTTCTAAGCCCTTCATCGAGATAATACATGGGTTTGCGCCACGAGCTGCTACTTCTTTGACATTTCCACGAATGCTTAGGTTCACATGTTCTTGGGTTGCTAGAGCGATGACGGGTGTTCCGTCTTCGATTAAGGCAATCGTTCCGTGCTTAAGCTCTCCACCAGCAAATCCCTCAGCCTGGATGTAGGAGATTTCTTTGAGCTTCAATGATCCTTCTAAACCAACAAAGTAGTCTAATCCACGACCGATGAAGAATGCATTACGAGTCGTTGTTAAGTACTGCCATGCGATCTCTTCCATTTCCTCTTTCGCATCACAGAGAACTTCCATTCCATTTGCAACGATTCCTAGCTCTTTCACTAAATCAAGATTCTGCATGAGCCCTTTTGACCTGGCTGTTACATCTGCTAGAATTGCTAATACTGCCATTTGTGCAGTATATGCTTTTGTTGAAGCAACTGCAATTTCTGGACCTGCATGGAGCAATAACGTATAGTCAGCTTCTCGCGATAATGTTGACCCTGCAACATTTGTGATTGTTAATGCGTTGTAGCCTAATTCTTTAATGTGAACAAGAACTGCTCGACTATCTGCTGTTTCGCCACTTTGAGTGATGAAAATGAATAATGGTTTCTCTGATAATAACGGCATATTGTATCCGAATTCACTTGAAACATGAACCTCGACCGGAATCTGTGCCATTTTTTCAATAAAATGCTTGCCGACAAGTCCTGCATGATAGCTTGTTCCCGCTGCAATAATATAGATACGGTCAGCTTCATTCATCGCTTCCAAAATATCGGCATTAATTTCTAATTCTCCAGCTTCATTTTGGTACTCCTGAATAATTCGACGCACCACTAATGGCTGCTCATCGATTTCCTTTAGCATATAGTGAGGATATGTTCCTTTTTCAATTTCACTTGCATCAATTTCTGCTGTATAAGGAGAACGTTCAATTAAGTCTCCAGCAAGATTTTTAATCGTTACCACTTCTTTTGTTACGATAACAATCTCACGGTCCATTAACTCAACATATTGATCTGTAACCTGCAGCATTGCCATTGCATCACTTGCAACAACATTGAATCCATCACCTAGACCAACTAATAATGGACTTTTATTCTTTGCCACATAAATCATTTCATTATTTTGCTTATCTAATAACGCAATCGCATATGACCCTTTTAACTGGCCTAATGTTTTACGGAAAGCAGCTTCTACTTCCATTCCTTGCTTAACAAGTTGTTCAAGAACCTGTACAACTACTTCTGTATCTGTATCACTTTTTAGCTCAACGTTTTGTAAATATTCGTCTTTCAACTGTACATAATTTTCAATTACACCGTTGTGAACGAGTGTGAAACGTCCTGTATTTCCTTGGTGTGGGTGTGCATTAACTTTGCTAGGTGCACCATGTGTTGCCCAGCGTGTGTGTCCAATTCCAACAGATGCAAAGACAGATGGATCCACCGTTTCACGCAATGTTGCAATTCGTCCCTTTTCTTTGAAGACATGTACGCCTTCCTCATTCATAACTGCAATACCTGCAGAGTCATACCCTCTATATTCAAGCTTTTCTAGCCCTTTTAGTAAAATTTCCTTCGAGTCTTGTTGTCCAATATAACCTACGATTCCGCACATAATTCCAAGTCCTCCCTAAAAAAGGGAACAAGAAAGCACGGGGCTTTTCTTGCCCCTTTTTTATAGTATTTGGTTTTTAATCATCATATCCTTTCGTTTGTCCAAAAGGTTGCCCCTTTGTTTTACATAAAAGGATTTTCGGTTGTGAATGTGCAACCGGGAGGCATCCGCCGAAAAATTCGATAATCCTCCACCTCGTCAACTAAATCATTAACCAATGTGGAATCTCCCCATTGTTATGTTTTCCGTACATTGATTTAGTTCTGGCGCTTTTATAAAACGTAATACTCCTCTATCCTCCCTTCATTATTAGTGGTAGAACAAGTCATATCATACACCACTCCTTTATATAACGTCAATTAAAAAGATGGAGATGAAAATCCCCTCTTTACTAAAAAAATATGCATAAGCGAGCAACTTCGTGCCACTTATGCATAAAATTGAAACAAGTATCTTATTATTCTGCTCCCATTTCTTCCTGTACTACCTTAACGATTCGTTCAACATACTCTTTACATTCTTCCTCAGTTGGTGCCTCAGCCATTACTCTCACTAATGGTTCAGTACCAGAAGGTCGAACTAAAATCCGTCCATTTCCGCTCATTTCTTGCTCAACTTGATCAATTATACTTTTAATTGTCGGGTTTTCAGCAACTTTATACTTATCTGTCACTTTTACATTCACAAGTAATTGAGGGAATGATTTCATTTCGCTCGCAAGCTGAGACAATGGCTTTTGTGTCATTTTCATGATATTGACTAATTGAAGCCCTGTTAATAGTCCATCACCAGTTGTATTATAATCTAGAAAAATAATATGACCTGATTGCTCGCCTCCAAGATTAAAGCCGCCTTTCTTCATCTCTTCAACCACATAACGGTCACCTACTGCTGTTTGGGCACTTTGTATTTCATTCGCTTCAAGCGCCTTATAAAAACCAAGATTACTCATAACAGTGGATACGACTGTTTGATGTTTTAATCGACCTTGTTCTTTCATGTGCTTAGCACATATGTACATAATCTGGTCCCCATCCACGATCTTACCATTTTCATCAATCGCAATAAGTCGATCTCCATCACCATCGAATGCTAGTCCAACATCAGCACCCTTTTCCTTGAGGAATTCTGCTAGTGCTTCTGGATGTGTTGAACCAACACCTGCATTAATATTAAGTCCATTTGGTGAAGTTCCCATTGTCGAAATGTCTGCATCCAAATCTGCAAATAAATGAGTTGCTAATGAAGAGGTTGCTCCATGTGCACAATCTAGCGCAACATGAATTCCTGAGAAATCCTCACTCACTGTTTGTTTTAAAAATTGGAGGTATTTTTGTCCACCTTCAAAATAATCATTAACGAGTCCTAAATCAGCACCTACTGGACGAGGTAATTGATCTTCAGGTAATTCCAAGAGATCTTCTATTTCCTTTTCCTGTTCATCTGAAAGCTTAAAGCCATCTGGGCCAAAAAATTTGATTCCATTGTCTTGAACTGGATTATGTGAAGCAGAGATCATGACACCTGCTTCAGCCCCTAATGCCTTTGTTAAATATGCCACTCCAGGGGTTGAAATAACCCCCAACCTCATAACTTCTGCACCAATTGATAGTAATCCCGCTACTAATGCACCTTCTAGCATGTGGCCGGAAATTCGAGTATCTCTGCCAATTAAAACCTTTGGTCTATCCTTATCCTTTGTTAAAACATACCCACCAAAACGACCAACCTTAAATGCAAGCTCAGGGGTTAATTCACTATTTGCAATCCCACGGACACCATCAGTACCAAAATATTTTCCCATGTTTATCGCTCCTTTACAGCATATCCTGCTATTCTATTTCTGAAATACTTACTTTAGCCTTCTCCACCGGTAAAACCCAAGTTATATTTTGTGGGCCATTCACTTTGATGTCTACATCATGTTCGCCAATTTCTAGGTTCGTGACATCCACATACAAATCAAAATCTGTTGGGCTTATCCCATTTAAAATGCTTGGAGCACCCATTATTTCAAGATCAAGGATACCTGTTGATGGATCTAAAAATGCGATTTCAAACTGATCACCTAAACCATTACTTCTAATTGGTATGTCAGAAAGACTTCTTTTTTCTTCTTTTTCAACATTTATCTTAATTTCAACTTTCTCTGGAGAAACCTTAGTTACTCCTTTTGGAACTGGGACACTTACTTCAAGTGTCGTATTCTCAGTTATTTTATCAACATCCACCATAATGTCTTCCAGAGAAGTAATTGAATCGATTACTTCCTTTGGACCGTAGATGGTTACTTCCTTAGGGAGAGATGAAATCTCAAGAAGACTTAACCCTTCTGCCAGTTCTCCCTTTTGTTTCACATTTAACGATAAGGTCTTACTAGGGCTTAAAATTGGGACAGTTACTTCAACAACAGAAGGCTCCACTGATACTGATAATACGTTCTGATTTTTATCATATACAGCAACCCTAGATTCTTGTATTAACGTATCTTTAACACCCTTGAGATCGACAACTGCCTTTACTAATGCAATTTTGTCTATTTCTTCTTTTGCTCCAGTTATTTTAACAACATTTGGTTTCACAACTGGCTGTTCAGTCTTGTATCCATCTTCTAGCTGGTTCTTATTAACAAAGTCTACCTCTACAGAGAATTCCTTCGTTACTTTTTCTTGAATGACGACTGTAATTTCAGCAGGCTCTATTTTTACTTGTATTTTATCTGATATATTTCGATATTGTAGTTTCACTTTATGCGTACCAATTGCAAGATCCGTTAAGTCAGCATACACTTCAATTTCTTTTTGAAGTCCAGCTTTTTTCGTTACACCCGACGGCCCTTCAATTGCTACGTTTACAAATTGCGGTACACCGGACACTACAAGATTTTTTTCATCATAATAAGTATTTACAGGGATTTCTGTTAGTGTATCCTTATAATCTGAAGTAATGGACCATCCCCCAGGAGTATTCGGTGTGGATTTATTTTCAAACGCCACCGATGTAAAAAGAAGTAAAGCAAGTAACAATGCGATAATCCGTATGACCCAGCGATTATCCATTAATTTATCCATTCTTTTTCCCCCTCCATTGCCAAATTGATTGAGAGGTATTACGTTCTTTAATTTTTAACTCTTGTTCAAGTAATTCTCGGAATTGGTCTTGTTTTAAATCTCTGTGAAGTTCTCCGTTTTTTGTAAGAGACACACTACCTGTTTCCTCTGAGACAATGATAGTAATACTGTCTGTAACCTCACTTATACCAAGAGCAGCTCTATGACGAGTCCCTAACTCCTTTGATATAAAAGGACTTTCGGAAAGAGGAAGATAACATGCTGCCGCAGCAACTTGATTTTTCTGGATGATTACTGCCCCGTCATGTAATGGTGTATTTGGTATAAAAATATTAATTAATAGTTCTGAGGAAATAACAGATTGTAATGGAATTCCTGTCTCAATATAGTCACTCATTCCCGTCTCACGCTCGATTGAAATCAAAGCTCCAATCCGGCGTTTCGCCATATAATCTGTTGCCTTCGTAATGGCCTCAATAAGTTTCGTTTGTTCGTCTTCTTCTTCGTTCCCCGATCTTGAGAATATTTTCCCACGTCCTAATTGCTCAAGTGCCCTTCTTAATTCGGGTTGGAAAATAATAACAATAGCTAAAAATCCCCAGTTTATTGCTTGATCCACTAACCAAAACAATGTATGTAGTTCCAGAAGGCTGCTTAGCATCCTTACAAAAATAATGACGACAATTCCCTTGAGTAACTGAACTGCTTTTGTCCCTCGTATCACCATCATTAATTTATATATCACATACCAAACAAGGAGAATATCTATCACATTGCCGAGGTAACCTAAAAATGGGAGTTCTTCAAATGACATTCTCACACTTCCTCTACAAATAATCCAATATCCAAACATTTTAACCTTTCAATTATATCATAAAACTTTCCTACTCTAATTACAAATCAGGTGAAATTTAACAAGGGCTAGAGAAAAAAGGCCATCACTTTCGATGGCCTTTAATTATTGCATTTGCAACTCTTCTTTGTCAAAAATATGAACTGCATCCTTGCTTACCTTTTTAATATTGTACCAAAGCCATTCAAACATTTGATTGACCTCTTTTATATCACCTGTTACTTGACCTGCTGAGGCCATGTATTTTTCTCCATTAATCACTGTTACATTTCCTTCAACTTGTCCTTCAATTATGAGCTTGCCATTTCTAACGACAACATCGCCCTTTACTACTTCTCCTTCTGGAACAGTTACTGTATTATTCTCTATTATCAAATTGCTTTGATTGGAAACTGAGAATTCCTCATTTTCATTCCATAATGAAAAGACGCTCCCCCCCATTAAAAGAAGAAATAAAGATGCTGCTGTTAAAAGTGGATGACTTCTAAACCATCTTCTAAATCCTACCGTCCGTTTTTCCTTAGGTAAATTAGCCATTACCTTCATGGTAAAATCACTAGGTGCAGAAATATGAGAAGTACTCTGTACGAGAGCAATTGTCTTTTTTAGTTCATGAAAATGCTGATTGCACGACTCACATTCATGCAGATGTTCCCTTAATAATTTTTCCTCATCTACTGATATATCTTCATCTAAGTATCTATGCATTAGCAGTTCAATATCTTCTGAGCAATTCATTTTATTCTTCACCCCTATACATGTCGAAGTTGGCGTCTTAAGGCTTCCCGGCCTCTATGAATTCTTGTCTTAACCGTACCGACTGGTAAATCAAGTATTTCACCAATTTCTTTTAATGAAAACTCCTCAATATATTTTAATACGATAACCGATCGATATTTATCAGGTAGCTTAAGTATTTCGGCTTGAATTAATTCCTTTAATTCAAGACTTTCTACTTCATCCTCAGGTAGAGCTACGTCCGCAGCAACCTGTGAATACATCGTAAGGCCTTCTGCCCCAGCAATTTCTGCATCCAAATAATAGTCTGGCTTTTTCTTACGTATTCGGTCAATCGACAGATTAGTAGCAATTCGATACAGCCATGTAGAGAACTTCTTATTTATATCATAACTGTGGATATTTACGTAAGCCCTAATAAAAGCTTCTTGTGAAATATCCTCTGCCTCATGACGATTCCCAAGCATTCGATAGCATAATTGAAACACCTTATCTTTGTAAATTTCAACTATTTCCGCAAAGGCACTTTGGTCACCATTTCTAATCTGTCTAATTCTATTTTTAACTATTGTCTCCATTTATTAACCTCCGCTCATTGCGGGTATAGATATTTTACGAACCAAAAATAAAAAGGTTTCATTTTTCCCCGATTATCTTATTTTAACAAATTATGGCTACTAAATGTTTAATATTTTTCAACTAAAAAAACAGTAACTCGTAGAATATTGAGTTACTGCTAATCTTCTTCAAATTATAATAGCTTTTCACCAAATAATGAACCCATAAGAGCAACAGCAACAGTAGCTGTTTTATTTTTGTCATCTAATATAGGATTTACCTCAACAAATTCAGCAGAGGTTATAATTTTTGCATCCTCTAGCATTTCCATAGCTAGGTGACTTTCCCTGTAACTAATGCCTCCTAGTACCGGTGTACCCACCCCTGGAGCATCATGCGGATCCAGACCATCCAAATCTAATGATAAGTGTACTCCATCTGTTCTTTCCTTAAGATAATCAATTGCCTCAGCCATTACAGTAGCCATACCTAGTTGATCAATTTCATGCATTGTATATACTTTAATCCCTATTTCCTTAATTAGCTTTTTCTCACCTTCATCAAGTGATCTTGCACCGATAATAACTATATTTTCAGGTTTAATCTTCGGACTATAACCAGCAATATTTGTTAAAGCTGGATGGCCAATTCCCAAGCTAGCAGCAAGTGGCATTCCATGAATATTACCAGTTGGAGATGTTTCAGCCGTATTTAAATCCCCGTGAGCATCATACCAAATAACCCCAAGATTCTTATAGTGCTTAGCAACACCCGCTAATGTTCCAATCGCAATGCTATGATCCCCACCAAGTACAAGTGGAAATTCACCTTTTGTAATGACCTCATCTACTTTAGCAGCGAGTTTTTCGCTTGCATCTGAAACACCTTTTAAATTTCTCAGGTTACCTTCTTGATTGTCTGTTATCTTTTGTGCTCTAGCGATTTCAATATCGCCTAAATCATCTATTTTATAATTAAGCTGTTCTAATCTTTCTGTTACGCCTGCATAACGTATCGCACTCGGTCCCATATCTACTCCACGACGCATTTGACCAAGATCCATGGGTACACCGATTATTGAAATATTCTTTTTCATTCCGATTTACCTCCTTCTCCCTACTCCTTATTTTACCTGTTTCTGATAGAATGACTCAACTCGACAAATTCATGTATATATATACGATTTGTTAATAAAAATCAGAAAGAGAGAAATGGTGATTTTTAACAAATAAAAAACTATAAATCCACTTGGATCTATAGTATGCATTCGAATAATTGGTGGAGCCTAGCGGGATCGAACCGCTGACCTCCTGCGTGCAAGGCAGGCGCTCTCCCAGCTGAGCTAAGGCCCCAATATAATATCATTTCTTTTCTGGAGCGGAAGACGAGGTTCGAACTCGCGACCCCCACCTTGGCAAGGTGGTGTTCTACCACTGAACTACTTCCGCAAAATGGTGTGAGTTGTTTTACTAACGCCAAAAAACATTGGTGAGCCATGAAGGATTCGAACCTTCGACCCTCTGATTAAAAGTCAGATGCT
>NZ_JAKTTI010000067.1 GCF_022427965.1 Fredinandcohnia quinoae | reverse complement strand
TGCTCATCAACAGTTGCCACTTTTTTACTCCCAGTGAGGTGATTCAGTGCTTTGCGCATCACCAGTTTACAATTTTTCACTCTCGGTGAGGTGATTCACCACGTTACACATCACCAGTTTACAATTTTTTACTCTCGGTGAGGTGATTCACCACGTTGCACATCACCAGTTTACAATTTTTTACTCTCGGTGAGGCGATTCATCACTTTGCTCATCAACATTTTCCACTTTTCCCCTCCCCGTAAGTCGTTTCAGCGCCCTAAATTAAAAAAAGCTCCCATCTGGGAACTTTTATAAGTGAACCGATTTCACATTATTAACGGGGTGTTCAAATAATTTAGATGCAATTTTTTGAAATATCTCTTTTTCACCAGTCGTTAAAAATAAATGCTCTGCTTCATTTTTTCCTTTATTAAGTAGACCACTATAGTATAGTACGGTACTTACTTCACGAGCTGTTTCCGCACCTGAGTCTATAAGGTTAATTCGATTTCCTAAGTATGCTTGTATCGTTGGTCGAAGTAAAGGATAATGGGTGCAGCCTAATATTAGAGTATCAAGTTCTTTGCCCTTGAATGTTTCTAATGATTCAGCAACAATCACGTCCGCATCTTCACCCTCGAACTCCCCACTTTCGACAAGTGGAACAAAACGTGGACATGGCAAACTCTCTACCTTGACACGGTTATTAATTGATTTGAGTGCTGTTTCATATGCACCACTCTTAATTGTATTCACAGTTCCGATTACGCCGATATTATGGTTTTTCGTCACCTTAAGTGCAGTTCTGGCACCTGGAAACACCACTCCAATAACAGGTATTGGCAGTTCAGATTGAATTTCATCCAAAGCAATTGCTGCAGCCGTGTTACATGCAATAACTAGCATTTTTATATCAAATGATAATAAATAATTAACCAATTCCCATGTAAATTGACGGACTTCTTCTCGCGGTCTTGGACCATATGGACATCTTGCTGTATCACCCAAATAAATTGTATTTTCCTTTGGTAATTGCCTTATGATTTCCCTTGCAACCGTTAAACCGCCAACCCCTGAGTCTATAATTCCGATTGGTCTATTCAAAAGATCGCCTCATTCTACTCGCATTTCTTGATGTAATTTCTTAAGGTTTGTCTCGAGAAGAACAACTTCATCATGTGTAAAGTTTTCCATAATCTGATGAAGATAGTCTTGACGTTTTTTAATTACCTCTTCGATAATTCTTTCGCCCTCTTCTAGTAGATGTATTCTAACGACACGACGGTCATTAGGATCTTTAACTCGCATTACTAGTTGATTTCTTTCCATCCGATCTACTAAATCAGTTGTTGTACTGCAAGCCAAAAACATTTTATTTGATAATTCTCCAATTGTCATATCGCCATCTTCTAGCAGCCATTGAAGCGCTAAAAATTGTGGAGTCGTAATAGTAAAATTACTTAATATCTCCCGGCCTTTTTGTTTAATAATCCCGGAAATATAACGTAATGATTTTTCGATATCCGCAACTACCTTTTGATCTTTTGCATTCTCTATTAAAGCCATAACATCCCCCTCCTCATAAAAAGACAGTCCTACCTATATTTCTTTTATTTTCTACTTTTTTTATGTAAAATGCAAGCATGGATATTTTATATCCCATCCGTTAATAAATAAGTAACCGGCTACCCTACAAATGTAAAGTTTAGCCGGTAATACTTAAAGTTCAAGTTCTCCCATACGAAGGAGCTCTACAACTGCTTGAGAACGCCCCTTGACTCCAAGCTTCTGCATCGCATTCGATATGTGGTTACGAACCGTTTTTTCGCTTATGAATAGTTCATTCGCGATATCTTTCGTTGTTTTGTCTTGAACAAGTAATTCAAAAACTTCTCTCTCTCTTTTGGTTAGTAGCGGTTTTGGTTGAAATTCTTTCTCCTTCAAGTATTGTAACCCTCCTTGCTAAGGTTCGAGCTGAACGATTGGATGGGTATATATTTAGTCATCATATACTATGAAAAGGAGAGGTTTGCTGTGACTTATTTCTACGTCTATTGTACTTATTTATGCGTCTATTTTTCTATGCAAAAACTAAATTGAATTATTATTGAGTACAATGACGATTTGTATTTTCGGCAATGATTTGCTTCATTTCATCGGACCACTGCTCACCCCTGCCAGTAATTGTGGAAACTTGAACCATTGTCCCTCTTCCCGTAAAGCACAGAGACCCGTCTTTCCCCTCCGCCATATAGTGTATATCCAACGATGATTTTCCAACTTCATGAATTTTGACATAAAGTTTAATTTCTTCACCAAAAAATACTTGTTTGACATAATCACATTGTTGGTTAGCAACTACTGGAATATTGGTACTCGTTTCTTTCGTCCATTTTTGCATAAATCCTAAATGATTAAAGAACTCAATTCTTGCTTCCTCAAAATAAACAAATGGGACGGTATTATTCAAATGGCCGAACATATCTGTTTCTGAAAAACGAACTTTTATAGGATGATAAAAAGTAAATGACTTCTTCCATGTATCGATATCATTTATATATGCTATTTGTTTCATGTAGGTAGTCCTTTCTATATCTATTGATTAACAAGTTCTATAAATCTATAAAAAAAGGCTCCTCCAATTTAATGAAGGAGCAATTTTTTATACTTGGTCACTTCCAAAGAAGTTTTTGAACGATTGAATTGTTGCGTCACGATTGACTGCAGCAATTGAAGTTGTAATTGGAATCCCTTTTGGACATGATTGAACACAGTTTTGTGAGTTTCCACAGCCTTGCATTCCACCGTCTTCCATAAATGCATTTAAACGTTCGGCCTTATTCATTTCACCAGTAGGATGAGCGTTAAATAAGCGAACTTGGTTAAATACGGCAGGTCCCATAAAGTCTGATTTACTATTAACATTTGGACACGCTTCGAGACATACTCCACATGTCATGCATTTTGATAACTCATATGCCCATTGACGTTTTGGCTCCGGCATACGTGGTCCAGGACCTAAGTCATATGTTCCATCAATTGGAATCCAAGCTTTAACCTTTTTCAATGAATCAAACATTCTGCTACGATCAACCATAAGGTCACGAACAACAGGAAATGTTCTCATTGGTTCGAGTCTGATCGGTTGTGTAAGTTGGTCAACAAGTGCAGAGCATGATTGACGTGGTTTCCCATTAATAATCATCGAACAAGCACCGCAAACTTCTTCTAAACAGTTCATTTCCCAAGATACTGGAGAAACTTTTTCCCCTTTAATATTGACTGGATTACGGCGAAATTCCATTAATGCTGAGATTACATTCATATTTGGACGATATGGAACTTCAAATTCTTCCTGATAAGGGGTGGAATCAGGAGTATCTTGACGACTAATAATGAATCTAACCATTTTTGTTTTAGTTGCAGTTTCAGACATCTCTTATTTCTCCCCTTTCGCATCTGATTTTTTCTTCGAATAGTCACGTAAACGTGGCTTAATTAGAGAAGTGTCTACTTCTTGATAATGGAAATCTGGTTTTGATTTTGCATCAACAAACTTAGCCATTGTAGTTTTCAAGAAATCCTCATCATTTCGATCAGGGAATTCTGGTTTGTAGTGAGCACCGCGGCTTTCATTACGATTATATGCACCAATTGTAATTACACGTGCTAATTGAAGCATATTTTGTAATTGGCGTGTGAATGTAGCACCTTGGTTACTCCATTTAGCCGTATCATTAATATTAATGTTTTGGTAACGCTCAAGTAGTTCTTGGAGCTTTTCATCAGTTTTTAAAAGTCTATCATTATGGCGTACAACCGTAACATTCGCTGTCATCCATTCTCCCAACTCTTTATGAAGAACATATGCATTTTCTGTCCCATTCAGAGACATAATATTGTTCCATTTCTCTGCTTGTTCCTTTTCATGACGTTCGAATAGAGAAGATGGTAAAGAGTCAACACTCTTCTTAAGTCCACTAACATATTTAAGAGCATTTGGTCCAGCAACCATACCACCATAAATAGCTGATAGTAACGAGTTTGCACCAAGTCGGTTCGCACCATGTTGTGAATAATCACATTCACCTGCAGCAAATAAGCCAGGAATACTTGTCATTTGATCATAATCAACCCATAATCCACCCATTGAATAATGAACTGCAGGGAAGATTTTCATCGGAATTTTACGTGGATCGTCGCCCATGAATTTCTCATAGATTTCTATAATCCCACCAAGTTTAACATCTAATTCATGAGGATCTTTATGTGATAAATCAAGATAAACCATATTCTCCCCATTGATACCTAGTTTTTGATTTACACAAACATCAAAAATTTCACGAGTCGCAATATCACGTGTAACAAGGTTACCATATGCAGGATATTTTTCTTCTAGGAAGTACCATGGCTTACCATCTTTGTACGTCCAAATTCGTCCTCCTTCACCACGTGCAGACTCACTCATTAGGCGAAGTTTGTCATCACCAGGAATTGCTGTAGGGTGAATTTGGATGAATTCACCATTTGCATAATATGCACCTTGTTGATAAACAATAGATGCTGCAGAACCAGTATTAATAACTGAATTAGTTGATTTTCCAAAAATAATTCCAGGTCCACCTGATGCCATAATAACAGCATCTGCAGGGAATGATTTAATTTCCATTGATTGTAGATTTTGAGCAACTACACCGCGGCAAACTCCTTCATCATCTACGATTACACCTAAGAACTCCCAACCCTCATACTTAGTCACTAATCCAGCAACCTCATGACGTCGAACTTGCTCGTCCAGTGCATATAATAATTGTTGGCCAGTTGTTGCACCAGCAAATGCTGTACGATGATATTCAGTTCCACCGAAACGACGGAAATCAAGTAATCCTTCTGGTGTACGGTTAAACATAACACCCATTCGATCTAATAAATGTATAATACCAGGAGCTGCTTCAGCCATTGCTTTTACTGGTGGCTGATTTGCTAAAAAGTCCCCACCATATACGGTATCATCGAAGTGTTCCCACGGGGAATCTCCTTCACCTTTTGTATTAACCGCACCATTTATTCCACCTTGAGCACAAACAGAGTGAGAACGTTTAACTGGTACTAATGAGAATAAATCAATCTGTGCGCCTTCTTCTGCTGCTTTAATAGTTGCCATTAGACCAGCTAATCCACCGCCGACAACGATTATTTTTCCTTTACCCAAAATAATTCACTCCCCAATAAAAAGACCGTTCAAATGTATAACCGAACGCTCCAATATTTTCAGTTATAGAGGTGTCCTAAATAACTTGAACACGTATAGACTTATATTAAACGAAAGCTAAAATTGCACGAATGCCTACGATTGATAATAAGATAAAAATGCCTAATGTAACATATGTTAAAATCTTTTGTGAACGTGGAGTGATTGTAAGACCCCAGCTAACACAGAACGACCATAAACCATTTGAAAAGTGGAAAATAGTTGAGATTACACCAACGAAATAAAGTATAAGCATTATTGGTGAAGCAAAAATTTCATGCATCATATCATAGCTAACTTCAGGTTGTGTACCAATTGCAATTGCTAGTCTTGTTTGCCATACATGCCACACGATAAAAATTAATGTGATGACTCCCGTCACACGTTGGAGTAAAAACATCCAGTTACGAAAATGACCATGCCTGCTCACATTATTTTTAGCTGTGAATGCAATATAAAGTCCGTAAACTGCGTGATACAATAATGGTAAAAAGATTACAACAATTTCTAACACATAGCGAAACGGAAGATTTTCCATAAATTTCGCTGCTTTGTTAAAGGATTCCGGACCGTTTGTCGCAAAGTGATTCACTACTAAATGCTGAATTAAAAATACTCCGACAGGAATAACACCTAATAATGAATGAAGTCTGCGGCTAAAAAACTCTCGATTACCTGCCATTCTTTACCCCCCTTAGTAAATACACAGCACCACTGTAATTGATCAAACAATTACCATATGGTACTTTTTCTAAAATAATTTCATCCCCATTTAATTATGAAAAAGGACTACTTGATAAAATGAAAACCTTTGCATTATATTGTATACTCTGCCCTTGCTGATTTTCTTTTATCAGTATAATGTAACAAATACATTTTACTCCCATAAAGTAAGAGCGTCAAGGAAACACGTACACAAATTATACATAGAATTGATAATATTTTTTCACAATTTACGGTACCTTCACTCTAATTCCCTATTTATTACCATAACTTTGTGTGACAAAAAGAAACAAAATATTACATGTGTTTCTTTCCCATCCATGTTATATAATAAAGGTTGGAGAAAGAGGGGAATCACATGAATAATGAAAACATCAATCAGCTTAAAGAATTTTCCAACGAACAAATGGTTTCTGTTTTTGGCTATGAACTAATTAGAGAAATTTTACTTCCAGATATACTTGGAAAAGAAACACCACAACTTCTTTATTGGGGTGGTAAAAATCTTGCTCGAAAATTCCCCTTACCTACCCTTGAAGAGATTGTTTCTTTTTTTTCAGATGCGGGATGGGGTCAATTAACTATTGAAAAAAGTGAAAAAAATCATATGGAATTTCATTTAACAAGTGAAATGATTTCAACACGATTCAAGCATAAGGATACGATGACATATCAACTTGAATCAGGCTTTCTTGCACAACAAATCCAGCAACAGCGTGGTCAATTAACAGAAAGCTATGAACAACAGAAGAAAAGAGCAAATAAAGTGATCTTCACTGTAAAATGGGACCAAAAAGACATTACTGAAGATTAAATGGGATAAGACCTGCTGAAATTAGCAGGTCTTTTTAGTCCATTTTTAAGCTCTTACTTGTGTTTTTTCTTGTGCAATTGATGATAAATTAAAAGCATTGTGAAGCGCTTCTACTGCCTTAACCATATTTTGTTGCTCCACAACAGTAGATACTTTAATTTCTGAAGTGCTTACCATTTTTACTTGTATTTCTTCATTAGCTAGCACTTGGAACATATCAGCCGCAACACCTGGATTTGAGACCATGCCTGACCCAACAATTGATACTTTTGCTAATCCACCTTCATGTTGAATTTCATCAAAACGAAGTAGTTCTTTATTGCTCTCTAATACCCCAATCGTATCCCGAAGATCATCCGTTTTCACGGAGAATGATATATTTGTTTTATCATGAGCATACGTGCTTTGAATGATTATATCTACGTTAATTCCATGCTTAGCAAGTGTGCCAAATATCGTTGAAAGTGTTTGTAACCCATTCGGTAATCCACAAACAGTTACTCTAGTGACCTGATCTTCAAAAGCAATTCCCCTTACAACAAGATTCTTCTCCATTGAAACTTCCTCCTCAATGATTGTTCCATTTTCATATTCTATGCTCGAACGAACCTCTAGTGGCATTTCATAGTTTTTTGCGAATTCAACTGCTCTTGGATGAAGAACACCTGCACCCAAGTTTGCAAGTTCCAGCATTTCATCATATGAAATAGATTGTAGTTTTCTAGCAGACGTAACATAACGAGGGTCCGTTGTAAAAACACCAGTAACATCCGTATAAATATCGCATTTTTCAGCTTTAAGTGCTGCAGCAAGTGCAACAGCTGTAGTGTCAGATCCACCACGACCTAATGTAGTGATTTCACCATTAGCACTTACTCCCTGAAATCCAGCAACAACAACTATTTTTTGCTCATCAAGACTCTGTTTTACCCTTGAAATATCAATATCGGTGATTCGCGCATTGCTATGTAGAGATTCAGTTTGAATGCCTGCTTGCCAGCCTGTATAAGAAATGGCATCATAGCCTTTTTCTAGTAACGCAATGGATAGTAAGGCAATTGTAACCTGTTCGCCAGTACTGAGAAGCATATCCATCTCACGCTTGCTTGGTGAGCTACTAATATCCGCTGCAAGACCAACTAATTGATCAGTCGTTTTTCCCATTGCTGATACAACAACTACAACTTGATTCCCTGCATTTACCTCTTGAATAATTCTGTTTGCCACATGAATAATTCGTTCTGGTGAACCAACTGATGTTCCACCAAATTTTTGAACAATAATTCCCATTTGTATACCCCTTCCTTATTCAACCCCTTTAGTTATAAAAAAACAGCAATGAGAGGATTCTCTCATTGCTGTGATAACGCTAAATTTACAATCGTGTCACATCGTGAGATAGCTCTCCAAGATTAGTATCCTGACAATCCTATATTTCTTAAACATAGGACCAGCAAAAAAAGGTATGAGACTTTTTTCACTTCGGCGACCTTTCCTTTCTGCATTGTTCTTCAGGGCTCATCCCCCTACCAATACATACTATTAAAGCTCGCACCTCTATCGTCACTTCAATGTAATGAAGTGTCTTATGAAATTATTTTGAATTATATCAGACGATTTTGAAAATAGCAACCTATTGCTGTAATTTTTCAAAAATTAACTCAGCTGTAGATCGTGGAATATTTGCCTTTTGAATATCTTCAATGCTCGCCTCTTTCATTTTTTTAATTGATCCAAAATGCTTTAATAGTCCCTTTTTACGTTTATCTCCAACCCCAGGTATGTCATCAAGTACTGATTGAAATGCGCTTTTCCCACGGACTTGTCGATGGAATGTGATAGCAAAACGATGGACCTCATCCTGAATTCGTTGTAATAAATAAAATTCCTGACTATTTCTAGGTAATTCAACAACTGTTAACGGATCACCGATTAATAATTCAGATGTTCGATGCTTTTCATCCTTTGCCAAACCAGCTATAGGTACATCTAATCCAAGTTCATTTTCTAAAACATCTTTAACTGCGCCTATATGCCCTTTTCCTCCATCAATGATAATTAGGTCTGGAAGAGGTAAATTCTCCTTCAATACCCGGCTATACCTTCTTCTTACAACCTCCCTCATTGATTCGTAGTCATCTGGCCCTTCTACTGACTTGATTTTATATTTGCGATATTCCTTCTTATCAGGCTTTCCATCCGTAAAAACAACCATTGCCGAAACTGGGTCCGTACCTTGAATATTTGAATTATCGAATGCTTCAATTCGATGTGGCGTATAAATTCCAATCGCATTCCCTAGATTTTCAATCGCTTTTATCGTTCTTTCCTCGTCCCGTTCAATTAAAACAAATTTTTCATTCAACGCAATTTTAGCATTTTTACTTGCAAGATCAATTAATTGTTTCTTCTTTCCTTTGCTCGGTTGTTGTACAGCTATTTGTAATAATTGTTCGACAATTTCTTTATCGATTGAACTTGGAAGAAGTACCTCTTTAGGTTTGAAATGATTATTTTTAGTATAAAATTGCCCAAGATAGGTTAAAAAGTCTTCCTCGGGTTCATTGTAAAATGGGAAAAGAGAGACATCACGTTCAATTAGCTTACCTTGTCTTATAAAAAATACTTGAACACACATCCAACCTTTATCATAGGAAAATCCAAAAACATCTCGATCAATAAAGTCATTCATCGTCATCTTTTGTTTTTCCATTGTTGTTTCGATATTTGAAATTTGGTCACGATATTCCTTTGCCCGTTCAAAATCTAATTCCTCTGATGCTTTAAGCATCTTCTCTGTTAATTCCTCTTTAATTTCCTTATAGCCACCATTTAAAAACCGGATAATATCATCGACCATTTTTTTATTTGTTTCCTCTGGTATGACATTTACACATGGTGCGAGGCACTGCCCGATATGATAATAAAGACATACCTTATCTGGTAGGGTTGTACACTTGCGTAATGGATAAATCCGATCAAGTAGTTTTTTTGTTTCAGTTGCTGCTTGTACATTTGGATAAGGTCCGAAATACTTCCCTTTATCCTTTTTCACATTACGAGTAATGATAAGCCGCGGTTCTTTTTCAGCAGTTATTTTTATAAATGGATAGGTCTTATCATCTTTAAGCATAATATTGTATTTTGGATCATGCTTTTTAATTAAATTTATTTCTAAAAGCAATGCTTCAATATTAGATGAAGTTACAATATATTCGAAGTCCTCTATTTCATTCACAAGTCTTAATGTTTTTCCATCATGTGAACCGGTGAAATAAGAACGAACACGGTTTTTTAAAACCTTGGCTTTCCCTACGTATATTATTGTTCCTTGACGATCCTTCATTAAATAGCAGCCAGGCTGATCTGGTAATATCGCTAATTTCTCTTTGAGGTTATTATTCATGGTCAACCACTCCATTATCATGGTTATTCGTATTCTACATTTTATCATGTTTTCGAAGGTTTAGGGTTGTAAAATTTAGTAAATCAAACACAATCGAGTAGAGTGAACGAATCGGAATTTTGATTCGTTCGACCCTCTCACACCAC
>NZ_JAKTTI010000066.1 GCF_022427965.1 Fredinandcohnia quinoae | reverse complement strand
GACAAAAGGCACCGAGAGGGATTCCTCTCGGTGCCTTTTGTCGACAATCTGAAACACATCCTCATGGATGTGTTTTTACATGTATATCAAGGGGATCCTTAGTTCAATGATTTAAATGACGAAAGAGAGATATCCACTTACATTAATTAATATTTAAATTTATTAGATTCGTTGAAACTCTCTCCATTCAGCTGGTAAAAGCCCTTGATATTTCTGTGTGAGAAATCGATCATCCACCAATATAATAATCCCTGTATCAGTCTCAGATCGTATTAATCTTCCTCCTGCCTGAAGAACCTTGTTCATCCCTGGAAAGGTATAGGCGTAATCATAGCCGTTTTTACCAGTCGATTGAAAATATTCCTTCATAATATTTCGTTCTAAGCATAGCTGTGGTAAGCCCACTCCGACAACAATAACGCCATTGAGCCTATTCCCTTTTAGGTCAACGCCTTCTGAGAAAATACCACCTAATACTACAAATCCGATTAGTGTATCTGTGTGATCATCCTTAAACTCCTCTAAAAACTGTTCTCGTTCATCCTCAGTCATACTGTTATTTTGAATGATGGTGCGAATTTCATGAAAGTTGGTTGTAAATTCTTCATAAACACTCTTCATATATTGATACGAGGGGAAGAAAATTAGATAGTTTCCTGGTCGCTCGCTTACAAGCTTTGTAAGCATATCGATCATTTGTTTTTTCGTAAAGTCTCTGTCATGATACCTAGTTGATAAAGGATTTATGAATACGTCTGTTTGTTCCTTTGCAAATGGTGATGGAATGGACAATGTGTAATCCTCTGTCGTACCGCCAAGCATATCCATGAAATATTGAAGCGGTAATAGTGTGGCAGAAAAATAGACAGTTGATCGAAACCTTTTTCGAATCTGCTGCAAAAGATAAGAAGGATCCAAACAAAATATTTTTAGTTGAACCTCATTTTTTAAAGTTTCAATATATAGCACAAACCGTTCATCAAAAAGCTTTGAGATTCGGACAAATCCTGTTGCAGCGAAATATGAATCCAATAGTAATTGTTGATCTTCTGATTTCGTTGACTGTAATAGTTCTATCTCAGCGTTATGAGCGAATACCTCAAGCATTTCTACCAAATCCTCTTGCAATTCCTTCAACACAAGATACCCATTCTCGGAACACTTTTTATTTAAATCAATAAAATATTTATTTAATTTCGTAACCGAATCAAATAAAGTAGTACCCTTGTATTCACGTTTTAAAGCAAGAAAGCTTGATTTATATAATTCAGCTGAAAACATCTCTCGAGCTCGATCAACTAGATTATGAGCTTCATCAATTAATAATGCAGACTGCCTCTTATATTCATCGAAAAATCGCTTGAGAGATACCTTTGGGTCAAAAATATAATTGTAGTCACAAATAATCGCATCCGCAATAATAGCTAAGTCCAAGGAAAATTCAAATGGACAGAGCGTATGCTTTCTTGCATATTCCTCAATTGTGGTACGATTTATAAAGGTTTCATGTGAGAATATATCTAAAATGGCTTCATTTATTCGGTCATAATAGCCATTCGCAAACTCACAGTAATCCTTCTGGCAACGCGTTTCTTCTTTAAAACATACCTTTTCCTTTGCAGTTATAGTAACCGCACTCATACAAAGGCCTTTCCTTCTCATTAGAGAAAATGCTTCTTCAGCAGTTTGTCTCGTAATCGTTTTTGCGGTTAAGTAAAACATTCGCTCGAGTTTTCCTTCACCAATCGCCTTTACAGTTGGGAAAATGGTAGAGATGGTTTTTCCAATACCAGTTGGTGCGTTTGCAAAGATATTTCTTCCCTCTGCAATGGTTTTATAAATAGCACCAGCTAATGTACGTTGACCTTCTCGATATTTTTCAAACGGAAATTGCAAATCCTTAATGCTTTGATCTCGATTCATTCGATGCTCGTGAATGAGGGATGCGTAAGGTGCATATTGCTTTACCAAGTTTTCAACAAACTGTTTAAGTTCTTCGAATGTGAACTGTTTTGTAAATTTCTTTTGCTCTTTTGTAACCACTTGTACATAGGTTAATTGAACATTCATTTTCCTTTGATTGTTGTCTTTTGCATAAATAAAAGCATACACCTTAGCCTGAGCCCAATGGACTGGGAAGGTGTCTTCTTCGATGTCGGCCAGATTTCTTACGGTAGACTTAATTTCGTCAATCAGTATTTCTTCATTATGAAAAATTAAACCGTCACATCGACCTTCAATCGTGAATAACATCTTCTCGTACTCAATGTTCGTTTTTAGAAATACTTCCTTTTGATCAATATCCTTATACGTACTTTGAATAGCCTTATGTACTTTTGTTCCTTCGGTAAGAGTTGTAACGGTTCGAAATTTGTTATCAATACTTCCACTCCGATAAAAATACTCAACCAATGTCCGTACTGAAATCTTTATTTCAGGTAGCATTTTCATCACCATATTTTCTAGATAAATAATTATATAGTACAAAGTATATCAAATTATACAAACTTGTAGGTTATAAAGAAAACTCGCCAATTGGCGAGCCTTTGGGCGAAGACAGAGGCGTTAGCTCGGAAAAAGGAGCCTGTTCCTCATGAAGTTAACACTTTGAATGAGGTGCAGGCTCCTACTATGTTTTTTTACTAATAATCATTCAACACATTCTCATATAAAAGCTCCTGAAATTTAACTAGTTCCTCTGTCTGCTGCAGTTCCGGACATAATTTTAAAGAATGTAATGCACTCTCAATTAAGAATTGTCTAGGGAGCTTGTTATTCATTAATTCTTCTTGAATGAAATCTAATAATTGCAGATACTTCACTCTTTCAGGTTCATTTTGGTGCACTTTCATTATGATTTTCTTTAAGGCTGCTGATAAATAGTAAAACTCATTGCGGTACTGAACATCTTTATCAGTTGAATCAGGTAGCCAGGTTGTTAATAAATCAGGTTGCAAAAGTTGGACCTTTACTTTATTTAAGTCATTCACAATCGTAATAACACGGTTCAAGCAATAGCGAATAATATCAATTTGTTCATATTTTGATTCTTTATTCAAGTGATTGTAATGGAACATATGATGAAGAATTCCAGAAAATATGACCGTACAGTCCAATAAATAAGGTTGTTTATCATGGCCAAAAAGCTCGAGAAAACGGTCATAGATCCATTTTGTTTGATTTAGTTGAGCCCTTTTAACAAATTGTTTTAAATCAGGATCATTCGAGACAAAGACCTCTTCAACTAAAGAGAATAACTTATTTCTTTTATTTGATTGAATATATACATGTATCTGTTTAATAAACACTTCCATATCAGTAAGATTTTCCCCGATTAATAAAGCATCGCGTTCTTTCTCATATTTGGCATTAATTGTATTAAAGACTGCTTTAAACAATTCGCTTTTCGAAGGGAAATAGTTATAAAATGTGCCTTTTGAAATACCGCTATAATCCAAAATATCCTGTACTGAAGTTGCTTGAAATCCCTTTTCTAAAAATAATTGATGTGCTTTTTTAATAACATGCTGCTTTCTTTCATTCATTCTCTTCACCCTAAAACTTGTGTTATAAAAATTATACCACATTATTTCATTTTGCTTACAAGCAACAATAGGTACTGAGCTGAATGAAGGAAATGAGGGAGGGGAATCGGTCGGATTCTCCCAAAACCCTTAGGGCTGGTTCAGGATTCCTATAAATTAAGGAGATTAGCCGAATTATTGTAAAAACCCGCCGAAAAAAATTTGGTTTCAGTCGAAATATTATGCGTTACGACTTCTGAATTCGGCGTTAGCACCACTTATTTGGCGTTAGCACCATTTATTCGGCGTTACAACCACTGAATTCAGCGTTAGCATCACTTATTCGGCGTTACAACCACTGAATTCGGCGTTAGCATCACTTATTCAGCGTTACAACCACTGAATTCGGCGTTACAACCACTGAATTCGGCGTTACCACCATTAATTCCTTTACAATCTCGGATCAACAGGATCTGATTCCATCGCCAATGTAGCTAACACACATTCATGGACTCTTTCAATTGACTCTCCGTTTACAAATCTTTTGATTCCTTCGACACCAAGGGCAAACTCCCGAAGTGCCAACTTTTGTTTTTTGCCCGTATTTCTACTTTTCAATCGAGTAAGGTTTTCAGGAAGTAAATAATCCATCCCATAAATAATATGCAAATATTTGCGGCCTCTTACCTTTATGGCAGGTTGAAGGAGTTTACCTTGAGACTTGAACACAAAGGATTCCGGTTTTATGACAATTCCCTCATGTCCTTCACTTGTTAGCTCTTCCCACCATTTAATCACTGCTTCTTCACTTGCGATGTCATGAATGACTCGATATTCAGTTTCAATAAATAGTGTAGATTCCTTCGCAAGCTCGCGATTCATTTCCATATGCCAGAGATGTGATTTATCAAAAAACGTCTCATTACTATGTGCCAGCACATGAAATGGGGCAATTTGAATTTGGTTGACATCTTTAACATCCCAGCAATATTTCTGAAAAACCTCTCGAAAAATATACGCATTATCAACTTTTTGCTCATATTCAAACAACCAGTTTTTTATTGTTTCATTTCCTGTTGAAGTTTCAGTTAGCTTTTCCATCAGCTTCACTCGATCTAAAATCGCATTTTCCGAAACATGAGCATATTGACTTCCAATGAGTTCCTTCGCTTTTAAATTCCATGGCATAATTTCAGCATCAAGTAAGACATAATCTGTTCGATACTTTTCAAAATATCCACTATTATGCAACTCAATATTTATTTTCCCTACAATTTCTTCTTCCGTTTCCCTGTCAAAAAAGCGTCGACCTGTCCGAGTATAAATCGTCCCAAGTATTTCGAATCCAACATATTTTAATGCAACTTCCTTATTCTTAAATAATAATAAAATTCCTCTGCTACCCATATGCTTTTTCTCGGCAATCATTGTTTCAACTCTACGACTCCGATAATATTCTATAGCCTCTTTCGGATGCTCTAAATAATTATCCAATGCTGATGGGTTTGGTGTCGGGCTCATCGTTGGTGGAATATAAATTAATTGTTCGATTGGAATCGTAAAATGCGAAACTGTATCGATCGCTGATTTTACCGTATCTGGATGAACCTTCACTTCACCATATTCCCCTGTTAAAACTGAATAGCCCTCTAAAAACTTACCAATATTAGGCGGATTCAAACGATTTTTCTCCCAATCTTTTAGTGGACTATCGTCCGCATCAGAATAATCCTGCTTTGCTTTGACCGCGATAAATTCCTTTTCAGGGTATCGAAATGCAGTCAATTTCCCACCAAAAACAGCACCCTGATCAATATTAATTGTGTTATTAATGATTAACGGCTGTGGCTTTGGGTCATGTCCCCATACAATTAGCGTACTCGTCTTATGATGAATGAACCAATCTTTTCTAACTGGCTTTCCATTTTCGTCAAATCCATCTGTGTCTCCATAGCGGCAAAAATCACGAATATCAGGTGATTGCTTTCCAATGAATTCATCCTTAATCCCTGCATGTGCACAAACCAAGGTTTGCACACCATTTTTCATGATTACATAATGGGAAGGAGCCTTTAATAGCATTTCTTTCAATGCAGTTTTAATTTTGGTAGCTTGTTCTGTACCATAATTCTCTTCATATTCTACGAAATCCTCTGCTACCTTTTCATCCCCATGACTTAGAGTCACATTTTTCCCATCGAGCCATCTAGCAATTTTCCAGCCATGATTACTATCAATCATATAGGCTAAGCCAGATTTTAAATGTTTTAAAAAGAAAAGCATCGTTTTTAGAGATTCCGGTCCCCGACTCATTACATCCCCAACTGAGAAAAACTTCCTTCCATCTGGATGAACATAAAGCTTTTCCTGATTTTTTTCATAGCCAAGCTTCTCTAAAAGCGCAATCATTTCATCAAAGCAGCCATGAATATCACCAATAAAATCAATACCAGCACCGATGTCTATTTCAAGCGGATTACTTCTTCTCTCCAACTCAAAATCTTCAAAATCACTAAGAACATAAGTCGCCGTATAACCTTCTTTTTTGATAAAACGCTTTTCCCTTTTAAAGACTTGATATTGCTGCTTGATTCTTCGTATTCCCCTTGGATTACTCCTCTGCTCATCCCTTCCGAGAAGTGTATCCTGTGGAACATCCAATACAATAGCAAGTATTGGAACATTATTTTTCCGAGCTAATGTAATATATTTTTTCCTGTCATTAGGTTGAAGATGGGTTGCATCAACAAATGTTAGCTTATTTAATCGACATCTTGCTTCAATTACAGAATCCATCATTGAAAAGGCTTCACTCGAAATGGCGTAATATTCATCATATAAGCTATCTGCCTCATCCTTATGACGACCATGCCAGTCGATGAATTCTAGATCACCTACTAAAATACGAAAATCATCAGAACTGACTACCTCTGATGCCAATATTTCTTTTTTATCAATGAACTTTCGCAAAAGAGTGGACTTTCCACTGTTAGATGGTCCTACAAGTAGTACAATTCCAGAATGAGGTAAAATGATTCGCATCCTAATCCTCCTTTCTCACAAATATACACATTTGCGTTGGATAGCCATATTGTTCGTGTTCATCACCAATACCATCAAATGATAATTCATAACGGGTTTGTTGATTTCGTTCAGCACACCAATTTTTGAATTCATCCCGGGTCCATTCAAAACGATGGTCAGTATGCCTGAAATGCTCCTCCATGTCGTACACATTGTTGTACTCTTTATTGGGAGTTGTAATGATTAATACCTTCGGTTGATATTCTATTAATATCGTCTCCATTACCTTTGGCAATCGATATTCGTCAATATGCTCAATAACCTCGCATAAAATCATAATATCCTTATTCTTTAATCGTTCATCATAATAAAAAAGCGATCCCCATAACGAAGTTGGTTTAACAAATCCGTTTTTGTCCTCAACTTTTCTGTACCTTTCTAAAGCCCGAAGTGTTGCTACTTCAGATGGTTCAACTGCTAAAACTTCTTTCACTCCATCAATAAATCCTAACCGAGTTGAAAGCTTTCCTTCACCTGCACCAAAGTCAACAATGCTTTCACGCTTATTCAACTTGCTAACCGTTTCAATTATTTTTTCATAACGTAAATCATTCAAGCGAACCTTAACAATTGGTTCTACTTCTTTTTGATCTGTATTCTTTTCAACTATGCTATATATTTCTTTAAATCGAAGGGCTTGTCTTAAAATAAAATCCTTTTGTGGGTGACTCTCTAACCAGCCTTTTCCATAACGCTCTATTTTATCGATTTCTTTTTCATCAATATAATAATGTTTGTAATCATCTAATACTGGAATTAATACGAATAACTGATGTAAACCTTTTTGTAATGTGGTTAATCCTTTTAAAGAAATATATCTTGCGGTGCTCTTCGACTTGATCGTAAAAGCGTAATCAGACGTCCCATATTCAATCATCACATCATAGCCAAGTGGTTCAAATAGATCCTTAATTTGTTCGTCTGAAAGCGCAGAAACAATCGGACCGAAGCTAAATTGAAATGGGAAACGATGAGCCACCCACTCCACATATCCTTCCGTTGGTTGCCCGTTCAATGCAGTGCCAAGCGCAGGCCTTATGAGTGAGCAAAAAATGCTACTAACTGCGAATTCGCGGTCATTAATATAATGAGTTATATCATACGAATTAGAAGTATTTTTAACAAGTTCAATTGGATCTGGTGTAACAAAAATCGTAACTTCAACTTCAGATTGATTAAACTTACTATAAAATAGCCTTACTAAATGACCTTTGTGATTTCGTTCATAGCTATTATTAGGATTTTTAGCCAATAAATAAGAAATGGCTTGTACATTTTCTCCAGTCGCACTTATTGTTAACTGCATATTAAAACCTCACCTTATGGAATCATTCACACTATCATTTTATGTTTATCATAGCAGTACTCTTCTTACTTATACAAAAACTCTTCAAGAAAATAATCCATGAAGAGTTCCCTTGGTTTTATTATTACTTCTACTTGTGCTTTTTTATAGCCCTCTCGTAGTGCCCATCTTGCCTTGGAAGAAAGTAAGTCCATCTCCATCTTGCTGGTGGATTTGTTGAATTTCTCCAATGAACAAATCATGATCGCCGCCATCATATACCTTCCAAGGCTTACATTCCATCCATGCAATGCTGCCTTTAATTTTCGGAGCAATCCCTGTAGAATCCCAATCAATTTGTAAACCTTCCTGCTGTTTTCCTGCAAATTGCCATGCAATGGCTTCTTGATCAGCTGACAACACATTTATTGTAAACGATTTTCCTTGCAGCCCTTTATATGCACTTGCATTTTTATCGATTGAGATAAGTGCTAATGCTGGATCTAGAGACACCGAAGTAAAGGAGTTAACTGTAATCCCTCTCTTTTCTTCACCTTCAAACCACGTAACAACCGTTACTCCTGTAGCAAATTTTCCAAAACAATTTCTTAATGTACGTGCATCCATCACATTCATCTCCTTAAAATTCGTATAATTTAATATTCTATACTATTTATATTCGCCAAACTAATAAATTGCCTAAAAAAAAGGAAAGTCGAATTTTGTTGTCAGTTATTATCGGAAAATTTCATCTCTTTTTAGTTGATTGATAGATTTTTTAAATGTTACCATAGATATGTAAGCGTTATCAATGATAACTCTTACATACTAATGTCTCAGCTGAAAATATAGAAATATTTTAAGAGGAGGAATACGATGAGCCAACTGACTGTTGAATTAAGAGAAAAGGTAGAAAAGTTTTTAAGCGGCAATAAAAAGCTTTTTATTAATGGTGAATTTGTAGAAAGCATTTCCGGAAAGACATTTGATACTTTTAACCCTGCTACTGGTGAGGTACTTGCTTCCGTCTATGAAGCTGGTCCTGAAGATATTGACTTAGCAGTAAAAGCTGCTCGCAAAGCCTTTGATGAAGGTCCTTGGAAAAAGATGAGTGCTGCATCAAGAAGTAGAATCATGTACAAGCTTGCTGATTTAATGGAAGAACATAAAGATGAGCTTGCACAATTAGAAACACTTGATAACGGTAAGCCAATTCGTGAAACGTCAAATGCTGATATTCCTCTTGCTATTGAACATATGCGCTATTACGCAGGCTGGTCTACAAAAATCGTAGGTCAAACCATTCCTGTTAGTGGCCCCTTTTTAAACTATACTCGCCATGAAGCGGTAGGTGTCGTTGGACAAATTATCCCTTGGAACTTCCCGTTATTGATGGCAATGTGGAAATTGGGTGCTGCACTTGCATCAGGCTGTACGGTGATTTTAAAACCAGCTGAACAAACTCCACTTTCAGCACTTTATTTAGCAGAATTGGCCGCGGAAGCTGGATTTCCTCCAGGTGTCTTAAATATTGTTCCAGGCTTTGGTGAATCAGCAGGTCAACCATTAGTCGACCATCCTCAGGTTGATAAAATTGCATTCACTGGATCGACTGAAGTTGGAAAGATGATTATGGCTAGAGCTTCAAAGTCATTAAAGCGTGTTACTCTCGAATTAGGTGGTAAATCACCAAATATCATTTTACCTGATGCTGATATGACGAAAGCAATTCCTGGAGCTCTTAATGGAGTTATGTTCAACCAAGGTCAGGTTTGCTGTGCAGGATCTCGTGTATTTATTCAAAAGAAGCAATTTGATAATGTTGTAGCAGATATGGTGAGCCATGCCGAAAAAATTAAGCAAGGTGCAGGTATCCATGGTGATACTGAAATTGGACCACTCGTATCGATTGAGCAACAAAATCGTGTCCTAAGCTATATTGAAAAAGGTAAAAGCGAAGGTGCTGAATTAGTAGTTGGTGGTACGCAACCATATGAGGCTGGATACTTCGTTTCTCCGACTATATTTGCAAATGTAAATGATGAAATGACGATTGCCAAAGAAGAAATCTTTGGACCAGTTATTTCAGCAATGCCTTATGAAGATTTAGATGAGTTAATTGCTCGTGCTAATAATAGTGATTACGGTCTAGCTGCTGGAGTGTGGACACGAGATGTCGCTAAGGCACACTATATCTCGAATAATCTTCGTGCAGGTACTGTTTGGGTCAACTGCTATAACGCATTCGATGCTGCATCACCATTTGGCGGATACAAACAATCTGGCTTCGGCCGTGAGATGGGATCGTATGCATTAGATAACTATACAGAAGTGAAGAGCGTTTGGATTTCGTTGAAATAATGGTGTTTTACGTGCTTTTCAGCTAATGACCGTATTTTTAGAATAACGTCCGTATTTTTATTTTGATCATGCACCTGTCAAGTAGACACTCTTAAAAACAGCCATTATGCCGATTT
>NZ_JAKTTI010000065.1 GCF_022427965.1 Fredinandcohnia quinoae | reverse complement strand
AATGACAAAAGGCACCGAGAGGGATTCCTCTCGGTGCCTTTTGTCGACAATCTGACGCTTACTTAAGGTAAGCGGTTTTTTATTACTTATTTTTCAATCCAAGAATACATATATTGCTTATCTTCGTAAGCAATTGCTTTTTTTACAACCTTCAAAGGTTTGAATGTATCAATCATCACTGCAAGCTCAAGTGTTTCTTTTTTCCCAATGCTTGCTTCAGTTTTTCCAGGATGTGGTCCATGTGGTATTCCACTTGGATGTAGTGTAATGGAGCCCTCTTTTACACCCTTTCGACTCATAAAATTACCGTCTACATAGTAGAGCAGTTCATCACTATTAACATTACTATGATAATATGGAGCTGGAATTGATTCTGGATGATAATCATATAGTCTTGGAACAAATGAGCAAACGACGAAATTATGCCCCTCAAAGGTTTGATGTACAGGTGGCGGCTGATGAACCCTTCCTGTGATTGGTTCAAAGTCCGCAATATTGAACATCCATGGATACAAATAGCCATCCCATCCGACAACATCAAGAGGATGATGGTTTAATACATGTGAATGCAAGTATCCTCTTGACTTCGTTATGACCTCATACTCACCTTTATCAGCATATGTTTCTAATTGCTCCGGCCCACGAATATCCCGCTCACAAAATGGACTATGCTCTAATAATTGTCCATATTCATTCCGATATCTACGTGGAGTCGTTATTTGACTAAAAGCCTCTATAAATAATATTTTCGTAGTTTCATTTTGATTTGGAATAACACGGTATATCGTACCAATAGGAATGACTACATAATCTCCAGGAAGATACATAATCGTGCCAAACATCGTTTCAATTTTACCGGAACCATAATGTATGAACAGCATTTCATCTCCATCGCCGTTACGATAATAGGACTCCATTGCTTGAGTCACATTGATTACTCCGATAAGTATATCATCATTTCCTAATAGATATTCCCTTGCAGCTAATGCATCACCAGTATTCGAAAGCCTGTCTGTATAGAAATGACGATGACTAAGTGGTTGTTGGTCCTCGAATTCCGGTACATAGTTTCCAATCAATTCTGATTTTGCTACTTCTGTTGGCATATAATGATGATAAAGAATGGATTGTGTACCGGAAAACCCCTTCGTCCCCATTACCTGCTCACGATATAGACTACCATCCTCTTTTCGAAAAGTGGTATGACGTTTGTGAGGGATTTTTCCTAATTTCCGATAATACATCATTTCACCTTCTATCTACTTTTTAGCAATCTTATTTTTCAATTTTCCTAATCCTGTAATCTCTAATTCAATTTCATCACCTTGTTCTAACCAACGATGAAACTCTGTACCTAATTCGAGTATACAGCCAGTGCCAACTGTTCCAGAACCGATTATTTCTCCAGGATATAGAGTGACTCCTTCTGATGCTCGTTCTATCATTTCAGCAAAACTATAATAAATATCTTTAAAATTTCCTTCGGATAAAAGATTACCGTTTACCTTTGCTGACATCTTAAGATTATATCCCTTACCTTCTCTGTTACTTTCTAATTCATCCTTAGTGACAATATATGGTCCAATAGACGTTGCAAAATCCTTACCCTTAGCTGGACCCAATCCGACAGCCATTTCTTTTCTTTGTGAATCTCTAGCGCTCCAGTCATTCATAATGCAATAACCAAAAATATATTCTTCTGCCTCACTCGTTTTAATATTCTTTCCTTCCTTCCCAATAATACAAGCAATTTCAAGCTCATAATCTAGCCATTCACATTGTTTGGGCCGACTAATTTCTTCATTAGGTCCCTTGATTGCTAAATGATTGGAGAAGTAAAACACAGGTATTTCATACCATTCTGGTACCATCTCTAATCCTCTATTTTGTCTTGCTGTCTTAACATGCTGTTCAAATGCATAAAAATCACGCAGACTTTTAGGGTTGGGCAACGGAGCTTTTATGTTCACTTCCTGAAAAATGTATACCCCTTGCTCTGGGATATTTTTTGAAATGGACGAAATAGATTCGTGATAATCCTGATACCGTTCTAACAAAGCTAGCATAGTAGTCGGAACCATTCCGTTTGTGGCCTCATGAAGATCAATGACATACCGTTCATCCATGAAAAGACCAACCCGCTCTATTCCACCAGTTCGCTCAAATGTTACAAATTTCATATGATCACCTTGGTTCCTTTTTACGAATTAATTCAAATGTATCTGTTATAGGTTTGGTAAACATTTGACCCGCTAATCGTCCAACTGGCTTTAGTTTTTCAGTGAGAATTCGACCACTTTCATATAGGTCGTCATGAATGTGGACATGCTTTACTTTCCCAATCACAAGGCTACCGGCCCCGGGGTGACCACCAAAATGTAAGACTTGATATAGTTCACATTCCATATGAACCTTAGATTCTTTAATTCGAGGGGCTATTACTGTTGCACTATCTTCCTTTAAAAGCCCAGTTGCTTCTAATTCATCAACATCCGCAGAATATTCAATTGCACAATCATTCATTTGTTTTACAAAGTCTTCGCTGACGATATTAACGACAAATTCCTTTGTTGCTTCAATATTTATTAATGTGTCCTTCTTCTCACCATCAGTTCCCCTTATCATAGGTGAAAAACAGATCAGCATTGGCTCTGCGCAAATAGCTGTAAAAAAGCTGAATGGTGCCGCATTTACAATTCCATTCCCATCAATCGTGGTTATAAATGCGATTGGACGTGGAAGGATTGAACCGACTAATAGTTTATATGCATCCTTCCATTGTAGAGATTCTGGGTTTAGTTCCATAACTTACACCACCCTCTCTTTCTTCAACATACCAATAACGTGAAGAAATGCTATATTTTCTTCTCGCGTTCCCAATGTAACTCTTATTGCTTCTCCACCGTTTGGTTGAGAAAATGCTCTTACCAACATTCCTTTCTTCTGAAGTTTTTCAGCAACTGGATGTTCACTACAAGCATATAAAAAATTTGTTTCAGATGGGTATACTTTATAATCCATTTCAATTAATTTACGTGTTACAAACTCTCTTTCTAGTTGATTCTTTTTGGCACATTCCTTGACAAAATGTTGATCATTTAATGCAACCCTAGCAGCATTCTGAGCTAATTGGTTCACATTAAAAACATCTTTCACCTTCATTAATTGTTGAACGAAATCTGGTGACATCATTCCATAACCAACACGTAGGGCCGCTAAACCATAAACTTTTGAAAATGTTCGTAAGATCACAAGATTTGCAAAACGATCTAACAAAGTATGTGTTTTTAAATAATCATCTGTCATGACATATTCAAAGTAAGCCTCGTCAATAACAACTATAATATGATTAGGGATGGTTTTAATAAATTGGAATAACTCATCCTTTCCCACAATAGTCCCTGTTGGATTATTCGGGTTACATACAAAGATCATTTTTGTTCGAATTGAAATGGCCTCGACCATTGCTCTTAAGTCATGCTTTCCATCCCGCAATGGTACCTTAACAAGTATTCCACCTTCAATGATTGCATTTGCTTCATATCGTGGAAATGTAGGGTCTGCAATAATGACTTCATCACCACTCGAGATATATCCTCGAGTTAATAAACGAATTATTTCTTCGGAGCCGTTTCCAATTAGGAATTGGTTTTGATTTAATTGATAAAAGCTTGCTAGATTTTCTGTGAGGACGGTTGTTATTCCATCTGGGTATGAATGTAATTGCTTGATGCTATGAGTTAGTTCTTTTTCAACATCGGTTGTGCAACCATATACGTTTTCGTTGTCTGACATTTTTTGAATGACTTGTAATCCATATTCATTCTTTATATCTTCTGGAGATTTTCCTAGATTATATGGTCTGACCTCTTCAATTTCTTTGCGAGTATTGATTTTCATCGACACACCTCAAATTTTCTAAAGAAGGGGAAGTATATCCCCTTCTTGAGTTTGCTACATGATGAAATTATAGATTTCCTCTTTTAGCTTGTTCTCGTTCGATTGATTCGAATAGTGCTTTGAAGTTTCCTTCGCCAAATCCACGAGCACCTTTTCGTTGAATAATCTCTACAAACAATGTAGGACGGTCAACAATTGGCTTTGTGAAAATTTGTAGCAAGTAGCCTTCATCATCACAATCTACTAAAATATTTAGTTCACGAATTTTTTCAATGTCCTCATCTATCTTGCCAACCCTCTCAGAAAGCATTTCATAATAAGAATCTGGAGTATTTAAAAACTCAACACCATTCTTCTTAAGAATTGCAACTGTATTTACAATGTCTTCCGTTAATATTGCTAAATGCTGAACACCAGGACCGTTATAAAATTCGAGATATTCCTGGATTTGTGATTTACGTTTTCCTTCTGCTGGTTCATTAATCGGGAATTTAATACGTCCACCATTATGCATAACCTTCGACATGAGAGCAGAGTATTCTGTACTAATATCATCATCCGTGAAATGAGTCATTTCTTTAAACCCCATAACATTCGCATAATAATTAACCCATTCTTCCATTCTTTCTACGTTTCCAACTACATGATCAATTCCGATAAATCCAGCATCTTCAAATGGTGATGTACCTACCATCGGTTCAAAGCCTGGCATAAACGTCCCCTTATAACCTTTTCGTTCAACCAATGTATGGATTGTATCACCATATGTTCCGATAATTGCCTTTTTAATAATTCCGTGCTCATCGTTTAATTCAATTGGAGGGGAAATCGCAATGGCACCTCTTGAAACCGCTTCATCGTAAGCCCTTTCGACATTTTCAACTGTTAATGCTATATCTTTTACACCATCACCATGTTTTTTAACAAATGAGGAAACACGACTCTCCTCTTTTAAGGAACCAGTTAGGATTAATCGAATCTTTCTTTGTTGAAGAACATAGGAAACAGTTTCGCGATTTCCTGTTTCTAGCCCTGAATAAGCAACTAGTTTGAACCCAAATGCTGTACAAAAATAGTGGCTAGCTTGTTTTGCATTTCCTGTATAAATTTCAAGATAATCAACCTCTTGTACTGGAAAAAAATCTTCCACCTCATGATTTTTTACTACTACTTCTTCTTTCATCTAAACTCCTCCTGTTATAAAATTAATAATATTCAGATTAATAATATAGTACTTATTGAATCTATCTCAAGAGTGCCATTTAAAGCTACAATGCTTTTCCGCAGTGAAGGAACTAGAACTGGGCAATTTCTTTACTCTTCTTTCTTTGAGCAGTATGGATAGATAAGCCACTCAAAGCTTCAATAGCCTCAAGCAATCCTTCATTAATGCTCGGATGAGGATATAAAGGGAATAATAAATCTTCCTCTCTAGCAATCATTTCAAGCGCATGAATACCCGTGGAAATCAGTTCGACTGCTCCTTCACCAATGATATGAACCCCTAATATTAGTTGACTTTTTTTATCGATTATTACTTTTATCAACCCTTCTTTCTTATCGATTAACGTTGCGAACCCATTTCCATTTAGAGAAAACTGTCCTGTTGAAATTTCATAGCCACTTTCAATTGCTTCATTTTCAGTTAACCCTACCGAAGCAATAGGTGGAACTGCCCTAACAATTGTTGGGATATTTGTAATATCAATTTCAGAAGGAATACCTGAAATAGCTTCGGAAGCAACCTTGCCCTCTTTAATCGCTTTTATTGCTAACTGTTCTCCACCTGTTACATCACCAACCGCATAAATATGATTTACTGAAGTTTGACATTTTTCATTTGTTACAATAAAACCATCCTGATCAATCTGGATGCCAATCCGTTCTAATCCTAATTCCTTTGTATTTGGAATGTAATGATTGGAAACAAATAGATATGAGCCTATAATTGTTTTCACTGATTCCTTTCGAACCACATCTATCATTACAGCACTACCATCTTCTTTAACCTCTTTAATCACACCTTTAAAGATGGCTATTTTCTTCTTTTTTAATATTCGCTCTAGCTCTCTATTAATTGCTGGATCAAATGGAAACTCTTCTTTGCCGTCGTCAAGGAGAATTGATACTGTTGAACCGAAAGCGCGAAAGCTCATTGCCATTTCCAGAGTAATATAGTCACTTCCATAAATGATTAGTCTATCTGGTACTTCCCTTACAGTAGATATTGACCAATGATTTAATACCTTTTTTGAATCAAGTTTGCTAAAGAGTTTATTTGATTTAGGGCTACATCCCGTTGCAATAATGGCATTTTTAAATTGATAGATTTCATACTGCTCATCTTTTTCAACACCAATTTTATTTTCTGATAGAAAGAAAGCATTCCCCATAAGTAATTCAATCTGATTTGATTGACACAATGCTTCAACACCTTGTCTAAGTTGATCTACTATTTTATTCTTATACTTTTCAAGTTTTGAATAATTGAAGGTAAGAGTGTCGCATTCGATTCCTAATTGTTCATTTTTTTGATAGGAATATAGTTTATCAGCAGCATGTGTAAATACTTTTGAAGGAATGCAGCCTTTATTTAAACATACCCCACCTAATTGTTCACGCTCAATTAAGGTAACACTCTTCCCCAATTGGGCGGCCCTTATAGCGGCATTATAGCCCCCAGGCCCTCCACCAATGATGAGGAGATCACGTTCATATGCAAGTTCCCCTACAACCATTTAGATCATCTCCAACAACATTAGATTTGGATTTTTTATGAATTGTGCAAATCGATTAGTAAATGCAACTGCTGTTGCCCCATCAGCCACCCGATGATCGAAAGACATCGAGATATTCATGATGGAACGGATCGCAATTTGGTCATCTTTTACTACAACTGGCATTTTCTTAGTTTTATGAAAAGACATGAGTCCGACCTCAGGATGTTGAATGATTGGGGTTGCACCAATACTTCCTCCTAAAGGTCCTACATTACTAATCGTAAAACTTCCACCGGTAATCTCTTTTATGGATAATGCATTTTCGACTGCCTTGTGAGTGAGTTCCTTCAAATCTTCGTGAATCGCAGTGATTGTTTTTTGTTCAACATGATGAATAACAGGAACTATCAAACCTTCTGGAGTATCGGTTGCAATACCAATATGATGTTCATTCAGTATGTGTATGAACTCTTGTTCTTCTTCTAGTTTTGCATTAAAAATCTTATAATCTTTTAAACTTAATGAAATTGCCTTAATAAAAAATGCAGTTAGAGAAAGATGTATATTAGTTGTTTTTAATTCATTGCGAAACTGGATTAAATTTGTAACATCCACTTCCTCAAAAAGAGTACAATGTGGTATCGTGTAGACCGATTGGGTCATCCGTTTTGCGATTTGTTTTCTTCGACCTCGAAAAGGAATCTTTTCACCAATTTGATCATTTTTATGTTCTTCTTTTTGTTGACCAACGGTTTCTACAAGCTTTTTAGACAGCTGGATATATCGATATACATCTTCATCAGTGATTCTCCCTGCAGGTCCAGTTCCTTCGATATCCTTAATTTGTACATTATGCTCTCGTGCAATTTTTCTCGTGTATGGGGATGCCATAATTCGTTTCTTTTTATCCGAATTGACAGTAAAATTTTCTTTTTTTGAATCTGGGGGTTGTGTGATATTCATTTCAATCGAATGAACATCCTCTAGAAGTAATAATGTGGTTCCGACAGAAACTAATTGCCCTTGAGCAACCATAAACTCCTTTACAATTCCATTTTTAGGAGCTGGAATTTCTGCTGTCATTTTATCTGTTTGAATTTCAATGAGTGGATCATCAGCCTTGACTATATCACCAGGCTTAACTAAAAAACTTGAAATATTTGCTTCAGTCATTCCTTCACCGATATCGTGAAGCTTTACTTCAATCATTTTTTACCTCCTAGAACTTACATACTTTTTCAATCGCTTGCACGACTCGTTTTGTAGAGGGCAAGTAATGATCTTCAAAGCCGAAATAAGGTACTGGTATATCAAAACCAGTCACACGTTCAACAGGTGCCTTTTGATAAAGAAAAGATGTATCGTTTATGATTGATATGATGTCATTCCCAACTCCACCAGTCGCATGTGCTTCATGAACAATGACTGTTCGACCAGTTTTTTGAACAGATTCAGCAATGATTTCCTTATCCAACGGATAAAGGGTTCTCAAATCAATTACGTCACAGCTGATACCCATTTCCTTTGCCATTTTTGCAGCCTTCAAAACAACCGGCATCATTGCACCCCAGGCAAGTACGGTAACATTTTCACCATCAATTAGCTTTTTACCCTTTCCAATTTCGACTGAATATTTTTCTTCTGGAACCTCTTCTCTAATCGAACGATAACTATGCATTGGTTCCAAAAACAATACTGGATCTGGATCCTCTATTGCTGCAATAAGTAAACCCTTTGCATCATAGGGGGTTGATGGGCAGACAACCTTTATTCCTGGCATATGTGTAAAGATGGCTTCTGTACTATCACAATGAATCTCCGGTGCTCTTACACCAGCTCCATAAGGGGCCCGAATAACCATAGGTACAGTAAAATGGCCCATCGTTCTCATTCTTAGCCGTGAGGCGTGAGTCATAATTTGCTCATAAGCAGGATAAATAAAGCCGAGAAACTGAATTTCTACAACAGGAAGAAAGCCATTTACAGCCATACCAATTGCCGCCCCAACAAATCCAGCTTCACTTAAAGGAGTATCAACAACTCGATTTTCTCCATACTTTTCTTGAAGCCCATCAGTAGCACGAAAAACACCACCATTTACCCCGATGTCTTCACCTAGTAAAATGACTTCTTTACGGTCATGAAGCATTATATCCATTGCATCAGTAATTGCTTGAACTAGGGTTAATGTTTTTGTCTTAACTGCAATATTCATTGAATTTCATCCCCTATCAGCTGCAAATACTGTTGTTTTTGCTCTTCAATTGTCCATGTCGGCTTAGCGAAGACATAATCAAATATATCTGCTGGATTAGCTGGTGGGAAATCCTCCATTTCCTGAACAGCAGATTCTACTTCATTCGCAGCATTTTCTTCCATTTCCTTAAACCATTTTTCTTCATATAACCCCTTATTTTTTAACCATCTTTCCAAGCGAAGAATGGGGTCAATTTCATGGCGAAGATCATTACTTTTCGATTGATCACGATATTTAGATGGATTATCAGCAGTCGTATGTGCACCATATCTCCATGTTACTGCCTCGATTAATGTTGGTCCTTGACCACTTCTTGCTCGTTCTAATGCATTCATCGTTTCATAGTAAACCGAAAAAACATCATTTCCATCGATTCTTACTGAGGGAATATCATAAGCAATTGCCTTTTGCGCTATTGTCTTCGTATTCATTTGCTTATGAAGGGGTACCGAGATAGCATATTGATTATTCTGATTGAAAAAGACAACAGGAGACTTTAATACACTTGCCAAATTAAGTCCTTCATGAAAATCTCCCTCAGATGTTGCACCATCACCAAAGTAGACGATAGCTGCATTTTTTGTTCCTTTCAGTTTTTCGGCATATGCAGCTCCAACTGCATGTGGAATTTGTGTTGCGATCGGAATTCCAGGGGGGAAAATTTTCTTCCCATTTGGTGGAATACATCCTTCATTCCGGCCATTCCAAAAGAGTAGAATATTACGTAATGAGTGCCCAAATGTCATAGCAGCCCCATGCTCCCGATATGTCGGGAAAAGCCAATCATTCTCCTTTAAAGCAAGTGCACTTCCTACCTGTGCTGCTTCCTGTCCCTCAAATGGTGCATACGTACCAATTCTCCCTTGTCTTTGTAAACTAACTGCCTTTCGGTCAAAGATTCGAATCCTAATAAGGTGGCTAAGAAATGTATTCACAAGTTCAGCAGTTATCATTTGTTCATGTTTAGGAGAAACAACTATTCCTTGCTGGTTCATTAATTGTAAAATTGGAAACCTATTCTCCATTCCCTTCCCCCTTTTCAATTAATAACTTTATTACAGTCAGTATGTTGTTAATTGGTCAAAAAATCACTTTCTAATTGTCCACTTCGGACGATTCGTATGGGAAAAGAAACTATTGCGTATACTTCTAGCATTAATTCGTTGTTCACAGAATATATTTGCGGCTTCAACAGTTGTAATCCCATGGGCTTGTGAATGATCGTATACATATAATAAAGAATCGTAAATGGCTTTTGTCTTTTTTAGGACTCTGTCCTTATTAGGTGAATATAGTTCATCAGCTACCTGGATAAGTCCACCAGAATTAACAATGTAGTCTGGTGCATAGAGAATTCCCTTATCTTGGAGCATTTTCCCGTGATGTAGATTGAGTAATTGATTATTTGCTGAACCAACTACAGCTTTCACTGATAATTGTTGAATTGTCTGATCATTAATAATTCCACCAAATGCACAAGGGATAAATACATCCGCATTTGTTTGATAAATCTCATTACTTTCAACAACCTTAATACCTGCTCCAACTTCTCTCGCTTTTTCCAGAAGGCGCTCAATAGCAAGTTGATTAATATCCGTTACATATAAGTCTGCTCCCTCTTGTAGAAGATGCTCCGCAACTTTAAAGCCTACCTTTCCTAAACCTTGAATCGCATAACTTTTTCCTGCTAAATGATCAGTTCCCCAAATTGTCTTATTCGTGGCTTGTAAGCTATAAATAACACCGTGTGCAGTTGGAACAGAGGAATCTCCACTACCTCCATATTCTTCTTCTACACCAACTATGCAATTTGTTTCTTTTAATGCATGAATAAAATCATCAGTTGTTGTTCCCATATCAGTTCCCGTATAAAACCGGCCATTCAGTGAATCCACATACTGTCCGAAAGCTCGAAATAGTTCAGGAGTTTTATCTTTATTTGGATCACCAATTATAACTGCTTTTCCTCCACCAAAATCTACATCTACTGCAGCACATTTATATGTCATCCCTTTTGATAATCGTAAAACATCATCTAAAGCATCATCAACACTATCATATGGAAACATACGACAGCCCCCCAAAGCCGGGCCAAGTTTCGTACTATGAATCGCGATAATCGCTTTAAGCCCCGTTGCATCATCATTACAGAATACAACTTGCTCATGTTCACGAATTTTATCAAAGAGATTCATATCAATGGTGGCCTTCATTTTATCAGTCATATTGGTAGCGCTTTCAATCATAAAAAAGTCATCTCCTTAAATTTAGCCATTGTTAAATGTTTTTTGTGTAAACATAAAAAGATAAACTAAAAAAGTAGAAATCATCATAACATTAATATGTATGACGTTTATTTAACGATATGATACCATTCCGTTAAATAACTAGTCAATAAATTATGTAAATTTTTCGCAAATTCATATAAATTAGCAAAATCGAGTAGAGTGAACGAATCGGAATTTTGATTCGTTCGACCCTCTCACACCA
>NZ_JAKTTI010000064.1 GCF_022427965.1 Fredinandcohnia quinoae | reverse complement strand
CTTCACAGTTCGGGACTTTCACCCTATAGACTGCAACCATGCTGGGCACACCACAGTAAAAACCCACGATATTCGTGGGTTTTACGTGTTAGAACCTATTTGTTGCCTGGATGGCATGCTGTGTTTCTTCTAGCTTACGAAGTCGCTCTTTTGCGTGTTGAAACTCACTTTTAGCTTCACAAGTATCTTTAACTTCTTGTAATTGTTCCTTCGCATGAAGTAATAAGTTTTGAGCATGCTGAAAACGTTGTGGGTCGTCATTAGCTTGTGACTCGATTATCGCTTGTTGAGCTTCTTCCACTGTCTGTATAAACTGATTTAATAATTCTGCCATCGTTCAGCCTCCTAAAAATAGTAGTGGTACAAGTCCGGCCTCTTGAATACAATTTTAAGACAAGTCTTTTCAAGAGGGGTAAGTGGAATGGGTACACTTTTCAGTTATGTTCTATTAGGTCTTAGTCTTGCCGCACCAATCGGTCCAGTTAATGCAGCACAGTTAGATCGAGGAATAAAATACGGCTTTTTCCACGCGTGGCTCGTTGGGGTTGGAGCTGTTTTAGCAGATGGGGTATATATGTTAATTGTTTACTTAGGTCTTGTGTCATTCATCAATACCCCGTTAATTCAAACATTTCTTTGGCTTTTTGGCTGTTTTGTATTACTCTACACTGGGTTTGAGAGTCTGTTAAGTGCTGGAAAAATCAATATGCAGAATTCAAGAAATCAGGAGCCTACTTATAAAGCTTTTTTTTCTGGTTTTATTATGTCGATTACAAACCCACTAACAATTTTATTCTGGCTTGGAATCTACGGCTCTGTTTTAGCAAAGACTGCATCCACTTCAACCAATAGCGAACTCATTATTTATAGTGCTGCTATTTTTTGTGGATTACTACTTTGGGATGTCACAATGGCCACAATCTCAAGTGGTTTTCGAAAAATCTTAACATCACGTTTATTAGCACTCATATCCATTATTTCTGGCCTATCTCTTATTGGGTTCGGGATATACTTTGGAATTCAAGGTGTAAAGCTATTACTTAGTCATTAAGGTTTCTCAAGTTTTTCGAATAATGTGCTTAAACCTATGGAATCTTTCTTTTTCCAACGAGCATTTTTAACAAAAGCAAAAATTCCGATAATGACAACAAATCCTAGACTAATAAAGAAACCTGGACGAATTTCCTTACTAAATAATGTTCCACTTACTGCAAGTAAAATAAACAACATTCCTAAATAATATTTCAGTTTCCCTACAAATCCAGGCTTTAGCAGTCGATTCGCAGACAGAAGAATGAATAACCAATTATATAAAAGCATTAGCCCAGCACCCGTTGTTATATACTCATAAATGCTATCCGGCATTAATAGTGAAAAGATGATTGATGCAAGCAATCCGGATGTTGTTAAAATGAACGCAGGTAATGGCACCTTTAATTTTCCCCTTTTAGAAAAGATTTTCGGAGCATCTCCGTCCTCTGATAGATTTACTAAAATACTAGTAACTCCATAAAGCGCAGCAACCATCGTGGAAAAACCGCCAATTATCAATGCGCCATTAAATAAATCCGCTAAGATTGGTATATTGTAATTACCAAGTGCAACAACAAATGTGCTCTCTTCTCCTGTAAAAACCTTCTTTGACGCAAGCATTACAGCGAGGCCGATTGAGCCTAAGTAAATAATCGTAAGAAGTAGGAGCATTACTTTTCCCGCCCTCGGTGCATCGTTCTTATATTTAAGCTGCGTTGCCATTAATCCCATTACCTCAATGCCTCCAAATGCATAATAGGCAAAGATCAAAGCAGACCAAAGCCCCAAAATTCCTTTCGGGAAGTAATCTGTAGGTAGCTGTGGATCTCTTGTTCCTTCTATAGTACCTGTAACTGCCAGTACTGCAATTACAATGAACATGAGGATTGCGGAAATTTTGATAAGAGCAAATATATTTTCTAATTTGTTGATCCCACTCGTACCAATTAATAAAATACATAATCCTAATACTCCATAGATTGATGCAAATATCCATAGAGGAACATTCGGAAACCAAAACTTTGTGAAAATGGATAATGCAGTTAACTGACTCCCCATAATAAGTATTTCAGCGCTCCAGTAGATCCAACCAATACTAAATCCAGCCCATTTTCCAAATGCCTTTTTAGCATATGTTCGAAATGTCCCTTTTTCAGGCTTTTGTACAGTCATTTTCGCCAATCCATCATACACAAGATATGTTCCAATAGCAGCTATGATAAATACAAGTAGTACAGAGGGTCCAGCTGTTCGGATTGCAATACTCGACCCCAGAAAAAAACCCGTCCCAATTGTACACCCCACACCAAAAAGAGAGAGTTGCCACCACTTAATTTTTTTCTCACTGTTTTCCTTCGCCATTAACCCTACCTCTTCACCATCTGGAATAAAGAATCTATTCGAACCCACCTAGGAGACTTGATAAAAAACAAGACAAGAATAGTTGCAGCAGCCGAAATAACTGCGACAGAAAAAAGTAAAAAATGTCATATAGGATCCAAATATAGGGCTTTTATATAAAAGCCCTATAAAAAAGCTAACTTCTATTTCTGCAGTAAATTCGTCATTTACATGAATTCAGCAGTTATTGCCCTTATTTATATGCAGCGGAGGAGGCACTAGCCAACCCTTTTCCTTGTTCAAACGTAAAACTTTTGCCCCTAATGTTACCTTTTGATTATGGAATTGACTAAACATCAACGCAACATCCTCACGAATGGATTTTCCGATAACTTGACTGCATAGAACTAATCCAGCTGCAATATCAACTGAGAGACTAGCCGCAATTTCGGGATCATTTATCCGTGCACCTGCAGGGATGTTCTCTAAGCATGCTTCAGGTCTTTCCGGTGGTGCTGGCGGCAAGCCAATGCCGTTTTCTTTTAATAATTCATCTAATTGTTTCTTTTCCTGTTTTGTCATTTCGAGCATTTCTTGTAAAAGTTTTTTTAGATCCTCGTCCCCAGTATGATTCAGCATTGTTTGATATCCTGCCACTTTACCATTTGCAGCTAAAACAGCAGACCATATGTCAAACACTTCTCCATAATGTAAAGGCTCTTCCTTTGGATTACCACTAAGAATTCCCATCGTCAACCTCCTAAAATTATAAACAATTTTATTCATTCTAGTGCCACCCTTCTATAAGTGCACAGAACTAGTATTGGCAATCCAACTGATAAATATTTGAGAAGAAGTAACCAGTCATATCGGTGGTATAGTATCTGCTTTCTCAGGAACATTCGTTATTCTAGTGTTTATTTTACTGGTATTTATATGAAAAATTCAGGTGGAAAAGCTTATTAGGTTAAGTACTTTAATAAATGTAGGTGTACTTGTTGGATTTCGTAGCAGATTAGATCAAGAAGAAAAGGCAGAAGAGCAATCGATTCCAAGCTATTTATATTTGTATTAACCTTATGTATTAAAATATTGATTGTAATTACATCTTTCCGAACTGCTTAATTTTGATTCCGTATAGACAACACCTTACAAGCAGGTGATGCTCCCGCTTTACTTAATTAATACATCCTAATATCCATGGCACCACGGTTTTATACTTTACAAGCATCTCCTGAATTGAAAGAACAGCGAAATATGAAGTAACATCTGTATTTGCGTATAGACAAGCATCGTACACTAAGCTAATATTCAATGTCATTTGAGGTTCTATTCCTTTTTGCATGAGTGCATTTGCTAGTTCCACATATAATTTTTCTCCTTGTTCATCGATCGATCTTTCTACTGAAAATTGCCCCGCCAAGCTCCCCCACCAAACTTGAAAGGATTTGTGAATATCACTATAGTCCTTCAAACTTTCGGCATTCTTCATAAAAAGTTGCTCATAGAAAAATTCCCTTTCCTCACAGAAAATTTCCATATCCTGATTATTAGGCTGGGATATTCGATTAAAAGCTTCATTCCATAAATCCTTAAAATTTACTTCAAACTCTTCTTTAAAAGCCAATTTCGATGGAAAGTACGGAAATTTGTATTTCTCTTCACTGCAATTTTGATTGTAATAAATATTTTGAATGAAAATTAAAAAATTCAAGGTATAGGTTGCTTCTGTTCTCATTAGCAATGAATTCTTCATCTTCTACTCCTTATCCGCTAATATGATAACGATCTCAATTAATTAGCCGGTTACGTTTAAAATGTAGTTGTACTCCCCCACAACTTCTATATTATGCATGTGCTCACCTTCTACGTATCGACCTTTTTATAAATAGTTCCACAAAAAAAGCGTTTATCCTTCTAGTTTCAACGCTTCCTTCAGGACAATAGCTGTTGACTTACATATTTAATCCATTCACCTTTTGTATCTGCTAGTAATGTATTCCAACCTAGATTACGAGCTTCTATGAGATTTTTATCTTGATCGTCGACGAATAATACATTTTCATTGGGAGAAAGATGGGCATTAACCTTAAGGTAAATATCGCGCTGTGGTTTAGAAACTCCCACATCACTAGAAATCGTGATACTTTTTATGTAGTATTCAATAGGTGAGATAATATGGTCTACCCATTCGGTCCGATGATTACTGAGCAAATGAATATTAGCAAACTCACTCCATAACGGGATCATTTCAAGCGCTGGCAAGGGCTTGATCTCTGCTAATAATTTGGTTACAGCATACCTTCTATCAATTGTTGGGAATCTATCAATCAATCTAGTCCAAAACTCTTCTTCTTGAATACTTCCGGTCCATAATACTTCTCGTACTTCCTTTCTGAACGCTACTAGGTCCTCATATGAAACTTTACCTTTTGAAGCTAAGTCCTCCCAATAGATTGGTGAAAAATTAGTGGCAATAACACCAGCAATATCTAAAACTAAGTCTGGTTTTGTACTCATCTTTTAAATCCTCCGAATATATTCTCACTCATTCGAACATCATCAGTCAAAAATAGCAGCCCTTATTTTTTTCATCTATGATGTTCTCAACATACTTCTTTATTTTTTCATTAACAACCTACATTATTATGAAACTAAACAACCCTAGAAGATTATCATTTTCCACTAATCGATCTGGCAATTCTAAAGCCAATATCGTCAATAGAAAAATTAGGCATACTTTTACGTCTGCAGGTAGCACCACATCCACGTTCTTCCTCAGCCCAACTTCCTCCTCGAATAATTCTATATGTACCATAGGTTTCTTCATCGTATAAATCCCAGCACCACTCCCACACATTCCCAAGCATGTCATACAAACCCCATTCATTCGGTTTTTTCTCTCCAACTGGGTGTAATTGTTCATTGGAATTATCCTTGTACCAAGCGATTTCATCAATATTGCCATATCGATAACCGTTCGAAATTGCTTTACACGCATACTGCCACTCAGCTTCAGTTGGCAAACGAAAACCGCTCGATTCATGGTTACAAACAACTTCATTCGTATCCTGATGATATTGATAAAACCTGTCATACCCCAGCTGATCAGAAAGTAAATTACAGAAGTTAACTGCATCTACCCAAGACACATTAACAACGGGCTTACTTGAATCAATCGTGTTGATGAATGATCTCCCAAGAATTCTCCAATAAAGCTCCTCTGTAACTGTAAATTTAGCCAGAAAAAATGGATCTACATCCACACTCCAAATTGTTTCCTTCAAATTTTTTCGAACACCCGGCATCCCTAATTTATAGTTCGAACTCATCCACTTTTGCTCATTCCGATAATCCCGGATGTCAGTTACCCCTCCAGGAATATAGATCATAAGGTCGTTTACGTACTCATTTACGTTGAATACCATTTTCTTCTCCTTGTCTATTCATTAAAATAACTTAATAAACGATCAAAAGAATTGATCTCCCCATAGGGTTTTATGTCAGTATCATTTTCCTTCATATTAGGGTTGAACCATATGCCATTTATATTTGCATTTTGACAACCACCAATATCTAATTCTAAGTTATCCCCAACGAATAATGCGGCTTCTGGTTTCACATTAAGCTTATTTAATGCTAATTCAAATATGCGTCTGTCAGGTTTACTACATCCCACCTCTTCAGAAATAATGATCGTATCAAAAAAGCGATTTAAATTCGTGTTCATTATTTTTGCCTTTTGTCTCTGAGTTGATCCGTTTGTTATAATTGCAACTTTAACATGCTTCTTTATCGTATGTATGATATTTCTCGTAGTTGGGTTTATAGAAAAACAATGAGGAAAATGAAGATTCCAGAAATCTTGAATGGAATCACGTGGCAATCTATTGGTTGGTGGGAATTCATCAAATAATGATTCGAAAACATTTGTTTTATCATTATAGCCGTAGCTTTCACTATCATATTCCTTGAATTTCTTCAGCATTTCGTTTTTATTTGAATATTTAACATCCTCATAACACTTTTCTATAATAATTGAAAACATTTTATCTACTGCCAGATCCCTATTAAGTAGGGTATCATCTAAATCAAAAAGCATTGCTTTATATTCTCTCAAACCAAACCCCTCCCATAATATGACACATGGACATTCGAGTACCAAATCTCTCATTTAATCATTAAATGATTCTTTTAAAAAACTAAAATAAGCAAGAAATTCATTTTCACCTATTGATATACAATCCTTTAAATCTGTCGTTCTTAATACAAACTCTTTAACTCCAATAAATTCTGATTCAGCAATTAAATAAAACTTTGTGCCTTTTTTAAATTCATTGAACTGCATTTTAAGTGTATATACCTTCATTAAATAACCTACCTGACTCGATGATATGCAAACATTATAACTTACGACATAAAATACTTTCTACTAAAAAAGCGTTAATCCTGCTTGGATTAACGCACTTGTCTGTTTTTATACATCTAAAACCTATTCAATTATTCCAATTCTTGCGATTATAGCAATATTAATTAATAAGCCCGAGCAAACCATACCGTATGCTTTGCGTCTTTCCCACAATGAATGCATGAATGCTTTGTTGTTGGTGGGTTAAATGGAATATTGCGGGTTGTAAATTTGGTTTCTTCTTTTACGCTTTCTTCACATGTATCGTCTCCACACCAACCAGCTAAAATCCAGCCAGGAATTGTTCCATTTTGTTCAGATTCTGCGAGATGCTGATTTAACTGTTCCATTGAATCGATATGTGTATGGGAATTCTCCTCACGGAATGCTTTTGCTTTCTCGAATAGACGAGTTTGCATGGTTTCCAGTTCTTTTTCAATGCTTTCAACAATTGATTCAAGAGGTACTGAAACCTTCTCTCCTTCATCACGTGCTTTCATTAAACCTTGATTATTCTCTAAATCACGTGGGCCAAGTTCAATACGAACAGGTACACCTTTTAACTCCCATTCATTAAATTTATAGCCTGGTGATTGGTCTGAATCATCAAGACGTACTCGAATTCCTTTTGCTTTTAAAGCTGCAAAGATCTCATCTAACTTCTCGATAATTGTAGGGTTCTTTTTCCAAGGCCCAACTGGAATCAACACCACTTGAGTTGGTGCGATTTTTGGAGGTAAGACAAGACCTTGTTCATCCCCATGTACCATAATGACCGACCCAATTAAGCGTGTGGACGTGCCCCAAGACGTAGTGTGCACATATGTGTGTTTATTTTCTTTATTTAAATATTTAATATCAAATGCTTCCGCAAATTTTGTACCTAAATAGTGTGAGGTACCTGCTTGTACCGCTTTTCCATCCTGCATCATCGCTTCAATGGAGAATGTATCAACAGCACCAGCAAAGCGCTCAGATGGTGTCTTTTCTCCGTCATAAACTGGAATCGCAAGCAAGCCTTCTACAACTTCTTTATAGATCGCTAGCATTTGCATCGTTTCCTTACGAGCTTCTTCCTCATCCACATGTGCAGTATGACCCTCCTGCCATAAAAATTCAGATGTACGGATGAATGGAAGAGTTTTCTTTTCCCATCGGAATACATTTGCCCATTGATTGATTAACACTGGAAGATCTCGATAGCTCTTAATCCAGTTTGAATACAAATGTCCAATCATTGTTTCTGAAGTAGGACGCAGTGCCAGTCGTTCTTCTAATTGTTCTCCTGCAGCCTCTGTTACCCAAGGAAGTTCTGGTGAGAAGCCTTCAATATGATCCTTTTCCTTTTGGAAGAAGGATTCTGGAATTAACATCGGGAAGTATGCATTACGGTGGCCTGTTTCTTTAAAGCGCTTATCCATTTCTGCTTGAATATGCTCCCATAATTCATAGCCATCCGGCTTAAATGCAATACATCCGCGAACAGGGGTGTAATCCATTAAATCTGCTTTTTGAATCGTATCAATATACCATTTTGTAAAATCATTTGTTTTTTGAGACATCGTCTTTTCCTCCTAAGAAATTCTGTAAAATAAAAAAGCATAAAGAGTCCTAATAAGGACGTCTTTATGCTTGTAGACGTGGTACCACCTTAGTTCGACATATTAAAAAATAGTATGTCCTCTAATCGTTTGTAACGAAACGACTCGGTTAGCTTTTATCTAACATCTCCGTGGTAGGGTTCAATAAGAAGGGGTGATATAGCTTTCAGCCAAGGGCTATATTTTCTGTTTCACAATTCTTATTTACTTGATCACATCATTGATTACATATTGTATAACTTAATATACCAATTTACGAAATGTAATTCAATATATACTGCAATATATGTAGCATATTGTCTCCTGATATCTGGCTATAAATAATTTTCAACCCATTTGCTCTATACTTCTTTCCACGATTGCCACCATTTCTGATTCAGCACCAAGGCTAAAGTTAAAAATAATCCCTTCACCCCCACCAGCACCTATAGCTGAAATGAAAATATGATTATTATGCCCTAATACAGTAAGGCTCAAACTTGTTCTGTTTCCATTTCTCATAAAATATTTATCATAAACTCGAACTGCGATTTTCGTATCCCCAATTGAATAGTTGCTTTCATCTACTAAATTCATAGTTATTCCACTATTACTAATATCACTTTCCAAGCGATTAACTACATCCTCAAATTGACCACTAATTGTCGTCTCATACTTTGCCAAGATTACTCATCCTCCCCCATAAGATCCTAACCCACTCTATTTACAACAGGAAAACTATGTATTTTGCGTTTGCATCAGTTCAAATATTTTCCGAGTTGTGTTAACATTTCGTACGGTTATTTGTTTGTATATCTTTGTTCCAATAATCTTCGACATTCCGCTTTTAGTTACATTTTTCTTGTCAACAGTCCATAGGATAGCACCCGGAACATATTTCACTGTATCAATATTTGGTTTAATGACTAGATTCTCAAGTACAGATTCATTATCAATTTCATCCCACAAAAACATTACATCACATTTCATGTCTTTATCATTTTTCCAAGTCTCAGGAATCTCGTTAATGATAACTCTGACATCATCAGTACTACGAACCATTACTTTAATTTGTAATCCGAAATCATGATGTATTGCTTCTTCCAAAATACGTGATAGTTCAGCTTTTGATTTGTCCTTACTTGAAAAAATAATATTACCTGTATTAATATATGTCACCACATCTGACATCCCAGCTTGTTCAAACGTACCCTTAAGCAACTTCATATCAATTTTATTATTTCCACCAACATTAATCCCTCGTAGAAGAGCAACAAAAACCATAATTCAACAACCTTTCCTAATGAATCTATCATTTTCTTATTAAATGACTTACTTCAACGTTAATAAAATAGTTCTACATAAAATGCGTTAATCCTTCTAGGTTTATCCTCCCTTTAGTGATAATAGGGGGCTTCCTCTTTGATTTTAGTCGAAAACTAAATATATTCAGATAAATTAAAAATGTATATAATTGTAACACGTGCACCTTTTGAAAAGAACCCCAAAATAGAAAACGAGTGATGCTAGGATCACTATTTTTAAATGGAATATTCTTTTTAGGATTAGCTTGGACTCCATATTACTGGATTGCTCTGATTTTTTCTTTTTGCCAAGGTGTATTTGCCATTATTTTCAATATCAATAACACCACTCTGTACCAACAAAGAGTACCTGATCATTTACGTGGCAGAGTTTTCTCAGTTAGAATTTTATTAGCGCAAGCAGGAGTTCCTATTGGGGCTGGCTTAGGAAGTATTATTGCTGAAACCTTTTCCATCTCTATTCTATTTTTAATTTTAGGCTGCCTCATCTGCTTAACAACCATCATTTGCTTTTTAAATCCGATATTCAATAAGCTTAACGATAATCATGTAGCAAAATGGGATGGTTCTGAAATAGAGAATGGACAATAGATTGAAAAGAATAAACCTAAACAAAAAAGGATTGCGTGTTCAGTCATAAGACTAAACTCACAATCCTCGCTATACTGACAGAAAAAGTTAATTTAAGTTTGAAAAAGATACCGATGGTCGGGGTCGAACCGACACTCCTCACGGAACACGATTTTGAGTCGTGCGCGTCTGCCAATTCCGCCACATCGGCAAGCTACAAATATATACACTACACTAAATGCCGAGAACCGGAATCGAACCGGTACGGTAGTCACCTACCGCAGGATTTTAAGTCCTGTGCGTCTGCCAGTTCCGCCACCCCGGCATGTTAAAAATGTATGTACATTTTGTACTATAATTGGAGGCGGCAACCGGATTCGAACCGGTGGTAAAGGTTTTGCAGACCTCTGCCTTACCACTTGGCTATGCCGCCGCTGGAGCGGAAGACGGGATTCGAACCCGCGACCCCCACCTTGGCAAGGTGGTGTTCTACCACTGAACTACTTCCGCAACAATTATTTTTCTGTAAATAAAAAAATGGCTGGGCTAGAAGGATTCGAACCTTCGCAATGACGGAATCAAAATCCGTTGCCTTACCGCTTGGCTATAGCCCATTGAATAATCATCATGAATCCTCATCACTGAATCCGCTTCATACCTTTACATCGCAAGAGGATATTTTGAAATATTTCTGAAGGAAATATTACGAAATATCGTCGACATACAACAAACCATTTAAAACTTAATAATATGTCAACTAGATAAATTTTATATGGGGCGACTGATGGGAATCGAACCCACGAATGTCGGAACCACAATCCGATGCGTTAACCACTTCGCCACAATCGCCATAGATGTAATATATTTTGGCAGGGGCAGTAGGAATCGAACCCACACTGGAGGTTTTGGAGACCTCAGTTCTACCTTTAAACTATGCCCCTATATCATATTATGTGATAATTCATAAAGTAAATGGTGGAGGGGGACGGATTCGAACCGCCGAACCCGGAGGGAGCGGATTTACAGTCCGCCGCGTTTAGCCACTTCGCTACCCCTCCACTATTAAATTAAAAAAATGGTGCCGGCGATAGGAGTCGAACCCACGACCTACTGATTACAAGTCAGTTGCTC
>NZ_JAKTTI010000063.1 GCF_022427965.1 Fredinandcohnia quinoae | reverse complement strand
TTGGATAGATACGGAATTTGTATGCCTTGTTGATTAGCATTGTTTTCACCTCACCCCAAAAGGGAATGTTCGTTCTAATTTTACCATACGGAAACCACTTTGGTTACTACCAACCGACATTCATCTCCCTCTTATCGTTGGGCTGCGCCCATCACACGATTGAAGAGGGAGCCTTCTGTCGGAAAATGATAAAAAAAGTACTATTAAAATGTTTGTGAATTATTTAAGTAAAACACCTAGCAAATAAGTTTGCTAACGAATACATTCACTAAGTACCTTATTTCAAGCACAATAACGAGAGCAAATTAATTTGTATTAACCAATCATATTCTGTACGATAATAATAGAGATTATTTAGGAGGTTCGATCGAAATGACACTAGAAGTAGGAAAAAAAGCTCCAGATTTCAAATTGACAGCAAGTAATGGGGAGACAGTTTCTTTATCTGATTTTAAAGGGAAAAATGTAATTCTCTACTTTTATCCAAAGGATATGACACCAGGCTGTACGACACAAGCATGTGATTTTCGTGATGCCCATAAGAGCTTTGCAGAGTTAAATGCTGTTATTCTAGGGGTAAGCCAGGATCCAATTGATAAGCATAAGAAATTCATTGATAAATATGATTTGCCATTTTTATTGCTTGTTGATGATGAGCATGATGTAGCGAAAAAGTATGATGTATGGAAGTTAAAGAAAATGTTCGGAAAAGAATATATGGGGATGGAGCGTTCAACATTTCTCATTGATAAAGACGGAAACCTTGCTAAGGAATGGCGTAAGGTGAAGGTGAAAGGTCATGTTGAGGAAGCATTGGAATATGTAAAAAACAATCATTAAATAAGCTATAATAAATATATGAAAAAAGACATATCTACCATTTGGATATGTCATTTTTATATTTTGGAAAAAAATTTTGTAAGCAAAATCTTAGACATGTTACATAATATAGTGTTAAGATAATGTTATGTAACATCACGACAAGGGGATATTACATGGAATTTGTTGAAGCAATTCGTGATAAGAAAAAGATTCAGGCAATGAAAAAGATATTAAAAATGCATTCAGAACGGGATTATTTGCTTTTTGTATTTGGAATTAATACAGGATTAAAAATTTCAGAAATGCTTGCACTTAAGGTAGGTGATGTACTTGAGGAAAATGGGGGGATAAAGGACTTTCTAACCCTTACAGGGGAAGATAATATTGAGGAAAGGTATATTTATCTAAATAGCAAGGTACAAAGGGCGATTAAAGAGTTCCTTGCATCCGTTCCTTTAGATAGGGATTCATTTTTATTTTTTTCTCCTAAAACACTTCAAGCAATCTCAAGGCAACAGGCATATCGTATTATCAATCATGCTGCTAAAGAGGTTGGAATTGAATCGAAAATTGGTACACATTCGTTACGAAAAACCTTCGGGTATCACGCTTTTAAACGAGGAGTTGCAATATCCCTGTTACAAAAACAATTCCATCACTCCTCTGCATCGGAAACTCTTAAGTATATAGGGGTTTCTAAAAGTGAGAAGATTCGAACTGAAATTGATGTTAACTTGTAACGGATTGTTAGGTAGGTTTTGCCAATGTTATATACCCATATTATAATGAACGAAAAAGTTTAGGAGGAATATGAAATGAAGGTAAGGGAAAGCGATCTTCCAGGTATCGGATATAAGTTCGAAATCATAACAAAGAATCAGGATAAAATCGTGGTGGTTATTCATGATGATGGTCGAAGAGAGATTTATCATTTTGATTCTGACGATCATGAGGAATGTGTCTCAAGTATAGCTTTTGATGATTCAGAAGCAAGACAAATCGCAGGAATATTAGGTGGTATGGCTTATAAACCAAAGGCCTTAGAAACAATTGACATTGCCTTTGATGATTTAATCATTGAATGGTTTAAGGTAGAGCCAGGTGCGCCTGCTGTTAACAAAACAATCGGTGAGATTGATGTACGAAACAAATATGGTGTGACTGTTATTGCGATTATGAAGAAAAATATGAAAAAATCAAACAATCCTGGTCCTGACACAGTGATTGAAGCAGGAGATACATTGGTTATCTCTGGTGAAAGAAATGAATTGAAAGGATTGATAACAAACTTACTATCAAATAAGGAGTGATGGTTATAGATGGATCATTTAATCTTTGAAGTAGGAACAGCTCTTGTTATCGTTGCGATAGGAGCTTTATTAGCGAGTAAATTTAATTTTTCAATCATTCCTTTTTTAATTATTCTGGGGATGCTAGTCGGACCACATGCCCCTACAATTGGAATTATTAACTTAAAGTTTATTGAAAGTCAGGAATTTATCGCATTCATGGGGCGGATTGGTGTCCTTTTCTTACTCTTTTATTTAGGTCTAGAATTCTCTGTCGGTAAATTAATGAAATCTGGACGAAATATTGTAGTGGGCGGTAGCATCTATGTAGTAATGAATTTTATTTTAGGCCTATTATATGGTTTTCTTACTGGTATGCCCTTCATGGAAATGTTAATCATTGCTGGACTTGTAAGTGTTTCATCTACTGCGATTGTAGCTAAAGTAGTGGTTGATTTGAAACGTACTGCAAACCCAGAAACAGAATTAATTTTAGGAATTATTTTGTTTGATGATATCTTTTTAGCTCTATTTTTAACAATTATGTCAGGTGTATTGTTAGCTGGATCTACTTCAGCTGTAGGTATACTTGTATCAGTGCTAATATCAATCGGATATATGCTCTTATTTTTCATTATTGCACGAATAGGTGCACCGGTTCTTAATCGTTTGTTAAATATAAAATCGAATGAAGTGTTCATTATTGTCATTTTTGCATTATTATTTTTCATTGCAGGATTTTCAGAGACGATTCATGTCGCTGAGGCAATCGGAGCCTTATTACTTGGATTAGTATTTTCAGAGACAGAACAACGTGATCGAATCGGACAAATGGTTGTACCATTTAGAGATTTCTTTGGAGCTGTATTTTTCTTTAGCTTTGGATTAAATATTGACCCAGCTTCTTTAGGAGGGGCAGTTTGGTTGGCATTAGGAGCTGTCTTGGTTACTATTATTGGGAATTTTACTGCTGGTATGATTTCTGGTCGAAAAGCGGGGTTGTCCTATCGGGCTTCGACGAATATTGGGTTAACGATCATGTCCAGGGGAGAATTTTCTATAATAGTAGTCAATTTAGGCCTTGCTGGAGGATTAATGCCTATTTTAAAGCCATTTACAGCCGTGTATGTTCTTGTACTTGCTATTATTGGTCCACTTTTAACGAAGGAATCTAAAAAAATCTATCAAGTTTTAAATAAGATATTTAAATGGAGCGACGTCTCTGTTCGAAAGAAAATAAAGGTTCCAGGTGAATAGATCATAACCATTAACGCATTTTTCGAGAATGCGTTTTTTTTTATCTATTAAAATATGACTAGGAATCTTTTTTTAGGAGCCAGCTATCGTATTTTTGACAAAATTCGGACACTATTACTTCTTGGTTGATTTTAGATTTTTCTTTCTATATAATGGGGTTATTAGTAATGATAATCGTTTTCAATTATCGTGCTAAGAATACAACATGTTATGAGGATTACATATGAAACTATGGATGTTAATAATCGCAAGCATAGTCCTGTCATTCATTTCGCTATTTATTGGAGCAATTGATATTACACCAATGGATTTACTTGATTGGGAATCGGATGAGACTCAAATCTTCCTAATTAGTCGAGTGCCTCGATTAGTGGCGATCATATTGGCAGGAGCAGGAATGAGTATTGCTGGTTTAATTATGCAAAGTTTAAGTCGAAATAAATTTGTTTCACCAACGACTGCAGGTACTTTAGATGCAGCGAAGCTAGGGATTCTAATCTCAATGTTATTCCTTACAAATGTAACGTATACGCAACAAATTATTTTCAGCTTTGCATTTGCTCTAGTAGGAACATTAATCTTCATGCAAATATTAGATCGAATTAAATTTAAAGATGCTATTTTCGTTCCGTTAATCGGAATTATGTACGGAAATATTTTGTCATCGATTACAACATTTTTTGCGTATGAAGGAGACCTTCTCCAAAACATATCATCTTGGTTAATGGGAAGCTTCACATTAATCATATCTGGTCGCTATGAACTGTTATATGTAAGTATTCCAGCAGTCATTTTAGCGTATCTTTTTGCGAATAAATTTACTGTCGCAGGTATGGGTGAGGATTTTGCTAAAAACTTAGGGTTAAGTTATAAGTTTGTGTTGAATATCGGTCTTATTCTAGTTGCTATTATTTCAACAACAGTGGTACTAACTGTTGGTGTTATTCCATTTTTAGGTCTTATTGTACCGAATATCGTGTCTCTTTATTTAGGGGATAATTTACGAAAGACGATTCCGCATACGGCAGTTCTTGGGATTGTGTTTCTATTAATCTGTGATATTTTAGGAAGAATTATCATTCATCCGTACGAGATTCCAGTCAATGTAACTGTTGCAGTAATTGGCAGTGCAATCTTCTTAATTATGTTATTTAGGGGGAGAGCATATGCGAAATAGTACGAAACTGATTTTATTAGCAGTCCTTGCAATTATTTGTATTTTATTATATGGATTTTATGATATAAAAGGCGGCTTTGACTACGCCTTTCCAAGACGTATGATAAAAGTATCAGCAATGGTTGTAACAGGGATTGCAATCGCGTATTCAACTGTCGTCTTCCAAACGATTACACAAAACCGTATATTGACACCTTCAGTTATGGGTCTTGACTCAATGTATGGAGTTGTTCAAACATTAATCTATTTCTTTGCAGGCTCCATGTCTGTATGGGTGTTAAATAAATATCTAAACTTTGGTGCAGCCATTTTTGCAATGGTACTGTTTGCACTCATTTTGTACCGATTCCTTTTCCGTTCCGACAAGCATCCGATTTTCTTCCTTTTATTAATCGGAATGATTATCGGGACACTTTTGGGAAGTCTTGTGACATTTTTACAAGTGTTGATTGACCCTGTCGAATACTTAAGTCTTCAAAGCCGGCTGTTTGCGAGTTTTACAAACGTTAAGGCGGAGTTATTATATATTTCAATTGGAATTTTACTAATCGCATTTATCTATGGTTATCTTATTATGGATAAGTTAGACGTAATGTCACTTGGCCGTGAGAATGCGATGAATCTTGGTATTAATTATGACCGTATGGTAATGAATGTTTTAATCTTATCATCGGTGTTAATTGCGACAGCAACTGCACTTGTTGGTCCGATTACGTTTTTTGGATTAATTGTGGCGAACCTTGCCTATCAATATTTAGTTACGTATAAGCACTCGATCTTAATTTTAGGTGCTAGTTTAATGAGTGTTATCGCCTTAGTTGGGGGGCAGTTCCTTGTAGAGCATATTTTGGAATTGCGTACAACGTTAAGTGTGATTATTAACTTTGTCGGTGGTATTTATTTTATTTACTTATTATTAAAAGAAAGTAGGGCAGCAGGATGATTGAGATCAAGGGATTAACGAAGCTATATGGTAAGAAACCTGTTGTAGAAGACGTATCAGTAAGAATTGAACCTGGGACAATTACCTCATTTATCGGGCCAAATGGTGCAGGGAAATCTACGCTTCTTTCAATGGTGAGTCGATTATTAAATGCGGATACTGGGGAAGTTTTACTTGATAAGAATAACGTTAAAAAGTGGAAATCATCCGAATTTGCAAAGCGTGTATCGATTTTGAAGCAATCAAACTTTATTAATGTACGTTTAACGATACGGGAGCTAGTTGCTTTTGGCCGCTATCCGTATTCAAGAGGACGTCTTACTGCTGAAGATGAAAAATTTATTAACCAAGCACTGGAGTATATGAACTTAACTGATATGCAAGATAAGTTTTTGGATGAATTATCTGGTGGTCAGAAACAACGTGCTTTTATTGCGATGGTTATTGCCCAAGATACTGACTATGTATTACTTGATGAGCCGCTAAATAACTTGGATATGAAACATTCTGTTCAAATTATGAAAATTTTACGTAAGCTTGTGGATGAACTGGGCAAAACCGTTGTTATTGTATTGCATGACATTAACTTTGCTTCGGTTTATTCAGATCGAATTGTTGCGTTAAAAGATGGGAAGCTTGTAAAAGACGGTCCAACTCATGAAATTATTAACACGGACGCATTACGCGAGATTTATGATATGGATATTCCAATTCAAGAACAACATGGATGTAGGATTTGTGTATATTTTAATTCTCATTCATAAAACTAGAGACCTGGAGACATAGACTCTGGGTCTTTTTAACTTTATTCAACTGAATAAAGTTAAAGCCTCCGGTGAATGCCGCAGATTTTTTACAAGAATTAAATGAGTTTTAAAAAAGTTTTCAAAATGGTATTGACGAAGTAGATTGATGTCGATATAATGAGAATTGTTATCAGTGATAATGATTATCATTTCTAGTTGTTACATAATGTCCAAGAGGAGAGGAAAGACTCATGAAAAAATGGTTATTAGCTTTTGCACTTTTAGCATTAACAGTCGTAATTGCTGCTTGTGGTAGTGATGAAAAAGCTTCAAAAGATAAAGATGAGCCTACTGCATCGGGAGACAAAGCAAAAGAAACTGAAGTAGTAAAAGAAGGAGAAGGTCCAGTTTACCCAATGACTGTATCTCCAACAGTTGCTGCCTCTGAAGGTCAAGATGGTACAAAAACAACTTTTGAAGATGTAACATTTGATAAAATGCCAGAAAAAATCGTAGTATTTGACTATGGATTCTTAGATACATTAGATGCACTTGGTGTTGAAGGAGTTGTAGGTATTCCTAAAGATACTTCTTTACCGTCTCACCTAGAAAAGTATTCAGCAGATGAGTATGTAAGTGTAGGTAATCTAAAAGAGCCTTTACTTGAAGATATAGCTGAACTTGATCCAGATGTCATTTTTATCTCTGGTCGTCAATCAGCATTCTATGAGCAATTTGAAGAAATCGCTCCTGTCGTATTCGTTGGAACATCTCAAGACGACTATTGGAACACATTCCTAGCTTCTGTAGATCTTGCGGCTAAAATGTTTGGTAAAGAAGCAGAGGCAGAAGAATTCAAAGGTAAATTTGATTCAGCTCTAGAAGAAGTTAAGACTTTAGCTGGAAATTATGAAACTTCATTAGTGACGATGTACAACGAAGGACAATTATCTGGTTTCTCAACAAATTCTCGTTATGGTTACATTTATGATACTTATGGCTTCAAACCAGTAACAGAAGATATCGAATCTTCTTCACACGGTTCTAACTTTGGTTTCGAAGCAATTTTAGAATTCGATCCACAAGTGTTATTCGTTATCGACCGAACTGCTGCAATCGGTGAAAAATCAAATATTGATAAAGATATGGAAAATGCAATCGTTAAGAAGACAGATGCATATAAAAACAATCGAATTGTATACTTAGACGGACCACTTTGGTATTTAAGTGGCGGTGGCTTACAATCTGAGCTTGCAAAAATCCAAGAAATTTTAGATGAATTAAAATAAGTAAATAATGTATGAAAAGAGGCTGCCCAAAGGTTGGTGAAAACTGACTTTTGGGTAGTTTTTTTAGAAAGTATATGTGCACATAACTTTTGTAACGTGGCAAATATCATTTTAAACGTGTATATCCTCAGAACATCGCGCAAAATCATTTTTAGTATTCCGTAATGATTACGTAATCTTCTCTTAAGGTTAACTCTATATACTGGTAAATAAGGTTTGAATTATAATGTAAAGGTGATAGATTCATGAATCGAATTATTATCGGTATTTTCATTGCGATTATTGGGTTTACGATATTAATAACCGGCTTTACGATTTCCACTGATTTAATGGAAAACAGGTACTACCGAATAACTGGGGGTATTTTAGTCATGGCTGGCATATACCTCGCTCCAAGTTTTAAACGAAAGAAAGTAGAGGCACCGAACCAGAAAATTGATTGAATCAATTGAATAGTTGTAGATAGCCTATTTTACAACCTACAAGACAGGAGTCTATACCGATAACTGGCGACAGCGTATCTTATTAGTGTAGGGCATACCTCCTCAGATGTTAGCGTGAATGTAGTGCGAGAGAAATCTCGCACCTTTTTTTATGAAAATTCAAATGATAGCTACCATGAAAACCCACATGTTGGTAATATAAAGGAGAGGAGGTTTTAATGGAATATGCTGATATTATCTACAATTAAACCTAAAGAAGAGTTAATAAATAAAATGAACACACTTTTTCCAAAAGATGAATTTCATTATTATCGTAACATGGAAGAAGCACAACATGAGTTAAAAAATGCAGATATTCTGATTACATATGGGGAGGACTTAACGCCTGAATTGGTTTCGATAGCCTCTAAGTTAAAGTGGATTATGGTGATGTCGGCTGGTTTGGATCAAATGCCATTTGACGCTATACAAGAAAAGGGGATTCTTGTTACGAATGCAAGGGGTATCCACAAAATTCCGATGGCAGAGTATACGATTTCAATGATGCTTCAGGTCATTAAGCAAAATAAACGATTCATTGAACAACAGAATCAGCATCTTTGGAAGCGAACCGGATTCCAGACAGGCGAGTTATTCGGTAAAACCATTGGGATATTAGGGGTTGGTGCAATTGGTGGGGAAATCGCACGACTTGCTAAGGCATTTAATATGAAGGTGCTTGGCGTGAATCGAAGTGGAAAACTCCATGAATTTACTGACCAAATGTATCAGGTAAGTGAAATAGAGGAGTTTTTACCTAAACCTGATTTTATTGTATCTGTACTGCCGAGTACTGATGAGACGAAGTACTTATTATCGGAAAAACATTTTAATTTAATGAAAAGTGATGCAATCTTCATTAATATTGGTCGTGGGGATCTTGTGAAGGATGAAGTACTGATAGAGGCGTTGAAAAGCAAAAAGATTTCACACGCTATTTTAGATGTGTTTGAACAAGAACCACTTCCAAGTGATCATCCTTTCTGGGATATTGAACAAGTAACGGTTACTCCTCATTTTTCAAGTAAAACAGACATGTATTTACCACGGTCATTTGATATTTTTGAAAAGAACTTTCAGATATTTAAGCAGGGAAGTAATGAGTACATAAATAAAATCGATTTGGAGCGGGGGTACTAATTATGAAAATTTATACAAAAACAGGTGATAAAGGAACGACATCATTGGTTTATGGGCAGCGAGTTTCGAAGGATGACTTACGTGTGGAGGCTTATGGAACTTGTGACGAAGCAAATTCTGTTATTGGTGTAGCTTTGAGTCACTTAAATGACTATAGTTTTGAAGGGAAAGAAGAGGTTTTTGATATTTTTAAAAAAGTTCAAACTGTTCTTTTCCACGTAGGTGCAGAACTAGCTACCCCGACTGGAAAAGAAGTAAAATGGAAGGTTGCAGCTGAAAATATTATTGAATTGGAGCAAGTGATCGATCAATGGGATGCACAACTCCCACCACTAACTAATTTTATTTTACCAGGTGGTAGCAATACAGGTGCTTCTCTTCATGTGGCAAGAACAATTGTACGAAGAGCAGAACGTAGGGCAGTTACGATTGGAGAAGAAGTAAACCCACTTGTTATATCTTACCTTAATCGTTTATCAGACTTTTTATTTGTTGCGGCTCGGTATGTGAATCATAAATTAAGCATTTATGAACCGACACTACATCAATAAGCCAATAAAAAATAAATAGGGGTAAATCATTAATATTAGTCATATAGTAACATTAGAAATGTTGACAAATATAGGGTAATCAAGATACACTAATTATAAAGATTATAAAATAATAATGTTTTTTAGGAAGGGGTGCATGGCGGTGTCAGATAATCATTTGAAGGAAGCACTAGATACGTTGAAGGATACTGGGGTTAGAATCACTCCGCAACGTCATGCGATACTAGAATATTTGATCAATGCAATGACTCATCCAACGGCTGATGATATTTATAAAGCACTCGAAGGGAAATTTCCTAACATGAGCGTTGCTACCGTGTATAACAATCTTCGTGTTTTTCGTGAGGTTGGCTTAGTTAAGGAATTAACATATGGTGATTCTTCAAGTCGTTTTGATTATATTACAACACATCACTATCATGTGATTTGTGAAGAATGTGGTAAGATTGTTGATTTTCATTATCCAGGCTTAGATGAAGTAGAAGCATTAGCAGCACATGTAACTGGTTTTAAAGTGAGTCATCACCGTATGGAGATTTACGGAACATGTATGGAATGCCAAAAGAATAATGCTCATTAAGAAAGCTGACATTAATAGAAATGTCAGCTTTTTTTCTCGAGCTTTTTTCGGTTGTATTTCTCATCAAATTCTTTTCCCTCTAGTTCTGGGTCAAGTGTTAATGGTTCCCGACAATACATGCACATGTCAACCCGACCAAGCATTTTTGTTGGTTTATCACATGACGGACAAATAACTTGAATCGTCTTCGTCGATAACATTCCAATCCAAAAATACACAACTGTACTTGCAATGATAAATAGAAGTCCAAGTATCATAAAGATTGTCATCACAATAACATTTGATTTAAAGAAAATGCCGCCATACATTACAATGAAACCTGCAAAAATTAATCCTAAAGCAAAAGAACGAATTTTATTAATTTTACTAGAATATTTTATACCCATAACATACAACCTCCTTCATATACTATACAATATAAAAGCAAAACTTAAAAAGAATAAATATAAACTTCAGTAAAAGGGTTTTTATTTTATTTCGTCGAAATATATATTAAGTACGTGTTCAAAAATAAAGACAAATGAAGTACAATTTAAAAGTTGCCAACTTCCAGACAACGAAGGGCTACTTACATATAATTTTTGAACAACCTCTGCAAGCATTAGATTGGAGGAAATTAAAATGGAGGACTTACTTAGACCCATTTATCAGGAAAGAGCAAGTAATCTACATACATTAGGTATTATCATGATTGAAAAAAGTGATGAGGCTTTTCCGATTACAGATACATTCAATTCAGTGCTATTAGTCATTGTAAAAGAATCACAGAAACCTTTCATCATTAAGCATTATGAGTCAAACAATGGAAAAGCCACCTTGTATACTGTTACAGATACTCAACTGAAAGAGTGGTTATTATTAGGATCAAATCGAAAAGTAATTGATTGGATTCTAAATGGAAGAGTGATGTTTGATCGTAATGATTATATAGAAGATCTAAAAAAAGAGCTGTACGAATTTCCAACTGAAGAGAGACAAATCAAAATGGGTGTGGAGTTTGCAAAGCTAATTCGCCGCTATCAGGATGGAAAGGCATTTTTTGAACTTAAACATAATCTAGATGCATATAATTATGTGATCCATGCTTTACATCATTTAGCCAGACTAGCGGTAATTGAAAAGGGATTTCATCCAGAGGTAACAGTATGGAATCAAGTTAAACAAATTGATCCACAAATCCATAAGTTATATGTAGAATTGGTTGAGAGCGAAGAGTCCCTTGAAAAACGACTGGAACTATTATTTTTAGCGAGTGAGTTTTTAATCCATTCTCGAGTAAGGCTTGGAGGAAGTCACTTAATTAATGTGTTATCCGAAAATGAGGATTCATGGTTATATGGAGAAATTATGGAGCATCCAGACCTTCAAATATATTCGGTAGACCTTGAGGTTTTTATTGAGTTTCTTGTTGAAAAACATCTATTAGAAGTAGAATTAATGGAAACAAAAGGCCAAGGTATTTATCATAGAAAGTATAAAATCAGTAAATAATATATTGAAGAATCTCTTTTACGCTTTAGCGTAGGAGTGATTCTTTTATTATTTTAATAAAATATTATAATAGGTATTGACGAGAAATTAGAATCCATGTTATATTAGATTTCGCCGCTGAAAAAGCAGTTCAGACGGCTTCAAAAAAAAGAAAAAACATTATTGACATCAACTAGTCAATATGTTATATTAAGAAAGTCGCCTCGTGAGGTTGACTAAAAAAGTTCTTTGAAAACTGAACACAATACAAGCGTCAACGTTTAATCAAGATA
>NZ_JAKTTI010000062.1 GCF_022427965.1 Fredinandcohnia quinoae | reverse complement strand
TCACCATAGGACCTGTATGGTTCCCGTCCGCATACAATTTCCGGTATGATGGTCACCATAGAACCTGTATGGTGACCGCCCGAGCACAATTTCTGGTGTGCTGGTCACCATAGGACCTGTATGGTTCCCGTCCGCATACAATTTCCGGTGTGCTGGTCACCATAGAACCTGTAACCTCTGGAATCACTGCATTTGCTTGTTCTATCTACCTCAAACTATAAATAGAATAGAACAAAAGACTGAAAAAGCGGTGAATGATAATGAATGAAACGGCCCATTTAGAGATAAAAGGGATGCATTGTGCGGCATGTGTGGTCAGGGTTGAGAAGGTGGTATCGAAGGTTGATGGGGTTTTAGTGGTTAATGTAAATTTAGCCACTGAAAAAGGTCGTGTTTTGTTTGATAATAAACGGACAAGCACTCCAGCTATTATTAATAAAATTGAGAAAATTGGATTTGAAGCAAAGGTTGTCAACCGTAATCGTACTCAGTCGGAGCATGAAAAACGTAAAGAAATTAATAGACTTCAATGGAAGTTTATCATCTCTGCATTACTTTCGATTCCATTATTATGGACAATGTTTTCTCACTTCAATTGGACTTCCTTTATCTATGTACCAGAAATCTTTATGAATCCACTATTTCAGTTGGCATTAACAACGCCAATTCAGTTTATCATTGGATATCAATTTTATGAACGGGCATGGGGAGCGATAAAAAATAGAAGTGCCAATATGGATGTGCTAGTGGTCTTAAGTACATCTGCCGCATATTTTTACAGCCACTATCTCACATTTACATATTTAAATAATCCGAATCATATAAAGGCTGATCTGTTTTTTGAAACGAGCGCTCTCATTATTACATTTATCCTACTAGGTAAGTTAATGGAGGCGAAAACAAAATTACGGACAACAGAAGCGATAAAAAAACTCTATCAATTACAAACGAAGACGGCAACAGTATTTTTAAAGGGAATCGAATCGAAGACACCAATCGAACACATTATTCCAGGGGATATTGTTGTAGTGAAACCAGGGGAAAAGGTGCCAATTGATGGACAGGTTATTGAAGGACAATCGTCTATTAATGAATCGATGCTAACTGGGGAAAGTATCCCTGTGGAAAAAAGCGTTGGGAATCTAGTGTATGCGGGGACAATCAACCAGCATGGTGTTTTTAAAATGAGAGTGACGACAAAAGATTCTGAGACAACTTTATCTCAAATCATTAGAATTGTTGAAGAGGCTCAAGGCTCAAAGGCACCCATTCAACATATTGCAGACAAGGTTACTGGAATTTTTGTACCTATTGTTATCATGATTGCGATCACAACACTTATTGCTTGGTATTTTATTCTCCAACCTGGTCAATTAAATGAAGCAATGGAAAAGGTAATCGCTGTACTAATTATTGCCTGTCCATGCGCATTAGGGTTGGCAACACCTACTTCGGTCATGGTAGGGAGTGGAAGGGCAGCTCAAATGGGTATCCTTTTTAAAGAGGGGAAGTACCTTGAATTATTAAGTAAAAACAATACGATACTACTAGATAAAACAGGAACGATTACGAAAGGTGAACCCGCAGTAACTGATATTTATATGGAACATTACGGTTTGAATGCCTTCTTAGAGTTAATTGGAGCAGTTGAAAATGCCTCAGACCACCCGATTGCTAGAGCAATAGTGAAAGAGGCACAAAAAAAGATTATGAATCTACCAAATGTAAGTCAAGTGTTGCTTTTACCGGGGGTTGGAATTGAAGGAATTGTAAACGGGAAGAAAGTAATAGTATCAAACCCAAAATACCAGCAACAGCTAATTCCTAAAAAGGCGGAGGAACACATACGGAAGCTTCATGGTGAAGGGAAAACGGTCATTGTCGTATCGATTCAATCACGATTTGAAGGGATAATTGCAGTAGCTGACGAAATCAAAACAACATCAAAATTCGCGGTTACACGTATGAAACAATTAGGACTTGATGTGATTATGCTTACTGGGGATAATCAAAATACAGCTGAGGTCATTGCTAAGAAAACGGGAATTCATAATGTATATGCTGAGGTAACTCCTAAGAAAAAGGCAGATATCATAAAAGGGCTTCAAAAGCGTAAAAAGAAAGTTGTCATGGTCGGTGATGGTATTAATGATGCACCGGCATTATCGATTGCAGACGTGGGGATTGCGATGGGAACAGGGTCTGACATCGCAATTGAATCTGGGGATATTACAATTGTTAAAGGTGATTTAAATCGCGTAATCGATGCATTCACTATTAGCAAAAAAACAATGAATAATATTAAACAAAATTTACTTTGGGCATTTTTGTATAATACAATTATGATTCCAATTGCTATGCTTGGATATTTAGCCCCGTGGCTTGCAGGTGCAGCAATGGCCTTTAGCTCAGTATCTGTCGTACTTAATTCTCTCCGATTAAAAAGGGTAAAAATATGATAAAATATTGCTAGGTTAATTGATTAGGTGGGGAAATATGATGTTGCCAATAGAACGCCAAAATAAAATAAGAGAGTGGATTAAAACTGAGAATACACTTAAGGTTTCTGAAATTAGCAAACGACTAGGTGTATCTGAAATGACGATTTACCGTGATGTTAAACCACTAGTTGAGGAAGGGTTAGTCTTAAAAACCTCCGGCGGAATCACACTTACAACCACTCCTGAACATATTCAAAATAAGAATAATTGTACGTATTGCCATAAACCAATTCATTCAGGAATGGCCTATCGCCTAATCCTAAATAATGAACAAATTGAAACAACATGCTGTCCGCATTGTGGACTCCTAAGACATAAGCAATTAGGTGATAAAGTCGTACAGGCAATTTGTTCTGACTTTTTAAGACATACGACGATTAGTGCCTTACATGCTTCTTACGTATTAGACACTTCACTTCATGTAGAATGTTGTCAACCTCAAGTATTAGTCTTCGAATACCAAGAGCATGCGAAAAAGTTCATTAAAGGGTTTGGTGGGTCCGTATATACATTTAGTGAAGCAATGACCAAAGTGGATCAAAAGATGAATGGACAAGAAGGATGCTGTCACAGTGTGAAACCAATGAACTAAAAAAAGAGGATGGCCATTTTATTGGTTCATCCTCTTTTTGTACTTTGTTATTGATCCGTTTGTTGATGCCGAATATAATCAGAGTGTTCAAGAAGTAGTAAGGTATTATCAACCTTTTCTTGCATTCTCTCTGTATTCTTTGTCTTTTTCATCGTCTTTCGATTATAGAGAGCAGATGGGAGCTTTGCACTTGGTGCTACATACATGAGCTTGTCACTAATGAATGAGCCACCAGGCATATAGTACCTCATGCCAAGAAGATTGTTTTTATATTGAAACAGGTTATGCCCCATCATTTGTGTTTGATGCTCAATCCCTAATAAGTTCAATAAGGTCGGCATTAAATCAATTTGTCCGCCAAGTTGTGAGTGGGTTTCTCCATTGAAAATACCAGGAGCGTTAAATATTACTGGGATTATAAAGCGATCACTCAAATTATAATCATGCCCAAGTATTTCTTTTAAAATGTCTTCATCCTTCTCTGTAACAGGAGCCCCATGTAATCCAGAATGGTCCCCATATATAAGGATTATGGAATCATCATAAATACCAGTTTCCTTTAAATGCTCGATAAATTTCCCTATTTGTTCATCTGTATATCGAACCGCCTGTAAGTAGTTTCCGACATATGTACCTTGATAGTCTTCAGGTAGATCAAGATACTGATAATCTTTAGGCATGTCAAAAGGAGTATGATTTGTTAGAGTAATAATATTTGAGTACATTTTTTCATGTGATTCTAGCTGTTCTGGTAGCTCAGACTCTACATATTCAAACATTACTTCATCTGCAGGGCCAAAGCCAATTTCCTTTTCGTTCGGTATTTCCTCATCTGTATAAATATAGTCAAAACCAAGTGCAGGATATAATTTGTCACGACTCCAATATTCAATATCATCGGCATGATATGTAGATGTTCCATACCCATTGGCTTTTAAAGTCCGCACAAGTGAAGGGATTTCGGTATCATCAATGACATTCACAGTTGGATCCATTCCTTCTGGATATAGAGATGTATGCATAATCCATTCAGCATCTGAAGTATTACCGGCACCAATTTGTTGATAGACATTATTGAAATAAGCACTTTCCACCAGTAAGGCATTTAAATTTGGTGTGATTTCTTGGCCATTCACTTTTTGATTAATCGTAAATTCCTGTAAAGACTCGACTTGGATTACAAACACATTTCGATCCTTCGCAAGTCCAAATGTTGAATGTTTAGCAAAAGGTACGTAGTGATTTCCTTTTAATTCTTCTAATTCCTTGTCAGTGATGGCATCATTTGTTGCAAAGGCTTTGCCTAGACTGCGTTCGAATGCTTGAACAAATTGAGACTGAATATAGCCGTGCTCCTTTGCGAAGAAGGAAACATCGATTAAAGGGTAGCGGAAGGCTATAATTGTCATAATAAGTCCGATGCTACTTAAGCCAATCGCCCAGTGCTTCACTTTTGGAAAAGTGATTTGGTACGATTTCTTGGTGAAAAACCAGATAAGCGGGATAATAAGTACGACATCTAAGAAAAATAAATAATCAAATGGGCTACCAAGAAGGGCGACTGTACCCCCAACGGAATGGGATTGATAAATCTGTTTTACGTCATAATAGGAAGGAACAGTTGAAAAATATCTTGTGTAATACATTACAACAATAAAAAGGGTAGATAACCCTAAGTTATATAGCCAAATAGCTAACCAAGTTCTTTTTTTGAATAGGATGATGAGAACTGTCAGCGCAAGTGCCCATATCGGAAATTCAACAAATAACAAATGTAGAAATGATTTATTATCAAAAATCACGATTTGGAATGCTGTAACCTTGATAAATAATACATACATAAGTAGTGCATATGGATGTAAAAGATTATTTTTAATTGTTTTTAATAAATTCATAAACATGATATAACACCTCAGAAATACTATTGTTTCGCAATTGCCTTAACAAGTATTCTAGCACTCTTTAACAAAGGTTGTAAAAGAGAAAACGAACGATTTTACTATTTCCATATATATGCACTTTACATACTCCACATTCTCCTTATAAAGGATCTGTTTTTAGAAACTGTTGCATACATAATGTCTTCATCTTCAAAATTATCTTTTAAATAATCTGCCAGATTCCCTTGATAGACTAATTGAAATAGAGATGAATCTAGTAGATCATGAGGAGTTACAAGAGAAAGGGGCTTTCTAATCTGAATGACGCAAGAATCATTTAATACGGTTGCAACAAACTGTGAACAAAAATAAGCATTCTCTCTTTTGAATTCTTTATTTATCGCAACAGCAAATAATCCTAATAAATTGTATTTATACCGTTGCTTCTGTTCTTCAATTTGTTTGATTCGAATAATCATTTTTTCAAATTGATCCTCAGAAATTGTGCAGCTATAGATGGCACATTTAGCTTCTTTGAATAAACCGGCTTGAAGATTTTCTTTGACGAAGCCCCCGATAAAAGGATTTCTAGGCTTTTTCCTACCGAAGCTGTACACATCATTTAGATCTCGATCAAGGGAAATCGATGCATGATTATATGGCTTTTTTGTAAATAATTTAATCGTTTTTGTAAAAAGTGTTCCTGTATCTGTAAGTAATAAGTATACTTTTCTCTCCATAAAATTGTTCCCCTCTATAAATGAATGGTTTACCGGACATTTCAAAATACCGTTATTATTAACAATAACAGGAGTGTCAAATTTACAAAATGAACCATAGTTCTAATTCCCTTTAGGACTTGAGACTTATTGATGGTAATTTTTAAAAGATTAATTGTTCAATATGTTTTAAGAATATTATAATAATAAAGTGCGAGGGGGTAAACAAGTGATTAAATATAATATAGGTTTGTTATTAGTATTAAGTATCATAGTAACACTTTTTACGGGGTGTAGTTCGGATAAAAAATCTCCGATTGAAGAGCAGCCACAAAAACAGGCTGAAATACAGCCAAAAGAGGATAGAGACCCATCATATATCGAACTTGAAAAAATAATGAATGAGGCTAAAAAAGGGAAGATTCAAGAATCTGCCTTTACTATTTTTGAAAGTACGACGGAGCTAGTGAAAGCGGATATGGGTGAACCAGATAAGGTAGATCAAGCTGGTGAGGGATTTTATGCAACGTATGAAAAAAAGCAAGTCGTATTTGGATATAATATTGGTGGAGAAATCTTTGATATACGTTCCTATTCCCCAAAACTCCATGAAATAACAGAAGAGGTCGTCAAGCACTCTTATGGAGAACCGGATGTGATAAGAAAGGTGAATGATGAAAGTATTTATGTATATAAAGTAGGGGCAAACGTTGAGTTAAAGATTATTATTTCAAATCAATCGAAGGTGATCGATCATGTCTCTGTTTATAATCCGCAACGAATAGAAGCAATAGCCTATTTACTTGATATTAAAGGTGAATCACCACATCTTTCAAAAAAATCCTGGGAATCGATGATGAAGTGGCGCAAAGAAATCGTTGAGTTCTCAAAAGGACAAAACCATATGTATATGAATGGGCCAAATGTAAAAAAGGTAGCCTTAACCTTTGATGATGGACCAGATAGTACTGTCACACCTGGGATTATTAATGTATTAGATCGATACAAGGTGAAAGGGAATTTCTTCTTTTTGGGTAGTCAAATTAATCAGTATCCAGAAGTTGTTAAGGAGGCATATGATCGAGGGCATTTAGTATTAAGCCACACATACAATCATATTGAATTAACAAAGATAGGGCGGGAAGAAATTCGAAAGGAAATTAAGGATACAGGCGAAGCGATTAAATCAATAATTGGAAAAGAACCAGCAATTCTTCGCACACCATATGGGTCAACAAATCAAGAAGTAGCAGATGCAGTTCGTAGTGAAGAGTATTCAATTGTTCTTTGGTCCATCGATTCACTGGATTGGGCACAAAAGGACCCAGATGTTATTGTGGACAACGTCGTCAATCATATTCGCAATGGTGATATCATTTTAATGCATTCAGATTCTGATGAATATGACACGTACGAAGCGTTGCCAACCATAATAGAGGCTTTGCAAAATCAAGGTTATGAGATAGTAGATTTAGAAACGTTATTAGGTGTGAAGGCTTATAAATAAAGAAACACGATGGGGTGCAATGAAATGCTGCCCATCGTGTTTTATTATTACTGTAATCCTTCAATAACAAGTTCTTTCACAGGCAAAAATTCTTCACCAGTATCTAAGTAGTTTACTTTGACCTTATCGCCTTCTTGTAGATAAATGGCTAAAGGATTATTTTCAGATGATGTAATATAGCTTTTTCGATTGTCTAGTAAGAATGAGATCAATGTGAAATCACCTGATTTTTCTTTATAAACCCTTACAACTGTACCACTAATTTGTTTTTCATCAGCTTTTGAACTACCATCTACAGAACTGCCGCCTCTTTGTAAAGCAGTTTTATAGAGCTTTAATGCATCGTTTGGAGTGTTTCCATACACTGATATTTCTGGATTGGCAGCAGAGACGATAAAGTAATTTTGTAAAAATCCATTAGAATCCAACACAGGTGTTAGCCAGCTCGCTTCTCCATAGAAATTGTAGAGAATTGGCATTTTACCTTTCCATTTCTTTTCAATGAATTTCTTTTCAATAATTTGGAGGGCTCCTTGAGAATCCATATATGATTTTTCAAGATTTCCCGTATAATATGTTGCTTTCCCTGTTCTGGCATTCGTAAGAGAGTAACCGAGCATTGAGTCAACACCCTCTTTTGGACTAGTGAAGTCAGTGAAATAATACATATCCCCATTTTCATCAAAAATCGGACTAACATTTGCTTCGGTTCCTTCATCAGATGGTAATCTTACATCTGATTTACCGAATAAACTATTCCAAAATCCATGAACATATTTGCCGAAGTAGCTATTTTGGAGACTAACTGCTTCTGGTGAAACTGAACCATCAATAAATTCAGGAACATTTGCTAAATCATATGATTTTGTGTCTCCATTAACAGGGTTCACAACCACAAGTCCTTTGACAGCAAATCCATTTCGAGCTGAAACAAACTCTCCATATGAACGAATGTAAAATGGTTTTCCTTCGTCATTAATCTCTAATTGTGCTTCCCCATAGAAGATATAATTTGGATACTCCATTCTCATGTGGCGCTCGATATTTTTATTAAAATAGGAAGAAGGTGTGTATATCATTGGCTCTTTAATGAATTTTGGATTCGCAGAAGAATCGGTAGCGCTTAAAATAAAGTACCCAGGTATCTCATCACCTTTTATCCATTTAAAAAGACCAGAAAATTCAGCGGGTGCAATATATACATATTCTCCATTCACCTTTTGAATTTGAAGATTACCAAGCTCGTAATAGCTTGTATTTGGAACTTGTCCAAAGGCCTTCCTCATTTTATTACGTGCAAATTGTGGAGGAACACTTGCCGGAGTTTCCTTTTCATCAAAGGCTGGAATCTCCATCTTTTCATCCATTTTTGTTAGCTCAAACTTCTGATCCGCATTAAAAATTGGTGCAGATAGAAGATAAATGGCAAAGATAAGACTTGCTATGAATAGAACGGATTTGATGACCCTCTCAATTCCTGATGCAATAAAAGCACCCAATGCTGTAACAATAATTGCTAAGAACCATAATGAAGAAAAATTTCGATCAAGGTTGAATAAATAATAGAATAAGAATACAACCAGTAGGATTATGATCAGTGTGATTAAATAGAGTCCAGTATGGATTGACGTTTTGCTCTTTTTATCTCCCTTTTTATTTTTTGAGAAGGGTATAAGAATTAAAGCCGAAGCCAGTCCAACGATAAGTGTAAATAGATATATATTTCCCATATGTTGTCTCCTTTCAAATATAGGCTACCCTATTATTACGATTGTCTTTATGAAAAGTTTCAAAGGGGGTAGAAGAGGACCGTAAAATTAAAAGCGCTCACTATGAGCGCTTTTGTATCAATAAATATCAAGTTTTCCACTTGAGACTTTTAAATTTACTTTATGTTTTCCTGATCCATGGGTCCCTTCGATATCCCCTTTTTCTTGCTTAGAATTATCTAATGGGAAATGATTTGAAATAAGACCGGAGCTTACCTTTGCATTCAATGTAAAATCAGCATCATCAGGAAGGTCTAAGCTTAAAATCCCTGAGCTAACTTTCGCATTAACTGAACCTGTTAATTTGTCCATTTGTGCTTTTAAACGTCCGGATGATACCTTTGCATCAAGCTTTCCTGAATAATCGTTAAGCGTCGTATTTCCAGAACTAACATTTATTGTTCCTTCACCTGTGGCAAGGGAATTTATCGTCGCATTTCCGGAAGCAACATCTTGTGTGAATTCATCTACCTTTAGATTTTTCAAATTTATATTTCCTGATTGAACAGTCACAGATAGTTTTTCAAGCTCCATTTCTGAACCAGAGAATTTCATGTTCCCTGAACCAACGTTAAGTTCTAAATCACGATCATATTCCTCAGGGATATAAATCGTTAATTTCGAGTGATTGAAGATACTAATTATATCAAACCATTTTTTCTTATATTCTACTGTAATTGTATCACCACTTTTACTAACCTTTACTTCACCTTTCCCTTTAAGGTCTGCTTTAATAGTGTTACGGTTTTCTGGAATAATAGTTGCGCTGATTGAATTGATATCAATGTCAATTAAGTCAATCTTGTTAGTCAATTTAACCTCATCTCCATCGCTTCCAAAGGCAAGACCTGGTATCCGATGCAAATTAGTAAATACGAGATACACCCCAATAAGAATAAAAAATATAATAAGAATCTTTTTCAAATGAAAAACCCACTTTCTCAATTTTCGAATGATTTTCTTAATATGTATTCTAATGTACTATACATTGCTAAGGAACGCACTACAGTTATATTTATGGATAAGACTTAGGGCTTACTAACGTAAAAAAGAGCAGATTCCCTTAGAAGGCAATCTGCTCTACTCGTTGTTTGGATCAGTTTCGACCCACTCTTGCGACCAATTTTGAATTTCATCCATTAGAGGCTTTAATGCTCTCCCTTTTTCGGTCAATGAATATTCAATACGTACAGGGGTTTCTGGAAAGACCTCACGATTTACAATTCCTTGACTTTCTAAATCCTTTAACCTTTCTGAAAGAACTCTTCCACTTATACCAATGGAGGATTCAATTGTACAGAACCGTTGAGGACCTGATAATAATTGATAAATAACGAGACCGGTCCAGCGTTGACTTAATAGAGTCATAGCCTTTTCAAATTTGGGACAAATAACAGATTTATTCATACTCGACCACTCCTATATACATAGTATACCTCATTGTAGTAAATAATAAAATTACTTGACAACACTTTGTTATAAAAATATAATAACTTACATAAAGTAAGTTACTAACCGAATTAAAAAATAGGAGGCTTATTATAATGGAATTTCACCGCCCACCACATACATTTATTGGTCAAGTTGATATAAAGGTTTCAAATTTAGAACGTTCACTGTTGTTTTATCAAAATATAATCGGGTTTAAAGTCCTTGAACAATCAGAAAATAAAGCATTATTAACAGCAGATGGAAAGACGGCATTATTATCAATTGAGCAACCAGAAGATATAATCCCAAAAGAACCGAGAACAACCGGCTTATATCATTTTGCAATTCTTTTACCTACACGTGCAGACTTAGGAAGGATTCTTTTGCATTTTATTCAAAACGACATTCCATTAGGAGCTTCAGACCATCTAGTGAGTGAAGCGCTCTATTTAAATGATCCAGATGGTAATGGAATTGAAGTCTATGCTGATCGTGATTCTTCTACTTGGGAATGGCAAAATAATGAAGTAACCATGACGACTGAAACATTAGATGGTCAAAGTGTGATTGAGGAAGGTAGAGGTGAAGCGTGGACAGGACTTCCTACGAATACATTGATGGGCCATATTCACTTGCATGTATCAGAGCTATCAAGGACGGAAGAGTTTTATACGAAGGCGCTTGGCTTTGATGTTGTTACACGATATGGCGGGCAAGCACTGTTTATTTCAACAGGCGGCTACCATCATCACATTGGCTTAAATACATGGAACGGGATTGGGGCACCGGCACCTTCTGAAAATAGTGTAGGATTAAAATGGTTTTCTCTCGTGCTACCGAATGAGGAAGCAAGAAAAACAACGATTGATAAGCTCAAAAGCATGGGAGTTTGGGTGCAAGAAGATGGTGGAGAAATTCTAACAAAGGACCCATCCGGAAATAAAATAAAGCTTGTAATTGCTTAATAAGCATACGAAGTTGACCATTTCAATATACTAATAGTAATGACTGATACTAGTCTTATATAGTGAATATATGCTAGAATTGGTAGTATGTAGTAGACTCTTCTTTCTTGGGAAGGGTCTATATTTTTATATAAGAAAGAAGGAGGAGTTTTATATGAAACTAATTATGAAGTTTTGCAAGGTGTTTGATCCAAGTAAGGAGAATACGTACTATGAACCATAATGAATTTCTCATTGATAAGAAGTATTTTTTGGAACAAGTACGTTATATTGATGAAAATATACAAGATTTGAATCATCTTTATATTTCATCAACACCGCCTCAAGAAAGAGTGAAGGATTTTTATAGCACCTATGTAAGTGAAATTGAACAGTTTTTAGCCGTTTACGATAAAAATGGACCTGTCTCTCCAATACCAAAAGTGTTCATAGGTACGAAAGTGACTGTATTATATGAAGATGATGGTGACACGGAGGAGTTTTATATTTGTTTGCCAAAACAATCAAACCCAGATGAAGGTTACATCTCATTTTTATCACCGGTTGGCAGACAATTATTATTAAAGAATATTGGAGAGAAAATATCCTTAACTATTCCTTCTGGAGCCTTACCTGTTTCAATTAAACAGGTTACATTCGTTGGGAATTTGGCAGTACAGGAAAGTTAAGTTATAGAAACTTAAAAGCGCTTACATGGTGATTTACTGAAACACGATCCAAAAATGGTCGTGTTTTTTCTTTGTGCGCCCTGCATGGGCGAATACTCGGTGGTGAAAGTCCACTACAGG
>NZ_JAKTTI010000061.1 GCF_022427965.1 Fredinandcohnia quinoae | reverse complement strand
CATGTAAATTAACTTCTTGCTGTTTGGGATTTAGATGTTACAAGGTTTTTAAACTGTGGGGCTTAGTTTGTGGGCGGGGACAGGGCGGTTTCGTGCTAACGTGCATATAATTTTGATATCGTGCAAATATTTGAATTATCGTGCATATGTTTTTATGAGCGTGCATATCTGGATTTTACCGCGCATATAATCAGATGAGCGCGCATATTGGGAATTTTGATCAAGGGTAAGCTTACTATTTGGCCCGGTTTATGTTATTTTCTGCAAATACATAACTTTTTACGTGTGCTTTACCCTGAATTATATCTTGATTAGTAAGTTTATTATCAAAGGTGCTTATGAGATATATCCCCTTCAATAACTATCCTAGGTGCATTTTCACCTAATTCGACTATTGTAAGGCTTGTATCGTGTATAAAAGGTGGCTGCCATAACTCTACAATCGGTAAGTCCTTGAAAATTGATAGTAAACTTTTTATCATTACTGAATGGGTAACGATAAGTATATTTCCATTTGGATAATCAACCTGAATCCTTTCTAAGACTTTCAATGCCCTTTCTCGAACCTCATTAAAATTTTCTCCACCTTCTGGGATAAACTAATGTGGGGCATTCCAAAATTTGTAAATCCCTAAAGGATTAGTTTCTCGAATAGATTCAAGAGTTTTTCCTTCCCAACTTCCCATATTCATTTCTCTAAGGTTATCGTCCAAGATTAAAGGTATTTTTCTATTTCCTTTTATTAATTCAGAAGTAAGCTTTGTCCTTCCACTTGGGCTTGAATATACAGCAGAAAATTCAATTTCCTTCAATCTTTTGTTTAAGGACTCTGCATTTCTCACTCCAATTTCCGTCAGACTTGAATCCAACCACCCCTGCATTCTATCTTCCGTATTCCATACTGTTTCACCGTGTCTTGTAATATAAAGAGTCGGCATAATTAGTTCCTCCATTGATAATTTACCTATTCAACTGAAATCAAAAACTATGATACCACTTGGGTTATAATCAAAAATATTATCTTTCAAAAAATGCTGGATCGATTAAATCCAAATTTCTTATATTGAATCGCATCACTTGTGAACTTAACTCATCCTTAGAAAGTGGTTCAATGTTAAAGGTTACATATTCAATCCATTCTTTTTCTAAATCTTCAAGGGTTTTATTATAAATGGCTTCTAACTGCTTTTCTAATTCTGGGTGATTATAAATAGCTTCAAATTTTTCAAAACCGTAAGTGTCAATTAAATAAGTGACAAAAGAACCCACTTGTACGTATCCTATCCAGTTCAATGTAATACTTTGATCTGAATAGATTTTACTTATAAATATATCATTGGCTATTTCTAAATCTACCAATTTAAAAAGAGGAATATTTTTATTTCTTTCTAATAAATAATTCATCTTTTTATGAGCAGGGATGCCATAATTAAAATCGTATACTTCACCTATCTCATATTGAAAATATTCTGCAAGGCCTTCTTGAGTTAAATATCCATGTGTATAATCAAAACTTTTACCAACACCTAATAAGGAATGTGTTAATTCATGGACAAGGGGATAATCATTCCTGTAACTTCGATACAAATAGATACTCTTTTTGTTACCAGTGTAAGACTTTTCAAACCCTTCTTTCAAATAAATATTAATTTCGCTTGCTCTTTCAAAATCTGAATTAATCGAGGCTGAAATAAAATCATATGCTTCAAGCGTTTTTGATTCTATACTTTCTAATTCTTCATTTGAAAGATTCGCTATATTATATAATTTAAAAGACATTTCATCATCAATTGATTCGAAATGATACGTTTTAACAAACCCACTGTTCTCCCTATTATTTTCAACACCTTGATTTTTAGCAGTAGGTTCACATCCGAATAAAAAAAGAAGTATAGTAACTAAAAATATACTTATTTTAAATTTCCTCATTTTAAATCCCCCCTATTTTTGCAAAATATAAATACAAAATGTTGCAGTATTTGGCAAGTGAAAAATATTTTTGTAATGTAAAATTAGTTATTAATTGTGTAACCTCTTTGTAAAATAATATCACATTTTACATAATTTTATAAATCTTCATGAAAATTGGTTGTTATTTAAATGAGTATTGCGATTAATTGATCCACTTATGTGGAGTTTTAATTCTGCAAATGCGGATGCTAATTTAATTGTTTCTTGTTAAACATCACTCCATCTTTAGTACACTGACTTCTACAAAAAAGTGCATCAATCCTTCTTGGATCAATGCACCTAACGGTTAAACTTATCCTCATTTATAGTTCTATTAATAATGAAATCTTGCCATTTACTATTTTAGGAACCTTTTAGACAGTACCTAATTATCTCTCCAATAAATTAGAGAGGATTCCGGCTCGGGTTTCCTAAAGTGAACTACTATAACTGTTTATTTTCCGCTGACCGGAAGTTCAATAGTAAATGGTTTTAAATCTTCAAAAGAGACAAAGGTTGAAAAGTCGAATAGTAAGATAGTATTTTCCAGCTTAAAGTTCTTTATTTTTTCATCTCCGTTTAAATCGAATGTAGATTGATAGTGTGCTGTTTCTTTATCAATCATTTTTACTTTGTTAAATGGAATTCCATGGTTTTTAGGAGGCCACGCATTTTCCGGGTCAATTTCTGACATATATTTCTCATCCACTAACCAAAAAGCATATTCCAAGTTATTTTTAATAATATCTAGTCTATCTTGACTCAATTGTTTCGGAAGCCCTGTAATTTGATAATCTACTACTAGTTTCTCTCCGCTTTGTGTAACATCATTTACCTGTAGGCCAACGTTAAGGCGCTCGCTTTTTACAATAAACGATTTCTTATCCAATAGCTGCTCTACTTTTGGAACTGCTATATTTAATTGCGGATAAAAGGTTAGTGAAGTAGCACTAGAATGTAGCTTGGTCATCTCTGTCCGAACGGTACTATGATATCCATCTCCTTGTTCAGAATCCTGGAGGACTGTTTTGTTTCCAAACCTATATACATTTCCTTTATCATCAACAGCTTTTGAAATAATAATGTCATCACCCTTGTATTTTTTCACAGTCTCATAAACAAATGAAGATGAAGCTTTTGCTGTAAGAATTTCTTTCATACGGATTTTGACTCCATCTTCCGGGTAGCCTTGCTCATGATTTAAGGCAAGTGTCGTATTTTTATCTTGTTGAATAGGTATATTAAATTTCCATTCACCTTTTATACCATTGATATTATGAATCGTGATAGGGAGCGTGAAATTCTCATCGAATGATTTATATGGATATTTCATTTTCCATTGAAAGTTATATCCATTGTCTACTTTCTTTATGTCTGTTGACTTTCCATTTAACCAAGGATCATGATCCCCTTTATAGTCTTCAAAGTTAGCATCAAAACTTACTTCTCCTTTTTCATTTCTTCCATTTTCAACTTCTTCGCCTACAAATCCTGTAATTGACACCACAATGCCATCAAAGTATGCACTAGTTAATTTGACAGTCAATCCATTTTTTGTAATGGCTTGATTTAGTTCAGTAACGGCATTTTTATTAGCTAAATCAATACCCGTTGAATCGTTAAATTCCTGAAAGATTGCACCTATTAAGGGTGCGTTAGCTAATACATTATTCATGGTAGGATTAAAAAATCCGGAGGCAATAGTGATTCCAAGAATAGCAGCCGTAGTCACTACACCAGTAAGAACTTTCTTTTTCTTTCCGTTTCCTCGATCCAAATCTTTGTTTACCCCATTGGAAATGGCGTTAAAAACTTTTTCCTTTGGCACAGGTATTTGTTCAATTGCATCATTGAGTTCTTTGTTATCCATGGCATTTATCCTCCTCACTTTTATAAATCCTTTTTAACTCTGCTTTTCCTCTGCTTAAATATGTTTTAACGGTATTCTCTGGGATTTCCATCACACTACTAATCGTTTTGATCGAGTAATCGTAATAGTAGAATAATATAATGGCTGTACGATAATTCAGTCTTAGCTGCTGAACGGCATGTAGAAGCTGTGAAGACTCTTCAATGTTTGAATTCGATTCATCCGGTAAGTTCGCTAATAATTCATCACTCATTGGAATGACATTGTCCCTTTTCTTTATCAAATGTCCAGCACATCGAATCACAATTCTAGTAAGCCAGGTCGTAAAATACTCCGGATTTCTTAACGAGTTGATAGATGTATAGGCCTGATAGGTAGCCTCCTGGACCACGTCCAATGCATCTGCTTCGTTATGTACATAAAGATAAGCAGTCCGATAGATTCTTTCATAGTGATGTTGAACCAACTTTTCAAAGGCGTTTTTGTTACCTTTGATTGCCTTTTTAACTAATCGGTGGATTTTAGCTTCCATCAAATTTCCCCCTTCACCTATTAGTGGACTCTATCATCAATAAAAGTTTCAAGAAATTGAGATTTTTTTCAATAACATGCAGATAATACCCCGCTCAAAAAAATAAATAGAAACCATTATTGGTTTCCGCTATCTATCCTTTTCTAAGGATTTACACTTTTTAGCGTGTACTTCAACAAAAAAGTGCATCAATCCTTCTTGGATCAACGCACACGTTTGGTTAAATATCTATCTTCACAACCTTTACTACACCCATCCACCTACCTTAATCCCAAAAGCTATCCATCTTCTATCTATATCTTCAATGACGAATTCTTTATTATTGTAATCAGTATGATCTAAAGAGCGGACTATCTTCACATTAGAATTGACCAATTCTTTTTGAAGCCCCTCTTGATCTTTTGTAATAAAGTAAGCATCATACCCATAACCATATAAATCCCTATTTGGAATTACCTTTTGTCCATTAGTTTTGGTTAAAATAATCTCTGTTGTATCTCGATACAAACAAATATGAGGTTCACTCGCATTTAGATAATGTACAGCCTTAAATCCCATGTTCTGTTCATAAAAATTTGCGGTTTTTATTATGTCTGGAGTTGGGAATACACAGTGTGATTGTAATAAAAGGTTCTTCATTTTCTTACTCCTTACCTATTTGTTTTCTATATCCTTTCTATATTCCTTAACCCCTTCTAAAATCCTTCTTTTACGATCCTGTTGCGTTAGTTGTTATTTTCGTTAAACGGAGCATGGGATTTGTTTTATGTAAGTCACCAACTATTTTCTACTCGTTACCCTCATTTCCCATCCACTTACTGGAATGATACAGACTAAAAAGTAATTTCCTCATACAATTTGATTAGATAGTTAATGAGGGGAGGAAAGAAAAAGAGAATTTATTGACAGACATCGAGGGCTGAATCGAATATACTTTTAGGTGAAAAGAGGTGTCTGAAATTTGAAACTTTTCCTTAATATTGACAAAGAACTTAAAGAAACGAGAGTCACCATCGAAGGGCCAGAGTTGGATGAAAATATACAGGAACTCATTGACTTCATCTATGGAAGGGAGCAACAATTCCTAATTGGGAAAAAGGGAGAGATGCAATATATTCTCAAACCGGATGACGTCCACTATTTTCATACTGAAAATGATCATATTATCGCCGTAACCGAAACAGATTCTTTTATTTTAAAAGAGAAATTATATGAGCTTGAGGGCATGCTCCCTTCTAAAAAATTTATCCGCGTGTCTAAATCGGTTATCGCCAATTTAAATCAATTGAGCCGTTTTGAAGCATCATTCAATGGTACACTCTGCGTTTACTTCAAATCAGGGAAGAAAGAATATGTTTCTCGTACCTATGTCCCTGCGATTAAAGAAGCTCTAAAATTGAATAGGAGGAAGGTAGATTGAAAACTTTTATTATTCGTAGTTTTATTGGTATTTTCTTCGGAGGCTTTTTGGCGGTTTTAATCACCAATTTGACTATCATTTTCGGTGGCCTCGAAATAATTGATGGCCCATTATTTGTAAAAAACTCTATCGGTTCTATTCTCTGCGGCTGGTTTTTTACAGTTAGTCCTTTATACTTTGAAAAGAGGAATTTGAAACTTTCCCAGCAGACCATTCTTCACTTTTTAACCGTCACGAGCCTATACCTCATCTTGGCACTTACGATCGGATGGATCCCATTTACTATCATAAATATTTTGTTAACACTCGTAATATCCATTTTCGTCTATACGATCTTTTGGGTTGCATTTTATCTCTACTTCAAAAATCAAGCCAGGAAATTAAATGATTGCTTAAAGAGGCTATAAGGAACTGGGATTGCTTATACGCTAGAAACAGAATGGTCTTGAGGTCTATGGATGGCCCGTATGCACGTAAATGTTTAGCCCAACTAAACTTCTGAAAGAGGGAGTCCATCAAAATAAGAGCCTCCCTCTCTTAGGGTGTGTTAATCCTTCTTGGATCAACGCATCCTATCGTTTAAACTTATCCTCATTTATCGTTCTTTCAATAAAGAAATGCTGCCCCTTTTGTAACATTAAATAAACAAGCTACTAAAAAGTAGCTAGTAAATTAATAAATGGTAGGAACCATTCCTCCATCCATTCGGATTGGGGATCCCTTAAATGCAGATGCATATGGACTACATAAAAATGTAGTTAGTCTCCCTATTTCCATCGGTTTAATAAATCGCTGTATTTCAGATTGAGGTAGATTATTAATCATAAATTGTCTTTCTTTTTCTGGAAAAGGCATTTTATCATCATTGTAAATACCCTCAATAATTTGTTGTACATTTTCAGAAAGTGTTGGTCCAGGCATAATCGTATTGATTGTAACCTCGGTTCCTTTTGTTAATATAGATAAGCTTTTTGACAATGATAAGAGCATGGACTTCGTCATACAATACTGAGGCATCTGTCCAGAGGGCATTACTGCTTCTTCACTCGCTATAAAGATAATGCGGCCATCTTTATTTTCCAACATTTTAGTTAAATAATATTTGGATAATCCATTAGCAGCTAATACGTTAGTACGAAAGTATTTTTCCCATATTTCATCAGTAACATCTGCATATTGCATAATTTCATATATTCCCATGTTATTAACTAAAATATCAACATTGGGGAATTTTTCAAATAAGGCTTCTCTTTGCTGGGCATCAACAATATCAGCTGTAGCATTTTGAGGAGAAGTAGCTGGGTAAGCTGATTTTATTTCCTCTACAGTCCGCTCTACCTCTTCATAATTACGTCCATTTATTAGGACATTAACACCTTCTTTTGCAAGTTCTATGGCTATTGCTTTCCCTATACCTTTGGTGGAGCCTGTAACTAAGGCTGTTTTATTGTTTAATCCCATTTCCATCATATATTTCTCCTTTACTTTCATTTAAAGCAGTTTCAATTTATATGTTGAGTACGCCATTTCAAAGGGGTATTACCCTCCCAACAGCGAAAGGCTCGATAGAACGAGCTCTGATCATGATAGCCTACAAGAAACGCCACTTCTTTAATATCTAAAGAAGGATTTGCCAAATACTCTTTTGCCTGTTCATGGCGTGCTTCTCTCAACAGCTGCTTGAAACTTGTTTGTTCGTCAGTTAGTCGACGCTGTAAGGTACGTTCGCTCATTCCCAATTCACTTGCTACATCTTGTATCTCTAGTCGTTCTCCTGATAAACTGCGTTTCAAGATCCACTTAACTATTTCCGTTATAGAGTGACTGCGTTGCTGCTCTTCCAAAGTTTGGTCCAATACGGGAGTTAATATCTCCAGTAATTCAGCATTGTAAGAAGCAAATGGTCGATCCAAATCTTCTCGATGCAATGTCAATCTGTTACACTTAGCACCCATCTGGATAGGACAGCCAAAGTAATCTTCCATTCCTTGTACTTGATTCATTGTATGTTTAAATTCAACCAATCTCGCTTTTAAAGGCAAACCAGTACCTCGTCGTCCAAGCTCTAGTAAAAAAGCAAGTGTAGTTGCAATAAGTAATGGTGGACCAGGTTTATCAGTATCCAACCATTCTACTTCGACCTTACAACTTCCGCCTTCTTCCACAATTCGAATATTTTCAGGAGGACACATTTCTTTGTAACGGGCCATTCTCTTTAGGGCATACCGATAGTCACGAGCATGGTAAGCTGCCAATACAGATGGTGGATATTGAGCTGTTTCAAATACTGTCGGTAGCATAATTATCCCATCCTCCGTATCACAGATAATATCGGAATATGCTTGCCATATTGCGAAATATTGCTCAGTAGTAACAACAGATTCAGTAATTACGGTAAGAGGCATTTTTGCTTTCCTAACCACATCTTGAGTCGAAATTCCAAGTCGATTCAGTCCTGCCCAAAATCCATCCGGTATTTTAATACGAGTATGTGAAGTCATATATTACACCTCTCATCTATCCACACACTAACAATGAGCGCAACTAAGTTTGTTAACGGGATAATTATTTCATTTTACTTATATCATCTGGTTCTGTAACTAGCATAAAACGACAAAACACTAGCAATAGACGCCAATTAATTAGTGAACTTCTAGTATACAGGTACACTTGAACCTTGAACAAACCCGTCAGTTCTTGAATAACTTCAATAAAAAAAGTGCATTAATCCTTTGATCAACGCACCCATTTGTTTAATAAGAAACCATTTTTTTTTTACAATCGGTATATAAATATCAAAATGCGGATCATTCGGATCACGATCAACTGGACAATGCTCATGTTTAATCGGTATATATGGATCATAGTAATCTACACCATTTTCTCTAAATGCGGTATAGGCACTATCAAATAACCATTGATGTAAATCCGTATAGGTCTTTTGTATATCTTCTCCTTTGTGATGTGTCGTCTTCACATACGTCCATTCAGGAACCGATATTTCAATCATCCCATCAGGAATTTCCTGCTCCTCGCTCACTTCATACACCGCGTAATGTGCGAATCCATTCTCAATTACATGATAAGATAGACCTAATTGAACATTAGGATTCACCTTATTCTCTAACTCATCGGCCCGATCTTCAATTTGTTGAATGACGTTTTTTAAATTCGGTACAATCTCAGAGAATGTTCCCTCCCATTTTAATCCTACTGCCCGATAGGCCGGTAACGTTATAATTTCATAACTCAATTTATTCCCTCCCCTTTCTCCTAACGCGTCATAAATTCCCATTAACTAAGCTGCTTAGTTAGTTTAATAACTTCAACAAAAAGGTACATTAATCCTTCTTGGATCAATACACCTTTTTATTTAAGATTTTCTCTCAAGCACCCACATTTTTGATACATCTCGATATCCCAATTTTAAATATAAAGGATGACCGATCTGACTTGAAATAAGTACACCCTCTGATGAGATGTTAACTTATTTTTTGGTTGTCCACTCTTACATTTCCTACCGCAATAATTACTCATGATGATTTATCCGTTTGGATTAAGCGCCAACAATCGTTTTAGGTTATCATCGATAAATTTATTATCAACACTGTTAATTCCGCGACCCGCAAAATGGCCCCAAATAGATTCGATAGGATTAAAAACAGCATTAGGTATAAGCTTAGCTTCGTATTCGTTATCGTCCGAAGTGCAGAAGAGATCCGTACTCCCTGGCATGACGTAGGTTAGTGCTTTAATGTTTTTTAGCGCCTCATCGAAATCTCCGTTATAAGCAGAATTTGCGCTAATATCTGCATTTTGGCCTGTCCATAACATGGCGAGTACATTGTGCGGGTCCATCTTCATAAAGCTATCTTCCCAAACGCCAGCCACAAAATTTTCTAATGAGTCGAATCCCATATCACGATAAAGTTCCTCTCTGTAATACGCCTGTGATAGGCCCCATCCCGCATAGACACGGCCAACGGTACGCATGTCTGCAGATGTCAACTCGTTTAATTTACTTGAATCGAAGCTAATTGCAGCCATGAGCGCAGCTTTCATTCCGTCAAGGACGACATACGTTTGCGGCCAAGTCTTTGCACCTCCACAGAAAGGTGCAATTCGTTCCACCATATCGGGGTAACTTGCCCCCCATTGGAATGATTGAATGCCTCCCATTGACCATCCAACTACGAGTGCAATCTTTTGAATACTGAATTTTTCAGTCAGCAGCCGATATTGGAATTTAACATTGTCATAGATGGTTACCTGCGGAAAATTAGCCCTGTCAAATGGAGGTGACGTGTTACTAGGAGACGAAGATAATCCATTTCCCAGTAGATTTGGAACAATAATAAAATATTCACTCGGATCTAGTGCCATGCCATTTCCAATCAGCCATTCATTCTGAACATGTTGGTCGCCGAAAGCAGTAGGATAGATGATGACATTATCTTTCTTTTCATTCAATTCCCCGTAGGTTTTATAAGCAAGAAAAGCGTTCGGCAATATCACTCCTGATTGCAAAGAAACGTCACCCAACTCAAAAATTTCGTAATCCATTGTCTTGTTGCTCCTTTCAAAGTGAAACCCAAAATGTATTTCTTGTTGTAAGTATAATCCTGTGATAACCTCAATAAAAGTGAATGAAATTCAAAGTAACCTTCAATAATATTGAAAGTTCAAGGAGGTAGTATGATGGAATTACGCCAACTAAATACATTCCGCACGGTTGCTTCAACTTTAAATTTCAGTCGGGCTGCGGAGGTGCTAAACTACGTCCCCTCTAACGTCACGATGCAAATAAAAGCTTTGGAGGATGAGCTTGGTGTTCGGCTCTTTGACAGATTGGGCAAACAACTCGCGCTCACAACTGCGGGTAAGCGCTTTTTAACTCATGTCCAAAGTGTTCTAGACAAATTGGACGAAGCTCGCAGTGCCGTTCATGATAATGAAAATCTAAGCGGTACTCTTACAATAAGTGCTAACGAGGTTCTTTGTGCTTATCGGCTTCCAATTGTCTTTCAACTTTTTCGTTCACGCCACCCAGGAGTTCGGCTCATCTTCCGCTCTGTTCCAAATCAGGAACTCAAGCAAACGCTCTTTGAAGGAACCGCTGATGTAGTCTTTATGCTGGACGAGACTATTCTCTCAACAGGGCTTACGGTGGAACCTTTGCTGGAAGAAACTTTCCGCTTTTTCGTCTCTCCAGATCATCCTCTCGCGAAACGAACAGTACTACAGCTGGAAGATTTTCACGGAGAAGTGTTCCTAGTCAATGAAAAAGGCTGTACCTATCGAACCATGTTTGACCGCTCATTTGAGAAAAAGGGCATTGATGATATTACTTATTTAGAGTTTCAAAATGCCGAAGCTATTAAACAATGTGCAATTTCGAGAATCGGCATTGCCTTTCTTCCGGAAATAACAGTGGAAGCCGAAGTTGAACGGGGTGAACTTGTTGTGCTTCCTTGGAAAATTCCAGACTTGCACGTATATACACAAATGGCATGGCATAAAGAAAAGTGGCTTTCACCGATCATATTATCTTTCATAGAAGCAGCAAGAGAAGTTATTGCTATAGAAGTGGAGAATAAAACTGTTTAGTCTATTTGGCGATATTCTCATATCTTATGTAAGTTATCTAATGGGTACTTTCTCTTATTAAATTTAATATTTTCATACAGTAATAAGGCATCTTGGTGTGAAAAATAAAGATGCCTTACTTATGCTTAAATGGCACTGAAATGGCCTCCGATCATTGATCAAGAACAATTCCGAAATAAAATAATTTGCTGAAATTGATTTTCAATTTTATAGAATAAGGCATTAGAAATAGTTTTAATCCGTTAGATAATTGTTGAGAATTGTCATTTTAAATTTCTCATTTCTTCATAAAAGCGAGTGTTTTTTCAAATAGCTTTGGTTGTATTTCTGAATACGTAATGTTGTCAGGGGGACTTACAAACAGTCTGACTTCATCAATTTCTGAAACTGGCATTTGTCCAAATTCCTTTATCCTCGCATAATATAACCTTCCATACGTTTTAGTACCAGAAACATCCATTGAATAATCACAAATTGGTATTAAATCAACACCCTTACAACCAGTTTCTTCAAACAACTCCCTTTTGGCTGTTTCCTCTATTGTTTCTCCCCATTCCCTATGACCACCAGCAATTTCCCATGTACTTCTATCTTTATGTCTAACAAAAACCCATTTCCCATTATAAATAGCACTTATTACCGCAAATTTTAACTCCATATCATCTATAGCATCTAATTCATAAAACTCGATATTCAACTTTACACCTCAATTTTTTTAAGCATCTAGAATCCATTAGTGCTGAGATCAATTTCCGCACAAGACAAGTATTGAGTATATAAGAAACGCTGATAAAACTGCACCAGAAAAAATTAAAGGTCCTGTATCATCGTGCTTATTTATAATCTGTTTTATTAGAGAAAACGTAACAATAAATAAGAGAAACCCACTAATAATCGCACCCCAAAATAAGAACAAATTTCTCCTCTCCTAACAACTTTGATGTATTTAATCAATATTCTTCATCAATAAATCAAGCTCTTCTTCAAGTGATGTACCACTTTGCTTCTTTGTAATCTCGAATGGTTTTTGATAAAGACAAGCATATTTTAACGCTAGAAATCCATCAATAGGAAATGTGTAATTTTGCCACTCTTGCCGATAACCTAATATCCCCCGTTGTTTAATAACTCGATCTAATTCTTTCACTATACATAATACAAACTCATCAAAGTTACATTTTGTCCTTAATACTGTTCTGGGGAAATTAGGATTCTTTTTTCTATCTGCAATTGGATTTTGAATTTCTGTAATGGTAATTTCTAAGTCTTCAAAATCACGCTCCAATTCCCAACGCAATAAATAAGGACCCGTATGCCACTCTATTCCTCCATTCATTTTGGGGAAGGCACCATCTTTCCAACTTAATTTACATAACGGATGTATGGATGCTACATATGAAACAAAATCTCCAAGAGCATCTGAATGAAAAGTAGGATAAAACTCAAATTTTTGTTTGTTAATCTCCAAAACACATGTTGCATTGCCACTTCTAATATCCATATACGAAAACTTCAATTAGACCATCTCCCACCATACTTTAGCTCGTACTATATATTTCTTTAAGACAATCATTTATTCCTTCTTACTTTAAGCCTACCTTTAATTTGATGACATTTATTAAGTCCTCTATCACAAATGATCGCTGTTTTAACAAAAAAAGTGCTAAACCCTATGGTTTAGCACTTCAGATTGTCGACAAAAGGCACCGAGAGGAATCCCTCTCGGTGCCGTTTGTCA